>JBKEBX010000052.1:0-6659 GCA_047973385.1 Lachnospirales bacterium | reverse complement strand
GCCGAGAACTACGTTAGTACCTTTTCCTTCACCATCAACAACAATTTTAAAACTTTTTGTATAATCACCCTTTGGCTTTGTGTAGCTTATTGTGAATTCTTCGTTTGTTTTAATTGTCGCTGTGTTTGTTGTCGTACCATTGATTTTAGTTCCTGTTGGTACATCGCCTGTTAGGTTGATTGTAATATCAGTTGTTGTGTCTGAAACGATTTTGTAAGTATATTGTTCATCATCGGTATTGAATTCTTCAAAACCTGTTTGTTCAAACTTAAATTCACTTGTTGCTTCTGGTCTAGTGTATGCTTTACCATCCCAATAAATTTGTTGCATAGCTGCAATCATAGCACTATTTCCACCAGTACCCACCCACTTTGTTATATCCCAACCTTCTAAATATGTTACAATTGCCATCTTCGTCGCATAAAAAGATTGTTTTTCTGTTAAACCATAGTTTTTATTTGGAAATCCATTAACTAACATACCTTCAACTACTACATTATCATAAGGTTGAAGTGTAACATCATAAACACCAACTTCTGAAACTCCTTGTTTGCTGTGATCTATGCAATAAGCATAAGATTTTTCTCCATTTTCATCAACAATATAATCCATAGCTGTACCTATTGGACTGCCAACGTACAAACCATACTGTACCATTGTATTATCTGTTTTTACTGTTACTTTATCACCGACTTCTGCTCCTTGAACAGATACTGTAGTAAATATTGTTATCATCGCTAACAACATACAAAACATTTTCTTAAACATATGTTTACCTCCATTTTTCAATAAAAATAACACTCATTAATTTTTCATAATTAATAAGTGCTATTTTCATAAACTCTATTTTTAGCTTTTTAATAACTGAACATTTGTACTCCTAATCTTAGTTTTCCACCATGTTCACCTGCTCTACCTACTCCTAAATATTTGTAATTAGGATTTAACATATTTTCTTTATGTGCTTCTGACTTCATTAACATTCCTACTACTGAGCTCGGTGTGTAACTTCCTTTCAAAATATTCTCACCTACTCCACCAGAATATCCGTAGTTTTTTGCAAACGCTGTCGGTGATCCATAATTCGGTGATTCATGTCCAAAATAATCTAAGTCTTCCATTTCTTCTGCCTTTAGTTGTGCTATCTCCATAAGCAATGGGTCGGCTTCAAGTGGTGGTACTCCTGCTTTTTCTCTTTCGTTATTTACAAGTCTTAATACTTCAGCTTGGTGTTCTTCAAGTGTTGCTTCTCCCCTTGAAAACTTATCACTTACAAATTCGCTTTTATTATTGTTATTTGTTGTATCTTCTTTGCTATTATCCACGTTTTGTCCCTGTATGGCGTTTTATATTTCTAAAGTCACAGCAACCGGCACAGGGAAGTCCCCTGCTATTATAACTTTTGATAAAGGATTAAATATCATTTGTGGAGTTTCCGATTCTGGAAAGACTTGCGTATTAAAATGCATACAGTTTGCTATGGGGGTAATTGAAAAGCCTTTTGAAAAGGAACAAACAGGATATGATAACGTCTGCCTAGATATTAACGCCCCAGAAGGCACTATTCATCTGTCTCGGGTAGTTGGAAAAAATATAGTAAACGTGGTCAGCCAAATTAACTCAATTGATGGTGGTGACTATGACGTTAAATATAAGAGTAACGGGAATAAAAATCCTGTTTTAAATGAACTTTGGCTTAAATTGATTGGCATTAAAAAACTGCCAATGATAATAAAAAATCAGGATTTTGCTAGACAACGCCTCTCATGGAAAACTCTTATGGGATTGTTTTGGCTAAAAGAACAAGATATTGAAAATCCAAAATCGGTACTTTTACCTTCAACGCCTACACAGAATCCTTATTTTTTTGCATCCCTTCTATATCTTCTCACGGGAAATGAGTTCCCAGATATGGAGGAACATGATAAAGATGACATAAGTAAAGCTAAAAAAGATGCTGTTCGCCAATTTGTAAACGGTAGAATTTCGCAGATGTCTAAAAAACGAGAAGAGCTACAAAAAGCATTATCAGACTATAGTGATTTAGACGTCGAAGAGGAAATCCAAAAATTAATTGACAGTCTCTCTGAAACAGAAGTCGCTATCGCTGCAGCCACAGAAGAAAGTAAGGATTTATTAGGAACTTTGCTAGACTTAAAGGAGATAGAGGCAGAAAACCAAGTTACTTATTCTCACTTTCAATCGCTGAAAAGCCAATATATAGCTGACATTAAAAGGCTTTCATTTATTGTGGATGGCGAGGCACACTTACATTCTGTCGATAAAAATAAGAAATGCCCTTTTTGTGAGGGTATTATACAACCAGCAGATAGAAAATCTTATATTGAAGCATCAAGAGCTGAGCTGAATCATATAATTGCACAATTACAGGGCTTGTCTGAGAGTGAAGAAGATGTCGTTTCATCATTAAATGAAATTCGTGGGAAAATTAGCTATCTTGAAAATCAAAGATCTGAGATTGATAAACTAATCGAAACTGAACTTACTCCTCAATCTAATAAACTTAGAGAAGGAATTCAGCAATATCGCACTTATGTACAATTACAGCAAGAATCATCTGTATTGCAAAGTGTTTCTCAAGAATGGATAACTGAGTTGCAAAAACAAGAAAATGATAGTTCAGAAAAATCAAAATTTAAACCAAAAGAACATTACCCTGTTGATTTCAATGACCGTATAGATAAAATAGCATATTCAATTCTAGTTGATTGCAAATACGAGAACTTTAATACAGCTCATTTCAACATGGGTACCTTTGATTTAGAAATAAACGGCTATCCAAAGGGAGATAGTCATGGTAAAGGCTACTGGGCATTTATCAATACAATTGTGGGGTTAACATTTAGGCCGTATTTACACGAAGTTGCCGTACACAAACCAAGAATTTTTGTGGTGGATACACCATTACTCGGTTTGGATCAAGGTGTTGATGATAATGCCCCTACAAGCATGAGAACCGCCCTATTACAATACTTTATTGACAATCAATCCGAAGGACAGATGATAGTTGTAGAAAACACAAAAGATCTCCCAGAACTAGATTATCAATCTAGTGGTGCTAAGGTTATTGAATTTACACAAGGCAAGTATGAAAGTAAATATAAAGAAAGCCGCTATGGCTTTTTACATGATGTATATAGTAATTAGAAAGAAAATCCGATAAAGGAGATGGCAGAATGCTCAGGATTTGCTACAACAAACTTTGGAAAATGTTAATTGATAAAAACATGAATAAACAAGATCTGAAAAATGCCACTGGTATAAGCTCTGCATCCTGACTTTTGAAGGTTAAAATAATTCGCCGTATAACACAATATTATGTAGAAGATAATCACCCTGCCATTATCCCAAAAGATATTTACATGATGGCGCAAGAGGAACTTGTAAAAAGGAGAGTTGTGCATATCAGTAAAAATGGTAAAAAGCGAAATTTCAGCTCCAACCACTGCTTTTCACAAATCGTATTTTGGCGATGCTTAAGTCGACTAGAAAGTACAGGCATTAAAGAGCCTTGCAATGCAAGAACAGTAAATGAAGCGATTTTAGAAGAAATATATCTAAAAGCTATAAATCAAATCTTTGTAAATAAAGATAATTTTATAAAAACCTTGCAAGAAAACATAGTGGAAGCAGTTAAACTTTCAGACGTAACGTCTATTGAAGGTATTGATGAAAAGCTAGACACCCTACAGCAAAAGCTAGTTAATAAAGTTCATGATAAAAAAGCATACGCCAAGATAGCAAATGAAATATTACATTTAAGAGAACTTAAGACTAAGGCTGAATCAGATACCTTAGTTAGAAATGATAAGATAACTAGAATTCATGATTTGTAAGATTTTATATCAAAACAATCTACAGATATTCAAGTCTTTGATGAAAAGTTAGTAAGACGTCTTATACAGAAAATAATTGTGTTTGATGATTGTTTTGAAGTAATGTTCAAATCAGGAGTTAGTGTTAAAATTAATATCTAGACACAACAACAGCCCTACTTAGACAATGTAGTGGCTGTTGTTATTTAATTTTTCAACATTTTTTCTAAACACTATATCTAGAAACGATAGTATATAATTATTTCAATGTATTTCAACTATTCTATACCACATGTAACTATATTTATATACGCAATATGAACAATTATTAAAGGGATATAATATCTAAATATGCGTTTTTAATTTTTTCATTTTTACTAAAAATTGTATGTCATTAGGCTCAAGTTCATAGATTTTAGCAATTTTGCGGATTTCATTTATTTTAACTGATGACGATAAATTAGATTCAATATAAATTCCACTTACTATTTCATAGGGACTGCGAAAATTACTACTATCTGTACTTACGCCTTTATTTCTATCACTCAAATATGTTACTGAATCCATATCATATAAATTTTTATTAATTTTTCTATAAGCATCTGTAACATTATCTGTACCTATTTCATCTCCAATAAATTTTATTTTTGTAATAGTCATATTAGTATATTCGAATTCTTCTTCCCAATAAATCCATTGTTCATTTACATCTGGCGAATAATCAGTTTTAGGTAACCACCATATTTCTTCAGCGATCTTATATAGTTCATTTGCTCTATTTTTAATTGCATCTTCATTCCATTCATCATAATTTTTAAGAGATTTATTC
The DNA here is from genome assembly GCA_047973385.1 of Lachnospirales bacterium. Lineage (GTDB taxonomy): Bacteria > Bacillota > Clostridia > Lachnospirales > CAMZNU01 > JBKEBX01. The sequence continues at coordinate 1,994 of JBKEBX010000052.1, read as the reverse complement.
AAATCTAATTTACTAAAAGCAAATCCCTTTTCTTGCATATCTCTCTTTTTATTAAAAGAAAAGTTACTATAATCGCTATTATATGCTGTTAATGTCAAATTTCCAATTGTATCTTTATATTTAGTATGTATTAATTCCCAAGTATCTCCAAGTGACTTCTTCCATTCTTCATTAATACTTTGGGGCATTATATGTTCTATCGTTAGTGTTCCATTATCAATTTGTTCTTCAACTGCAATTTTTTCTTTTGTACCATAATTTTCAAGACGTTCTAAAAGATATTTTCTTTTTGCTGGTTTTGCATTGTATAATTCATAAACTAAAAATTTATCAGAAAAATCATGATTATTAGGAAACCTACTCTTACCAGATTTACTTAAGATAGAATAAGAAAATGCTGAGAAATATGTAACACCATCTTTTTCCATATATTTTCTTATTTCAGCACCCAAAGATACAAAAACTTTGTTTAACTGATTTGTGGTTAGTCCACAAACAATTCTTCTGACAATATAATTCTCTATTATTAAAAATGATTTTTCTAATTCATCTTCATTTATTAAGCCATCAGCATGTGCCTTCATGACGTTAAATAGTAGAGGTATACAAGAATTTACTTCAAGTTTATTTAATCTATGCAGAACAGTTCCATAGCCTTTATCACTAGAACTAGCATTTTTAATTGTGTTGTACCAATTTGCATATATTAACATATCCTTTAACAAATCTTCAGTATCTATTTTATTCTTATCCTTATAATGCTTAAACTCGAAATACAGTTTTTTCTCGTTAGCTAACTCATCAGTTTTAGTTGCCAGGTAATATCTGATAAATTTGTTAATATCAGTTCTTAGAACTTTCTTCTCAAGTTCTTCCCAGTACTTCTTATAGAATTTTTCTTGTTCTTTTGCTTTCATATTCATTAAAACAAAATTCCTTATTTTATCAGCTTCATCTAAACTAACCCCAGTAGAATTCAAGCTTTCAAAAATCAATTGTGGATCATCTCCCGTAACAAGTTCTAGACTAATGTTTACAACTTCTAATTTCATTACAGAATCATACAAACCCTTCAATTCTACTGAAGATAGTTCTTCAATTTTATGATAAAAAAAGTTATAATTAGCCGTAACAAAATTATCCTCTATCGGAACTTGACAATCCATCAGTTTACTATAAGCCTCATCATCGCCTTGTACAAGTTTCAATTTTAATTTTTTGTTCTCTTCAGCATACTCATCTGATAAAAAAGCATTTGTAATCTTCTTTGTGTTTATATCGACTTCAATATTATTTTCTATAATACAATTTCTAATGGCCAATAATAGAATTGATACTGTAGTTATACGTTGTTGTCCATCAATTATAATATGCTCTTTAACACCACCAATATCATTTGCAACATAAACTATCCCACCAAAAAAATGTTTATCATACCCCTTTTGATAAGTAGACATTAAATCTTGAAATAACAATGCACAATTCTCTTTTTTCCAACTATATGGTCTTTGATAAACAGGAATAATAAATTTTTTATCTGAACCTTCTAAAAGTCTAGTAATTAATCCTTCTTTTGCATTCATACTATTTTCACCCACCCTTTTAATTCTATGTAATCATTTTTGATTCAACAGCATATCTTTTTTTTACTCATATTATCCAACATCTATTCTATACTAAATCTATCTTCAACACCCAACCTAATGGCTATGACTTCTACCCTAAACACCACGTCTATCCACATATTTACATATGTCTTACACTCCAATTTACCATTTCTATAAAAATTGGATACATATCTCTACCTATATCAGTAAGAGAATATTCTACATGTGGTGGTATTTCATTATATTGAACCCTATTCACTATTTTATTTTCTTCTAAATTTCGTAATGTAGAAGTTAACATAGTATTTGTAATATTATCAATATTTTTTTTTAATTCACCAAATCGTATTGCATCAACTTTACTTAATTCGTAAATAACCCTTAGAG
>JBKEBX010000026.1:0-1556 GCA_047973385.1 Lachnospirales bacterium | reverse complement strand
TATATTCGTTAGCGTCATTAACTGGGAACACTAATGTGATATCAAAACTATCTCCGCTGTTTAAATTACTACTAAACTTCTTTCTATTTTCATCAATCATAACTCGCGATAAGTTATTATTGTTATCAGTTACAGTAAAGTTCGTTAAAGTTTTTGCAACCGTAGGTGCATCACCACTATTTGTAATAGTAAAATCTGCTGCTAAATAGCGATCAAAGTTTAAATCAATTCCATCGTGTGGAAAATTAGTATAATATGAATCATCTAATTTAATTGTAAACTCTTCATACTCCAGTGCTGTACCGATAGCTCCTTCCGTGCCTGCTGTTACCTCTTCTACCTTACTTCCACACCCAGATAACACTAGTGAAAATGAGATAATTAAAAATAATATTTTATTCATAATTCCTCCGCTTTTAATATAAAAGTATATCACACTTTTTTGTGCTACATTGCTTTTTTTCAAAGTGTTTTATTTGTATTTTACGTCACATTTTATTTACAAATCATGGTATTTGTTTATTTATTTTCATTATTATCAACATAATGCCATTTTTTCTTATAAATAGATAAACAACTATTAAAAACATTCTTTTTCATTAATAGTTTAATATAGCTTTTACTACCTATATAGTTGCTAATTAGATAATATTTTTTCTTTAGTTGAACTTGGTTAACTGATTTCTAATAAATAATTGTAGTTAATATCGAGTTTATAAGTATTCAAACTTTCTTTTCTATCACATTTAGTTTAGTTGTGCCACTTATACAAGTTTGTTTTTAAGCAAAAAAGAAAAATCCAGCATATGCCGGATTTTATTCCCACTCAATTGTTGACGGTGGTTTGTTTGTAATATCGTAAACAACGCGATTTATTTTTCTTACTCTGTTTGTAATTTCAGTTGAGGCTTCTACTAATACTTCCATTGGTATCATAGCAGCTCTTGCTGTCATTCCATCAATGGAAGTAATTGCTCTAAGTGCTAATACGTACTCATAACTACGTTCATCACCTATTACACCTACTGTTTTAGTATTAGTAAGTAAGGTAAATGATTGCCAAATTATACTATATAATCCATGCTTAATTAGGATTTCTTTAAAGTTATAATCACTTTCACGTACTACTTCTAATTTGTCTTCAGTAATATCTCCTACAATACGAAATGCAAGCCCTGGACCTGGGACTGGTTGACGATATACTAATTCATCACTAAGTCCAAGATCAAGTCCAAGTTTACGTACTTCATCTTTAACCAATGTATTTAAAGGCTCTAGCAATTCAAATTCCATCTCTTCAGGTAATCCACCTACGTTGTGGTGTGATTTGATTGTTTGAGCAGTATCAGTACCACTTTCAATTACATCAGTATATAATGTACCTTGAGCTAAAAACTTCGCATTTTTAAGCTCGGCTTTTTCTTTGTCAAATACTTCCACAAATAAGTTTCCAATAATCTTACGTTTTTGTTCTGGATCATTTACTCCCGCAAGTTTAGATAAGAATAAATCTTTTGCATCTACTACTTTAATATCAATTGGAAGTCCTTCAAGTG
>JBKEBX010000001.1:0-8195 GCA_047973385.1 Lachnospirales bacterium | reverse complement strand
AGATAAACCAGATTTTATTATACTAGACCCTCCAAGAGATGGTATTCACCCCAAAGCACTAAAGAAAATCATGAATTATGGTGTAGATAAAATAATTTATGTTTCATGTAAGCCAACGAGCTTAGTGCGTGACCTAAAGGTGTTTGAAGAAGGTGGGTATAGGGTGGAAACTTTGGCAGTACAGGATTTGTTCCCAAGGACTTATCACGTTGAGTGTGTCGTGTTGATGTCAAGGGTTAGAGAAGTAAGTGTGTAAAAATGCTTGAAATATGGAGATTTCCGAGGGTTAGAGGTTAAAATCCATCTCTCGGATTTTCTTGTTTTACAGTTTTATCGGAGCATATCTAAAACTTGTTATCTGATAGTTGAGTTGACAGGTTAGAAACTGAATAGGTTGTGGAGATAGAATTGTTATTTGAATTTTTTAGGTTTGAGAGTGAACCTTGCAAGTTCTTTTTTTTATGCTAGAAAATAAAATTACTGTATTCAAATAAGATAAAAAAATAGCAATCTCAAATGTATTAGGGTAATCATTTGAGATTGCAGTAATCGTTTGAGAATTAATTTCAGAGTATACTTTTACTAATTTTAGTATGAATATTGAATTGTAAAATTTATTTGAATAAAGGTGCTTTAATCAAAAAAACTATTGATTTTTCTTGATTGATTTGCTATAATAATAAGGTTGAAAAAAGCAACTTTATTCAAAAGGAGATAGTAATGGCACGAGGTGGAAAACGGCCTAACGCTGGGAGAACAGCGATAGTTGGTAAAGAAATGAAGATTAAAATACCTGAAGAAATATATGATAAAGTAGATAATAACTTCACTGGAAAAACAATCCAAGAAAGAGTTAGAGAATGTCTTGAATACGGAGTTAATGCAAAATTATCGAATGTATCAAATATATCAGAACATACCTATAATGTTGTGGATTTATTCTCAGGGGCAGGAGGATTATCCAGAGGTTTCATGGACGCTGGATTTAATGTTGTTTTAGGTGTGGATTTTGATATAGCTGCATTGAAAACTTTTAAAGAAAATCATGGAAATGCTGAGGCAATGGAATTAGATTTATTTAACCATGATAATATAAATAAAATACATGAGTATTTAAAATCAAGAGATATCAAGTTAGATGTTCTTGTTGGAGGTCCACCGTGTCAAGGTTTTAGTTTAGCGGGGAAAAGAGAGGAATTTGATAAAAGAAATGTTTTGTATTCTGCTATGGTTAAAACAGCAAAATTGATTAAACCACGGGTGGTTATTTTAGAAAACGTACCGGGGATGCTTACTCTATATAATGGTGCGGGAGCAAAACGTGTTAAAGAAGACTTTGAACAAATAGGTTATACAGTAAGTGAACCACGTGTATTGTATGCACCTGACTATGGTGTCCCTCAAATTCGAAAAAGAGTATTCTTTGTTATGACTTTAAATGATAGGATTAAAGGTAAATATGAATATCCTATTCCTGATTTAACTGAAAATGAATATGTGACTTGTGGAGATGCAATATCAGATCTACCTTCTTTAGAAGATAATGATAATTATTCGCTAAATCAAATTTTTGAATATACGAATGAGCCACAAAATGAGTACGTGAGATACATGAGAAAGGATTCGAAAAATATTCAGAATCATACTCCAACTAAACATGCAGAAGAAACTATTAGATTAATTTCATTAGTACCGGAAGGAAAAAACTACAAGGCTCTTCCAACAGAAGAATTGGATAAAAGAGTCTTTAAATACAATGAAGCTTTGACACGTTATGATAGTAACAAACCATCAAGAACAATTGATACTGGACATAGAACACACTTTCACTATAAGTGGAATCGAATCCCTACTGTAAGAGAGGCTGCTAGACTGCAATCTTTTCCAGACAATTTTATTTTTTATGGCAACAAACAAGAACAATATAAACAAGTAGGTAATGCAGTCCCTCCTATTTTAGGTAAGGCTGTGGCCATAAAAGTAAAGGAGTTATTAGACAATGAAGAAGATTAAAGTTGTGGATCTGTTTTCAGGAGCAGGTGGATTATTAGAAGGTTTTATGCAATCTAAATTATACGAACCACAAGCATCAGTAGAATGGGAAAAAGCTCCTGTAGAAACTTTAAGACATCGCTTGAAAACAAAATGGAATATTAAAGATGCAGAAGAAACAACAATCTGGTTTGATATGCAAAGAACTGATGAACTATATTCCGGATTTGACGATGTGAAATATGGCAAATCAAAAGGATTAGATTATTATATTGGAAAAAAGACAGATTTGATCATAGGAGGTCCTCCTTGTCAAGCGTATTCGCAAGCTGGTAGAACTAAAGATGAACATGGAATGAAATACGATTATAGAAATTATTTATTTGAATATTATCTTAAAACTGTAGAAAGATATCAACCAGAATTGTTTGTGTTTGAAAATGTACCGGGAATGCTATCGGCGATGCCAGATGGAACGCCTATTGTTGAGTTAATCAAACAGGATGTTCAAAAAATAGGTTATGAAATAATTGAGGATATCAGAAAACACGCACTAATAGATATAAGTGAATATGCAGTCCCTCAAAATAGAAAAAGAGTTATTTTAGTAGGTCTAAAGAAAAATGGGAATTCATATGAAGAGTGCCAACAGTTTTTAGCTGAATTCTATGATAAGATACTCCCAAATTATAAAGGTAAAAAGAAAATAACTGTAGAAGATGCTATAGGTGATTTACCAAGCATAACGCCTCTTCAAGAGCCCGTACAGATAAAAGGAATAGGTAAACAATCCTATACTGTACCAAAACTAGATTGTTCATGGGGACATATCTCAAGATTTCAAAACAAAAGAGATATAGAAATTTTTGGTTTACTCACTGCAGATATAGAGAGTGGAAAAAATGAATTACAGAATGCTGAAAAATTAAACGAGATTTATAACAATGCTACAGGTGGGAATTCGAAAGTTCATAAGTATCATGTGTTACGACGAAATCAGCCTAGCACAACCATTACAGCACATTTGCATAAAGATGGTTTGAGATTTATTCACTATGACCCAAAACAAAAAAGAACGATAACAGTAAGAGAAGCAGCTAGATTACAGTCTTTTCCAGATGATTTTGACTTTTTATCAACTAGAGGTAATCAGTATAAAATGATAGGAAATGCAGTTCCACCTGAATTCGCAAGAAGATTATCGTTGGCCATAAATGTTTTTTTACAATATTTAGATAAGATAGATAATAGAAACAAGAAAAACTTATAAATAGGAGGCGAATATATATATGGCAATTATTGACTCAAGAAGTGACGCGAAATTTGATGCCCTTATACGTACAAATAAAGCAGACTCTTTAATGTCTTTTATTATGGCAACATATAATGTAAAAAAGACAACTGATAAGAAAGAGGAAGTTGCATTAAGGCTGAAAAGTGCATATGAATTATTTAGGGAAAATGTTAAAGGTAGTAATAGTGGTGCAGGAAGCTACGGTCAAGGTGATCGAGATATTATAGATCAATTTGAAAGTCACTATACAATGGGATATGAAATGGGGATTTGGCAAGACAGTGACTTCACTCTTAATCCATTAGCCGTAGAGGTTGCAAATTATAATATTACTGTTTCTGAATATATTGGAGTTGTATTTACTAATTTATTTACCTACTATGATGTAAATGGAGAAATTAAGTATCATCATTTTTTATTTGAAATTTTAAAAAAAGCTAAAATTGAAGGAGTTCTAGAAAATAAGATTCCTAAAAGTTTAATCGTGGAAACATTGCCTATAAGTAAAGCTGTAGAACAAGGGAATATGATTTTTAATTATTTAATTTCTACTGATATTTTTGAATATATTGACAAAGATAATTTTTCTTTATCTCTTAAATGGAAAGATAGATGTGATGCTTTATTAACGGCTTGTAATTTAGAATATCAGTCTATAGAGCAACAATATGCAATAGAAATGGCTAAGGATAAGAAAAAGTACGCAGATTATGTAACTAGAAGATGTAATGTTCATGAGAAAATAGATAGCATCACAAAAACATTAAATAATCAAGATATTTCTTTAGTTGATGAGTCAAAACGTCTTACTACAGGAGAAAACATCCTTCTTTATGGTGTTCCCGGTTCAGGTAAAAGTTGGACTATCGAGCATGAATACTGTGAAAATGAAAAACTTATGGAGCGTCTAGTTTTCCACCCTGACTATATGTATTCTGATTTTGTTGGACAAATATTACCTAAGGTTGTAAAAGGTGAAGACGGAACTGAAAAAGTAAGGTATGAATTCACACCGGGTCCTTTTACAAAAATTCTTAAAAGGGCATATCAAGATCCAACCAATGCATACTATCTTGTTATTGAAGAAATTAATAGAGGTAATGCACCCGCAATCTTCGGAGAGATTTTTCAACTATTAGATAGAGTTGATGAGGATAAAACTTCTGAGTATAATGTGTTACTTAGAAAATGTACAAGTGAATATGGAATTACTAATGCTAATGTAGCAGGAGTAGTCTATGGTGATGAAGATAGAAAAATAAGAATACCATCTAATCTATCAATTGTTGGAACAATGAATACGTCAGACCAAAATGTATTTACTTTAGACACTGCCTTTCAAAGAAGATGGATTATGCGTATGATTCCTAACTCTTTCAAAAACCATAAATTTGCAGAAAACACAATCCTAGATACAAGGATTTCTTGGAGACAATTCTGCGAGGCAATTAATGAAGAGATACTACGAAAAAATAACATCATGTCTTCAGAGGATAAGCGCTTAGGAGCTTACTTTGTAAGTGCTGATGATTTATCACTGGTTGATATTCCTAATACTAGTCCGATAGAACAAAAACGAGCAGAACACCATAACTCTCGTTTTGCAGAGAAAGTTTTAAAATATTTATGGGATGATGCTTTCAAATTCTCACACGCAGATACTTTTGATAACAAAAAATATAAAAGTCTAGAAATGATTATCGACGGTTTTATGAGTACAACTGGACCTGATAGGTTTAGGGTATTTAATAAAAATTTGAAAAGTATGATTATTGATGGTGTTGGTGAAGGCGATAATATAGTTTCTGAAGATGAAGAATAATTGGAGGGGAAACTATAATGAAAGAACCAAGATTAAAAGCGCTGTGTCATATAAATGAAAATGGTGATGGTGATAGATTTGTAGGTGTAAAAGTTGATGGTGATATGCAGAGAGTCTTTTTCCCTATGGGGTACAGATTGCCGGAGGAAGAAGATGATATTAGAAATGATATTCTCCAATTAATCGATATCATTTCTGTTTTCAATGAATCAAAGGATAGAGTCTTGGCCATGCAAAAGTTTGAGACTCCGCATTCGGTTAATTTTCCCGTAAACGCTTATATGAATATTATTAGAGAATATTTAGATAAGGATTGCTATTACACAGAAAAAGAACCTATAAGAAAGAAAGCTGATCGTGGTAGAATCGATTGGTCAACTTCATTAAAAAAGAATGTAGCTTTTTATCAAGAAGATGGCACACCATTTTTTGCTGATTACACTGTTACACAATCTGCAACCAACGAAAATAATTTGATAACTCAAATACATAAATTTTGTGTTTATGAGGCTTTTGTTACATTAGGGTGGCTTTTTACTCCTCATTTGCCACCAGACCCACACATACAAAAAGATACGCAGAGATTTATTCAGCTTCTAAATACAAAAATAGCATCAACTTTCAATACAGATGACAAAAAACTTTTTAATGACATGAAAGGAATGCTTGAATATTTAGATGCTGAACATGATGATAAACAATATTACTTTGGGACAGATAGATTTGAATATGTGTGGGAAAAACTAATTGATGAAATTTTTGGAGTGACTGAAAAAGAAGATTTCTTTCCTCGAACAAATTGGAATCTTAAATTTGCTACAGATAGAACTAATCATGCTTTGGAGCCAGATAGCATAATGATGTGCAATAATAAGATATATGTTTTAGACTCTAAATACTATAGATATGGAGTAACAGGAAAACCAAAACATCTTCCTGAATCAACTTCTATTAATAAGCAAATTACTTATGCAGAATACATACATGGCAATGATGAGTTAAAAGATAAATACGGTGAAAATCCAATTTACAATGCCTTTATAATGCCTTTTAATAAGGAATTAAATCCATTTGATTCAAATAATACTTATTTTTTAAACATTGGTGAAGCTACGAGTGAATGGAAACATAATAACTATGATTATGAACGAGTTCAAGGTGTTGTAGTTGATATTAGATTTATTATGACAAATTATACTGGTTCAAGTAAGTCAAAAATAAAACAAATGGCCAAGGCTATAGAAGAGGCACTTATTAAAAATACAAAATAAACAAATAAAACCACTGTCGAATTCGAAAAGACAGTGGTTTTATTTGTTTATTTTGTATTTTTATTGCGTTTTCTGTGATCACGAGAATTACTTGCCCCTCTACAATGGCCGCAACAATATTTCTTTCTAGTATTTGTTGTTTTTACAGTGAAATACTTTGTACAAGATGGATTTGCACATTTTTTATATATTTCTGTTGAGGGTTTCATGAAGAAAATAGAGAAATATAGAGCCACTAAAAGACTAGGTGCCTTCCACATAGGTTCAAGTTTATTTGGGTTATATATGGGTTTCATTCTGCGGATATTATAATTGATTTCTTGGGACAGCGTTATTTTAGCAATACTTATTAATGATTTTTGCATATGGGTATCTAAGTTAATGTCTATTTCATTTTTATAAAAATCAATACCACCATCGAAAGTGACAGTTTTTATAACTCCTGCATTATGCATGAAGTGAAATAGAAAATCAATTATTCTTCGTTGATTATTAGACTGCGTTGATGTCAAATATGCATTTGTTAATTGACGATATAATATATTTTTAATACCCGGATAATTGAAAATAAATGTTTCACCATTAGATATATCATTATATTCATCCACACTAAAGTTGAAACTTTGAGGATAGACTGTATCTTTTATAACAAAATAATCTGAGTCATCAATCTCAATAGTTTCATGATGAATGTTATGAGATGTGCTGATTCCTGAGAGAATATTATGAAGTGCAGAAGGTGATGAAGTATAAGCCATTTTCTCTGAAAGTCTAATCTGAACTTGTATTCCTAAAAGTAAAAACAGCGTGTAATGTAAAATAGAATCATAATTTAAAATATCAGTTTCAAGTGCATTTAGTAGTAATGCAGTTGCTTTTACTCTATTTATAATTTCTACCATATCGTTCATATCAATAGCTGTATCTTTATCTAAATCTACAGGGAAAAGAAAACCATTATTTTCAAAAAATTCTAATGTATGTTTTGCATCATTATTAGATAAAGCCATAATTTTTTGTAGTAAATTGTCATTTTCTAGCCCACCATACTCCCTAGTTCGGCATAACCCGTTACTGCCACTGAAAGCATAGTATATTGGTTCACTTTTTGTAGGTGTTACAGTAAGTGATTTTTTTATATCTCCATTTAACTCTTCTAGTTCACTTATATTAAAAGTGCATTTATATGATTTCAAATAAAAATCTTCATTTATTATATTTGAAACATTATTAGATTCCAACATGATAATACCTCTTTCATGATATTTAAAAGACTTTCTAAAAAAGAAGGTCTTATTTTTTTACTAAATCGTAAGCAGATTAGTATGTGATAATATAATTTTATCACATATTTACGAATATTTCAAGTTAGTGTAGAACAGAAAACTCTTTGATAGTAAGTGATAATGTAAGCAAATTTACTTAATATTATATACTTGATAAAATAACATCATACAAACAAGCCTACTCGGACGCGAGTGCATTTCACAGACTTGTTTGTAGTCACAATTAAATATAATTCAGTAGGTGAAATGGCTGATCAAAACCAACATGGAGGAATTCATGTGGGCTGGTCAGCTATTCCCTTTTTATGCTATGCACTAGTGTTTCCTCCATTAATCCAAGGAGGAAACACTATGAAATTCAAAAAGACCCCTTTAAAAGAAAGAGGTACATACACTTACCGTTTTGCTGACGGTACTGTATCAAAAATTACACCTGATAAAGATGGTGCTACAACAGTTGATATTAAAACGCTTCATGCCATAGATGATAGCGAGGTTTATTACAATATTAAAAATGGTAGACCTCCATT
>JBKEBX010000034.1:0-26836 GCA_047973385.1 Lachnospirales bacterium | reverse complement strand
GGACCCATCCTTTACCAATTATATTCTTTTCTTACTTTATCATGCGATAGCGTAAGCTTATCAGGTATTAGCACCTATTTCTAAGTGTTATCCCTGTGTTAAGGGTAGGTTATCCACGTGTTACTCAGCCGTCCGCCACTAAAGATATAAAAAACAAGTTTTCTATATCCTCCGTTCGACTAGCATGTGTTAGGCACGCCGCCAGCGTTCATCCTGAGCCAGGATCAAACTCTCGTTTATAGTTTGTATCCACTCAGACAATCTGACTTGCCTTTGTTTCTTTTTGTTTCTTTTTTTTATAGTAGTTCGAAACTTCTACTTTCTGAAATTCTTTTGAATTTTCCGAGTTGTTTTGTTGTTTTCGTCTATATTTAATTTTCAATGTTAATCTGTTTTTAATCGCCCTCTTATTCTCAAGGACAAGATTTATAATATCAAGTATTATCTCCTTTGTCAACACTTTTTTTAAAGTTTTTTGAAAAAAAAATTATATATTTTAAAACACTATGTAAATATACATAATTTAACAAAGAAAATTACTTGTAAAAAGTTTGTAAAAAAAATAAAAAAGCAAGGTTATACCTCACTTTTTTTTAATTAACTACCCTATTAATCCGTTGGCTCACCTGTATCCACTTCAAGCTCTTGTTGCGTTTCAGTTTCTTCTATGACTTCAGGTACTTCTGTTTCATCTATAACATCAGGCACTTCTGGTTCTTCTATAACTTCAGGAGCCTCTATTTCTTCTGTAGCTTCAGGAACCTCTACAACTTCAGGAGGCTCAGGTTCTTCTATAACTTCAGGAACCTCTGTTTCTTCTATAACTTCAGTATTTTCTGTTTCGTCACCTTCTGTTTCTTCCTCATCCGTTTCTTCTTCATCATTTGTGTAAATTGGTGCACCATAAACTATAACAGGAACACCACTTTCAATATTGTTAAACATAATTTCAGCATTTGCTGGAGGCATATTTATGCAACCATGTGAACCATTTTTTATGTATATATTTCCACCAAATTCATCACGCCAAGCTGCATCATGAAAACCAACACCTTGATTAAAAGGCATCCAATAATCGACAGGGGTTTCATAATCTTCTCCAACTAAAACAGCATCATAATCTTTATATTTAACAGAATATGTTCCCGTAGGCGTACTCCAATTCGCTTCAACATTACCAGAAACAAAATCACTTTCTAAAATCAAACTACCATTTTTATAAAAATATAAATGTTGATTAGATAAATTCACTTCCACATATGTGCTACCAATATCATCATATCCATATTGTCTTGCTTTTTGGTAATAGACAGGTGTTCTTTCTAACTTTTCGCCATTTTTAATCAATTCCGTAAGCTCAAACGTTTCTTGTGATCTGTTCATCCACCAACCATAGTCACCACTACCAACAGTTATCACACTGCCATAACTTGTTTTAAATTGTCTACTTCTACCGAAAGTATCATAAGTTGAGGAAAGATAGTCAACATATTCTTTCACAGATGCTTCATTTAAAACTACATTATATTCCTCATCTATACTAAGCCAATTACTAATTCTATCTTTATCTAAAATTTCCGTAGAGCCACCAAAATTATATATGATTTCTGAAGAAACCATTTTATTAGCATTGTTACACGCATCAACTAATGGTTGATACTCAGATGTAATTTCGGCATCAGCATATATATCTTCTTCTTCTAAATTTACGACTTCTGTAAAGTCTTCAATTGATTTACTTACAACAGAATACAAATCTTCTTCACGAACAAATGAACCATTACTTTCAGGAGAAATTTCATATCCATTTTCATTAAAATCTAATATATATGCATTAACTGGCATAATATTATTTTCTTCTTTTAAGAATTCTAAATTTTCAACTTTTCCTTCTAACTTATCTTCATCGTAATCTAAATGTATACCCGTTTCCAATTCATGCTCTTTAAAAGCATTTAAAGGCCATATGTATGGGTTTTGCTCCTCTAACAACTCACTTGTACTCTTGTCAAATACATTATGTAAATCAATTTCAGTACCACTTATCGAATCTTTATCTTGATTTCTACCAGTTATTTCCAAAGTGTAATTTTCCACTTGATTATTCAACTGGTTTTCAGCCTCATCAGCAGTCATCTTCGATATAGAAAACCCATTAACTGATGTTTTACTATAAAAATGCTCACTATAAAAATTCACAAAATAAAAATACACTATACCAAGCACTATAATTAAAGCTATGACTACATAAAAAAACGGATTTATTTTTTTTATAGTCTCTTTAATTCCTTTTTTATCGCTACCTTTTTCTGTTTTTATATTATCCACCTTTTACTTCTCCAATTCCATTTGTTAAATTATTATTTCCATTTCATCTCAATATACATAATCTATATCGACACAAAATTTATATTATGTATACTATAATAACAAATTCATTGTATAAATGTCAAATTTTTTTCGCCTGTTTTCCATATATAATTTATATTTATTTCTATAAACTCAATCTAATATGTTTTAACAAAATTTCTAAGACAACTACCTTACCTTCAAGTGAGAGCTTAAACCCACCAATTTCGGCAAAATACAATCTGTCAACCACCTATGTTGCAATTAGAACCTGTCTAATCTGTATAATTAAACTATAAATCAAAGGTTTCGTTATATATACTCTCTAAAATAGCTTTTGTACCCTGTGTAACTTCTTCATAGGTTCTTTCATAAGCACCTGTATACCAAGGGTCATCAACTTCGTCTTTACTACCTATAAATTCTAATAAAAGAGAAATTTTATTCTCACTATCATCGCCAAAAAGACGGTACATATTTCGTCTATTTGCAATATCCATGCCTATTATATAATCATATTTATCATAATCTTCTTTTCTTAATTTCCTAGCAATTTTACCCTCTGTAATAATACCCTTTTCAGCTAACAACTTTCTTACAGGCGGATAAACAGAATTACCCAATTCTTCAGAACTAGTACCGGCAGATTCAATAAGAAAATCCTTAGATTTGCCTATTTTTTCAACATAATCTTTCATTACAAATTCAGCCATAGGGCTACGGCAAATATTACCATGACAAACAAATAAAACTCTAATCATAAATTAGCCTACCTTTCCAATTGTTCTTTATACTAAGAAACACCATTTTTTGTATTTTATCATAAAATACCATTAATAGCAATACACTTCACATAAAGTTAATCAAAACAAAAAGATGGATAAAGTTACAATTCTCCATCTTTTTATATATACATCACTTTCATCTATATTTTTAAAATAATAATAATTTTTTAGTATTACTCTCTTTAAAGTCTTAAACATCAAGATTTTATCTTATGGACATTCTTGTAAATTTAATATTCCATATCCATAAAAATTATTAGGATAAATATAAATATCATTTCTTATAGCATTTTTTCTCAAAATTTCTTTCACTTCTTTACTGGATATATTACTATCATTTTCAAGAAGTAGAGCAATTAACCCAACTGTATGTGCAACCGACATAGATGTACCTGTCATAAGTTCTTCACCGTTTTTTGAATATGTTAAAACATTTACAGCTGGAGCAACAACATCAATATCTTTAAACGACGAATCCGTTGCACCAGTTTCGTTATATAAACTCTCATTAAAAGAGTCATATCCTCCTATTGTTATAAGGCTTTGTACTGTTCCAGGTACAGTTATGCTACCTACAATTTTAGGTTCATAAAAAACAGTATCTTCTGATGAAAAATCAGCTATAGGTAGATACATCTCACATTTACCTGAAATATTCAAAGGAGTAATTTCCAAGTACCAAAATCCATTTAAATATCCCTCCAAACCTATTTCTACTTCTGTATAATCATAGGTATTATTAAAATTCACATAAACATTATAATCAAATAATTCTTTAAAAATCGTTATACTTTCTGTCAACGCTATTGACACTTCTTCATAGTTTCTATTGCCAATGGTTAAAACTAAATTTGAACCTTTTTTGCAATAAAGTGATATTTTTGTCCTGCTATTTTGTACATTAAAATATACTATTTCTCTATTATTAACAACAAGATCAATTGTTGCATGTTTACCTGTTCTACCTTCATTTCCTGTGGGCGTTACTATTATATTACTTTTTCCAATTTCCTGTAAAAGATTTTCAAAAATCCCAAGTTTCCTGTGACTACCTTCATTTGTTCCATATGGTATACCTATAACCATAGGCATATTTAATCTTTCTTTTTCATTAATTAAAAATTCTATTCCTTTTAAAATATCAATCGATGATACTCCAACGCTCAATTCCTCTACAAAACTACTTTTTTTATTTGTTATGCTTGTATCAGATACTTTACTACATATCATTGTGGATTTTGAAGCTATACCTTTAAAAGTGTTTGTGTTTTTACCTGATGAAATAGAGAAACACTTTGTTCCATGATAACCAAAAACTTCATTATCCAAAAAACTTTCATCTACCTTAGAGAGTTCTACAATTTCATCTTTTAAATAAACTCTATCTTCTGATACATCATATATACTTGCTACTCTAGTTTCGCCACTTTCTTCAAAAATCGGTATACCTGCTAGAACTCCACTATCCACAAAAGCCGTTATAACACCCTCACCATATAAGCTTTGATTTTCTCGTATATTCGAAATACCTATATAATCAACAGTACAAATAGCTGTTGGTGATAAAATCTTCACTTTTTCAAATTCTATACCTCTTTCATATAATGTATTTTGAAAATCCGTCAAATATCTTGTGTCAATTTCAACTATCAAATATCCAAAAACTTTACCAGTTACATTAACATCATATTCAATATTATTTATTATACTCTTAGCAACCTCATTATTATTCACTAAATATTCCACATATTCCTTAGGAGAATTAATAAATTCAATTAAATCTTCATAACATACAGAGCCGTATCCCATTGCAATATTCGGATACTCGTTTTTATCAATATTAATTGTGGTTTTTTCAAGTAACCCCTTTATCTCAAGCCCTGTCAAGCCTCGATTATTTTGCATAATTAAAGAACAAATACCAGTTACAATCGGTACAGCAAAGCTTGTTCCTGTTTTATAGGTGTATCCATACAAGCTATCTGCAGCTATAATTTGTACACCTGGAGCAACTACATTTGGCTTTACATCGCCAATAACTGTATAACCCAGTCCCGAAAAACTTGCAGGACTTTCGTTAATAGAATCATATGCACCAACTGTTATAACATTTTTTGCAGTTGAAGGAAAAGTTAGAGTGTTGTATACAGAACTATTTCCGAAGTAGGTGTTTTCCCCCACGCTTTCAATAACTGGCATATACATATGAATTTCGCCTTCACCATTTTTCACAATTATATTTACAACTAATATAGAATTTTTTGCAACATTATATTCAACTTGTATTTCAAATGTATTGTATAAATCTAATTCATTCTCTCCATATGAAACATAATAAGTTACACTTTCCTCCACAAAATGCATTGAACCCTCTATTTGAGAAAAATTTTGCGATACCACATTATTATCAAAAACAAGTCTAAACTCAATTTCCATATCTTTAGGTATAAACATGTAAAGATTAAATGATTTTAAGTTGCTAACTACACTTACTATATCATCAGTTGTAACTATTCTATGATGACGTGCATCCCCCTCGTTCCCAGAAGCTACGCAAATAGCTGTATTCATAAGTATAGAAAATTTGTTTATCACTTCCTCAAAGAGAGTCAAACCACTATGACTTGTGTTGTTCCCTCCTAAACTCAAGTTTATCGCAATGGGCATATTTAACTGTTTGGAAACTTCTCTTAAAAAATATAAGCCCTTTATAACTTCATGAGATCGTATATTTGTATCCCCTAGTTTTACAACACAAATATTAGCCTTATAGGCAACACCTGTGTTACCTGCTGCAATAGAGACAACTGCCGTTCCATGCCCAACAGTGTCCATATGTTCAAGGTCAATATCATCTTTTAAAGCAAGGTTTATGTCTTCTTCCGTGTATAGTCTACCACTTTTTAAATTGTATACTCCATTGCCCTCAAGAGAAAAATCCAAAATATACTTTATCCTAGTTGTTCCATCCTCATTCAAAAAGTCTTGATGTTTGTAATCAATACCACTATCAATTACCCCAACTATTGTGTTTTCTCCTGTTTCTTCATAGTCATCAAGGCAAACATAACTTTTATAATCTCCAAACCCTAAGCTAGTTTCAATTTCTTGTTGGAAAATTATAGACTGATAAACAAGCTCATAAACATCAATATTTAGTCTATTTACAACTCTAAAAAAATCACGATAGTTACAAGTTGCAATTGCATATTCATCATCAATAACTTCTATAACGGCTATTCTATTAAGTATAGTTAAAACTTCACCACTATATTTAAACAATATAGATATTAAGTTTCTTTTTAGGTATTTTTCTATAATCTCTCGTCTGTTGTTTGTTATTGCATATTGTACTTGATAGTCAAATAATTTATTTCTAATCGCCAAAAAAATCACCTCATGTAAATATATGTATCTATGTTAAATCTTAGTATAAAGAAAATAAGTTGGCTTCATTGCAAATTATAGAAAAATCCATTTTCATAGCAAAACAACGGCTTTGTGGCTTTTGACAAAACCCAAGGAAATGTCATCTCAATGCCATTTCATGTGTTTGTCGAAAGCATGAAAATTTGCTTTTTCTTTTGCAATGTGCCATAATTTTAGTTTTGCAATGTTTCCAGTTGCATATATCAAAAAAAACATTAACATAATCACATCAAAAAACTCCAAAATTATTAATACTTAGCTTAAATTTAAAAATGCACAAGTAAATAAACATAAAATTATAGTAAATAATCCATAAAATATAGTTTTAATTCGAAATTAATTAGTAATTTTTACATAATATCTATATTTTGCATTATACAATCCGAATTTTTAATTGTATAATAACCTCATTACAACACTGTTTATTTTTTATCATATTTTTAGATTCGATTAAGGAGGATTTTTGTGAAAAAAAACATTAGTTTAAATTTAGGATTAATACTTAGTATTGCTTCTCTGGCACTTTCCATTGTATGTATTACAGAAGTTAGTGCCAATACCGAACCTTTGGAAAATGGCTCGGAAATGGAAATGCTAGAAGAAATGGGTCCACCACCCGGTGCTAGCAGTTCAACAAAAGTGACTTTAAAAGAAGGCGATTGGACTTTCGATTTAATAACTTCTGATAGTGGTACAACTTCAACTATTACTTATTACTCTAACAAAATAGACGAAACTGTTATAGTTCCCAGTGTCTTAGGTGGTGCGCCCGTTACTTGCATTGCCTCTCAAGCTTTCGGTCATCATGACGAAATCGTGTCCGTATATGTTCCAGCAAGTGTAACAGACGTTGAGGAGTGGGCTTTTTATGATCTTAACAAGGCTCAAGTAATTTCTTTTGCCAACCCTGATGTTAAAATATCTGATTCTGCTTTCCAAAGTAGTGCAAATTCTCTTTTATTTTTACCTGAAAACACTTCACAAAGTACTCTAGGTGGAAAAGAAGTCAATACATCAAACGATATGATTAATGTTACTTTGGAAAACCCAAGTGCTGCCTCTATTGCTGGTGATGTATACTTAAACACTGAAATTTCGCCAATCACTGTTGATGATATAACTTCAATTGCTTCTAGTACATCGGATTTTAACATTGATGAAAATACTGTGACTTTTGAAGGTAGTGAATATGTAGCTGTAGAAAATAAGATTGACATAGTAGAAGGCTTACAAGAATACGTTACTAATGCTGAATTAGTTAACACATTTAAAATTTTAACTCAAGAAGATGCCAATTTGTTAAACGAAAAAATTCAAAATGATAGTAATTATAGTAAGGTTTCTTCTACACTTCATTATGAAAAAGGAGCTTATATAAACGGTAACAAAGTTGAGCTTTCAGAGAATATTATTGCCTATGATGTTACAACAGGAAATCAAATTGATGTTGTTTCTACGGGTCAGTATTACCCATATGTAGCATATAAAGATAATGATGATGACGGAAAAATCGATATACTATATTATACACCTTTAGGAGAAAACTACTCATACAATACCGTTGAAATAGAAAGTAATAACCCTTACATTGACGGACTTTCGGCAAGGGATATTCTAAGTACAAAATACCTTTCATTTGCAAATGCTGTTGTAAAAACAAGTGGCTCTGACGATAATTATTACGCAAACTCACTTAACTTGAAAACAGATTTAAATGGCGATGTTATTGGTAAAACTTCCAATGAAGAAAGAAGTATTTTATGGGCAGATGATTATAGTAGTATAACAGTTGACCACCTAAATGCTATATCGACTTCTAGTGGAGATTGGGCAAAAATGTCCTATGAGTCTGGACTTGACAGCTACAACGTTGAACTTATGATGGAATGGGGTATGAACGCTTTACTTTATGCTACAAATGGTGGTAATATCACTGTCGGTGACTTAGATGGCGAAGAAAGTACATTTTATTCAGTAGGTGACGGTGCAAATGGTATAATCGCTGGTGGTGTTGGTAGAAATGAAAATTCAGATAAAAAATATGATACTGCTATAGTTTCTGTTTACAACGCCGATTTCGATTTAGAAGGTTGGAATAACCATGTAGCCGATGTTGTTTATGGTGGTTACGTTTATTTAGAAGATGTTACTTCTACAACAGGTATTGACGGTAGTTATGCCGTAGGACAATCATCAGCCCTTGCAAACGACTTTGGAAACGGTGTCGTTGAAGTTGAAGATTTTTCCACTACTGTTTATGGTAACCGTTCTGCTGGTGCCTATGTTATAGGTGGTGGTATAATAAATGCTAAAGATTCATCATTTACTTCAAAGGTTGATGCAGGTGTAGTTTCTGCATCAGGAGGTACTTTTAACATTGAAGATAGTAAAATCGAAGGTCCTATTGCATTTAGAAATAGAGGGGGTATTGTTGCAGACTCTACATCTACTTTATCAAATGTAGATTTTCTTGTTAGGAAAAATACACCTAACTATGTTAAAGGAGACACTGCAAAGTTGGCTCGTGATGCGTGGATAAATGCAAGTGGTAGCTCCGATTTAATACATTATATGATGAGTGACAGCACTATGACTATCGGTAAACTTTGTGACAACTACAATATTTCTAAAAGTAAAAAAACAGAACTTTTAAACACACTTAGCGAGTTATCAAATGAAACATATACAGAAAATACACCAATAAGAAACAGTCTACTAGATAACACTTACTATAACTACTCAGCAGGTGCTTATACAGGAGAAACTGATTATGTTGATGTACCGTATTTAACTCTTGGTAGTGCCTTTGGTGGTTTAGTAAGTTCAGCTTTAGAATTTGAATCAGCTGGTATCAACCTAAACATCGAGGACTCTACTTTTAGATATGCTGGAGATAATAATTACAATTATTTAATAGCTTCAGAGGCTGGTTCAGCACCTGTTGTAAACTTCATTGATACAAACAGCACTGGTATCATATGGAACGAGGGTGATGTAAATCGCTTTGTTGAGGGTAGACCAGGAGATTTTAGTTCAAGTGTAGTTGCAAATTTCATAAATTCCAGCTTCACTGGTTCTTTTGCAGACGGTAGCAATGGACTTTGGAATGTACCTAGCACAAGCTATACAAATTCAAAAGGTCAAACAACTTCTCTTAATGGTAACTACTTCGGTGGCACAAACAATTGGGGAAATACAGTAACTTTAGATAAAGATTCATCTTGGACTGTTACAAAAGATTCATACATTGGTAGCTTAACTATTGAACAAGGAGCATCTATAAAAGGGTATAACAATAATGAGCTTGAGATGACTGTAAATGGCGTTCCAACACCAATTAAATCTGGCACATATACAGGCGAGATAATTATATCTGTAAAATAATTATGCTTTGCATCATTGCAAAAAAATCTAATTCTCAATTATTAAAAACAACAAAAACAAAAAACACCTAGCTTATTGCTAGGTGTTTTAATGTTCTAATAATAAGAAATTATGTGGCAATGTTGCTATATTCAAAGTGCATTAATACTTTTTCAAATATTGCTATACCAAACTCTTGTTTACAGAGGTTTAGATATGTTCCTTTTTTATCTAATTTTTATCTAATTTTTATCTAATTTTTATCTAATTCTTATCAAAATCTATGTCTACTTCTTCTGATAAATCTTCTTTAACTTCTTCTATTTCTGCTATTGTTTCTTCTATAACCTCATTATTTAAGTCTTTTGGTGATGTCCCATCTATTGTAACTTGCATAGATGAAACTTCATCATTTATAACTTCTGTTACAACTTCAGAATTTTCCTCATCTTTTGTTTCCTTTTGCAAATCATCAATAGAAATTTGAGGGTCTTCTTCAGCTATTTTAAGATCTGGTTTGTATTTTTTAAGAAGTAACATAAACTCTTTACCATCTATAGTTTCTTTTTCAAGTAAATATTCTGATAATTCAACAAGTGCATCTTTATATTCTGTAAGTAGTGAAACAGACTTATCATAACAATCCGACATAATCATTTTGACTTCTTCATCAACTTGAGCAATTGTTATATCAGAACAATTAGATGAACTTTTTCCACCTAAATATCTACTTTGTACAGTTTCGATACCCATCATTTTAAAAGTATCACTCATACCAAACATAGTAACCATACATCTAGCACTATCTGTCGCCTTTTCAATATCGTTTGAAGCACCCGTTGTAGCCATTTGTAAACCTACTTGTTCAGCTGCTCTACCACCAAGAGCCGTAACAATCTCCGCGATAATTTCCGGTTTTGTTTTTAAAACCTTTTCTTCTTCTGGTGTGTACCAAGCAAATCCAAGTACGCCATTTGTTCTAGGCACAATTGTAATCCTTTGAATAGGTGTCGTGTTTTCTTGTAGAGCTGCCGTTAAAGCATGACCAATTTCGTGATATGCAATAAGCTTACGTTCTTCTGCACTTATGTGGTTTTCTTTCTTTTCCTTACCACCTACAATTATTTCAACAGCTTTTATAAGATCTCTTTGTTCAACTTCTTTACGACTTCCACGTACTGCCAAAAGGGCCGCTTCATTTACTATATTAGCAAGGTCTGCACCTGTAAGCCCCGTTGTTGCAAGGGCAACTCGCTTAACATTTATATCACTACTAGCTTTAACTTTTTTAAGATGTACCTTTAAAATATCTTGACGTCCTTTTAAATCTGGTCGTTCAACAATAACTTGTCTGTCAAAACGTCCTGGACGAAGTAAAGCCTTATCTAAAACTTCTGGTCTGTTTGTAGCTGCAAGTATTACAATTGCACTTCTTGAGTCAAAGCCGTCAAGTTCTGATAGCAATTGGTTTAGAGTTTGCTCTCGCTCATCATTTCCACCATATTGAGCATCACGACTTTTACCAATTGCATCAATCTCATCTATAAATATAATACATGGGGCATTTTTTTTCGCCTCACTAAATAAATCCCTCACTCTTGAGGCACCAAGCCCTACATACATTTCTATAAACTCTGAACCTGATATAGATAAAAAAGCTGCATTACTTTCACCTGCAACAGCTTTTGCAAGTAAAGTTTTACCTGTACCTGGAGGTCCTACAAGAAGTGCACCCTTTGGTTGTATAGCACCAATTTCTTGATATTTTTCAGGGCTATGCAAAAAGTCTACAATTTCTTCTAAGCTTTCTTTCGCTTCCTCTTGCCCTGCAACATCAGCAAAAGTAACACCTGTTTGATCTTCTTTAACATAAAGTTTAGCCTTAGCCTTACCTATACCTCCTGCACCTCTAAACTTTTTAGAAAGGAAAATCATAAGAGCAACGATAATACCGTACGTAATAACCATAGGTATAATCCACTCAGTAAAAATTGACAAAAGTTGGTTATTATTTATAACTTTAGTATAATATTTTACATCATGTGCTTTAAACAAGTCATGTAATCTATCATCATCAAGTCTACCTGTGTAAAACAATGTGCTTGTATTTTTCGACTTAGATTGTAAGTTTTGATATTCAGAAATAGCTCTTTCAAACTCATTTTCTTCCCTAACATCATCTGTTGTTTCTATATTTGTAACAACGTTCTCATCATCAGTAAAATACTCTTTTGTTATTTCGTCAAGCATATCTTCCTTAGGCAAGATAACAAGTCTATCATATTGAATTTCTACTTCTTTTACATAATCTTTTTCCACAAGGTCAACAAATGTATCATAGCTTATTTCAACATTTTTACTAGAAAACATTGAGGACATAGCTAAATTCATTATGATTGTGAAAGTTAAAGCCATAAGTAAAAATGTATAGGCTTGTTTTGGTGATGGATTATTTCCATTTTTATTATTAGGATTGTTTCCATTATTTTGATTATTAGGATTATTTTTATTAAAATCATCTTTTCTATTTAAATCTTTTTTATCCATGTATCTCCTTTGCAATCACTTATTTTAATATTTATACTGTTATTATACTATATATAAAAATATTGTCAACTTTTAGTAGAAGATTATACAAAAAATTATATACTTTCCATGCCATATGCTTTCCAAATATATAAACTTGCTAATGTTCCAAGTGGGCTGTACAACTTCTTATAATGCTCAAATTCCTTTTTAGAAATAGCATTTAACCCATGTACTTTCATAAGTCCTTTTTTTATACCTAAATCATTAAAACTTAAAACGTCTTTTCTACATAGAGAAAATATTAGTAACATTTCTGCCGTCCACTGTCCAACACCCTTTATGTTCATTAAAGATTTTACAGCTTCTTCATTATTTAGTTTATGTAAATTTTCAAAATCTACTCTGCCAGATAAATATGCATCTGCTACATCTTTTACATATGTTACTTTACGCCATGATAAACCACATTCCTTTAAGGTTTCATCTCTAGAATTCAGAATATTTAAAGGTGTAACTTCGCCTAGTTTCTCAACAAGTTTGTTACGAATTGTACTGGCAGCTTTAACAGAAATTTGTTGTCCAATTATACTAAAAACTAAGCTTTCGAATATATTTTCTTCAACTTCAATAAATGGTTTATCTATGATTTTTATATATCTTCCTAAGTTTTCATCTTTATCTATTAAATTTTCAACATCTTCATCACTAAATATATACTTCAATTTTACTCCTTTATTCTCTTCTCATATTCCTTTTGCGAAAAAACACACCCACAATATTCTTGTCTATACAAATCATATTCCTTCGACAACTCAACTGATTTTTTATATCCATTATTCTTTTTAAAATCAGAATTTAAAAACTTAACATTATACTTTTCTCCAAGCTCCATACCTATTTCATTTAAAATTTGTGCATTTTTAAGAGGACTTATAGTTAATGTTGTTGTAAAGTAATCAAAACCATTAGCCTTTGCATATTTTGCCGTTTCTAAAAGACGTAATTTAAAACATTTATGGCAACGCAAACTGCCTTCTCCCAATGTTTCGTATCCCTTTACACTATCATAAAAAAGTTGACTTTCTTGTTTTTTACCTATAACTTCAAATTTAAAGCCCATTTCTTTTATTAAACGTGTTTGCTCTACAAGTCGTCTATTATACTCAACTTCTGGATATATATTAGGGTTAAAAAATAAAACTTTTATATCAAAATACTCTGACAAAAATTCAATAACATAGGAACTACATGGTGCACAACAACTATGCAAGAGTAATTTGGGATTTGTGTTGCTTTCTATTTTATTTATCTCATCTAACATTATTTTATGGTAATTTTCTTTCATCAATATACACCTTTAAATTCTATTTCTAATGGAAATCTCTAAAAACTCGCTTGTTTTAATTTTTCAATCAAATCATCTTTATTCCTATATAGTTTAACACATTTTCAGAGATTAATAAAGTAGTTATAGAATATAGTGGACCTCTAGAACCTATAGCTTGTGTTTTTTTTACTTTTTTGATACAATTATATAGTAGATATCTTTAATTAATTTTTAAAGTAGGTGATGAATATGGATATAAAAAGCATAATTAAACAAAGTAATATTGAACATAAACAAAAAGTTAATAGTGAAGTACGAGCCATACCTAAGAAAACAAGTGCTTCTGATGCACTTAAACTACTTGATATGACAACTTTACAAAAAGGAGATACCTTAAAAGGCGAACTTGTTGGCACACAACAAGGTTTATCCACTATTCTAACAGATAAAGGGGCTTTTAGTGGGCAGATAAGTGAAAGCGTAAACCTCTTACGTGGAAATGTTTATGACTTTCTTGTTACAGAAAACAAAGGTAATACAGTTTCTCTCCACGTTCAAAACCTTGACCCAAAAGAAGCTTTTACAAATAAAATATCCTCTACTTTACTTGAGCTTGGTCTTGCAGATGACGAAAGAAACCAAATTGTTGCAAAGGCACTTATTGAACATCAAATGCCTGTAAACAAAGATACTATGCAACTTGTTAAAAATGGTATGTATAGATTTGAAAACAGTAACGCTCCCGAAGGAGCAGTAAACAAGGCTATTTTACTTGCTAAAAATGATTTGCCAATAAATAATGAAACTGTTGCAACTTTAAATAATATAAATTCTAAATCTAGTAGTATAAGCGAAAGTTTAAGTACTGTATTAAACCAAATTAACAACTTGCCTGATGGTGAACTTAAAGAAAGTCTTGGAGTGATTTTAAAGGACTTAGTTAAATATACAAATGCTGATACAAGTTCAACCACTTCAGTATATACAAAAAATTCTGCACCTACAAATAACATTACTGTTAACGATACAGTTCAACAAATTCAAGGTAAATCAAATGAAATACCTCTTAAAGTTGAGCAAAACAATCTTTTAGAAAAAGATGTTGTTTCTAAAGAAAATACAACTGATATAATTCAAGATGATAAAAACTTAAATCTTAGTTCAAAAAATATATCTGACCAAAGTCAAGGCAAGGACTTTTTACAAAATTTAAAAAGAAATCCTTTAAAAGATTTTGAAACGAATACCAATGTAAAAGATGAATTACTTGAAAAAATTGTAACTAAAGAAAAGCCCCAAGGTGAAGATAATCAATTCAATTCTTTAATAAAAGATAATTTAGTTAAGGAGAAATTTTCTAATGTTGTTAAAGAAGAATTTTCTAAATTACAAGAAAGTGTTGAAAAAGCTATTAAAACCCTTTCAAATAATAATAGTGAAGATGCTTCAAATATAAAAGAGGGTTTAAAAGTAATATCTACTAAGCTTGATATGTTTAACGACGTTAAAAATACTACTTTTTTTCAATTTCCACTTACTATGAATGACCAACAACGTGAAGTAAGCCTAAAGGTCTTTAAAGATAAGAAATCTAAAAAAAGCGACAGCGACCCTATAAGTGCAATTGTTAGTCTTTACACTGAAAACATGGGGCTTTTTGGAACATATGTACAAAAAGATAAGAAAAATCTTACTTTACAATTTAGACTTGAAAGTAATGAGGTTGAACAAGTTGTTCGTAAAAATATAAATAAACTTACTACTATTTTACAACCTCTTGGCTATAAAGTTAATAATATTACTTTTAAAACTACCGATGATATTAACAACATAGAACTTATTGAAATGGACATCTTAGAAGTTGGTACAGAGGAAGCTTTAAAAGACCCTCTTATCTCTCTTGATATGAAAGGTTAAAAAATATAAATGCTCAAAAACTACAAAACTACTTTGCAATACGCAAGTGCCGATATAGAAGTTAAAAAGTCTAAATTCATTTCGCAGGTTTTTCAAATAACGTCCGAAAATGAAGCAATCGAAATTATTGCTAAGGTACGAAAAGAACACCCAAAAGCTGTTCATAACGTTTTTGCCTATATGGTTGGATATAACAATGAAATTGTTAGACAATCTGACGACGGCGAACCCTCAGGTACTTCTGGTATGCCAACCCTTGACATACTACAAAAAGAAGATATTAAAAACACGCTTATAGTAACTACTAGATATTTTGGTGGAACATTACTTGGTACTGGTGGTTTAGTAAGTGCTTATGGTAGTTGTGCAAAACTTGCCGTTCAATGTGCTGTGATTTTCGACAAAGAGTTGCATTATAAAGTATCTCTTAAGTGTAACTACGATTATCATGGTAAGTTACAATATTATCTTTTAAACAACAACTATTACATAGAAGATACTATTTATCTTGAAAATATAGAAATGATTTTCTACGTGCCTTATGATAAGTTTAAGAAACTCGAAAAGGACATTCTAGAACAAACAAAGGGGATAGTAAAACCTGATATTATTACACCGATTTACTGTTCTACTATAAATGAAGAATTCAAAATTTTTGAAGAAACAAAGGAGATTTAATTACAATGGCTGGACATTCAAAATTTGCTAATATTAAGCATAAAAAAGCTAAAAACGACGCAATAAGAGGTAAACTTTTCACACGTTTTGGACGTGAAATTATGATTGCTGCTCGTGAAGGTGGTAGCGACCTTACAACTAACCCTCGTTTAAAGGAAATCGTAAGAAAGGCAAAATCTAGCAATATGCCAAACGATACCATAGACCGTGCAATAAAACGTGGTGTAGGAGAGCTTGGAGATGCGATTTTTGAAGAAATACGTTATGAGGGTTATGGTCCTAGTGGTGTTGCTATAATAGTAGACGCCCTAACAGATAATAGAAATCGTTCTGCCGCAAATATTAGAAGTGCTTTTACAAAGGGTTCTGGTAATCTTGGGACTTCTGGCTGTGTATCCTTTATGTTCCAAGAAAAAGGGGTTATTCTAATCGAAAAATCTGAACATGATGAAGATGAACTTATGGAATTTGCCCTTGAAAACGGTGCTTCTGACTTTCTTGTAGAAGATGAAGGCTATGTTATAAACACTACTCGTGAAGACTATTTTACTATGATGGACGCTATTGAAACCAAAGGTATTGATACTTTATCGGCTGAACTTACTTTAGTTCCTGATACTTACATAAGTCTTAATGATGAAGCTGATATAAAAAACATGGACAAGATTTTAGCTTTACTTGACGAAGAAAACGATGTACAAGAAGTTTACACAAACTTGGACGAGTAAACTATAAATGTTTCTACAACCAAAAAGAAAGGCATATTTTTATGATTGAAAACTTTTTAGACAAAGATAATAAAATATATGTATTGCCTAAAAAAAGAGCTAAGCGTATTGTAATATATGAGTACCTTGCTAGTAAATTTGATGACCATAAAGTTTATAACGAAAAAGAAGTAAATTTTATATTAAATGAAAACCATTCCTTTAATGACCCTTGTATACTTCGTTATGAACTTACTTCATGTGGTTTTTTAGAAAGACTTGCCGATGGTTCAGAATACAAAAAACCTAAACAAAATAAAGAATAATTTTAAAAGAATAGGTTTCAAAGTAATGGCACAAATTTTTAAGTATTACCAATGAAATTTTTATTGGTAACATAAAGTAAAAAACCACTATTAAAAGTTATAAAACTCTTATAGTGGTTTTTTTGAAATTATTTAAAAATTATTTAAAAACTATCTACAACTACTCCTTAGATTCCTTAGCATCTTTTACAAATACTTCATAAAGCATAGAAATACCTGTTATAATGATTACTACGATTACAACCTTTGTAAGAAGTGCAAGGTCCATTGATTTAACCATAAATGCTGCTATAAATACACCTACTAAACCACCTAAAGTTATAAATAAAGATAGTTTTGGTGCATATGCTTTTTCTTTAATAAATTTAACAGATCCAACTGGCATTAAAAACGCACAAGAACCCATCATAATAGGGAATGCTACAAGTGGTGACATACCCATAAAGTAAACTACTGCCATAGCTGGTGCATATAAACCAACACCTGCTGACATAAGTGCACCTAAAATAAAGAATAAAACAGCTGTTATAACAAGCTTAGCACCTGTAAGTCCAAGAGCTGTATTTCCTTCACCAAGACCTGCTATAAATCCAGTTTCAGCCATTATCATAGTTACAGCAACTAAGATTAAAGCAACACCCATAACAATCTTTACATTTCTCTTAGGTAACTTCGATATTACCCCTGCACCTATGTAAGAACCAATAACTGCTGAAACAATTAAAACTGTAAGTGTAAGCATTTCAACTTCAACAACTGTTATAAATACAAAAGCCTCAAAAATAACTGGCAGAGTATGACTTACGTTAAGCGTACCTGGTAAAAGTCTATCATCTATTTGTTTTGTAACTTTTAGTAACGCTGTGGTTGGTGCAAATGAGCCTACACCAAGTGTATCAAGAAAATCTGTTACAAAACCTATACCTGTTGCTATAAGAGGGTTACAGTTATCCTCATCTTTTCTTGACCACGCATCTTTAACAAAAACGAAAGCGAAAGCTATAGTTACAACTCCTAAAATCCACAAAATTAACATATATCTGTTTCCTTTCTCTAAATCTGGAACCCATTATAATAAGGGTCATTTTCGTCCCACAAAATCGTGTTAAAACCTGTAATGTATGCACTGCCAGTTATTTCAGGAACAACTGCTTTAAAGTCACCTACATTAGTTTCAGCAACAATTTTGCCATAAAATTTACTATCAATTATAGAAGCATATCTAAACACTTCATTTGGTCTAAGCTTGCCTTTTGCATAAAGTGTACCTAACTTTGCACTTGTTCCTGTTCCACAAGGAGAACGATCAACAGAGCCACCAAATATAACTACATTTTTAGCATCAGCCTCATCATTATCTGGTTTACCATATATTTCAACTAAATCAACTGTTGTTATATGTTCAAGCCATGGATGTGATATTTCTACTTGTTTATTTACTTCTCTTTCCATTTTTTTAGCGAAAGATTTTAGAACTGATAAATTATCTAAGTTTATTTCAACACCAAGTTGTTCTACGTTAACTAAAGCAAAGAAACTGCCACCAAAAGCTATATCAACAACATACTCTTTTTCATCAATCACAACTTTTGCATCTTCTTTATATAGGAAAGATGGTACATTTTCAAAACTTACACTTTTAACTTGACCGTTTTCACATTGTGCTGTACAAACAACTGTACCCGCTGGTGTATCAAGAGTAACTGTTGTTTTTGGATATTCCATTTCTTTAAGTCCAGTTTCAAGTATTATAGTAATGGTAGCTATTGTACCATGACCACACATATTTAAGTATCCTGCACCTTCAATAAACAAAATTCCAAAATCTGATGTCTCTGATACAGCTTCTGTAAGTATTCCACCGAACATATCAGCATGACCTCTTGGTTCGTGCATTAAACCTTTTCTAAGGTCATCGTAGTTTTCTTTAAAATACTTCAGCTTCTCAGACATAGTTTTACCAACTATTTTAGGAACATTACCTGTTACAAGTCTATAGGGTTCACCTTCTGTGTGTGAATCTACAACTGTTACACTCTGCTTAAACATCATAACTAACTCTCCTTATTCATCTTTATTTTTAACATTGCAACTGCTTTTAAAGAGTCGTAATAATCTTTATTATTTTCTCCAATAATCTCAGTTTCAACGCCCTGTTCAGATTTATTTATATCAACAAAAGTATCCATATATTTATTTGAAACAACAAATTTTCCACTAGTTCCTATAAAGCTAAGTCCTACAGTTGGTATACCAGCCTTACCTAGTGTTTTGATACAATTTTCAAGGTCCACATCATAGTTACCCCAACCATCAAGAGTTATGATAACACCGTCAGGTCTACAAGCTATTGCCGTTTGAGCTGCACGGTAACTATTTCTATGTTTATCCTCGATGTTGTCACTTGTACCATATACAACTATTCCGCATAAATCTATGTCTTCTTGACTACTTAAAACATCAACCAGTGGGTCTATGAAATGATGTTTTGTAGTTTCTTTAGTTGAAGGACCAACTCCCATTTAATTAAGCGACCTTATTGCACCATCGCGGTATTCATTTGGCGATAATACAATTGGTGTGTTTTTATAATCCATAATCGTTATACCTCCTACTACACCTGATGGCTCTTTTGGTAAAATAACATTGTTTTCCATAGCTCCCCCACCACTTATCTGCTTTAACAAAACAACTCTTTTACCTTTTTTGTTGTATTTTTCTTCAAAAAGATGACTTTCCATATTTTTGCTTCCATCATACACTTTTAACTCATTTCTTATATTTTGGATATATTTTTCACAAATTAAATGAGC
The DNA here is from genome assembly GCA_047973385.1 of Lachnospirales bacterium. Taxonomy (GTDB): domain Bacteria; phylum Bacillota; class Clostridia; order Lachnospirales; family CAMZNU01; genus JBKEBX01. Next base: position 6,613 of record JBKEBX010000034.1, on the reverse strand, counting down.
ATTATGTATAGCCTTTTTCATATCAACATCTTCTTTTATTGTTATGTCTATATGAATAATAAAATCACTTTCTGAAAATGTACCAACTTTGCCTTTTACTACAACATCATCTAAATTCCCATAACATGCACCAAAGTTTTTAGGTTGCTCTTTTTCGTTTATAGACGCTGTAAGTAAAACATATACACCCGTTAGGGTATGTGTTAACCCTAATCCAAGATTTCCATATACCTTAGTTGATATAGGAATAATATCTAAGATTGAGTTAACACATATATTTTGTTTATAAGGTTCTACAATTTGAATTTTTGCCATAGTAATATCTTCAAACAAACTATACTCTATTTCATTTTTTATAAGTAATGAAGTTTCATCTATTTTGAAAATTTTATCATACTTTACGGAGTCAATGTGTAAAGCCTTAATAGTTAAAGATTTTAAAATCTCATTCATAATTATATTTGTGCATGATACTCATATGGCAATGTAACTATCTTACCATAGCTATCAATTTCAACTAATTTTTCTAAAGACTCTTTACATATGTTATATTGCATCTCTATATCGTTTGGAGCACCAGCGTTTGCACCCATAGGTACAAGTGGAGCTACGGCACGAGGTGAACCGTTTTGTTTTACAACAGGAGGTAAAGCCGCTATTATGATAGTAGGTATACCAACTGATTCTATTGCACGTTGAACAAGCACCGCCGTTCTATGACAAGTACCTCAACCAGCAGTTAAAAGAACTGCGTCAACCTCTGCTTCTTTAAACTTTTTAGCGATTTCTGGACCTGTAACTTCGTTAAAAGCTGTTTGGTCACCACCACCACCCATAAAGCCAAAGTTTACATCTGAAAACTCTTTAATTATTCCATCTTTTTCAAGTTCTCTCATTCTGTCTATTGGGAACATACAGTTTATGTCTTTATTCGCATCTGCGTTATCATATCCACCATGAGAAACCATAAGTTCATCAGTTGTTGCATTACCAGGTACTAATCTATATGTTGAATCACCTGCGAAATTGAAACGCTTTTCACTTTTTAAATGTACCCCTGCTGCTGTTGCTAAAGCAACTTTCATATCTTTAAGTTCTTTAGTTACTTCTGACCATACAGGTTTTGGAGTTATAGGTACATATATTTCTGATTTTAAACCATTTAAATTCATCTAATCCTCCAACTTTCTATTAATATTTTGTAAGTATTTTTCGTCTATTTCTTCACTTATTATTTCTGGATAACTTAAGTAAAATGCAACTTCTTGCCCAAGCTGTGGCTTGTTTTCACTTATTAACATTCTCATAGGAATAGAAAGTTTTCCAAGTCTTGCTTTAAGGTCAATATCCACGCTACCACCTTTAATAGCAACAATAATGCCGTGATATACTTTTGCTGTGTGCATATATTTTAATTCGTCCAATTATTCTACCTCATATATTTCAAGTCGTTTTTTAGACTTAGGTAAAACTTGCTCATTTTCTACTAACTCAATTTTTGTGTTATACGCTTTTTCTATAACACTAACGTTGTTAAGCTTAACATTGCTATTCCATTTTCTTTCAGCTTCTTCAACTTCATTGCCATCCATTAAATGATCAAGCATAGCTAAAGCACGTATCGCGTCTTCTTCACAAAGAGTATTGTTAGACAAGATTTCGTTTTCAATACCTTGTTTTGATTTGTTATTGTCAACTAAGGCATACATATACTCGTTACCAACAACTAAAGCACCTTGAACTGCCGAATAAGTAACACCTACAACTTTAGCACCTCTTTTACCAATTTCTTCATGGTGTTGTGCAAAATCTATATGGTTGTTACCAAAACCTTCAGTTGTAATGATAGCACCGTCTAAGTTCATAGTTTGAGATAACATACCAAGACGTTTTGATACATATTCTTTTTCTGTATTTGCTTGAGGCGAACCAACAAGTACTACGCCTAAAAAGTCTATGTTTTCATTTTCAAGTGCAAGTTTTACAAGAGGTTCTCTAAAATAGTGTCTTGTTGTTTCTTTTGACGCTGGTCCTATACAAGTAAGTGCGTGTACACCACCATCTAATAACTCAAGTGGACTAAGCACAACTGGTAAGTTACCAAGGTCAACATTTGGTACACCACCTAACATACCACAAGGCTGATTAGGTAAAATCACGTTATCGTGCATTGCACCCTGCCCCATTATTTCTTTAACAACTATAACACGTTTTTTCGCTTTGTTGCTTTTATGAACAAGTACTTCTTCATTAACTTTTTCTAAAGATTCGTCATTTAATAAAGTTTCTCTTATTTCTGTAGTTATCTTATCCATAATCTTATGAGCAGCAAAAGGACCTGGACGTTCCATATTCATTTCTTCTTTAATTACTACTTCTGCTTTTATGAGAATTTCACCTTTATCAGGTGCACCTGGTCTATTCCACATAATGTTCTTAGCTAGCTCGCCTTCACTTGAACCAAATTCACCAATTTGTGTTCCTTTTTCATCAACACCAGTTAACAAAATTACAACATTATCTAAAACTTTTGTTACACCGTTACCAAGTTCTCCACTTTCTTTAACAGCAATTGGTTGTACGTCCATAATAGTTTCAGAAAATACATCGTAGTTATCACTTGTAACCACTTCTAGTTTTATACTTTTAACTATTTTGTCTTTCGCTACAACTTCTGTACAAAGGCTCTCTCTAACAGTAAGCGTATTGTTTTCTATTTTTGTTTCATCACCTATAACAACTTTATCGATTTTATAGAAATGCTTTTCAAGTCTAGCAAGTTCTAAATCTTCGCCTTTTTCCGTTATAGTTTCCTGATTTTGAACTGTATCAACAGAAGCATTTTGCTCTTGTGCCACTGCACCTTGGGCCGAACTACTTCTACTCATAAGTTCACCTAAAGGTAGTTCTATGTTTATGCCCTCACCTTTATCTATTTGTATCTTTAAAACACCACCATAATTTGTGTTTTGCATTTGAGGTTGTGTTATTTCTTTAACCTCGTCTTTTACTTCTTCTTTTACTTCTTTTTGCTTTTCTACATACCCATCAACACAATCTTTCTTAAAAGGTGTTAAAGCGTCTAGCGTTTTACTTAAAGTAAGACCTAAAACATCTTCAATTTTAAGTACGTCATCACCAAGTTCTAAAAGATTAGAATCAACTAAATCATCGAAAATCGCTGGATCTTCTAGAATATCGTGAGTAACTGTTGTTCCCGCCTCAAATCTGCAACAAGTAACTGCACATTTCTTGGCATTCTTTTGTGCTTTTTCTTTAGACATCGCCATAATAAATGCTCCTTTTTACTTATATTTTCTATAAAGAGAATGAGATGAGGTTCTTAAAATATGATCCGTTGAATGTATGAGCTTAACTCCAAGCCTTGGAGTTACACCAGAAACGGTGTTAGTTCAATCCTCGCACGTTGATGCTAAAATAGCCGTTGCACCAGCTTTTTTAAGTTTTAAACAAACTTCAGCTTGACCAGGACATTCTCCCGGTTTTTCACAACGATATCTTCCATCTACCTCTTTCATTCTTTTACATTTTTCACTTGCAACAACTTCACCATTCATAGACTCTACGATATAAGCAAGTCTATCAGGGCTTGCTCCACAATCGCACTCTATTATACCAAACTTCTCTTTAGCTTCTATAAACGGATTTGTAATGAATATACCACCACTTGTTTTGTTAATCGAATCTTCTTCCGAAACATTTTTACCAGTAAATGGGCCACCCATTACTATCTCACCGTATGGTTTTAAAATTTCACCATGGGTAGAAATTATATCTTTCACATAAGTTCCAATCGGAACATCGAGTATTACTTTTGGTTCATATAAATCTTTTACTCTACCACCATAAGTCATATCCTTTGTTATAACAGGTTTTCTAAGCTCTACTGCGTTATAAATATTTTTCACTGTTTCAAGGTTTAAAACAACTGCACCAACTGTCAGTGGTAGCTGTCCTGGTTCAAGTACAACGCCATGAAGTTCTCTTATTATTACACGTTCATCACCAGCAGGATAAATATTATCTAACTCACCAATTGTAATATTTGATTTATTACTTAACTTTTTATTTATATCTTTGATTAAGTTTTTATGTTTTTTCTTTATTGCAATAACTGCTTTTTCACATTCAATTATGCCTAACACTATTTTTATTCCACTGATAAGATTATCAAAATTATTTTTTAAATACTCTATGTTGTGACCTAAAAGTGGTTCACATTCAGCACAATTTATATAAAGAGTACCATTTTTAACTTTTTCTGCTAGTTTGATATGTGTAGGGAAACCTGCACCACCTGAACCAACAACTCCAGCTTCTTCTATGGTTTTTATGTGAGAAAGTGTTTTGTCAATTTCCACATAACTTTCAGAAACATCACCATCAATATAAATACTAAAATCGTCTATTTTCACAACTTTACCATCAACGCTAGAGTGAATATTCGAACCCATACCGTCAATTTCTGCAATTTTTTGTCCTGTTTTTACAATATCTCCAACTTCAACAACACTTTTACTAGGTTTTCCAATAGACTGTTTTAAATCAATTTTAAAATGCAAATTTTTTACCTCCTTTCTTCATTTGTCACACTATGTGTAAGTTAATTTTATCACAAACACAGTGTGAAATCAAGTTAATTTTTTAACTTTTTTATTTTCATGCATATTGAACATTTAATGCATAAAAACTTATACATTTTTAACAATTTTGAAACGTTTTCATATAAAAATCTCTATAAAATCGATTGTTTTAATCTTATAACAAAAATAAATTAAGTTTTTAGAGGTGACCCTATGTTTGTTTTGAATAATTAATTATTATGAACATATATTGTATAAAAAAGCGAGGAATACAATGAAAATATATAAAAATTCTTTTAAAATTGGTAGCCTAATCGTAAGTATAATTTTAGGTGCAGGTTTTTTATCCGGCAAAGAGTTAATTAGATTTTTTGGCGATTTTAGGTTTTGGGGTATTATAGGTATTTTTCTAAGCTCCCTATTAATAGGCATTATTGCTTATTCTGTTATGAAAATAAGAAATCGATTTTCTATAACAACTATTGATGAGTTTTTTACAGTTATTTTTAATGGCAATAAATTTTTAGGGGTACTTTTAAGTATTGGTATAACTCTATTTATGTTTATTATCTTTGCTACTATGACTTCGGCATTTTGTGAGCTGCTTAGTGAGCATTTCCATATAAAAACAGCACATAGTATGATTGTTTTTGCTTTAATTACTTTTATCTTTGTATACTATGGTATAGACTTCCTTATAAATCTTTCAACGATTATGTCCATATTTATGTTTTTCGGTTGTATTTTAATTTTTATACAGTATTTCGTTGACGGACAAGAAGTTTTTAACAACACAAGAATTAGTATGCTTTATGCAAACACAGTGTCTTATACAGCATATAACATACTCACAACCATATCTTTACTTGTTACTGGTACGCATATTTTAAAAAATAAAAAAGAATTTGCATTAGCTTCTTTTCTAGGAGGCTTCGGGGTTTTTATTGTGGGTTTATCTCTGTTTATCCCACTAACTTTTGAGTATTCACTTTTGCAAGATAAAGCATTGCCTATATACCATTTACTCAGTAATTTGCAAAACAATACCAGTTTCACTTTACTTTATGTTTTTATTTTTTTAATTGCTATAATTAGTACAGGCGTTAGTAGCTTTTTTGCTTCAATAACTGCAATTTCAGTTAAACCTACACCTATACTTACAATTACTGTTTTAATTCTTGGTTTATACGCTTCCACTCTAGGTTTTTCTAATTTTGTGGAAATTGTTTATCCATTATTTAGTTTTATTGGGATTATTGAAATATATTTCATTTTAAACCTTGCAATAAAAGTAAAATAATTATATAATTATATAGTTAGATATATTTCTATATAAGGAGGATTGTTTTGCGAAAAAAATCATTATATATAATCATCATAGTTATACTTGTTGCAATTCTTTTATTTTTCGGCTTTTCTAAACTTGCAACAGCACTTAACTTTACTGATTTTGAAGAAGATTTAGGCTTAAACCTTGATAATGAAACAAGCCCTGATGTTAACGACAACTCTGATACAACTATAAATGTTAGTCCAAACCCTACTGAAACAGAAACTACAAAAACAGAAGAAGTAACTACTAATAAAGACAACTTATATGAGATAAATTTCGATTATACAATTAGCCCTTATATTTTACCAAATGACGATGTTACATACTTTTTGTTTACTAAAAATATTATGTCCCTTAAAGACATGAATAATCAAACTATTTGGGATTTCACATACGCTTTTAACAAAATCCATGCTGTTAGTAGCTTTGGTTATGTTGCTGTTACAGAACTTTTATCTGATAACAGTGTTGTTCACGTTTTTGACGGTAACGGCTTAATGTATTCTCTTACAGATATAGAAGGTCAAGTTTCATATATTTCTATAAATAATTCTGGTTATCTTAGCATAATTACGAACATAAATGAAGAATATCAAGTTAAAGTTTTAAATGATAAAGGTGAACTTTTTCTAATATCAGATTTTAAAGATGGTACAACTGTTCCTATAACTTGTGC
>JBKEBX010000019.1:0-4666 GCA_047973385.1 Lachnospirales bacterium | reverse complement strand
TTGTTGGAATAAACAATCGAGATTTGAAGACTTTTGAAGTCGACATTGAAACATCAATAGTTTTGGGCAACAAGCTACCTAAGGAAATATTAAAGATATCCGAAAGCGGAATATCTGACGTTGAGAGTGTAAAACATTTAAGAGAACATGGCTTCAAAGGATTCTTGATGGGTGAAAACTTCATGAGAACAGAAAATCCTGCGAAAACATGTGAGGAATTTATAGCTTTAATATAGAACTATGAAACTAAAAATATGCGGAATGCGTGAACCCGAAAACATCAGGGCACTCTTCTCGATAAAACCTGATTTTGTCGGGTTCATATTCTATCCGAAATCACCGCGCTATGTTGGCGACCAACCCGAACAAGAAGCGTTCGAGTCGGTCTCGAAGCATGCGAATAAGGTTGCAGTATTTGTGAATGAAGCTCCCGAACAGGTACGCACAATATGTTCATGCTATGGTTTTGAGTATGCTCAACTTCATGGCAAGGAGACAGCTTTTGCATGTAAAAAGATTAGGGAGTCGGGCTTGAAAGTCATCAAAACATTCTCAGTTGATGAAGATTTCGACTTTGAAACCATCAAAGAGTACGAAAACACAGCTGACTACTTCCTATTCGACACCAAATGCTCAGAACATGGAGGTTCGGGCAAGAAATTTGATTGGGAGTTGCTGAACAACTACAAAGGCGAAGCACCGTTCTTCTTAAGTGGAGGAATCAGTATTGAGGATATCAAAACCGTGAAGCAAATCAAGCACCCTAAGTTGTATGCCATTGATATAAACAGCAAATTCGAAATAGAACCGGGAGTGAAAGATAATAGATTGGTAGCAATGTTTAAGTATGGGATGGATACCGAATAAAACAACGACAATGAAATACCAACCAACCCAAAAAGGATACTACGGAAACTTCGGCGGAGCATTTATCCCCGAAATGATGCAGCCAAATATCGAGGAACTTCAAAAAGAGTATATGGGGATTGTGAATTCATATAACTTCAAGAAAGATTTCATCGATTTGCTTAGAGATTACGTAGGCAGACCTTCTCCTTTATACTATGCTAAGCGGATGTCGGAAAAGTATGGCAGCCGGATTTATTTGAAACGTGAGGATTTGAATCATACAGGCTCGCACAAAGTGAATAACACTATCGGACAAATACTCCTTGCAAAAGCTCTAGGAAAGAAACGAATCATTGCCGAAACAGGAGCCGGTCAGCATGGAGTGGCAACTGCAACAGTCTGCGCCCTGATGAACTTGAAGTGCATTGTATATATGGGAGCGTTAGATGTAGAACGTCAGGCACCGAATGTGAAGAAGATGCGAATGCTCGGAGCTGAAGTCATACCGGCCGAGTCCGGAAACAAGACTCTCAAAGATGCAACCAACGAAGCAATGCGCGATTGGATCAACAACCCTGAGAACACTCATTATATCATAGGTTCTGTAGTTGGTCCACACCCCTATCCTGATATGGTTGCAAGGTTTCAATCGGTAATCAGCGAAGAAATAAGATTCCAGCTTGATGAAAAACTAGGTATAGAATTACCGACAAGAGTGATTGCATGTGTTGGCGGCGGAAGTAATGCTGCCGGAGCATTCTATCATTTCCTAGAACATGAAGAAGTAGAACTTATCGGAGTGGAAGCAGCAGGATTAGGAATAGATACCGATGAATCGGCAGCAACATTAACTCTAGGCAAACCCGGCATACTTCATTCTTCAAAATCATACGTGATGCAAACTAATGATGGTCAGATAATCGAACCATACTCAATATCAGCAGGATTAGATTATCCCGGAATTGGCCCTATGCATGCTCACCTCCATGAAATCAAACGAGCAAAATATCTATGGGCAACCGATAAAGAGGTGCTAGATGCTGCATTAGAGTTGACTCAGCTAGAAGGTATAATTCCGGCACTTGAATCTGCTCACGCATTGGCTGCATTGAAGAAGATTGATTTGAAACCGAATGATATTAATGTGGTGAATCTATCGGGTAGAGGTGATAAAGATATGGAGACATATTTAGAGCATTTTGGGTATTAAAACAAAAACCAATGAACAATACAATAAACAAACACAGCAACAAGCTCCTTTCAATATATTTCACTGCAGGCTATCCAAACTTAGATGATACTGTTCCAATCATAGAGTCATTGGATAAAGCCGGTGTAGATTTTATAGAAATCGGAATGCCATTCAGCGACCCGGTGGCTGATGGACAGGTGATTCAGCAGAGTAACCTTCAGGCATTAAACAATGGTATGAGTGTAGAGAAGCTTTTCGAGCAATTGGAGGGAATACGCAACAAAGTGCAAATACCTCTAATTTTGATGGGATATTTCAATCCGGTGTATCAATATGGAGTTGAGAATTTTTGTAAGAAGTGCGCAGAGGTTGGTATCGATGGAGTAATAATCCCCGACTTGCCATTAGATGAATACGAAGACAACTACAAAGATATCTTTGAGAAGAATGGTATACACAATATTCTACTCATCACCCCTCAAACTTCTGAGGAACGAATCCGCAAGATAGACGAGGCTTCAAATGGATTCATTTACATGGTATCAAGCTCATCCACCACAGGAGCAAAGAGCAGTGCTACAGAATTTAAGAAAGAATACTTCGAGCGCATAAAAAATATGAACTTAAAGAATCCGACAATGATTGGCTTCGGAATCTCAAATAAAGAAACCTTTGATAATGCTTGCAGATATGCAAATGGAGCAATTATCGGCAGTGCGTTTGTAAAGCATATTGGTGAGAACGGAATTGGAGATGATAATATCAAGACATTTGTAGATAAAGTGAGGTGTTAGTATCCTCACTCTATTATTTTATGTCAATTCAACCCACTTTTTATCGTTGTAGCTTTATTTTATATCTGCTTCTAATGTAAATCTAGTTCTCAACCACAAACTTTGATACGGACGCATAACGATATGCTCAGGATCTACAAGTTCCCAAGTTAATACATCTCTGCAAAACTCCATTAATCCGGCAGGTAATTCTGTTTTCTGTTCCTCATCAGTTAGATTATAAAGACACACAACCGACTCCTCCATGTATGCTGTCTTACGAAGAATACAGAAAAATTCACTCCCAAGATCTATAACCAATTGCTGAGTGTTTGGCGAAAAAGCCTCCATACTTCGTCTAATACTTGTACGCTTATTCAATTCAGTTAGTATCGAAGCATGTTGTGTATAATCTTTGAGAAGATTTTGAAGCTCATATGACTCAAACTTTCGTCGGTTGATTGAGCGATTTTGTCCGCTTTCTTCAACTCCGTCGTAGTAGTTTGGAATACCGAAGAGATTCAGGAAGTAGAAAGCCGGCACACCTTGAAGAGAAAGCATGATTGTCTGAGATTGCAAGAAACGTTTCACCTGATAATCATCCATGCCATCCTTTGTTCCGCGTAGAGCATCAAAATATGTGATATTAATCTCATAAGGCACATGCGTGTCGCCTAGTTGACGAGTTGTTACCAATCCTCCAAAATCTTTCATCTTCTCTACCATTGCCATCTTCTCATCGTCGGGCATCAGACCTTCGAGCGGACGCACTCCAATCCCATCATGAGACGATGTAAAGTTTAGATATGTTGTTCCTTGTCGAGGGTCGTTCAACTCCTTAGCCCAACTTGTCAGATAATGTCCGTTTCCGGTATGCAAAGCGTGGAGTAATAGCGGAGGTAATGCAAATTGATAAATCAAGTTTGCCTCATCCCCCAAACCGAAGTAACTGATATTTTCGTTATGCGGGACATTTGTTTCTGTAAGCAGAATTGCTCCGGGATAGCAATAATCCATAATTTCGCGGAATAGGCTTACTACCTCATGAGTTTCTCGCTCATGCATACAAGTTGTACCCGAAGTTTTCCATAGAAATGCAATAGCATCAAGACGCACAACTCGAATTCCTTTTTCCATATAGAAAAGGAATACATTCAGCATTTCTTTCAACACTTCAGGATTTGAATAGTCTAAATCCACTTGATCTGAGCTGAAGGTTGTCCAAACATTCCTCTTACCATCAACTGTATCAACCTCTGTAAGGAGAGGACTAGAACGCGGACGGATTACATTTGAGAAATCAAAATCATCGGGAGGCACAAAAAAGAAGTCTTTTCCCGGAGCTTTCCCCTCCTTAAACTGATTAAACCATGTACCAACACTGCTGGCATGATTAGCAACCAAATCGGCCATGATACTAAAGTCCTTTTCCAGAGCTTTTATATCATCCCAATTGCCTAGATTAGTGTCTACCGCATAGAAATCCTCGACCGAGAATCCGTCATCACTACTATATGGGAAGAAAGGCAGTATGTGCAGAGTCGAAATCATGTTTCGCAATCTATTATGAGCAAACTTCCCTAAAGTTCTCAACGGAGCTTCTCCTTCTTTCTTTATCATATCTCCGTAGGTAATCAAGAGAACTTTTTTCTCTGTCCAGCCCGGACGTTTGCTTGGGTCGGGATTCTTTTTCGAATCTATGAAATCACATAAATCATCAATCCATTGTTGCGACAATTGCTTATTATATATTCTATTCAAACGATTTGATATTCTCGTTTTCGTTCTGATGTCCATCATAATTTTTTGTTTTTGTTTTTGTTTTTGAGTGCCTTAGTGCCTTAGTGCCTTA
>JBKEBX010000063.1:0-1734 GCA_047973385.1 Lachnospirales bacterium | reverse complement strand
GAAGGGTCACGCCCGTTAGATTTATAGCTTGTTTTAGAGATTTTATGCCCCCTATGGCGTTTAAATGATTTTTATGTAAACTTTGTCATTAAAATGCCAAAACGTTAAATAAGGGTGTTTTTAAACCTTTAAACCTAATCTCAAATTTTAGGTGCGTTTTATCTATTCCATCTATCACTATGTATTTTGCTGTGACAAGACTTGCATAAAGACATTAAGTTATCTCTATTGTGTGTTCCACCTCGGCTCAATGGTATCTTATGGTGTACCTCACTTGCTTTTATATATCTTTCAACTTTCGAACACTCCTCACACAAAGGGTTACCTCTTATATAACTGTCTCTAATCCGTTTCCATGCTTTACCATATCTACGGTGTATGGCTGGATTTCTGTCATACTTCTCGTATCGTTTGTTTTCTTGTTTCTGATGTTCTACACAGTACCTATTGTCTGTTAATTTAGGACAACCTTGATGCGAACATGGTCTTTTTGGTTTTCTTGGCATTTCCTCCCCCTTAGTACACAAAAAGACACCCACGATTGTAGATGCCTTTAAGTATAGTTTTCTATATTTTAAACCTAAGCACATTCTTACCGGACAAAACGAACAATTTTTAATTTAATCCTATTTCCTCATTCTAGCCATACCTTTTGCTCTGTAATTTACCCTCTTTGCTCTATTTTTGCAAGAACTACAAGTATATTCCTTTTCCGGATTATATGTTCTTGAAAACACTTCACTAAAACATTTATGGCATAGTGGATAATATATTGTATAACCCATGCCACCAGTTTTATATCTAATTCCATTTTCAATTGCTGATTGATGTCCCATAACTTTCCTCCCATTCTTACACTTTATACTTAAACACATCTTTACCGAACAAAACGAACAACTTTATTTTTTTGATAAAAATCTATTGTGAGCCATTCTAATACTGTCACCTGTATTACCACCAATGCTAAAAGCTATCTGATCCCATGATAAACCATTGACATATCTTAATGACAAAATCATTCTCATTTGACTGTCCTCAACTGACTCTATATAACGATTAAGTCTGTTCAACTCATAAAAACATTTTTTAATATTTAAGTCTAATAAGCTTTTTAAGTCACCTATCTCTGCAGCATACTTAGAAATTTTATCAACCACACCTTGACTCTTAGGCATTCCTGTTATATTAGAGGTACATGATGTTGCTAAACATTCTAACTCATCAAGCCTACGTTGTTGTTCTACTATTTCCTTGTTCAGCCAATACAACTGTGATAATTCTTTTTTTGTCATCTTATCCCTCCAATCTTAAATTTAATCTCACCTTAACGGCATCTATCAAACTGCTTTGTATTTTATCCTTGTTATGTAATGCTTTCATAACATTCTCGTCAATAGTATCCTTGCTGATGATATGGTGTATGATTACCGTTTCCTTTTGCCCTTGTCTCCAAAGTCTAGCATTGGTTTGTTGGTACAATTCCAAACTCCAAGTTAAACCAAACCATATAAGTGTTGAACCACCACTTTGTAAATTTAACCCATGTCCTGCACTTGCTGGGTGTATTGTTGCAACAGAAATTTTACCCTCATTCCAATCCTTTATATCCTTTGATGTTTTAATCTCTATAACACTAAACCTTTTTTGTATTCTTTCTAAATCGTGCTTAAACCAATAAGCTACCATTACAGGTCTACCATTTGCTGATTCAATTAAATCTTCAAGAGTATCAAG
>JBKEBX010000014.1:0-12872 GCA_047973385.1 Lachnospirales bacterium | reverse complement strand
GCATCTACATCTTCATTACTAAAAACATAATCTTCTTGCCCATAATCAATTACATCAAAGCCTGGAACAGCTTCACTTGTTTTTGATTTTCTGTATTCCATTAAGTTATCAAAAGAAAAACTTGGGTTTAATAATTCATCTAAAGTAACCCAACTGATAATATCTGTGCCTGTCATTTCAGTTGCAATGCCATTTTCTACTTGTACCCCTGGTTCTGTTTTTAATATTTCTATATCATTTACATATTCACCATACATCTGATCGACGTATAAAGAAAATGAACTTCCTAAGGTTTCAGAAGGAACATGTCCACCATTCCATTGCCATTCCAATTCTGAGTCAACACCTGCATTTAACGAAGCTATATGTAGATTTAAGGAAGCAAACATTGACATATCGCCCTCTGATGCACCCATTACCATTTTTGTCCAAGTTGGATTTTCTACATCATTGTTACCGATATACTCTAATGGATTGTATAAAGATACAATGTTGTTTCCGTACTCATCACCTGATTCGATACTTGCTATATCTTCACTATAAGCATTTAACATTTCTTCATATGTTGAATAGTTTTGAGAATCTAAGATACTACACGCTGATTGTGTAGTTCCCTCGTTTGGAGTACCAACTACCATTTCATTACTGTTTGGTGGTCCATCTTCACTTAGAGTACCATCAGGCTTTTCACCATCTGGTTTTTCTCCCATAGGTCCTCCACCCATCATACCTTTTCAGCTTCATCCTTATCAGGGTTTCCATTAATTTTGTACAATTCTAAATAAGTTTCTAACTTTTCTCTATTACTTTTTTTTATCTCATAATTGCTTGTTAGTTGAATAACCAAAAGTGTACCTATTAACAAAAAAGCATACTTAAAGTTATTGATAAAATGATTTTAAGTTTTGATTTTTTAAACATTTTCATACCTAAGTTCATATCCCAAACCTCTTACCGCTCTTATTTTTAAAGATGAATTTATAAAATTTAACTTTTTTCTTGTAAAGGAAATGTACACTTCGACTTTGTTGTATTCCGATTCATCTTCATATCCCCATATTTTAACACTTAGTTGTTCCTTACTAATAATCTGACCTTGGTTAGTTAAAATATAAAACATTACTTTAAATTCTTTCTCACTTAATCTAACTTCAAGATTATTCTTTATACAACACAAGTTAGCTAAATTTACATCTAAGGATAAATCCTCAAAACTTATTTTTCCATTAGAACTATTAAAATTTCTACGTGCTAAAGCTCTTATTCTTGCAAGTAACTCCTTTGATAAAAAGGGTTTTAGTAAATAGTCATCAGCACCACTGCCAAGACCTTCTACTTTATCCTCAACATCTCCCTTTGCAGTTAGCATCAAAATTGGTGTTTTTATTCCTAGTTCTCTTATTTCTCGTGCAACTTCAAAGCCTGTTTTCTTTGGCAACATTATCTCTAGTACAATAACATCATAAACATTGTTTTCTATTGCATTCATACAAGATAAACCGTCTTTACAATGCTCCACTTTATATTCTTCTAAACGTAATAATTCTAAAATAGCCTCTGCCATTCTTTCGTCATCTTCTACTAATAACAATTTCATATCGTCACCCTTTTACATAGTTAGCCTAGTATTATTTCTTATGGGTATAGCATATAAAAATATAAATGGCAATTATACTGTATTTTGTTATTTATATGTTTGAGATAATATATATGCTCATTTTGATGTGATATAACGAAATGGTATAAAAAATAGTTCTTTCATACATCTTGTAATACATTTGGAACAAATATATGGAAACGTTGCAAAAGAAAACAGAATTTTCATACCTTAAACAAACGCAGCCGTTATTTTGCTATGAAAATGGATTTTTCTATATTTTCCAAGGTCGCCAAATACCTATTCAGAAACAAAAAAAGCCCATAAAAATTAATTATAGGCTTTTACTTATTAAATTTTATTTGCTATTTCAAACAGCATAGTATTTCAAAACAACACATCACCTATAATAGCCTTTTTTGTATAATTGTAGTGCCTGTTGCAGACTTCAAAATATTTATCAAAAGTTTACATTTTAATATAGGTTATTTTCAATTATACATAAAATTCTTCCATGGTGTTCAAACATATGCAACCAAGTTGTCCTCCTTCAAATCCACATCCACAGATAATTGCTATGTGATTATTTCCTTTGAAAATAAAATCAGGACGTGGATTATCCTCAATATTCCTTGTTGGTGTATGACCTATAACTATTATTTTGTCTTTAAAATATTGCATACCATAGTCAATACGATCCCACAAAATATCATCATCAGTATATTCATCAATAGTCTTTTGATAGTTTTTTATAACTATCAAGTGTTGCTTTACCTCCTAGATTATAAATCCATTCTACAAGCATTTCTGTTGTGTCTTCATTAAGATTAAATATACTCTCCTTGGTAACTTCTTTATTAAGCACTTTAAGACAAGCCGTAATATTTTTTCGTGATTACCCATGTACATAAAAAAATTGTCACGATTTATAATATCCATCAAAATCTCCATACTATCCGAACCTCTATCTACAACATCACCTAAAATAAGTAGAGCATCATTATCTGTCAACGGAAGTTTTTGAGTTAATTCCATATATCGTATGTAGTTACCATGAATATCACTTGTAATATATATCATAAAAACACTCCTCTGTTTCACTATCTTATACAACTATACATTTGATGAATTTTTTCCTTTGGTATTACTCCTTCTACTTCGCAAAACTTTATAAATGATAAAAATTTATACTAAGCGATAGTTTCGTGCCTTTAGATATCTTAACAAATCTTAAAACAACGCCATAATTGTAAAGGATCTTCCGTTTGTTTGTGATTTTACTTCTTGAATAAATATGTTCTTAAATTGTTATTATTTTTTCCATTCTCACAAACTTAATTGCGTAGTATAGGTTTAGTTTATTCTATACATTTATCAATATCAAAATTAGTTAATTCATAATAATCATTTATTCCTATATTTGAATCATATATATAAATTACTAGACCATCTTCTGTATTATTTATTAAACCAACTGTCAGTGAATCATTAAATGTTAAATATTCGTATGGCTAAAAATCAAAATCATATTCTATTTTATTCCAATTCGGTTCTAAAAAGAAGTTTCTCAAAAGTATTTCATTTTCATTCTTAATTATAAAAGAATCAGACCTTTTACCATTCCATCACACACTATACTTTCACAGTTCAAAATAATGCTTTTGTAAATTCTAACCTTAAAACTTGAAAGTATTAAAAAGCTTAGCCCTAATAATACAACTAAAACTAAACATATATACAAAATCTTTTTAGCCTTGAACATATTCTTCATAATGCCACCACCTTTAAAATTACACAATTCTCAAAACCCAAACATAGAAATATGAGAAAACACCACTACAATGTTGCTAATTACAAATCATAATTACAAACAATGTAACTTACTTGTGTTATACCACTAATACCCTTTATTTTTCTAATAAATATAACTCAAATATTTATCTATAAAAAGTTTTTTCATCTTGTAATTTTTTTTGAAACGGTTGATAGTATAATGAAATATGATACTAGAAAAAGAAAAAAATAAATAAAAAAATCATAGCGAAAAATGTTATAATTAGGTATCTGACCAAATAATTAAACAAGAAGTTTCGCTATGATTAATACTAGCTATACTACAAACTGAAAAAAATTTAAACACTTAAATTCAGAAAAAAGAGTATAAATAGAAATTTTACTAAACAGAAATGGCTTCATTACAAAATATAGAAAAATCCATTTTCATAGCAAAACAACGGCTGTTTTTGAGAAAAATTGTTGAAATGGCATGTTTTCACTATTTTTTGCATTTGTTAAAAGTCTGAAAATTCTATTTTTCTTTTGCAATGTGCCATTATTTTAATTTTGCAACGTTTCCTACTAATAACTTATGTTTTACACTCTATTCTATATTTTAAGAAATACTTATAGTCACATTTCATTAAATTCAAAAAAAGGCATATCATTTTTCCACTTTACTTCCATCAACAATGCATTTCTGTTGTAATCATACAACGGGTTACCCTCTATTTTTTCATATGGTCTGGCGTGATATATCATAATGTCTTTCAATCCATCTTCTGACTTAACAAAAGAATTGTGGCCTGGTCCATAAACTTCTTTTTCTTGATCGCTTTCTAAAACAGGTTTTCTTGATTTTACCCAAGACAATGGATCAAGCAAATCATCTTTTTCATCTGCTATAAGCATGCCCATACAGTAACAAGCTCCCGTTGCACTTGCTGAGTAAGTTAAAAATATTTTACCATCTTTTTTTAATATTGCTGGTCCTTCATTTACCCAAAACCCAACTCGCTCCCAATTATAGTCTGGTGTGGTTAGCATAACTTGAACTGTTTTAAGTTTCACAGCACTTTCCATTTTAGCAATATATAAATTTGATATAGCTTTACCTACTCCAACCTTTTCAGCCCAAACATAATAATATTCATTTCTGTTTTTAAAAATCGTTGCATCTAAAGAAAAGGCTCTAAAGGAAAATTCGTCATCATCTGAACATTGCATTTTACCTTTTTCTATCCAAGTGTCTTCCATGGGATTTTCTCCTTGGCACTCTAGTACATAAGGTCTAATCTTCCAAACATCTTGAACGTCACCTGCAGCAAAATAAATGTACCATTTACCAAAAACGAAATGGATTTCAGGAGCCCATATATGTATACTCATATCTCCAGAATTATGCTTGTTCCAAATAACTTTTTCTTTTGCATTGGCAATATCTTTTATAGTCTGTGCTTTTCTCAAAATTATTTTATCGTAACTCGGCACAGAGGCTGTAAAATAGTAATCACCTTTGGTATCTTTATATAAATATGGATCGGCTCGTTTAGGAATAAAAGGGACATTATACTTGTTATATTCTATACTTTCTGACATTTTACACCTCTTTCGTCTTTACAAAGTTTCTCTATCTAAAATTTCAAAATTTAAAAAAATAGACTTAGGTAAATAGTCTTCATTATTAATTTGTTGCAACAACTCATTTACAGCTGTAACAGATACAGCTTTCAAATTTGTTGATACAGTTGTTAACTTCGGAGTAATATATTTCAGAACATCAATGTTATCGAATCCCATAAGTCCAAAGTCATCGGGAACTGTAAGGTTTTCTTCCTTTGCGAAATGCATTACATTCAAAGCATATACATCACCAGAACACAAAAAAGCAATCTTATCATTTTTATACTTTGATAATATTTTCTTAACATCACTAACATAATTTTTTTTATCAATTATATTTATTTGAACTTTAGGATTTTTCTCAGCACATTGTAAAAAACCTTTATATCTTTGTTCATGAGTATAAATATTATGGTCATTTATAGATGATAAAGGAGGACAAACAAAAACAATTCTGTTATACCCTTTTGATACAATTAACTCAACTGCTTTTATAGAAGCATTCATCTCATTAATCTGCACTGTTGTATAATTTTCTGAAACAACATTTCCTAAGCATACAATAGGAATTTTTAAAGATTTTAAATATTTCTCAAACTCTACACCTTTATTTATTGGACTTATTAATATTCCATCAACTCGTCTATCTGTCAAACCTTGAATTAATTTTTTCTCACTTTCAACGTCATCATCACACACAACGATGTTAACGAAGTAACCATGCTTATCAGCTTCCATATTTATCTCATTTAAAGATTGTACAAAATACATATTATCAATGTTTATGGTAACTACACCTATCGTCATTGTTTTCCCGTTATTTAGACTTCTAGCTATCAAGTTAGGTCTATAATTATATTTTTCAGCAGTTTTTAAAATCAATTCCTTAGTTTCTTTTTTAATACTACCACCATTTATAGCCCTTAAAACAGTTGTTGGTGAAACCCCACACTTTTCAGCTATTTCATTAATTGTTATAGGCAAAGAATATCACTCATTTCTATTATTATTTTTACATAGTCGTAAATAGTAGTATTCCATATGACTTAAAATCCATTTTTATAACAAAACAACGGCTTTGCGACTTTTGGTAAATTATAAAAATGGCATATTAATACGATTTTAATCATTTGTCAAAAGTATGATAATTTGATTTTTATATTGCAATATGCTATTATCTTAATTTTTAGGCATTGCCTTATACTAAAAAATATGCTATTTTATAAAATCATCTTAAAACATTTTAGTCCTTTAAAAAATACTTACTCTAACAACATTATAAGATAATGGCGGGAAATTTGCAATACACATATCTTCTTTTAGCTGTACTTTCTTATTTTCTTTAGGTATAACGGAGTTGTGTTTATGTAAATTTGTTTCTTTTTTGTCTTTTGAAAACAAGCTAACTGACTCTATTACTTCTTTTAACTTAAATTCACCTAATATAAATTCGCATTCCATTTCATCAAATTCACTTTTGTTTATAGCAAAAATAACTATTTCTTTTGATTTTTCATCAAATGTAATAACTTCATCTAGATATGGCACAACGGTATTACCTTCAGAAATATATGATTCACTATGATTTTTAGAAAGTAAAACTGTACCTTTGCCATAATTTGCAAAATAGTAAAAAGGATAATAGATAGTTTGAAGCCATAGTCCTCCATTCTTTTCTGTCATGATACAAGAACTTATATTTGTTATTAAGGATTGACACGCTATTTTTACTACATCTGCATTTCTTAACATGACCATTTGCATACCTGCAAACAAAAGTGCATCTTCTAAAGTATATATTTGTTCGCTTATAGAAGGAGCTATTTGCCAAGGACGCTCTTCTAACTCTTTATTTACAAAATCGCTAGGCATAGACCATACGCCCCACTCATCAAAACTAAATTTCATTATTTTTTTAGATTTAAGTTTTGCCTTTACAACTTTAGCAACAGAGCGTATTGTATCAATATAATTTTGCATATCAACAGTTTGACTTAAGAAAAATTCTGTACCTTTTTCTTGTCCACCATAATATTGATGCAGTGCAAGATAGTCCACTATTTCATATGTTTCCTCTAAAACTTCTTGATCCCAAACTGGATAAGTATCCATTGTTGATAATGAACTACCACAAGCGATAAGTTCTATACTTGGATCAATTATCTTCATAGATTTACCCGTTTCAGCAGCCAGTTTTCCATATTCTTTAGAACTTTTATGTCCTAATTGCCAATTACCGTCCATCTCATTTCCTAAACACCACATTTTTATTTTATATGGTTTATTCACTCCATGAGAAATTCTTAAATCACTGTATTTTGTTCCTTTAGGAAAATTACAATACTCTAAATAGTTGATAGCTGATTCTATCCCTCTAGTTCCTAAATTTACTGTAAAAATTGGAGCTACATTTGCTTTTTCGCTCCATTTTACAAACTCATCTGTACCAAATTCATTTGTTTCAATAGATTTCCATGCTAACTCTAACCTTCTAGGGCGTTCCGATTTTGCTCCGACGCCATCTTCCCATTTGTATGCAGATACGAAGTTACCACCAGGATATCTAACTGTACTTATGTTCATTTCTTTAACTTTTTCTAGAACATCTACCCTATACCCATCTTCATCAGAATTTTCTTTATTACTAGGCTCATATATACCCGAATATATAACTCTACCCATATGTTCAACAAATGATCCATATAGTCTTTTATCAATATTACCTATAACAAAGTTCCTATTACATATAACCTTTGATTTTAACATATTCTTCTTCCTTTACACTTATTGTATTATCCTTTTAAACCTGCTCCTGCCATACCATCAACAAAGTACTTTTGACCAAACATGTATAATATAAACATAGGCACAATAGAAATTAATGCCCCTGCAAAAGCTGCACCATATTCTATTGTATTTTGACCTACAAAAAGTGCTAAACCATTTGCTAAAGTTCTCATTTGTGCTGTACTAGTTACAATCATTGGCCATAACAAGTCATTCCAAGAACCATTTATACTTAATATTATTAATGTTATAACAGCAGGTTTAACTTGAGGCAACATAATTCTCCAGAAAATACCCATTTCAGATAAACCATCTATTCTAGCAGCCTCAGCTGTTTCCTTTGGAATAGTTGAAAATGCAGCTCTCATTAAGAATATTGATCCAGCAACAGCGACACGAGGTATAATAAGTCCGGCATAAGTATCGTACATATTTAAGTTGAAAACTACTAGAAATAGAGGTACCATAATAACCTGAAAAGGAACCATCATAGTTGCTAAAGTTATTATAAACAAAATATTTTTACCTTTAAAATCATAAAAGGCATAAGCATAACCTGCCATACAGTTAACTATAACAGCGAAGAAAGTTGTAAACCCTGCATATATAACAGAGTTAAATGTGTATTTTACAATATCAATTCTTTTCCCAACTGATTCAAAATTTTCCAAAGTATATGTTGTTGGAAAAAAAGTTGGTGGCCATGATATAATTTCTTTTTCAGGCTTAAAGGCACTTAAGGCAAGCCAAATCATTGGTACTACCACAAGTAAGGCAAGAAAAATTAAAAAAACTAAAATTATGAAATTAAGCGTTTTCTCTTTCATATAATTCGATTCTTTCATAATTAGTCCTCCTTATTCATCTGACGATACATTATTACAGTTATAATCATAATAATGAAAAACAACATAACCGACATTGCAGAAGCATATCCCATTTCAGCTCTAGAGGAAAATGCGCGTTCGTAAATATACGAAACTGTTGACTCTGTTGTATAATTTGGTCCACCATTTGTTGTTACATAAATTATATCAAAAATCTGTAATGCTCCTGCAAATCTCGTCATAAGTATATACCAAAAAGTAGGCTTTATAGATGGTACTGTAATATTTAGAAACTGTTGAAATTTGTTAGCACCATCTATTTCAGAAGCTTCATAAAGTGATTTTGATACTTGTTGTATTGCTGTTACATATATAACAGCAGAGATACCAAAACTTCTCCATATTGAAATGAAAGCGACTACGTAAATTGTCAAACTTGGAGTGTTAAAAAAATTTATCTTACCAAATCCCAACATTTCTAAATATGCAGTAACTATCCCGATGTTTGAATGTAATATCATTTTCCACATAATACCTATAGCAGTTGCTGAACATATTACTGGTAAAAAATATATTATCCTAAACATCTTATTTTTAAAATTATTTTTAGTAATAAAGTTGGCAACTATAAGTGCACCAAAAACTTGAATAGGTATTTCAATAGCTGTAAAAATTCCTGTAACTTTTAAGCTGTTTAAAAACCTCGGATCTTTTAAACCTCTAACAAAATTTTCAAAACCAACAAATGTTGCTGAATCTAAAGTCATAGATACATCAAAAAAACTTAAACCAAACGCCATAACAAGCGGTATAATGCTAAATAGTATTAGCAGAATTACTGATGCCATCAAAAAGATATATGCACTACTTGATGGTTTTTTCCAAAATTTTATTATAGCTTCCATTACATTGCTCCTATTCACATTAAAGTTATCAAATGTTATACTTATTCGTAATCACTGATTATTTCTTCTGTTAAAGATTGTGCATTTTCAAGTATTTCATCAGAGGACATATTTCCAAAAGCTGCTTCATTTATAGCTTGAGAAATAACTTCAGAAATAACAGCATTTATACCTGGGAAATTTGAATCAACAATGAAGTCTGTTGGTGCATCAGGGTTTGCAGCTGACATCGCACTTAGTTTTTCACTTGCTTGGTAATCCTCATGTTCTTGCACTGAATATGTATACGCTGGGAAACCGTTAGCCACAGACCATTCTAATGCTGGGCTCTTACCTTCTTCGTCTGGAGTATTCCACCATTCAATAAATTTATAAGCTGCTTGTTTTTCTTCATCCGATGCAGATGTAGTAACAGAGAAACCTAGAACCTCAACAGAGTTCATATCTCCTGCAAGACCTTCTGGAATTAAACCTATACCATAATTTAATTCTGCCGTGTCAAGACCATATGTAAGCCAAGGACCATTTATAGTCATACCAACCTGACCTGCCGTTGCCATAGAATCTGTATCAGCTTCAAGAGGGTTGTAACCATTTTCTATCATATCTTTATACATATCAAGAAATTCTTTATATCCCTCATTACCTGAAAAATTTGCCACCCATGATCCATTGTCATCAGTTACAGCTAAACCACCAAATCTTTGTATTATATGCGAAATTTGATATGTATAATCATAGGAGAGTCCTGAACCATATACATTTTTACTTGAATCAGTTAAAACTTCTGCATATTCTTCCCATTCGTCCCAAGTAGTTGGTGGTGCTTCTGGATCAAGACCTGCTGCCTCAAACAAGTCTTTGTTCCAATACATATAAAAACCTACTATTTGGAAAGGAACGAAATATAATTTATCATTATCTGAACAGTAATCTAAATAAGACTGTATAAAATCGCTTTTTTCAAGTGAAGTGTTATCAAAAACGTCAGATAAATCTTGTAAATAATCACCATATGTAAATCTTGCCGCACTTGATGTTAAAAGTAAAGTAGGTCCTACATCACCAGCAAAGGCAGTAGCTAGTTGACTATCTAAGTCGGCTGATATATCCATAGAAACAGTTATCCCGTCAGTATTCTCACTATTATATTGCTCTACCATCTCTACTAACATATCTCCATCAGCACCAGTAAATCCATTCCAAAAAGTTATCTCTATGTCTTGGCTATTTGTATCACTTGTTTCACTTCCACCGTTATCATCATTTTCCGATGCACCAGTGGAGCCACAAGCAACAAGTGACATTGATAAAGTTGCAATAAGACCGCCCGCCAAAAATCTTCTTAAATTATTGTATCTCATAATTTACCTCCTATATTATGTATGCGTATACATTTTATAGCCTTGATTATATACTATATTTTTCTTTAAGTCAATACATTCTTACAATATTTTATTGTTTTTTTTTACTTTTTATAGTTATTTTTTAATTATTTTTATTATTTATCAGTTAATTTGTAGTAATAATAACATATACAGAAGTATATCAATATATTTAAAATGTTATCGTATACATTTACAATAAATATCTAATACTTTTATTTAGAGTCTTTAAATAATACTTATCAAATCTTTTACTCTACTCTGTTCGGCACTTTTTTCACTCCTTTTTCTATTCATAAGGAATAAGCAACGCCTAAAATTAAAAATAATGGCACATTGTAAAAGAAAAAACCGACCTCAAATTTGTTAGACTTTTTGCCTAAATTTTGAAGTCGGTACATTTCTTATTTTTCCGTAGCTTAAGACACTATCTTTAAAATCTAGTTTATTGTGTCTGTTCATAGTAAAATTTTTTTATTACGAGTGCTATATAAATTCTTAATTATTTATATACAGGACCATAGGCTGCACAAGCTCTATAATCTTGACCTTCTTTGTCCATACCAAACGCATTCCATACAGCTGGTCTGAATATCTTTTCTTCTGGTACATTGTGCATACAAACAGGAATACGCAACATTGAGCATAATGTTATAATATCAGCTCCAACGTGTCCATAGCTTATAGCTCCATGATTTGCTCCCCAGTTATTCATTACATCATATGCACTTTTAAATGCTCCTTTACCTGTTATGCGAGGTGCGAACCAAGTACATGGCCATGTGTAATCTGTTCTTTTCCAAATTGAATCTGACACTTCTTCTGGTAACTCAACTGTATAGCCTTCTGCTAGTTGTAAAACTGGTCCTATTCCTTTTACTATATTAATTCTCACCATCGTTACGGGCATAGTAGATTTTGTTATAAATCTTGATGAATAGCCGCCACCTCTAAAATAACCTAAATCTGCTGCACACCACTTAGTTGCCTTTAAACAAGCTTCTGCATCTTTTTCATCTAATTCATAAAATGGCTTTATAACTCCTTCACCATTTTCATTCTTGCTCTCACCTGATGCATCTAAACAACAAGCTCCTGAGTTAATTAAATGTATAAAACCATCAGATTCTTTAGCTTTGCCTTCTAACTCATAACCTGTTGCATTTTTTACTGATTCAACAGACCAACAAGTTCTAACATCAGCAAACATTTGTGCTCTATTTGTTAATAGTTTTAAAAATAGCATACTTGCCGCATTTAATGTATCGTTTTCTGTTGCTAACACATATGGTTCTCTTATACCGTTCCAGTCAAAAGAAGTTGACAAAATTGCTTCTGCAAAATCTGTGTTAGGAAACATATCTGTCCACTGTCTTTGTCCTTGGAAACCTGCTGCAATTGCATTATGTCCTAATGCTTCTTCTTCTCTACCTTTTGGTAAATTAGGATTACCATTCATTAAATCTTTTATAATAATTGCACATTTTATACTGAATTCCCAATCTTTGTCTTTCTCTTCTCTAGTTTTTTGTGCGTGTTCTGGATTTTTATCAAGACCTTCAATACACTTTTCTTTTGCCCATTTTAAAGCTTTTTCATATTCTTTTTTATCATATATTTCTTGCTCAATTCTTCTAAGTACTTCAATTTCGTCAACTGACTCACATCGCATACCTAAATATTCTTCAAAAAAATCTGTACTTATACTTGACCCTACAATGCCCATACAAGTTGCACCAATTTGCAAGTATGATTTGCCACGCATTGTAACTGCTGCAATAGATGCTCTTGCAAAGGACAATATCTTTGCCTGCACATCTTCTGGAATATCTTTTTCATCTTTATCTTGTACTCTATCACCATAAATACCAAATGCTGGTAAGCCTTTTTGTGCATGTGCTGCCAAAACTGATGCTAAATATACAGCTCCTGGTCTTTCAGTTGCATTTAAACCCCATACAGCTTTAATTGT
>JBKEBX010000064.1:0-10862 GCA_047973385.1 Lachnospirales bacterium | reverse complement strand
TCTTTTTTTTAAAAAAAAGTAAAAAAAAAAGGGGAAGCAATTTGCCTCCCCTTTTATAATTTCATATAGACTCTATAACGAATAGAGTGGGGAATGGTATAAATACAATGTTTAATCGTTTAAGGTTTGGTTGTTGGTTTGAAGTTTAATTGTTTAGAGTTTAGAGTTTAGAGCTTAATAGAAAAGATGTAGGCGAAAAATCTAAACTTCCCCGTAGGGGATAGATAGAATTGTCGCGCGTCTCTGAAGGTGTGTCGTTGATGCCAGAAAACAAATGGTAAGTACAGTTTCTAAGAACAACTCTTTTGGCCGAATAGCCACGAGTGTGAGTAAAATTAGTAAAAACTTATTACATCGCACTATTATAAAAGTACGATTCAATATATTCACAAATCGTTGAGTAACAGAGCCCAAAAAAAGCCCTCAAGATCTATAACCTTGAGGGCTTTTTTTTTACCATTCTTGTTCGACCAAGTATATTATATTTTATTGCTTTTATAAATTGGCTCTATAATTAGAACTGTCGTCATTGCGAGCGTAGCGTGGCAATCTACTCGTTCGCTGTCGGGAGAGATTGCTTCGTCACAAGCTTCTCGCAATGACGTTTACAATTAACAATTCATCATTGACATGCTGACATGCGTCATCGTTGTCGGTCTACCTCTATTTCCGAGATTCTGACATGCCCATTTGAAGTACGAGAATCTGGCATAGTTAGCATCACCAATTTGAAATCTACGGGACTAGACAGTTTCAGCGATTTGGAATCTTCATTACTTCCAAAATTTAGAGTTCCCACCTTTGTCCAGTTGTTTTCGCGAGGAATACGCCAATAATCCACCACAGATTGATCTGTGCCCTTATCACTGTTTTCAATGTACTGAGTATCAGTACTGACCCAAACATCCACAGTTCTCAGAGTTGCCTCCACATTATAAACAGTAAGGGAATTAAGTGCAAATTGTTCTCTGTAATCAATTACTATATAGTGAGCTACAGATGGATCTCCATTGTCATGAAATCCTGAATGCTCAGCATTAGTATATCCGGTGTTCCAATAATTAGTATTTACCTGACCATCTACAGCAAAAGCTGCCGCATTGTCTTCACTTTGCTCGTTGCAAAAGGCTACAATTTGTGGCGTAGGATAAGGCACACTACTCTCTGAAAACCGTTCAACCTCCAGGGTGTCAATATCCGTTTCATTCATCAAGTAGAAAGTTCTATAGCGAACCACACCACCCACTTTATGTCCTTGCATAGCAAGAGTATCTCCTTTAAAGAGCTCCTCGGCAGTAAACGTCCCATCGGCTTTCTCGTAGCTCACAAGGTTTCCAACCGAGCCCACCTTTCTATTAAAAATTACGCCATCAGCATCATCTGTAAAATGTACTCCATCATTCAACAAAGCTGATTCGTATATCTGTCCGTAGACAAACGCACCTTTCTCAGTGGTCAAGGATTTGTCGCCCGATCGGTCTATATTCTGTGCACTAATCCACAAGTTGCCTTGTATTGAGTCTTTAGAAAGATCTACAATTGTAGAATAACACTCAAGCTCAGCATCATAATTTTCATCGGTATAATAGACTATTAATGAATCTCTGCGTTCATTAGTCACATTCCACGACAATATGCAATAATTACGATTGACATCAGGAGCAGGAAAAATATTCACCTTTACCCTATAGTATCCAGACTGAAAAGTCAGATCGTCTATTTTCCCTGAGTACAGTATGGGACCTTCTTCGGTGTACTTATCTAGCAGTTCATTAGCATCGCTACATGCCATAAACAGAAGCAGTAACAGACCGATAATTATCTTTATATGTTTCATATGTTTATATTTTTGATATTTAAAA
Organism: Lachnospirales bacterium; assembly: GCA_047973385.1. Classification (GTDB taxonomy): domain Bacteria; phylum Bacillota; class Clostridia; order Lachnospirales; family CAMZNU01; genus JBKEBX01. Next base: position 9,000 of record JBKEBX010000064.1, on the reverse strand, counting down.
CCTTACTACAGAACGCTACTCCATATAGTATTTCTTGACTATCGCACCCCACAGCTCCATTTCCTGAAGGCATATAATCTTTCCTGTTTCATTCACACCATAAGTTTCGGTAAACTCCAATCGCATATAACGGAATGATGTTGCAGGGCTTGCATTGGGATTCACATTATCGTCCACTACATTAAACTCGACACCCTCGGTATAAGCACTCTCTCTTTCTTCGTCGGATGGAGCTCCTGGTATTGCAGGTTCAGGTCTCACATATTCCCCAATAAGAGTCCATCCTTCAGGGAATTGGTCATATTTATTCAGATTACTATCATCCGTTCCCCAGATTTTAAATCTCTTTGGAGAGCCAGATTCGAAGGCAATAGGCTTTCGTGGGTGTATATTGAAGCGACTGAGACGAGCATCGATATTCAGATTATACGTTATGAAACTTGACAATACATATTCGTCGTTGTCAGGGTCATCGTCAAGCAGATTTTTCGTAAAACGCGTAAAGTGAGGACCATTCGACAAAGACTTGTTAAACATAGTATTTGGTCTATACCAACTTGCATGAAAATAACCATCTCTTTGAATATTTGTACCTGGCACCATACCCTCCGAATCGTAATCTTTACTGACACTCTGGCAATATACGATTCCACCAAAGGCTGTAACCTCCTCAATATGGGTGCTTCCACTCATACTCATAGTAGATATAACATCCTCTTTATAAGGAGTCCATGCACCAATAAGTGTGTCAGTACTATTACCCCATTTATCGCTTATGGTGAATCCAAATTTTTGTTCAGTATCTGGATACTGACGCACATATGCATAAGTCCTACTACTAGCAGTATCACTAGTATAAATACGCTGAGCAGGGTCTTCTTCCAATGTAACTTTACCCACCTGCAGGGCATCTTCCGTCAACACATGTATAACTATCAAATCTCCCGATTTATTTTCCCAGTCGACTTTTACTCCTCCGAAGGCAGTTTCGACAGCTAAAGATTGGCGTGCTACTTCCACAGGCGAGATTAGAGGATTTCCTTTAACTTTCACTATTTCAGACTCATTACCACTATTGTCAACACACTTTAAATCTACTTCGACCTCGTCGGTACCTGTAAATCCTTCTACCAAGATAGATTGCGTATAGCGAGAGGCTGTAAATTCTACTGTCTCGCCTCGTTTGTTGACATACGACCCCACAACCTGAGCAATATCAAGATCTTCTGCGGGCAGAGTAAAAAATATTTCTAGCGCTCCGGAATGAGGTACCACACTACCCACCGTCAACTTGCCGGGACTCACCGAATCAGTTTGCTTTTGCTCCAATCCCATGTATGTATTGTCGCAAGCAATAATAAAAGCTATACTGGTCAGTAAAGACAAAGCCCATATAATTATATTTATTCGTTTCATCTTATTTCTATTTTTATTATTCGTTTATTCTCGCTATTTACCATCCCGGATTTTGTACTAAGTTGGGATTTTGCAATATCGTGTTTGTTTTTATCGGCATAAGGTAATCTTTTATAGAGAATCGTGGTTGAGCCAGAATAGTTCTATTATAAAATTCCTCTGTATTTTCACCATTCATATTCCAACCTGTCACTGGGCGATTTAATAAATCCTCAGCAATTAACCACCTTCTAACATCGTAATAGAACTGACCTTCGAGCGCAAGTTCATTCATTCTTTCCTGCTGTATTATCTTACGCAGACCATCCTGAGAAGCTGGTTTATTTTTATATTCATTCGTAGCATGCTCACTCCAGCTATCCACTACACCACCTAGTCCTACTCTAGCTCTTATCTCGTCGAGATAAGAACAAGCATTTCTTCCGTTAGAATCTGTTTTAGAAGGACCACCTGCCTCATTAAGACATTCAGCTAGCAATAGGTACATATCTGCCAATCTAATTATGGCAAAGGTGTACGGCTCTTTAACTAAGCCTATACGAGTGTCAGTATATGCTGTTTGCAGATTAACCATTTTTTTTGCTAAATAGCCAGATGGAGAATAACTTCCTAAGCCACCATAAAATTTAATTCCACAACCATCACCAATTTTAAATCTTGCAATAGTTGTATTTCTATTATTAGCATCTTCTTGTCCCCATGTCTTATTACGACCTTCCCATACGCCTTGGTCGAAACCAACCGAGGCATAAAACCTCAAGGATCGGTTAAAGTGAAGTATAGCTGTTTCTTTATCCAGTCCAACTAGGATATTATAGTCCGGACGTGATGGATCCTCTACTGTTGCCACCCTAGTTTCATAGCGATTGCTATACCAACCATTATCTGCCCAATCTTTGTCTTCCTCGATGGGTAAGCCATTCGACGAATAGAAACGTTCTACCACATCCATAGTAGGACCATGACGTTGTCCTAGGTCTCCACCATTGGCACCATTGGCATTTGTCCATTCATAATTACTCAACACGGAAGAAAACTGCTGTAAGGTATTAGTACTTTGATCTCTTGAAGCAGCCCAAATTACTTCCTTATTCCAGGTTTCGGTTACAGCTTGTCGCAAACTTGCCATAGCCCTAGTCGCATACTTCGATTGCTGTGCTCCATCCATTCCTTCAATATAGCTAGGTGCTATATGAATAATTGCGCCGTCGTTTTCAGCTGAGCGGCAAGCCTCATCACAAGCCGTAAGAGCTCTTTCCCAGCGAGCCTGAGCGTCACCTTCAGGAAATAGCTCTACCCCTCTATTATCAATAATACCCTTGTAGTAGTTATTATTATTGAAAAGAGGGCTAGCAGCTGTCACTAACACCTCAGCCTTTATGCAGCGTGCTATCGTAGCCGTAAACCTTCCGTATTCACTACCGGGGTCAAGCTCGGTCAGCGATGGCAAATCTACTGCTGCCTCGTCCAAGGTTTTAACTATGTAATCCACTACTTCATCAACTGGAGCACGATAAACATTTACACTCTCTTCGGAGGAAATATCTTGAGCATTATCAACTATTGGTATAGGACCATAAAGCCTAAAAAGATAGAAATGATAGTAAGCCTTTAGGGTCTTTGCCTCTGCAATCCAACACTTACGTTCTTTATCGGAGATGTCCTGCGGGCCTCCATTTTCAACTGGCATTTTTTCAATAAAAGTGTTACAATATCTGATGCCATTCCAAATACACTTATTTGCACCGTTTTCGCCATCCCAGTAGTTCATAAGTGGGTTAATAACGACATTCCCATCAAATCGCACTTGCATAGGCTTAGGTCTGGCGTCCATAGTTTCGGTAACATCATCTGGCGAATAAAACACATCCCCCCCACCTGTAAGTTCTAATGCATTTTTAGGATTAGCCAAAGAAGGCATATAACTATAGCAAGTATACAAGAATGCTTTTGCATTTTTACCACTAATAAAAGCATCATCAATAGACGGTTTATCATCTGGCAGTATATCCAGATAATCATTACAAGCACCAGCCGTCAGCACCAGTAAGCCACATATAATATAATATATTTTTCTCATATCTTTCATCTTATTCTATTAAAAATCAAATTGCACACCAAGATTAAACACTTGTTGAATTGGATATTTTAATCCATTTCCTCTCATTTCAGGATCCCACAGGTCAAACTTGGAAAATGTAAGCAGGTTTGTGCCACTTGCATAAACACGTACACCCACCTTATTAATAGCCTTAATCTTATAGCCTACTTCCACAGATTTCAATCTCAGATAGCTAGCAGTACGTAGCCAGAAGCTACTTTGTACAAAGTTGTTATTATTCCCTATTGCAGCTACAGCTTTTCCATCTTTATCCACTAAACGATCGGGCGATAAGCGAGGCCATGCGGCGTAGGGATCTCGATTTGTTTCAGTCCACACATTCTCGGCAATAAAGTTAAGCATCGCCCTATTACCTTTTTTGTACACATCGTCGCCATAATTGTAATACACTTCTACAAAAGGAGCCATCTCTTTAGCATTTAAGAAGAACGAATATCGAGAAGACCCTTGAAAAAACATAGAGAAGTCAAAGTTCTTATATCCAAAGGAGCCACCAAAGCCGTATTGAATTTCAGGAGTTGAAGGGTAGCCCATAGGCACCATATCAAATTCGTTGACTACACCATCTTCATTGACATCTCGATACTTAATATCTCCGGCACCGTATTCACCACCGGCAGAAGTAACTTGTTGGATTGGCGAGCTAGCCACCTCTTTGTCATCAATAAATAAACGTTCTGCAATATAGCCCATTTGCTGGTTAACCTTTTGTCCCACTTTTGCTCTCCATGGAGCTACACCCGAATAGTCTAGTTCGTCATATTTAGTAATCTCAGCAGTACCGTAAGTAAAGTTACCTCTGACAATATACCAGATGTCACTTCCTATGGAGTTATTATAATCAAGGGTCAAGTCAATCCCCTGCCCAACCGACTCTCCGTAGTTGGTACTTATGGCAGTAGTTAGTCCCATAGTAGAAGGGACATCAGGTCTCTCTTGTACGATATTAGTACGACGTTCATGATAATACTCAGCCATAAAATTCAGCTTATCCTTAAAGAGACCAAGTTCAAGAGCTACATTTGATTTATACGAGACCTCCCAGGTAATATTGCGGTTTGCATATCTTCCAATAACAACCGAGCTAAGGTATGTATTCTCATCATCTTTACCGGTATTAAAATTAGTACCAAAACCACCTACTTTATCACCTTTCAAGTCTACATTTGAAGTAAAGAAGAAACGGTCTTTATTAGAAATAATAACATCGTTACCCACAGAGCCGTAAGTCGCTCTTACTTTCAGTTTAGAGATAACGCGCTTCATATTAGCCCAGAATGCCTCCTCCGACACCTGCCAGCCAAGTCCAAAAGAAGGAAAAAAGCCCCAACGATGTGCAGCATCAAAGCGTTCCGAGCCATTCATACCAAAATTGAACTCTGCAAAATACCTACTAGCAAATCCATAAGTAAAACGCCCTGCAAGAGCAACATTACGAGAAGGGAGCGAAGAGTCAAGATTACTGGCACTTCCATTCAGTGAACTCTTGAGAGATCCGACAACAAGTGCGCCAACATCGTGAACACTATTAAAAGTACGATTGTACAGAACCGCCAACTCTCCGTAAGAACGAGAGTTAACATTTTTCCCACTTGACGCATAGTCGATATAATCATACCCGTCATTGAGTTCTTTAATTTTGTACGGAAACTGTTCATTTGAAGGATCATAAGAACCATGTACATATTGATAGTAGTAGGGGTTGTACTGACGCCTGATACTAAAGTCCGAATAACGGGTAAGACTTCCGATAAATCTAGCTCTAAGTCCCTCCGTTATACTACCTAAATCCTGATGCAACTCTAGCTGAGCAAGAAAAGTGCTTTCTCTCACATCCTCATATCCTTTCATAATATCCGCATAGGGATTGATATAATCGGGAGAACCTTCTGCCGAAATTCCTCCTGTATAATTACCAAAAAGAATACGATCGAAATATTGCGTAGCCTCATCGGGAGCATAGTAGGCAGGGAAAAGTACAGGATTTGCCATCAAAGCCTTATTATAGGTATTAGAACCTCCACTACCAGATTCTCCTATCGGTCCTGTATAATCTTCAAAGTTTGCATTGACCCTTACTTTTGCTTCAAGAGTACGCGTAAGATTCAGATTCACATTAGAACGCACCGAATATCTTTTCAGCTTGATATTAGTGTTAAACTGATTTACGGGGTCTACCTCCAGGATACCATTATCCTGAGAGAAAGAACCTGCCAGATAATAAGTTGCAGCATCCCCACCACCTTTCACATTTATATTAGCTCTTTGGTTTATAGCATAGTTTCTTGTCAACATATCCTTCCAATCCACCGCAGGATAAACATACTGATTGCGATTTGGATCTTTAGTTGCTTCAATCTTACTTTGAGCATAAGTCAGTTGATTATGCCTTGTCATACTAGCAAGATTAGAATATTCCATATAAGTTACAGGATCTGCAATATCTACATCCTTAGTGGGAGTTGACATAGAAGTTTCATATCTGAACGAAACTTTTGCCTTACCCTTTTTACCTTCCTTTGTTGTAACCAATACCACTCCATTAGCACCACGCGCACCGTAGAGAGCTGTTGCAGCAGCATCCTTTAATATAGAGAAACTTTCAATATCATCAGGGCTAAGCTTTGCAAGGTCATCAGAGGTCATCTCAATATTATCAATCAATATCAGAGGTTCCACAACCCCACTACCAAAGGAGGTAACACTACGCACAAAGAACTGTGCATTATCCTCACCCGGAGCTCCTGTTGTTTGATAAGACACTAAACCTGCCATTTTACCAGAAAGAGCAGTTGTAAGGTTGCTTGAAGGCACTTTCAACTCCTTCGTGCTTATAGTAGATATTGAAGAAACTACACTCTCTTTCTTCTGTTTACCAAAAGCCACTACCGTTACTTCGCCCAACTCCTCGGAGACTGCAGAGAGTCTTACATTGATAACATTTGTATTCCCGACTACGACATGCTGAGAATCATAGCCAATAAAAGAGAACTGTAAAGAATCTCCTTTTTTCACATCCAACTCGTAGACTCCATCAATATTAGATATCGTAGCCTTTGTTGTACCGACCACCGATATCGTAGCACCCGCAACCGGTACATTATCGAAGGCATCCGTCACCTGCCCTGTAATCTTGATACTCTGTGCATGCCCTTGAAAAGCCACAAAAAACAGTAGAAATAACATCTGCCCAACATACAATCCCCGTTTGAATATAGGGGAGAAAGCAGTATGCAGTTTCAAGATTCTTCTAAAATAAAAATTTTTCATAGATCTGCTATTTATAATTAATAGTTCATATTTGATTTCGACTTATAAAGGAGGTGAGAAGCGGTTACTCCTCACCCCTTTATTCTTTTATCATTAGTAAGCTCCTATTTCGGCACAACGAACCAAACCTGTCTGCCATGCAGCATTCTTAAATTCAAACTTAATATAGCGAGCATCGACGGGCGAACTAAAGGCAAATTGCTGCCCCTCAGATCTTAGTTTTGCTTCAAACAACCCTTGACTGGTAAAATTAACATTGTCAGTCGAAGTATAAACTTCAAAGACACTAACCATGCCGGCCGGCTGGTCGACATCACTTGCCTGACTTAGAGCCACACCATTCAGCGTATTAACTCTCTTCATATCGACAACAACAAATTGAGGAAATGGTTCCCAAAGCGCACTCATCCACTGAGACTCTACCTGAACACTGCCATCTAGCAAGTTGCTTGCAGGAAATAGCCCACTAGCATGTTCGCTGGAAAAACCAATTATTTCCCAGCCTGTTCTATCTAGGTTTGGAATATAGGTGTACTCATAGTCAATATCAGGTTTATCGTCCACATAGTTGAAGTTATACTCAGTTTTAGCTCTCACCGTATGCATCCCATTCTCGTGTACATACCTAACGGTTAACTCAAAAGGGCTAGACTTCTTATCTTTCTCGATATCCGACAAGGGCATTTTAAAATTAAACTCATAAGTTCCATCCGCATCTGGACTAACCATTTGCGTCCATGAAGGAGCATCATGCCCTTGGTCATCAGACATAGTAATAGGATTTTGGTATACGATGGCTCCTTTTATAGGAACATTCGACGCCACCTCAAATGAGCAATACAAATCTGTTTCTGTACTGTATATCCTCTCATGATAGAAGGTCATCGAAGGTATCACCTCATAGTATTGAATCGATGAGTTATCGTTGAACACTTGACAGTTGCTCAATATCAGAGCATCGCCCACAGTCAACTTCACTTCGTAAGGCTGATTCCAGTATCGACTATTTCCAGACCCCATCAATGCATAAAAATTATCACTTTCTTTTTCTTGGTTATGAGGCAGGGCCAGCCCATGACCCAGTTCGTGGATTGTGCCACCAAGAAAGTCTTGTTCTTGCTCTATGTCTGTATATCCTACTCCCGGCACCCAAGTTTCTGGGGCAAATCCATTTGACCAATCTTTAGCATAAGCCCATCCCATTTTATGTGCAAAACTCCCATAAAACGGTACACCAACACCGAAGCCCGCAGGTTGAAACACCATAAAATGATTACTTGTTCTAGGGATATTATTATTGTCGTAGTAGCGATTTATTTCATTCCGCATTTCAACTGCCTTAGAACTATAACGATAGGTTTCCTTACCTTCAAGACCGTGAATAACCTGTATCTTAACCATACCAGGATTTTCTGAATCTTCCTCTAAACCAAGAGTTTTATTCCCAAAGCCTCTTTCTGCAATTTCTCTTGAGAAATAAGTCTGCGCATGCTGAAGCATCCATGTAAGCCTCTCTCTGTATCTCGGCCAAGAATGGACATCGTTAGGTATAAAATAGACTACATTAAGCGTAGGCTGTCCAAGAGATGCAAAGACAGGGGGAGGTCCCAAGTCTACCGAATCTATGTTTGTCGTATCTGTAGCTGTCGTATCTGTGCCTATTGTGTCTATAGCTGTTGTATCTCCTTTATCAGGAATAGGATCATCCATTATAAGATCATTTTTACAATTCATAAACGGCAAGATCAATAAAACGATAATCAAAAATCTCAATGCATCATTTGCTTTAAATGTAAATATTGCTTTCATTCTAGTTAATTAAATTATTTATTTATTATCATCGGTATCACTTTCACTCAAAACCTACACTGCTAGACATTTAAATATCAAGTAAGTAAATTCAAGCACAATGTCATTTCACGTATCAAAACCCTCTAGCCTATGCCTGCCAATGTATTGGTGGCATAAATTCAAAGTATGAAGTTAGAAGTAAAGAATTATCTCATATATTTTTGTTTAAAGGTTTAAGCATAAGTATCGATTCGTATCCACATAAGTATCTACCTCCATCACATAGTGAGAAGTACAATCCATCCTCGCAACTCTTCGAGGAGCAATAATTATTTTCTGATTTTTGTATCCGAGTATAAAGAAATACGTCGATACATATATCCAAGCATCTACACAATAAG
>JBKEBX010000010.1:0-4998 GCA_047973385.1 Lachnospirales bacterium | reverse complement strand
TCAGTTTATAAATCTTTTATGAACTTGTCACTCTTTTAGATGTATCGGTAGACCAGTTCTTTTTTCCAAATAATGAAACGGACAAATCTACGCAGCGCAGACAGCTTGAAAGCTTGCTTGATGATATAAGCGATATAGGGTTGCGAATAGTTAGTGCCACGGCAAAAGAGATTCAGAAAGTTGAAGCAGAGGACGAATGAATGTCCAAAACAAAGTTAAGTCACGAATGAAAAACGTTGCAGCCGCTAAGGTGTTGCAGCGTTTTTCTTTTTTACTTACTGAGTCGACTTACTTTTTTGTTGTTATTGATATCGGCGATTGAGTAACATGGCAAGCAGGGCGAGGTGGTACACACCTTGCGTTTTTGCTCAAAATTCCCTGAGGGGATTTTTGGTAAATCTGCTTGTTGGGGAGTATCTCCAATCCCCATTTGAACACTACCTTGCGGTCAATGTCGTCAACTTAAGCTTTAACATAGTTAATAAAAGTGCATAAAAATACTACTTAGTAAAAGTGTATATTTATTTAATAAAAATTTATACAACAAAAAAACAATGTAAAAATTTATATAAAATGAACAATGGACAATTATCTAGAATTATTGTAAATTGTATATACACTTACCTATAATTATTTGTGTGTTTTTGTCGGTAGTGTTTTCTTTTCCGTTCACGAGTTCGATTAGGTCGTACTTGTGAACGAACTTTTTTGCATTTTTCTATGATACAGCTTATAATATCAAGCAACTTATTTTTGGAATCTAATAAAATTTCTTTCAAATTATCTAGCAGTACTTTTGAAAGATTATTTCTATTTGTTTGATATGTATGGTTATTTTTAATGGTATTCTTTTTAGATTCAAAAGATGTGTCGCAAATATTTTTTATTATAGAAGCTAAATTAAAAACAAGAAAAGTAGCATAAATTTCTTGCAAAATACATATTGGCTTAACTCCAGAGAATTTTTCGACTTTTAAATTAATTTTTAAATCACGATACCTACATTCAATACCCCATCTTAAAAAATATAATTCCTTAAAATCTTCAATTGTATAATTATCCGCAAAAATATTAGTAACTAGTATCTCTGTTAGATCAGGTGTTAATTGAAACTTAATTACCCTAAGTTCGTGAGTTTCCCCTCTGTGTTCATATTTAACAAATGTATCACCTAAATTACATTCGTTAACACAATTTATAAATTGATTTTTGCTACGCATTAAAAATAAATATCCTTTTGAATTTAAATAATTAAACATATCTTTTGATGGATATCCTCTATCAAAAAGTATAATAGGTTTTTCTTTTTGGTCTACAAAATCCTTATTTAACAATTCCATGGCCTGTTTTCGTTCGGACACTTTATTTCTTCCAATTACAACATTGTGAGATGCTCCATTTAGCACATCTATACAGTGTGAAACTTTTGCCATAGGAAGTGGTCTTCCACTACCACTAGATTGTGCTCCAAAATAACTAGTCGTTTCATCAGTGTCTGGTAGTTGGAAATCACTACCATCAATAGCATATACTCTATGTTCTTTATAAGTATTAGGGTTTTTAATTTTTACATTTGTAGATAACAAATATAATTCGTAAAAAGCCATTTCTGAAATTAATTGTCTAGCTTTTGAAAAAGCCTGTTTTGTAATAGTAACTTCTTCATTATTATTTATATTAAAAAACTTGTCTAATTCATAAGTGAGACCTTCTTTTGGTAAAGTTAAAATAAAGCTCATAATATAATTAAAAGATAGACGTCTGTTTCTGATAAATGATGTGTTTTTAGGCTTATGTTCATTTATAAAATCCGGATTGTTAATTTTATTCTTTATTTTCTCCATAAGTTCTATAATATTTCTTTTGTAATACATAAAATCACTCCAAAATTAATTAGTATACATTAAAAATGTACCTATTTAATTTTGAGGCGATTATATGTTTGTCAATTCGCAATTCAACCAATATTTATCTGTTTATTTTATGCGTTTTTCTTAAGTTGACGACGTTGACTGGGCAGGTATGGCTGAAGATGAGTTCCAAGCAAGCCTTGATAGATGTACAACAGAGCAAGAAAGACAGGCCCTTATTACAGAAACTATGAACGGTCTTTATTCAGAAGCAAGTGATAAGTACAAAGAAGTAAATGGTGACATTATTGATGCACAAAAAGCTACAGCAGCACTAAATAGTGCTATGGCAGAGCTGGGTACAGTGGCCGAACCTGTTCTTACCACCCTAAAAGAACTTGTAACAGGACTTCTTAATGAATTCTTACCTTTTGTAGAGCAAATTGGCGAAGGGTTTACAGGCTTAATTGAGGGAACAGAAGGTGCGGCAAAAAGTTTTTCTGAAGGTTTACTTGGTATGGTAAATCTCTTAATCGAAAAAGCAGTAGAAATGTTACAACTACTTCTTGATATTGCACTTCAGTTAATTACAACTCTTGCAATAGGAATAGCTGAGGCATTACCTACTTTAATTCCAACAATAGTATCAGTAATTATGCAGATTATAACAACGCTTATTGAAAATCTACCTTTGATTTTAGATGCTGCACTTCAGCTGATTATTGGTTTGGCTGAGGGGATAATTAATGCAATACCTGTTCTTATTTCTTATCTTCCGGTAATCATAAATAAGGGATACCAATGATAATTGAGGCGGGTATTCAGCTATTAACATCGCTTGTTACAGCATTACCTCTAATCATTGAATCAATTGTAGCGGCTCTGCCACTCATTATTGAAAGCATTGTGGTAGGAATTTTAGAGGGGTTACCTCTAATCATTCAAGCAGGAATTGACCTTCTTATAGCACTCGTTCAAGCACTGCCACAGATAATTACAACCATCGTTCAGGCAATTCCTGAAATCATCAGCAGTATTGTAAACGCACTGCTTGGCAACATCGATAAAATCATTATTGCCGGTGTGGAACTTCTTGTAGCACTGATAGCAAACTTACCGACCATTATTGTTGAAATCGTAAAAGCTGTACCACAGATTATTGCGGGCATTGTTTCTGCTTTTGGAAGCTTGATGTGGAAGATTGTAGAAATCGGTGGAAACATTGTTAAAGGTCTATGGGATGGAATACAATCACTTGCTGGTTGGCTTTGGGATAAAGTCAGCGGTTGGATTTCCGGCATTTGGGACGGCATTATGGACTTCTTCGGAATTGCCTCTCCATCTAAAGAGATGGCATGGATTGGTGAAATGCTTGTAGAGGGACCTTGCAGGTGCAATTGATAAAGATGGAAAATATGCGATTAAATGCCGCAACTTCCATCAGTAAAGGCATTATGGATACTATGAAAGGTTTAGGTGCTGATATGCAAAATGCTCTGCCGAGTGATTTTTCTGCAAATGTAAAAGGTACGGTGACAGGAAATATGGGAGATGCACATCAAAATGCTATGGGAGCAATCGGCTCTATGATAACCATTCAGCAGATGATCGTGCGTTCTGAAGATGACACCAAAAAGATTTCACAGGAACTATATAACTTAATGCAAACAGGTTCTCGTGCAAGAGGTAGGGTTTTAGCAACATAATGAAAGGAGGATTTTAATGGGATTTATATTTGATGGTATCATATCAAAAGATATGAAAATAAAGACTCGATTACTTAATTACAGAGTAGTTCCGAGCCTTAGAAACAAAAGCCAACAAATAAGCGGCAAAGACGGACTTGTAGACTTTGGCTGCGAACTGTCGGAAAGAAATATTGTCTTTGACTGTTATATCTTCCCTCAAACAAGTAATGAAAAGCTGATAGAAATAGCGGATAATCTTGCCACTATCCTTAACCCTAAGTTAGGCATAAAAAAATTAATCCTTGATGATATGCCACAGCGTTATTTTAATGCAAGGCTTACCGAGGAAATCAGTGTAGAAAAGCTAATAAAAAACAGTGGTGCTTTTACATTGGCCTTTATGGCTTTCGATCCATACTGTTATGCAATTACTGATGAAGAAAGAAATAAGCGTGATGCAGAACGCTGGGAACAAGAAATGAAAAAATACCAATAAACATTGAAGCAGTAATTCAAATGGTAGCAGAGATTTCTTTGCCACCTATTTTAGGAAAGGAAAATTTTATGAAAACACTAGGAATCGACCTCGAAACATACAGTAGTGTGGATTTAAAGAAATGCGGTGTATATAAGTATGCTGAGAGTGATGACTTTGAAATAATGCTTTTTGCCTATTCGGTTGATGGAAGTGAGGTTCAGGTTTTAGATCTTGTAAGTGGAGATGTAATACCAGCAGTATCATAAAGGCTCTAACCGATGAAACTATAATCAAAACAGCATATAATGCTACTTTTGAAAGAGTGTGCTTATCAAAACATATTGGAGAATGGATAGAACCTGAAAATTGGCACTGTACTCTTGTGTGGGCGGCAACGCTGAGACTTCCTTTATCACTTGGAGGTGTAGGTGTTGTTCTTGGTCTTGAAAAACAGAAAATGACAGAAGGTAAATCTCTCATCTTATATTTTTGTAAACCTTGCTCGCCTACAAAAACAAACGGCATGAGAACCCGTAATCTGCCCATCCATGATACTGAAAAATGGATGATGTTTAAGGAATACAACAAACGAGGTGTTGAGGCAGAAATGCAAATTCAGGAGAAACTATCTCTCCTTCCTGTTCCAAATTTAATATGGGAAGAAATATCACCTCAGTGAAGAAATCAACGATAGAGGTATTTTAGTTGATATGAAGTTTGTTAAGAACGCAATCAAACTTGATGAAATTACAAAGGCAAGTTTAATGGCTAAAATGAAACAGCTAACTAACCTTGAAAATCCTAATTCGGTTATGCAGATGAAATCTTGGCTTACTGAGAACAGTCTTGAAATGGATAGTCTTGGCAAAAAAGAAGTGGCTGAAGTGTTAAAAATCGCACCACCACTACTTGCTGAAGTATTGGAACTTCGTCAGCAGATAGCTAAATTATCAGTGAAGAAATATACTGCGATGCAAAATGC
>JBKEBX010000043.1:0-49765 GCA_047973385.1 Lachnospirales bacterium | reverse complement strand
TTTATTTGATGAACTTTGAGATATAATTTCGATTAATTTTACCCAATATGTGTATTTAGGGGTAGTGGAAACTAATAATGACATAAAATTTGATATACAACAAAACACATCATAATATGATATAAAAGAATGGATATATAATTCCTTTTTGAAACAAAAGGAATGGGTGTGGAAATATACAACGTCAGGAATATTAGTTTTATTATACCATAGAGTAATTTCCGAGGAAATTACAATATTCTTAATGTGTAGCTGTATTTATGTAGCTACGCATATAGTTTATTATATCATAGAGTAAATTTTCAAATAAAATTACAATAATCTTAAGTCATAGCTGTCTTTTGGTGGCTAGGGCTTTAGTTTATTATACAATAATTATCTAATTTTTAAAACCAGTTGAAATAGCTGATTTTGGGCATTCTTTTTTACAAAGAGTACATCGTATACATTCAGGAGAACTTGGGTTTTTAACGGGGTTAACGCCCATTTTGCAAACCCTTGCACATTTGCCACAGTTTATACATTTATGGTTAGCAACACTTAATTTATAAATTGAAACACTGTTAAAAATAGAATACACAGCACCTAAGGGACAAACATATTTACAAAAGGGTCTATAAATAATGATTGCTGAAAGTACAGTAATCATAAGGAGAAAGTTTTTCCATAGATATAAAAAACCAAGAGAACCACGTAAATTAGGTTTAAGCAGAACTAATGGTATACCTGCTTCTAGCGTTCCAACAGGACAAATCAATTTGCAAAAATAGGGTGAACCAATTCCAATAATATTAACTAGAAATAATGGCATCAATATAACAAAAACTATTAAAAAGAAATATTTTGCTTTTCTCAAAAGCATATCCCCTTTAAAAGTTTGAATTTTTTTAGGAAAGGGTATTTTGTGTATTAAATCTTGAAACAGTCCAAAGGGACAAAGCCAACCACAAATAAATCTGCCGAAAATTCCACCATATAATAGAAAAAAACCAGTTATGTAAATTGAAAACTTGTATTGGGCTGAACCTATAACTGCTTGAAAAGAACCAATTGGACATGCTCCTAAAGCCCCAGGACATGAGTAACAGTTCATTCCTGGAACACAAACACTTTTAAGCCTACCTTGATAAATAGTTCTATTTGTAAAACCCAATATATAGCTATTTGTAATGAGTGCCCAAATAATTTGATATTTATGGCGATACCAATCACTAACCTTTTTGTTCAAAAAATGCACTCCAATCTGTTTGGTTGTAGTATTATATTTTTTGCTAGTGATTATATTTAACCAATGCCAATACATTCAAGGCATATACGCATAGCTTTAGCATAGACTACCGAAATCTCTCCGTTAAATATGCCTTGAACAATTAATATTGCACCTAAAATTCCTATAAAATAACCTGATTTATCTCTAATTTTATTTATAAAAGACATATAATACCTCCTAAAAATTTTATACTATTAGTTCCATTTTAATTATACTATAAAATTTTTATTATAGCTAGTTTTTTGATTTTTTTGCGGTGTTGCCTTAATCATAACCTTAAATCAGCAATTATTCTATTTGGGTTTAGGATTAAATCTAAGCCTTCATCTATACTTCTAACAAGTATGTCAGCATGGTTCAATAGTTTAGAACAACAGCCCTCGCTTTCTAAAACAGCGACCGAGAGGGCTGCTTTTTCAAACATTTTTATATCATTGTATCCGTTACCAAAACAAATACATTCACTTGCTCCAATTTTTGTTAGGATTTCAAGCTTATTAACTGAGGCATTGTCATTAGGAAAGCACTTTAAATTTATTGGTAAATTTTCACATTCTTTTTTAGCACTTCCGTAAGTATCAGCAGTTAGAACATATAAAGAAAAGCTATCGCTTAAAGTGTAGATTTTCTCTTTTACACTTTCCTTTATTTTTCCGTCAATTGCTATTGTTCCGTTATAATCGAAAACTATATGTTTAATCTCAATAGGTTCTCTACCGGGAATATTTATTATCATTTTTTTCTCCTTTTTACATTAAGGAAACCTCTAAATATAATTTACATATTCTATACTTAAATCACTTTTAGGATTATCGAAAAAATCCCTTGCACTATTTGTCTCGATGATAGTACCATTATCCATAAAAATAATATTATCGGAAATTCTTTTAGCTTGTAATAAATTATGGGTTACTATGATTATACTATATTTATCCTTTAATGAGATAATTAAATCTTCTATAAGAATAGTGTTTTTTATATCTAAAGCTGAAGTTGGTTCATCAAGCATAAGAATACAGGGGTTAACACATAAAGCACGAGCAATTGCTAAACGTTGTTTTTCTCCACCAGATAGAGTGTTGGCAGATACGTTTAACTTATCTTTTATGCTATCATACAAGCCAACCATAGTCAAATATTTTTCCGTTTCCTTTTTTAAATCTTCATTGCCTAAAGAATAATGGTAATGAAGTACTTGGGAAATATTTTTTTCTATACTAAATGGAAATACAGTGGGCGTTTGGAACACTAATGATACTTTTTTTCGTAAGTTTTCTTTTGAAATACTTAAAATGTCCTGACCTTCTAAATGTATTGTACCTGTATAACGTCCACTGTTTTCTTCGGCAATTCTATTTATAGTTTTTAACAATGTGGATTTTCCACAGCCTGATTGACCAATTATTGCAGTAACCTTATTTTTTTCAAACTCATGTGAAATTGAGTTTAAAATTTGTTTTTTGCCATAGTAGAAATTTAAATCAGTAATTTTTAAAATTGTATTATTCATATTTGTCTTCATCTCTTAATTTTCTAAATTGTATTGTGTATCTTGGTATAAAGTTAATTATTAAAATAAGTATCATAAGTACAAAGGCAGTTCCATAAGCATTTTCAATGGATATTCCATCAGCTATTAGAAAATACAAATGATAGGGTAGGCTCATAAATGGCTGAAATACACTATGTGGAACATCAGCATATAAAACAGCACCAGTATACATAATAGGGGCAGTAGCTCCGATACCATAGCTCATACTTAATGCCGTAGCACTTAAAAATTGTCTGTAATTTTTACGCATAATAATGCTAAAAATCGTATATGATTTTGTATATCCTATACTTAGTGATGTTAAAAACAACTCGTGGCTTTCATCATTAAAAATTTGCATAAATTGTAAAGTTATAAAGGGTAAAATCATAACGGCAATAGTTATACTTGCCGTAAATAAAGACCTTGATACTCCGAATTTGTAAATGAATATATTATAAAAGACTAAGCCGAATATAACCGATGGTATACCAGAACAAAAAAACATAATTGATTTTAGAATATTACTATAACTATTACTTTTACAGTAATAACATAAATATACAGATAACAAAAAAGCTATAATAGAAGAAAAAAAACTTGACAGCATGCCTAATAAAATTGTGCCTACAATAGCAGGGAAAATTCCCCCCTCTGTACCGAGTGGCATACCTTTTGGGCTACCAAAGATGAACTCTAAGTTAATTACCCCAATTCCCTTTATAAGTATATATAGAAATACAAATAGTGTACAACATATTACAATTGTACTTGCTAGAAAAAGCCATATTTTAATCAAAATATCTTTAATTCTCATTGTTTTTAACCACCTTAACTTGAATAATTTTTACTAATATCATTAAGAAAGCGAGTAAAATAAGTAAAACTAAATTAGCTGCGTAAAGTGCTGAAAAATGTAGACTTGCATATTCTGCATTACCAAGCTCTAAAGCTGTTAAAGCAGGTATAGTTAAAACACGTTTAAACAACTGTGGATACTGTGGAGCGTTCCCAATCACCATCATAACAGCCATAGTTTCTCCCATAGCACGTCCTAAAGCCATTATAAAAGCTGTTAGGATACTAGGTTTTAAAGCTTTCAACAGTATTTTAGATATAATAAATTCTTTTGAATATCCCAAGGATAAGGCACAGTTATAATATTCTTTTTTTAACTTTATTAAAGATTCATATATTGTTGATGTACAAAAAGGAAAGAGCATAACTGCTAAAACTATTGCACCTAAAAGCAAACATTCACCTGTTGGCATAGAAAAAAACAATTCAAATTTTTTAACTAGAACAGTTAAACCTATGAAACCGAATATAACAGAGGGAACCCCAGCCAATAAATCAATAAAAGTCAGAACATATACGGCAACAATTTCTTTTATATAAAAAGCCAAGGATACAGCGATTGATATACATAAAGGCAAAGCGAAAACTACAGCAAGAAATGATATTTCTAGTGTAGTTAGAAGCATTGGCATTATAGAATATTCAGGGTTTGACGCCATAGGCTTCCAAGACTTTGAAAGAGAAAGGAGGGAAGTGTTAAGAGAAGTTAAAGCATACATAGATTCAGTAACAATATGAAAAATTATTAGTGAAAATAGAAATATAAAAAATACGCTTGTAGCTTTTGTAATATAATAAAAAAGTTTTTCTCTCATTTTTCCCTCTTAAGCAATCTCTTTTTATGTCAATGTTACCTTCAGTAAATGAAATCTAGTTAGCAGGTATAAAGCCCATATCTTCAACGGTAGTCTGTCCTGTTTCACCTAGAACTACATCTAAAAATGCTTGTTGATGTGAGTTTGGCTCTCCGTCCATTATAAGTAAAAGTGGTCTTTGTAATATGTATGAGCCATCTAGTATGTTTTCAACATTTGCCTCAATACCATCAAGTTTCAACATATTAATACTACTGGCGTTTTGTTGTGCAACACCAAAAGATGCATAGCCAATAGCATTTTTGTTTTCTGCTATTTTAGTTACTAGAGCACCCATAGTAGGGCTTTGGATTGCGTCAACTTTTACTTCGACATCTCCCATTACATTATCTTGGAAAACAGAATGAGCGCCACCACCTATATCACGAGTTACTACAACGATTTCATCAGCAGGTAAAGAACTATCAAAGTCTTGCCATGTTGCATATTCACCTGAAAAAATCTTAGTTACTTCGTCTTTTGTCAAGTCATCAGTTATCCCTAAAATTGGACTTTCTGGGTTAACGGCGATAGATAGTGCATCAATACCAACTAAATATTCATAGTAATCAGCAATTGCCTCTTTTTCACTGTCTTTAACTTGTCTTGCAAGCATACCAAAGTCAGCAGTGCCTTCTATAACGCTTTTACTACCTTGTCCTGAACCACCTACGGCTACATATATAGATATATCTTCATCAGGAAATTCACTATTAACTTGGTTCCAACTTCCATACTCTTCGTTGAAATCCTGTGCAATTTTAGCAATTACAGGTCCTAAAGTTGATGAACCATTAAACAGTATTTGTGCTTCTGACACCTCATCGGATACAGTTTCTGTTTCTTCAGCAGGTTCTTCAGTAGGTTCTTCAGTAGATACTTCAACGGCGTTTTCTGACTGTTCTGTGGTATCAGAACTTGAACCTGTACAACCGGATAATGCTAAAACCATAGTTGTAGCTAATAGATAACTTTTTTTCATAATTTTCTCCTCACATGTAAAAATTTTTTTGTATTGGTTAAATAAATGTTAGCATTAAAAAATACAATGCTACTTTGCATAAAAAATACACTTATTATAATCAATAAAAATGTATGGGTATATATTACCATATTAATAATTATTTTTCAATAGTTTTAAAAAAAACAAAATTTTTGCGTATAAATAAATGTAAAATAGATACAAAATACACATGAAACATATATGAAAGAATGTTAAAGGTTAAGATGCATATATATTTTGAACAATTTTTTAATATTTATATATATAAAACTAATAAAAATGATTTAAATTCTTGTGTTTAAATAAGATGTGGTATATACTCTAATTGTGTAAAATATTTAAAAGGAGGTAAGTGTTAGAAAGGTGTTTTGTAAAAGTTATATTAGGAGGTACAATTTTGGATAGTAAGAATTTCAGTTTAGAAACAAGTAAATTTAGTGATTTAGATAGTAAAAAAGTTAATCTTTTATTAAATGAACAGTTGGAAAATGACAATAGTAAGATTATTGTTTTAGATGATGACCCGACAGGAGTGCAAACTGTACATGATATTTCTGTATATACAGATTGGAATATGGAAACTATAAGAGAGGGTTTTTTAGAAAAAAACAAAATATTTTATATTTTAACAAATTCCAGAGGGTTTATTGTTGAAGAAACGACAAAGGCACATACTGAAATAGCGGAAAATATCGATAGGGTTGGAAAAGAGCTTGGGATTGATTATTTTATAATAAGTAGGGGCGACTCAACTTTAAGAGGTCATTACCCTCTTGAAACAGAACTACTTAAAAATATTATAGAAAAAAATAATTCTTATAAAATTGATGGTGAAATTATATGTCCGTTTTTTAAAGAAGGTGGACGTTATACAATTGATAATGTACATTATGTAAAATATGGTGATGAACTAGTTCCAGCAGGTGAAACCGAGTTTGCCAAAGATAAAACCTTTGGATACAATGCTTCGGATTTGTGTGAATATGTGGAAGAAAAAACAGAAGGTAGATTTAAGGCTGATAATGTAGTTAGTATTTCCTTGGAAAGCCTAAGAAATATGGATATAAACGGAATTGTTAAACAACTGGAAACTGTTACTGATTTTAACAAAATAATTGTAAATGCAATAGATGATTTAGACTTAAAAGTTTTTTGCATAGCATTGTATAAATCAATGAAAAACGGAAAACACTTTGTTTTTAGAACAGCGGCTGCATTTGTCAAGGCAATAGGCAACATAAGTAATAAGCCGTTATTATCTAAAGATGATATGATTACAATTAATAAAGAAAATGGTGGAATTGTAGTTGTTGGTTCACATACTAAAAAAACTACAATGCAATTAGAAGAACTTAAAAAGATACCAAATATAGTTAGTATAGAGATGAATTCGGATTTAGTTTTAGAGGAAGATAAACTTGAAAAAGAAGTTGAAACTATTGTATCATCAAGCGAAAAACTAATTTCAGAAGGTAAAACCGTAGTTGTTTATACAAAAAGAGCATTATTAGTTATTGAGAATGATACAAAGGAAGATGCACTAATTCGCTCTGTTAAGATTTCTAATGCTGTTCAATCATTAGTTGGAAATTTAAAGGTATCTCCAAGTTTTGTAGTTGCAAAAGGTGGCATTACATCTAGTGATGTTGGAACAAAAGCACTTAGAGTGAAAAAGGCAAGAGTTATGGGTCAGATTAAACCGGGTATACCTGTTTGGGAAACAGATGAGAGAAGCAAATTCCCTAATATACCTTACATAATTTTCCCTGGAAATGTTGGAGAAGTTGAAACTTTAAAGGAAGCTGTTGAAGTTTTAATAGGTGTTTAATCAACATAGTGTACAAAACGCATAAAAAACTACTAACATTAACGTGAATAATGACGGTTTACTTTTTGTGAAAATAAGGTATAATTAAAGTACAAGTGATTGAAAGGATGTATAACATCCTACGTTGTACTAAGGAGGGAAATATGAAGGTTGGTTTAGTTTATACAAGCACAACACCTGAACTAATTGAATTAGTTGAGAAAGAGATTAAAAGTCAACTAGGAGATGAAGCGGAGTTGATGAGCTATGAAGACCCTACTGTTTTGTCTGATGCAAGAGAAGCGGGTTACGTTACTCCAAAAGCGGCAGCAAAACTTATATCTTTGTATATGGATGCTGTAAAAGATGACGCAGATGCTATTATAAATCTTTGTTCATCAGTTGGAGAAGTTGCAGATGCATCTATGGACATTTCAAAATATATTGGGGTTCCAATTGTTCGTGTTGATGAAGAAATGTGTAGGGAAGCTGTAAGAGTAGGTAAAAAAATTGCTGTTATGGCGACACTTCCTACGACTCTTGAACCTACAAAAAACACTGTTTTAAGAGTTGCAAGAGAAATGGGAAAAAAAGTTGAGCTTGTAGATGCTTTAGTTGAAGGAGCTTTTGGTTTAAACCAAAGTGAATTTAAAGAACTTATGGCAAAAAAAGCTAATGAAGTTGCAGGTGAAGTAGATGTTATACTTTTTGCTCAAGGGTCTATGGCATACTGTGAGGGGTACATAAGTGATTTATGTAAAAAGACAGTTTTATCAAGTCCAAGATTTGGTGCTATTGCACTAAAAACAGCCCTTATGTCAAAAGGAACAATATAATTTAAGAGATTTTTTAGGAGGTTTAATTAATGAAAAAGAAAATTTTAGCAGTATTATTAACTACGGTAATGTTAACGAGTTGTGGTGGAGATACAAGTTCAGAAACAGCAGACACAGGATCTGATACAAACACAGATACAGCAGAACAAGGAGATACAAGTTCTGAAAGTGCGGACACAAGTACAGAAGAACCATCAGTAACTTTAAAACTTGCTTTTTCTACTAATGAAGAAGACCCAAGAGCGAAGGCATCAGAACAGTTTAAAGCAGAAGTTGAAGAAAAAACAAATGGATCTGTAACTGTTGAAATCTATCCATCTGGTCAATTAGGTGGAGATGCAGCATTGATTGAAGCAATGGCACTTGATTCAGGTACAGTAGACATTATTATAACTGATGCAAGTAACTTTGCGACTTATGAACCTAAGATGGGTATTTCAGCGTTACCATTCCAATTTTCAACTTTTGAAGATGCATGGGATTTCATGGATAGCGATATAGAGGCAAAAGCAGAAGAACTTTTACTTGATTATAACATGAGAGTTCTTGCTCATTATGACAATGGGTTTAGATGTGTAACAACTTCTGATGTTGCTGTGGAAAGTCCTGATGATATGGCTAACTTACTCATCCGTACACCAGAAAATCCTGTTATAATGGCAACTATGGAGGCTCTTGGAGCAAATCCACAACCATTAGCGTTTTCTGAGTTATATATGGCACTTCAACAAGGTACATACGATGCACAAGAAAACCCAGTTCCTGTAATATATAACAACAACTTATATGAAGTTCAAAACTATTTATCTGTAACAAACCATATTTATTCAGGTATGTGCTTTACAATTGCTGATAGTACATGGGGTAAGATGAGCGAAAATCAACAAGCAAT
The DNA here is from genome assembly GCA_047973385.1 of Lachnospirales bacterium. Classification (GTDB taxonomy): domain Bacteria; phylum Bacillota; class Clostridia; order Lachnospirales; family CAMZNU01; genus JBKEBX01. The sequence continues at coordinate 40,714 of JBKEBX010000043.1, read as the reverse complement.
TGTTACAGAAGCAGCTCTTGCATCTCAAGACTTCAACAGAGAATTAAACAAAACTCAAACAGAAGAATTGTTATCAGAGCTTGAGGCTACAGGAATGACAATAGTAAACCCAGATTTAGCACCATTTGCAGAAGCTACATCAGGTGTAGCTGAAGATTTAAGAGATACATATGGTGAATTGCTTGACGAACTTGAAACATGGAAAGAAGGTCGTTAGTCGATTTTAGTAGGTATAAATATCTATAAAAAATTTGTTTAAACCCAAAGGGTGAAAATTAGCTTTTGGCGGATTTTCACCTTTTTAATATTTTATATGAAAGGTTATAATATGCGAAAATTACAAAGTATGCTAGATAAAATTGCAGTAAATGTTTCTGCAGTAATGTTAGCTTTGATGATGATAGTTTTATTTGCCAATATTATACTTAGATATGTTCCAGGTGTAGGTGGTTTTAAATGGTATATGGAAGGTTCACAATATTTAAATGTATGGGCAATGTTTGTTGTTGGTATAAGTATAAGTATAAAAGGTGAACATTTAAATGTAAATGTTCTACTAGATGCGTTAAAGGGAAAAGCCCAACTTATAGCCTATGGTGTTGTTGCGTTTTTTACAACATTATTTTATATTGGTTTAACTTATGGTATGGTGCAACTTGCATCAAAATCAAAGCAATTTATTTCAACAATGCAACCACTAAAAATGGCACATGTATATTGGGTAATACCTGTATTGACGACTATTTGTGCAGTTGGAGTTGTAGTTGAATACATAATTAGAGTACAAGATTTTAAAAATGATAAGGAGGAAAATAAGTAATGATTGCCTTTTTATTAATTTCGTTTTTTATATTAATTGCAATTGGAGTACCAATAGCAATGTCTTTAGGGCTTGCAGCTATGGGAGGTATCATTTTTGTAGATGGTGGTTCTATGGTTACCGTAGGTCAACGTGTTTTTGAGGGTATGAACTCCTTTGCTTTACTTGCCATACCTTTATATACATTTGCAGGTTTTACAATGAGTAAGGGTGGTATATCAAGTCGTCTTATGGGATTTTGTTATGCTCTTGTAGGTAGATTTACAGGTGGTCTTGCTCATGTAAATGTATTATCTAGTATGGTTTTTGCTGGTATATCTGGTTCGGCTGTTGCTGATACAGCAGGTGTAAGTGGTATGATAATGCCAGAAATGGTCGAAAAAGGATATAGCAAGAAACTAACAGTTGCTGTTACTGCCATTTCTTCTACAATTGGTATTGTTATCCCTCCAAGTATTCCTATGGTTGTAATCGCAGGTATTTTGGGTGTTTCCACAGGAAAATTGTTTTTAGGTGGGATTATACCAGGAATATTGCTTGGTTTAGCTCAAATGATAGTTGCATATTTCATGGCCAAAAAAGAAGGTATTCCAAGAGAAGAAGGTAAATTTGATTTAAAAGAAAGACTTCGAACTGGTTTTAGTTCATTACCAGCATTGTTAATGCCAATTATTATAATCGGTACAATCATATCGGGTATTGTTTCGCCTACGGAAGCAGGTGCGATTGCAGTAGTGTACGGTTTAGTGGCAGGTGGATTAATATACAAAGAACTTACTTTAGAAGATGTTAAAAACAGTATGGCTGAAACAGCAAGAACAAGTGGTAAAATTTTTATTGTAATTGGTGCTGCAAAACTATACACTGTAATGCTTACCACAGCAGGTTTTGATAAATGGGTTACAAATACAATGCTTGGTATAACGACTAACCCAACAATTATATTGATAATAATTTTAACTATATTTTTCTTTGTTACAATGTTTATGGAATCTATTGCAACACTTACGTTATTCATGCCAGTTATATATCCGATTGCTTTAGCAGTGGGTATAGATCCAATTGTTTTATCGGTTTTGATAACAGTAGTTATAGGCTTAGGTCTTGTTACACCTCCTGTTGGTATGTGTATATATGTGGCATGTGACCTCATGGATATGCGTGTTGGTGAAGTTATGAAAACACTTATGCCATTTTTGTTGGCAACAGTTGTAGTAATTGTAATTTTGATTATGTTTCCACAATTAATACTATGGCCAGCTAATTTAATTTAACTTGATTAAATATATTAAATTTAGTATAATAATATTAAATAATTATGAATTAAGTGGGAAGTTATATGAATGAAGAAAAAGGATTTTTAAAAACCTCATTAAACAGCAAGTCCGTAGTCGATGCTATTACAGATAGGATTATTAGTGCCATAGTAAGTGGAGAGTTGAGACCTGGAGATAAGTTGCCAACAGAAGTTGAACTATGTAAATCTTTAGAGGTAGGTAGGAACTCTGTAAGAGAGGCAATAAAAAAGCTAGAAGCATATGGCGTTGTACAGATAAAAAGAGCTGAAGGAACTTTTGTATGCGACAACTATAATCAAAAGATGTTGGATCCTATGTTATATGGGATAATACTACAAGAGAATTTTTGGTACGATTTTATTGAGCTTAGAAGTGTTGTTGATATAGGTACTTTGTATCTCGTTACGAAAACTTGTACTAAAGAAAAATTAAATATTTTAAAAGAAGCATTAGAAAAACTAGAAGAAGCAGTATTTGATGAAAATGCAACAGTTGAAAAAATTATGGAAGCTGATACAATGTTTCATATGGAAATTGCTAATGTTGCAAAAAATGAGTTACTTACTAGCATAACAGATTATGTAACAAGGATAACAATACCTTCTAGGATGATTACTATTGAAAGTATCATGGAAAAAGGTGCTAGAGAGAATTTTGTAGAATTACATAAACAATTTTTATCAGTGATTGAAGAAAACCAACCTGATTTAATCGAAAAAGTAGTTCTAGATCATTATGTATATTGGAGAGAAAATAAATAGGAGAATGTGGATGAAGAAAATTTTAATTTCAGTAGCACCAGTCGCTGCTACTGATACACATATCGACCCTGTTGCTATTGCCAAGGACGTGATTGCGTGTAGTAAAGCAGGGGCATCGATGGTTCATCTTCATGTTAGAGATGAAAATGGACAGTTGACTCCTGATGTATCGCTCTTGGAAGAAACTGTAAGATTGATTAGAGCTGAATGTGATATAGTAATTCAAGCTTCAACAGGTGGTATATCTGATTTGACCATTGAAGAAAGATGTGCACCTGTTTCAAAGGATTGGGTTGAGGCTACTTCGTTAAATGTCGGCTCTGTAAATTTAGGTGATAATGTATATAAAAATCCGATAAATGAAGTTCGTTACTGTGTTGAACAAATTGTTAAACATAGGAAAATACCAGAGATAGAAGTTTTTGAGATAGGTATGATTCATACGGCTAAAGAACTCAGTCGAGAATTTGAGTTTATAAAACCTATGCTTTTTAGTATAGTATTGGGTCATGTTGGTACATCGCAAGCCACAGTTAGAACTTTGAAATCTATGATTAGTTCTTTGTATGAGTTTTTCCCTAATGAAAATGAAATGATTTGGGGGATTACACATGCTCATAGAAAAGATTTTGAAATAATGAAAAGGGCAATAGAGCTAGGAGCTTCAACAATAAGAATTGGTTTCGAAGATAGTAAGCATCTTGATGAAAATACAGTCGTAGATTTCAACTTACCTTTGGTTGAGGAAATTTCTGATATTGTAAAACAAATGAATTGTATACCAGCAACTCCTGATGACGTAAGGGAAATGCTAAATATGCCTAAGTAGTTTTAAGATTGGAGTGATTTAAATTTGATGAATATAAATGGCAAAAACTTCATGTCAGATTTTGAAGCTAAAAAAGCAATAGTAGAAATCTCAAGAAATCTATCTTTTAAAGGATATGCTGTTGGAAATGATGGTAGTGTAAGTGTTAGAGCCGAACAAAATGCTTTTTGGATAACTTCAGGCGAAGAAAACAAAAGCTTTATGTCAATTGATAAACTTATAAAAATCGACTTAGACGGTAAATTTATAAGTGGTTCTTATAAATTCTTTAAGTCAGGTAATTTACCTGATGAACTGAACTACCATATACAAATGTACAAAGAGAATAAAAATATATCAAGTATAATTCATTGTTATCCACCTGAAGCTATAATATATTCTATGCAAGGATTACCTATATTAAAACAGGATTTCACTAAATCAGTTAAAAGATTAGGTGAAATACCTATACAATTATATACTGAAAAATTTAATATTTCCCAAGATATAATAGAAAAACATAAAGGTGTTTTACTAAAGGGTAATGGGTGTCTTGTGTGGGGCAATGATCTTTACGATACATATTCTAACATTGAAGTTATAGAATATGTTTCAAAAGTATTAAATAGAACAAAAAATAAAATTTTAGGGGAAGAAACATCCTACGTTGAACAAGATGTGGTTAAAAACCTAAAAGGTGTAACAAGTATTGTTAAACCGTCATATGAAAACAACACTGACTATACAGACAATAGCGAAAAAGAGCGATTTATTCAGGAAGTAATATTACAAGTAACTCGAAAATTAACAGAAACATAGGAGATTTTATAATGGATATAAACGCAAAAGATATAGAGTTAATTGTTAAACAAGTAGTGGAAAAGTTAAGTCTTGAGCAAAAAGAAAATACAAGCTATAAGGCGGAACAACCTAAAAAGTTTAATAATTATTATAACGCTCCTAGAGGAAACTATGGAGTTTTTGAAAAGATTGAAGATGCTATAGAAGCAGCAACTTTTGCACAAAAGGAGTTTGTAAAAGAGTATAAAATCCACGATAGACAACTTATTATTGATTCTATTCGTAGAGCATCTAGAAAAAACGTTGAAACTTTAGCTAAAATGGTTAGAGATGAAACAAATATGGGTAGATATGAGGATAAAGTTGAAAAGCATTTAGGAGTTATAAACAAAACGCCTGGTACAGAGTGCTTGACAACTGATGCGATTTCAGGTGATTATGGACTTATGATTGAGGAATATGCACCTTTTGGTGTTATAGGTTCTATAACGCCATCAACAAACCCAACTGAAACAATTATTAATAATACAATTAGTATGATTGCTGGTGGTAATGCAGTAGTTTTTAATGTTCATCCAAATGCTAAAAAGGCATCAGCTTTTTGCTTACAAATATTGAACAAGACTATAATTGAAGCAGGTGGTCCGGCTAACCTTATAACTATGGCAAAAGAACCGACTATGGATAATGTTAAAAAAATTGCTGAAAGTAAAAATGTTAAACTTATGGTTGGTACAGGTGGTACGGCTATGGTAGATTCACTTTTAAGACTTGGGAAAAGAACTATTGGTGCCGGTGCAGGTAATCCACCAGTTATAGTTGATGGAACGGCAGATTTGGAACTTGCAGCTAAAGAAATTTATAGAGGTGCATCTTTTGACAACAATCTTTTGTGTATTGCAGAAAAAGAAGTATATGTTGTTGAAAAAAGCCACAGATGTTTACTTGACAAAATGATAAAGGAAGGTGCTTGTTTACTTGATAATAATCAAGTTTCAAAACTTTTAGACCTTGTATTCAAGTATGAAAACGGCAAGTATGATGTTAACAAAGAATGGGTTGGAAAGGATGCGTCTAAAATCTTAAATGCAATTGGTGTAACAGGTAATCAAAAATGCAAGTTAATTATTTGTGATGTTGACCATAATCATCCTTTTGTACAAGTAGAACAACTTATGCCTGTTTTACCAATTGTTAAATGTAAAGATTTAAATGAAGCTATATCCTATGCTGTTGAGGCTGAAAATGGGAACAGACATACTGCATCGATTTTTTCTAAAAATGTAGATAATATGACTTTGTATGCAAAGGAAATTGAAACAACTATATATGTTAAAAATAGTGCTACCTTAAGCGGACTTGGTATTGGTGGCGAAGGTCATTCTAGTATGACAATTGCTGGTCCAACAGGCGAAGGAATTACTAATGCAAAAAGTTTTACAAGAAGAAGAAGATGTATGCTAGCAGATGGCGGATTTAGAATAATATAATTAAAATGTAGGAGGACAAAAATATGTCGGCAATAGGAATGATTGAAACTAAGGGTTATGTAGCGAATATAGAAGCAGCAGATGCAATGCTTAAGGCAGCAGATGTTGAATTAGTTGGCACTGAATCAATTGGTGCGGGTATGGTTACAGTTATGGTTAAAGGTGAAGTTGGTGCTGTTAAAGCGGCAACAGAAGCAGGAGCTTCAGCTGCAACAAGAGTTGGGGAACTTATTTCAGTTCATGTTATACCACGTCCACACTCTGATGTTGAGAAAATTTTACCTAAGTTAAAATAGTTTTTTACTCATAGAAAGAAGGTTTTAAAATGGCAGAAGCTAAAACTACAAAAAGTGAAAATGCAAAGTTACAAGCACTTGGTATGATAGAAACAGTTGGCTATATTGCAAGTATAGAAGCAGCAGACGCAATGCTTAAGGCAGCAGATGTTGAATTAGTTGGAACAGAACGCATAGGTTCTGGTATGGTTACAGTTATGGTTCAAGGTGATGTAGGTGCTGTTAAAGCAGCTACTGAGGCAGGAGCTTCAGCGGCGTCTAGAGTTGGTGAAATTGTGTCTGTACACGTTATTCCAAGACCAAACGGAAGTATAAGTTCAGTTATAAGTAGAATATAGGAGGTTTAAGTGGGGGTGCAAAAAAAATTCTCAGAAGATTTTGTAACAAAAGTTGTTATAGAAACAATTGAGGAAATAAGAAATAAGCAAAACCTTGTTCCCACTGGTATTTCTGTAAGACATATTCATATTGAACGAAAACATCTTGATAAATTATATGGATATAATTACGAGTTAACTAAAAAGAAGTATTTAAGCCAAAAGGGTCAATATGCAGCTGAAGAAACTTTAGATTTAATAGGTCCTAAAGGAACTATAAAAAATGTTAGGATTTTAGGGCCTTTACGAAAGCAAACCCAAGTTGAAGTTTCTCTATCTGATGCTAGAGTTTTAGGCATTAAGCCTCCACTTAGGAAGTCTGGTGACCTGAAAAATTCTTTAGGTATTAAACTAAAAGGACCTAAAGGAGAAATAGATATAGATGAGGGTGTAATTGTTGCAGATAGACATATACATATGTCGATTGAAGATTCTAAAAAGTTTAATGTGAAAAATGGCGATCTTGTAAAAGTATATGTTGAAAGTGAAAAATCAGGAGTGTTTGACAATGTTTCCGTTAGAGTTGACGAAAGTTTTACACTTGATTTTCATATAGATACAGATGATGCAAATGCTTTTTTTATGGAACAAGGGCATTTAGTTAAAATTCTCAAAAAGTAAAATAAGGGGTGAGTTATATGATTTTTGGAGTTGTTAAAGGTACAGTTGTATCAACTAGAAAAATGCAAAATTTAGTAGGCTATAAATTGTTGTTGATAGAACCTTTTTATGGAGATAAAAGTCAAATTTTTGTTGCAGCTGATACTTTAGGTGCTGGTATTGATGAAGTGGTTTTGATTACAACAGATGATACTACTCAATATGCAATTGATAGTCAAGCACCAATTGATGCGTTGATTGTTGGGATTGTAGATTCTCCCCCTATGTTTGGAAAGTAGAAAGATTTAGGTGTAGATATGTATAAAAATATTTTATCACCACAAAGAATAAATGCAGTTAAAACTAATTTTTTTGGTTCAGGTGCAATAACTTTGCTTTCTCCTGAACTTGAAAAAAAGGGCTATAAAAGAGCTTTGATAGTAACGGATATGTTTTTATATGAAAGTGGAGTTGCAACTAAGGTTGGTGCTGAGCTTTTAAAAGCAAATATAGAGTATGCTATATATTATGACGTTAAGCCAAATCCAACTACAACAATTGTTGAAGAATGTTTTGAAGCTGTAAAAGCTTTAGATGTTGATTTAATTGTTGCAGTAGGTGGTGGTTCGCCAATAGATACGGCAAAAGCCGTTAGTATTTTAGCAACTAATGGTGGTGTTATACAAGATTACGAAGGGGTTAATAAATCAAGAAATTTAGGGCTACCTATTGTATCTGTTAACACAACATCAGGAACAGGCTCGGAAGTTACAGCTTTTTATGTTGTAACTGATGAAAAGCGACACTCTAAGATGGTTATGGTAGATACAAATGCTATGGTATCAATTGCAATAAACGATACTGATTTTATGGTATCTATGCCGAAAAGCTTAACAACGGCAACTGGTATGGATGCTTTAACTCATGGTATAGAATGTGTTCTATCAAAAAGGGCTACACCTATTACAGATAAAGATGCATTTTGGGTAATTGAAAGTGTTGCTTCTTTTCTACCTAGAGCATACAGAAATGGTGATGATAAAGAAGCAAGGACTATGATGGCGTATGCTCAAAATGTTGCTGGACAAGCATTTTCAAATGCAGGGCTTGGTATGGTTCATGCTATGGCACACGCATTAGGAGGTAAATTTAATTTGCCTCATGGAGTATGTAATTCATTATTGTTGCCATATGTTTTGAAATTTTATACTGAAAAGTATGAGTATAAAGATAGACTAGCTAAGATTACTGATGTTATTTATAGAAACATAGATAACACTGAAAAAAAGTGTTGTATAAATTTTGTAAGAGATTTAATGAGTGAAATGGATATGCCTAAAAAGATTGAAGATATTGCAAAACTATGCGATAAAGACTTTTTAGACCTTGCAGAACTTGCGATTATTGATACTTGTATGGAAGATAATATTGTTGCTCCAACAGTTGAAGAAATAGTTAAGGTATATAAAAAAGCATATTATGGTTTTAACTAAATAAAATTAACAAAAATAAAACTTGGAGAATTTCTTTAACTGAAATTTTGTCTAAGTTTTTTTGTTAGTATGAAATTTAAAGCGTATAAAAACTGTTGTTATATATATGGCGACCTTGAAAAACCCCCAAAATTTTCTTTATTGCTTCTTTTGTATTTTTTAGTTTCCCGTATAATTTGGAACAAAGATGGGTAAGTTTTCGTAAAGGGATTAATGGGTGAAAAATTGTAGTTTATAATAAAATTTGAATTTGATGTATATAATGAGAGAAATACTATATAAATACTTGTATTTACGTTCAAAAAATGTTAAAATATAATTTGACTATGGTTTTATAAAATATGGTAAGTCTAAAATAGGATTTTAGAGAACCAGAAAATTGACGAGGAAGTGAAGTATGGGTTTATTTGATAAGCTTTTCGGAAATTATTCGGAAAAGGAAATAAAGAAAATTATGCCTTTAGTTGAAAAGGTTAATGGATTTGAAGAAACATTTGAGAAGTTTTCTGATGATGAGTTAAAAGGTAAAACAGAGGAGTTTAAACAAAGATATAAAGATGGGGAAACTCTTGATGAGATTTTACCTGAGGCTTTCGCTAACGTGCGTGAGGCTGCAAAGCGTGTGTATGGTATGCGTCATTATGATGTGCAAGTTCTAGGTGGTATAATCTTACATCAAGGGCGTATTTCAGAGATGAAAACTGGTGAGGGTAAAACTTTGGTTTCTACACTTCCAGCCTATTTAAATGCACTTACAGGTGACGGTGTTCATATCGTTACAGTTAATGATTATCTTGCAAAACGTGACTCCGAGTGGATGGGAGCGATACATGAGTTTTTAGGTCTTACAGTTGGCGTTGTTTTAAACTCAAAAGATGAAACTGAAAGACAAAAGGCATATGCTTGTGATATAACATATGCAACAAACAATGAGCTTGGTTTTGACTATCTTAGAGATAATATGGTAGTTTACAAAGAAAGACGAGTTCAAAGAGGCTTAAACTATGCAATTATTGATGAGGTTGACTCTGTTCTTATAGATGAGGCTAGAACTCCACTTATTATATCAGGTGGCGGTAAAGAAGTTAGTGGTATGTATAAGACGGCTAATGCATTTGCAAGAAGCCTTGAAGAAGGTAAAATTGTTAATGAACGTGAGGCTTTAAACCCTATGCTTCGTGAAGAAATGATTGAAGAAGGGGATTTTGTTAATGATGAAAAAGGTAAAAGTGTTACTTTAACAGGGCAAGGTATTGAAAAAGCTGAAAAATATTTTAGAGTTGAAAACCTTTCAGACCCTGAAAACTTAGACTTACAACATTATATACAAAATGCATTAAAAGCAAATTATAGTATGCATCTTGACCAAGATTATGTTGTTCAAGAGGGTGAAATAGTTATTGTTGATGAGTTTACAGGTCGTCTTATGCCAGGACGTAGATATTCAAATGGTTTACATCAAGCCATTGAAGAAAAAGAATCTGTAGAAGTTAAAAGAGAAAGCAAAACTCTTGCAACAGTAACTTTCCAAAACTACTTTAATAAATATAGTAAAAAAGCTGGTATGACAGGTACAGCACTTACAGAAGAATCAGAATTTAGAGAAATCTATTTAATGGACGTTGTTGCTATACCTACAAATGAGCCTATTGCTCGTGTGGATAATATTGATATTGTATATCAAACTATTGAGGCGAAATTTAGAGCGATTATTGAAGATGTAAAAGAGTCTGCGGCTAAAGGGCAACCTGTACTTATAGGTACAACAACAATTGAAATGAGTGAGGCTTTATCTAAAAAACTTAAAGAGGAGAAGATACCTCATAATGTACTTAATGCTAAATATCACGAGAAAGAGGCGGCGATTGTTGCTGAAGCTGGTGTTAAAGGTGCTATAACTATTGCTACAAACATGGCTGGTCGTGGTACGGATATTAAACTTGGTGAAGGTGTTAAAGAAGTTGGTGGACTTAAAATAATCGGTACTGAAAGACATGAGTCAAGACGTATTGATAATCAGCTTCGTGGTCGTTCAGGTCGTCAAGGTGATGTTGGTGAAAGTACTTTCTACCTTGCTCTTGATGATAACCTTTTAAGACTTTTTATACCTGATAGAATTAAGACGGCACTTCAAGCAACAGGGCTTGATGAAGATGAGGCAATTGTATTTAAGCAATTGACTAAGGCGATTGAAAATGCTCAAAAACAAGTTGAGGGTAACAACTTTAACATAAGAAAGCATTTACTTGACTATGATAAAATCATGAATGAGCAACGTGAAGTTATATATGGTGAACGTGATAGAGTTCTTGAAGGTGAGGACCTAAAAGACCACTTACTTGAAATGTTCAAAACTATTGTTGATAAAGATGTTTTCATTTATACTGGTGAGTCTGAATATCCAGAGGAATGGGATTTAAATGGACTTAACGAACATTTTAGACCTATGTTCAACCACGACATTGTAAATCTTGATGAAGAAGAGTATTTGAAGTTTACAACGGAAGACTTGAAACAGGCTATTTATGAAGAAGGTATTGGAATTTATAATGCTAGAAGTAGTGAAACTACTCCTGAAATCATGCGTGAACTTGAAAGAACTATATTACTTCGTGTAATTGATAGAAGATGGATGGACCATATTGATGAAATGCAATTGCTTCGTCAAACTGTAAGTCTTCGTGCATATGGACAAAAAGACCCACTTACAGAATATAAGTTTGCAAGTTTTGATATGTTTGATGATCTTATCTATTACATTAAATGGGACACTATGAAATCCTTGTTAAACTTAAGAGATAGAAGTAAGACAATTGAACGTAAGCAAGTTGCAAATGTTACTTACACTAATAAACAAGCTGAGGGTGGTACACCTATAGCACAAAGAAAAGTGAAAAAAATAGGCAGAAATGACCCTTGTCATTGTGGTAGTGGTAAGAAGTTCAAAAATTGTTGCGACATGAGAGCATAACCCTATAATTGCACTTTAATGGAATGTACAAATCTTGGTTATATACAAATTTGGGTATCATTGCACTATGCAATGATACCCTTTGTTTTTTTATATAGATATGGAGTGAGGTTTTTGATTGTTTTAGAGGAAATTTTACAAGAAATTAAAAAATATAATGATATGCTTGTAGAACTTAGAGAAATCTGTAAAATAGATGAATGTAACAAGGTAATTGCAAAACAAGAACTTTTAATGAATGATGAGAGTTTTTGGAATGATGTTGATAAAAGTAAAAATGTTTTAAAGGAAGTTAAAATACTTAAAAATAAAGTTGCTATGTATAACGATTTGTATACTGAATATGAAGAAGTAACAATACTTACGGAAATGGCAATTGATGAAACTGCTGAAAGCTATACTAAGGAATGTGTTTTTGCCTATGAAAATTTCGTAAAACAATACAATAAAGTGAATATGGTTTCTTTATATAAGGGACAATATGATGAGGCAGGTGCAATTGTTACTATTCATGCTGGTGCAGGGGGTACAGAAAGTTGTGATTGGGTTACTATGCTTCTTCGCATGTATACTAAATATGCAAATAAAAATGGGTATAAAGTCGATATAATTGATAAAATAAATGGTGATGAAGCTGGGATTAAGACTGTTACTGTTGAGGTATCAGGGGATTTTGCCTATGGAAATTTAAAAGGCGAAAAAGGTGTACATAGACTTGTTAGGATTTCACCCTTTGATAGTTCAGGTAAACGTCATACTTCCTTTGCTTCTGTGGATATTATGCCTGTTATAGAAGAAGATGATGATGTTGTTGAGATAAATGTTGAAGATATACGTATTGACACTTTTAGAGCATCAGGTGCTGGGGGGCAACATATTAACACAACTGATAGTGCTATAAGAATAACCCATTTACCTACTAATATAGTTGTACAATGTCAAAATGAACGTTCTCAACATAAAAATAAAGATATGGCTATGAAAATGCTAAAAGCAAAATTATACGAGAATATGGAACGTGAAAGACGTGAAAAACTTGATGAAATACGAGGAGATGTGCTTACAACTTCCTTTGGCTCACAAATTCGTTCATATGTTTTTCACCCATATAATCTTGTAAAAGACCATGTAACCCTTGAAGAAACAGGTAATGCTATGGCTGTTATGGAGGGGGAAATCGATAGATTTATTTTAAGTTACTTAAAATATATAAATGGAAACGCCAAAAAACTAAAATAATGGCACATTACAAAAGAAAAACCAAATTTTCATACTTTTGACAAAGCCATTGTTTTGCTATGAAAATGGATTTTTCTACATTTTGTAAAGTCGCCATATAGCGAAGAATAATAGTGAGGTTTAATATGAGCTTAAAGTTAACTTGTGAACAAGAACTTGCCATTAATATAAGAGATAAAGAAGTTATGGTTTCGGCTGGTGCTGGTGCTGGTAAAACTTCTGTTCTAGTTGAGCGTGTTATGGGGCTTATTACTGATTGTAGGGCAAATGTTTCTATGGATAATATTCTTATGGTTACCTTTACAGAAGAAGCTACAAAGTCCATGAAAGATAAAATTTACAAAGCTTTAAACAATAAACTTGCTGATGACCCCACAAACGAGAAACTTACAAAGGAAATATTTTTACTTCAACGTGCAAACATATCCACTATACATGGGTTTTGTCGTGATGTAATTCAAAAAAATATTAACCTACTTGATATTGACCCTAAATTCCGAGTAGGTAGCAAAGAAGAAGTTGAACTTATAAAATCTGAAGTTTTTGATGATGTTATTGAAAAGTTTTACACTATGGCTGAAACTGATAAAAATAATTTTTACAAACTTGTAAACTCTTTTGTAACAAAGGTTACAGATGATAAGTTTAAAGAAATGTTCTTTAGTTTATATTCAAAGGCGTATAACAATCCTGATGCGTATAAATGGCTTGATGAAAGTGTGGAAAGCTTTAATCATAGGGATTTTGAAAGTATAATCAATTCTCAAGATTTTATATTATTTAAAAATCATTTAATTGATTTAGTTAAGAAAAAAGAATTACTTGAAAGTCGTTATAATGATGATTTTAAAGATGTTGACCAAGAAAAAGTTAAAGAAGTATATTCATATTTTAAAAGTAATATAGATTATCAAAATTTTTACGAAAAGTTTGACCAAGTAAATGCCGAAAACTTTAAGGATTTTAAAAATGATGTGAAGTTTATACTTGATATCCCTTCTATAAAATCAAGAAAACATAAACTTGATGAAGATTTAAAAGATGTATACAATGCTTTTAAAAAGGAACGTGATAGTCTTAAAAAAGACGTTGAAAGAGAGTTGCCTGAAAGTCATTTCTTATTTTTAGATATAGATGAAATGGTTTATGTATATAAAGAAATATATGAAGCTATGGTAGAGTTTAAGATGTTTTTTGTAGCTTTTGATAAGGCTTTTAAAGACGTTAAAACAGCTAACAGACTTATAGATTTTAACGATATGGAGCAATTTACCCTACAACTGTTATATCATGAAGTTGAGGGTGAAAAAATCCGAGAGTTTTATAGAAATAAGTTTTATGAAGTTATAGTTGATGAATACCAAGATTGTAACGACACTCAAGAGGCGATTTTTAAAGCCATAACAAATGGCGGAGAAAATATGTATATGGTTGGTGATGTGAAACAAAGTATTTATAAATTTCGTGGTGCAAAGCCTGAAATCTTCCTTAGTAAGCTTGTTACACAAAAGGATAACCGAGAAATCATAAAACTTAATAAAAATTTCCGTTCAGGCCAATTGATTTTAGACTTTGTAAACAATATTTTTAAAGTAATTATGGAAGAAAAAAGCGGAGAAATAGATTATGGAAATGGTCATGTTCTTATCCATGATGAAGTTTCTAAAGCTGGGCTTGGTAATAGTGAAATCCTTGTGACAACAGGGGTTGAGCCTTTAGAAGATAAATATATAGAAAATCTACTTGATATATATAAAGCTAAAGATGAGCTTACAGAGGAAGATGTAAAAGAGGCTTTGAAAGTTAAGTCTAAAGAAGAAACCGAAGGTTCTACAAAAACAAAGTCAAAGAAAAAAGAAGCTGAAGTTGAAGTTGACCATTTAAATATTTATAGGGAAATAAACTATGGGCTTGAAAAAGGCTTATATGAAAGTATGGAAAAGGCTATAAAAAGCCTTTCCTTACCTAAAAGTGAACTTGAACAAGAGGCTGAAGTTATAGCTAATAGGATTTTGGAATTTAAAAATAATGGTGAGGCAGATTTTAAAGATATTGCCATTTTATTAAGGTCGGCAAATAGTGCAAATACTATAAGTGCTGTACTTGAAAAGTACAATATACCCTATAAAGCAAATAAAAATGAAAATGTTTTTAACTCTTTTGAAATACAATCAGTTACAAATTATTTAAAAATAATTGATAATAAATATCAAAATATTCCTTTGGTTTTTGTTCTAAAATTACCTATATATAATTTTTTGGAAAGTGAACTTTTATTTATTAAAAAAGAATATAATAAAAAATACTTTTTTAGTGGAATCTTGGCTTATTTAAAGGAAAAGGCTGATATAACTGTAATTGATGTAATAAATGGTCTGGCTGAAGATAGGGTTAAAGCTAATAGTGATGAACTTCTTGAAAAGGTTTATCTTTTTATAAAGGATTACTATCACCTTAAAAATCTTTATAAAAAAATGTCTATTTCGGATTTTATTATTTATTATTTAAATTACACAAGTTTAGGTTATTATATACAGAGTTTTGAAAGAGGCACAGAGCGTAACGCTAACATCGACCTTTTACTCGAGTATGCTAAAACATACGAAAGTACAAGTTATGCGTCTATTTTTAACTTTGTTAAGTTTGTGCAAAAACAAGAAGATAATAAAAGTAGTGATATAAGTGCTGCTGTTGCGTCAAAAGATGATAATTTTGTAACTTTTATGACTATACATAAATCTAAGGGGCTTGAGTTTAAAGTTGTGTTTTTAAGCCATACAAGTAAAAGATTTAATAAAATGGACCAAAGAGGTAAAACTGTCTTTGATAAAGGATTTGCCTTTAAATATAAGGATATATCCAATGTTGTTTATGTGCCTTTTAGACATCATAATATTTGTAATGCTATTGACAAAAGTAATTTTGCTGAGGAACTTCGTGTTTTATACGTTGCACTTACAAGAGCTGAAGAAAGGCTGATTATAACTTGTGGTGAAAAGGATTTAGAGAAGTCTTTTGAAAACTGGCAACAGCTTTTAAAGGATTTTGAAAACAAAGATTTTTCAAAGGTAGATAGATATATTGATTTAATCGCTCCTCTAACGATGGGTGGGGATAACTTTAAGAAGATTGTTAATATCCATGAATGTTTTTCTGTGGGCAAAGCCTATGATGTAGAGGAAGAACAGCCATTAGAGTACGATATACTCGATTATTTCTTTGAATATAAGCATAAAAACCAAAATATTATACCTGTGGATATATCTGTTACTAACTTGATTTATCTTGAAGAAAACTTGGGGGAAACTTCAAATGCTCATAAAAATTTAGTGCTAAACAAACTAGATTTTAAAGATAAAAATGAAATTATCGTAGGTGCAAACTATGGTACTTTGATTCATAATATTTTATGTGTAATTCCTTTTAACAAAATGTATACTTTAGAGGATTTACAAAGTTTACTTATTGGATATGAACAAAAAAATATAATAAATAAAGCTGAACATGAGGTTATACTAAAAAATGTAGACAAGCTTCTTGATTTCTTTGAAAGTGATATGTATTTGGACATTTTAAAGGCTGAAAAAGTTTATAAAGAAAAGCCTTTTGCTGCATATGTTGAAGTGGATAACTTTGATGAAAAGCTTATAGTTCGTGGTATAATCGACCTTATGTATATTCTAAATGATGAAATTTATATAGTGGACTATAAAACAGACTATGATAAAGAAAAACTTATTGAAAAGTATAAACGACAACTGGAGCTTTATAAAGAATTTGTTGAAAAGAAGTTCAAAAAAACTGTTAAAAGCACAAAGGTGTATTTTATAACACATAATGAGACTTTGGAGGTGTAAAAATGAAAAAAATAAATTTAGAAAAAAAAGATATGCATAGAGGTAATTTGATAGTTGTTAACCTGAAGTACCCTATGTATATAAAATCGAATAAAGCCTTTGAAGAAATATGCAACCCTTTTGAGAAATTTCTTATTGATAAAGAAGTGAAAGAAAAGCTTTTGACTATTTTTGAAAAAATAAAGTCAGATGGTCAAATCCTTGTTGAAAGTGGGTATAGAGATAAGGAAGGACAGAGAAAAATATATCAAGACATCACTAAGGAAAAGGGTATAGAATACGCAGAAAAATATGTTGCTATACCAGGGCATAGCGAACATCATACAGGTCTTGCAATTGACCTTGCTCTTTTTAAAGAGGGGGACGACCCCTATGGTGAGTTTCGTTATACTGGTATATGCGAAAAGTTTCGTAAAAGGGCTTTAGACTATGGGTTTATTCAAAGGTATAAAAAGGATAAGGAACAAATAACGGGTATATCTGAAGAACCTTGGCATTTTCGTTATGTTGGGTATCCTCATTCTGCTATAATGGACAAGGAAAATCTTTGTCTTGAGGAATATATTGAATACCTAAAAAACAAAGGTAGCATTACTTATAAAAACATAGAAATACTTTATGTGTCATATAAAGAAGATGGTATGGAAGTTGAATTGCCATGTAAATGTGACTATGAAGTTTCAGGGGATAATGTTGGTGGTTTTGTTTTTACTATACATAAACATTTGGCGACGCCTGAAAATACACCATTTTGGTCGTCACAGTCAAAAAATTAATCTTTTTGCGTACCCCTTAGTACGTGCCGAAGCTTATTTTTTAGCCATTCCTACAAACTGTAGCATTGGGGGGCTTAGATTTGTTACACAAATCCTTGCCTGATGACATTTTGCAAGGTCGCCATTTGTTAGGTTAAGTATGACTTAGTATACTTACCCTTGACTTTTAGTTAAAATAGTGTATAATGATATGTAAGATAGTGTGGCTATGATAAGAAGTAGTAGGATATTTTAAGATTTTGTAGAGAGCTTTTGGTTGGTGCAAAGAAGCAATCTTGATGTTTGAACTCGTCTTTGAGCTTTAAGGTGAATTGTGTGGTTTTGTAGCCTTAACGTGTGCTTTACGTTACAAAAGCCAAAAGGTAAAAGTTGTTTTATATATACTTTTATAAAAAAGAGTGGTACCGTGAATTTATTCGCCTCTTGCGTTTGCAAGGGGCTTTTTTAGTAAAGATAAAAAAATGGGGTTTCCACCAAGCAACGTAGCACGTTGCATTGCATTTGTAAATAATAAAAATAATAAAAATAAAGAAAATAAAGAAAATAAAGACAATATTTGTATTTATAAGGAGGAATTTATGAATTACGATTTTAACTGCGTTGAAGAAAAATGGCAAAAGAAGTGGAAAGAAAATGGTTTTGAAAGATATGATGATAACAAACCTGCATATTATTGCCTTGATATGTTCCCTTATCCTTCAGGGAGTGGTATGCATGTTGGACATTGGAGAGGTTATGTTTTATCAGATGTTATAGCAAGATTTAAGGTTTTACAAGGTTTCCAAGTGTTACATCCTATGGGTTGGGATGCCTTTGGGTTACCTGCTGAAAACTATGCCATAAAGCTTGGGGTACACCCTAAAGAAGTTACAGAAAAGTCTGTTGAAAACTTTAAAAGACAACTTACAGATATAGCTGCAATTTATGATTGGGATAAGGAAGTTAACACAACTGACCCTAACTATTACAAATGGACACAATGGATATTTTTACAAATGTTCAAAGAGGGACTTGCTTATGAAAAGGAAATGCCTCTTAACTGGTGTGAAAGCTGTAAGTGTGTTTTATCAAATGAGGAGTCAACTAACGGTGAGTGCGATAGATGTGGTAGCACTGTAACAAAGAAAAACTTACGTCAATGGATGCTTAAAATAACTGCATATGCTGATAGACTACTTGCTGATTTAGATGAACTTGATTGGCCTGAAAAAGTTAAGAAAATGCAAAGCGATTGGATAGGTAAAAGCTATGGTGCTGAAATAGATTTTAAGGTTGACGGAACTGATGAGAAGCTAAAAGTATACACAACACGTCCTGATACCTTGTTTGGTGCGACTTTTATGGTTATATCTCCTGAGCATGAACTTGCTAAAAAGATTACAACTAATGATAAAATGAAAGAAGTTGAAGATTATATCTTTATGGCAAGTACAAAGTCAAATGTTGATAGAATGGCTGCTAAAGATAAAACTGGTGTGTTTACAGGAAGTTATGGGCTTAACCCTATAAACAACGAGCTTGTGCCGATTTGGATTTCTGATTATGTTCTAGCTGATTATGGTACAGGGGCGATTATGTGTGTTCCTGCACATGATGACCGTGACTTTGAGTTTGCTACAAAGTTTGGGCTTAAAATCACACCGGTTATAAAGGGTGAGGATACTGTATTGCCTTTAAAAGAAGCCTATGTTGGCGAGGGTGTTATGATAAACTCTGGAGACTTTGATGGACAAACTTCTAAAGAGGCTAGAGAAAGCATACCTACATTTATAGAAGAGAACAAAATCGGTAACAGAACTGTAAACTATAAACTTCGTGATTGGGTATTCTCAAGACAAAGATATTGGGGTGAGCCTATTCCTTTAATTCACTGTGAAAAGTGTGGAACTGTGCCAGTACCTGAAAAGGATTTACCTGTTTTATTACCTGATGTTGAAAAGTATGAGCCAACAGAAACAGGAGAATCTCCACTTGCTGATATAGATGAGTGGGTAAATACAACTTGTCCTTGCTGTAATGGTAAGGCGAAACGTGAAACAAACACAATGCCACAATGGGCAGGTTCTTCATGGTATTTCCTTAGATATACAGATGTGGATAACCACAATGAACTTGCTAGTAAAGAGGCACTTAGCAAGTGGGCACCTGTTGATATGTATGTAGGTGGTATAGAACACGCTGTACTTCACTTATTATACGCTCGTTTCTACACTAAGTTTTTATACGATATAGGAGCAGTACCTTTTAAAGAGCCATTTAAGAAGTTGTTTAATCAAGGTATGATATGTAAAGACGGAAACAAAATGTCAAAATCTAAAGGGAATGTTGTATCACCAGATGATATGATTGCTGATTTTGGTCGTGATAGTTTAAGACTTTATGAACTTTTTATAGGCCCTGCTGAAATAGATGTTGAATGGGATGATAGAGGTATCGAGGGTACTCATAGATTTTTAAATAAAGTATGGCGACTTATATATGATAACAAAGATAAATTTGTTGAGTGTAACAAAGAACTTGTACAACCACGTCATAAGCTTATATATGATATAACAAACAGAATCGAAAACCTTTCAATGAACACTGTTGTATCAGGATTTATGGAAGCTTGTAACAAGATTATTGATGTTTCAAGAAAAAGTGGTTTAGATAGAGAAACTGCTGAAACTTTAGTTGTTTTACTTGCTCCTTTTACGCCTCACTTCTCTGAAGAATTATGGGAAGTTTTAGGGCATAGCGAAAGTGTATTTACACAAAAATGGTGTGAATATGATGAAAGTAAGCTTGTAGAAGATGAAATAACAATAGCACTTCAAGTAAAGGGTAAAACAAAGGGTAGTATAAAAGTATCAAAAGATGCTGATAAAGATACCGTACTTGCTATGGCTAAAGAGGTTTTAGGTGATAAAATTTCAGGTGAGATAGTTCGTGAAATATACGTACCAGGTAGAATTGTTAATATAGTAGTAAAATAAGTTTAACAAATTATACACATATGGCATAATTGCATTTAACAAGGATGTCGTATTATTGGAGGAATTTTATGAAAAAAATTTCAATGACAAACAAGTTTGCATTTCTTGTTTTTGTGTTATTTTGTATAAACATATACTTGGTTTTAAAGGTTAATCGGTTAGAAAATGATATTGTTATACGTAGTAATTCCACTAGTGGAAGTTTCAACTGATATAACTTATGATTATAAAAGTTCATATGATGCCTATATAGTTGACGGTCGAGTTGATGTGAATTATTATTTACTTACAAAATTTCAAAACTATACTATTGAAAAATTAGAATTTATCATAAAATTAAATGAATAGAAAAAACTTATAAAAAAGAGCTTTTGCTCTTTTTTATTGCTAAAATATATACTATGGTGTATACTTATAAGGTATTGGCAAGTGGCGACCTTGCAAAATTGCTGAATTAAAATAAAGGGATTGGTATAGGTATTTTATGAGTAAGAAAAAATCCATAGTTAATGTAATAGTTTTAGTTATGTTTTTAAATATATTTGTGAAAATTTTTAGTTTCACTAGAGATTTTTTACTAGGTAGAGTTATTGGTGTTAGTATAGAAATGGACGCATATTTGATGTCCCTTAGTATAACGACTAAATTTTTTGTTGCCTTTGGTTCGGCACTTGTGACGGCTATAATTCCACTTATTGTTAAAGAAGAAAGTGAAAATGCAAAAAGGGAAAAGTTCGTTGATATTTTTAACTTTCTATTTATAATGGGTACTATAATATCCATAATATATATGGTGTTTACACCACAAATTATAGGTATGTATGTAAGTGGTTTTAGTGCTGAAAAAATGGCTCTAACAATAACTTTAACTAGAATTATGATACCGTCAATTTATGCGATTTTGTATGCCTATTTTTTTGTTGCAATCATGCAGAGCAACAGCAGATATTTGTTAGCAGCTTGTATATCCTTGCCTTACAATGCTTTGATAATTTTTTATATAGTTACAAGTGCGAAGGCAAACTTTAATGTTTATGCATTGTCCCTTGTGACTTTAGTCGGTTGGTTTGGACAAGCTTTTTTACTTATTCCAAGTGTTATAAGAATGAAACCTTTTAAAATCAAGGCTAGAAGTATATGGAACGATAATACAAAACTATTTGTAAAGGGGTTTTTTATAACATCAATCGTTGTTGCTACAATCCAAGCTACAAACATAACAAATAATAAGTTTCTATCCTATTATGGTGATGGCGTAGTGACTACTTATTTCTATGGTAACATGATATATAACACGATTACAACAATGGTTGTATATGCTATAACCGTTGTAATGTTTCCAAAATTCAATGAAAGTTATGTAAAAAACAGAGATGAATTTTACTTTTACATAAAGCGAGTTTTACAAGTAATTGTTATTATACTTCTGCCTATTTGCATAGGGCTGATTTTAGTAGGTGATGTGATGATGATGATACTTTTTCTAAGTGAAAACTATGATTATGAAAGTGTTATGCAAACATCAAATTTCTTAAAAATATTTGCCTTGAATTGTGTAAGTTTTGGGTTTATAGATGTACTGAACAAGGGATACTATGCAACAGGAAAACGTGTTATTCCTCTTAAAACTACGGCTATAATCGTTGGGCTTAATGTGGTTTTTAATGTAATATTTATACTTATTTATGGAACAAGTGGTAATTTTTATTTAGTAGTATTGTCAACGGTTGTATCTTATGTTATTGGTGTACTTTATAGCCTTATATCCTTTGACTTTACAAATAAAAGAGACGCTTTGAAAAATATATTGACAACCTTTATAAAGTGCTTATTTGCTGGGGTTTTCATGTATATTGTAGTTGCTTTTGTACAAAATATTGCATTTGGTAGTCTTGTTGAAATGCCTGTTTTAAATAAATTTATTTATCTCTTTTCTTCTATTATAATCGGAATTATTTCATATTTTAGTTTTTTAATTATCGTAAAAGAAAAAATTGTTTCGGAAAGTTTTTTTTCTATGGTAAAAAAGTTAAAAAAATAAGATAGAAGAATTTGTCAAAAATCAAAAATGGGACGGAAATGGGACGGAAATGGGACAGGTTTAAGCCTGATAAATAGCGAGGCGTAGGGTTTTGAAAAATTGAAAAATTGAAAAAAGTGGGACGGAAATGGTCACACTTAATAAAAAAAGAAGAATAAAAGAAATAAAGAATATATAAAAAAAGGGCATCTGCGATGCGCCTGTTTTAAACAAAATTTTTTGGTTTTATTTAAGGGCAAGGTTCTCATCTTGTCCGATTTATTTTACAACCTGTATGTTATAATAAAAACAAGTGATAGAGAGTATGTTGAGATAGATTGGTTTGTTATAGATTGTTGGAGTTGCCTTTTAGCTTATTTAAACTTTTTTGAAAAAAATTTAAGAAATTTTGAAAAAGGTGTTGCATTATGCTTGGAGA
This sequence comes from Lachnospirales bacterium, assembly GCA_047973385.1. GTDB lineage: Bacteria > Bacillota > Clostridia > Lachnospirales > CAMZNU01 > JBKEBX01. Next base: position 17,693 of record JBKEBX010000043.1, on the reverse strand, counting down.
TGTGATACAATTAAGTAGTTGTGACATTAAAAGCTATGATCTAGAAGGTTACAAAGTTACATACTTGGTTTCTAGGGAGCAAATGTCCGTAAAATCGGGCGACAATGCCACTGTTATTGAATAATCTACTTGGTTGTATTTTTCTTTTGTTGTGAAAGCAAGAGAAGTTAGATACTGTATTTTCAAGTGTTTTTCAGACAGTTGTCATTCGTCGTACTCGTTGAATAGTGCGAAAAGGAGGGCGACTTTTTTTATGGCTAACCAAAAGTTAAGAATTAGTCTAAAGGCGTATGACCACAAGTTAATTGACAAATCTGTGGTACAAATTATTGATGCTGCTAAGAAGAATGGTGCTGAAATCTCAGGTCCTATTCCGTTACCTACTAAAAAAGAAGTAGTAACTATACTTAGAGCAGTTCATAAGTACAAAGACTCAAGAGAGCAATTTGAGCGTAGAACACACAAAAGATTAATCGATATTCATAGTCCAAATGCTAAGACTGTTGATGCTTTAAAGAAAATGGAATTACCAGAAGGTGTAGATATTTCATTAAAAGTAATGTAATTTTTTGAAAAAAAATCCAAAAATGGTTTATATAAGTGCTCTTATATTTGCCTAGAATGATTAAGGAGAAATCTTTAATCCGCTGTAGAGTTATAGGAGGTGTTACAGTGAAAAAAGCTATTTTAGCTAAGAAAATTGGTATGACACAAGTTTTTGATGAAAATGGTATTTTGATACCTGTTTCTGTTTTAGAAGCTGGTCCTTGTGTTGTTACTCAAAAGAAAACTGTTGAAACTGATGGATACGAAGCTATCCAAGTAGGTTTTCTTGAAACAAAAGAAAAATTATTAAACAAACCTGCTAAAGGTCATTTAGCAAAAGCAGATGCTCCAAATTTAAAACACTTAAGAGAGTTTAAACTTGAAGACATCACACCTTATGAAGTTGGTGCTAAGATTTTAGCTGACGTTTTTGAAGCGGGAGATAAAATTGACGTTACTGGTACTTCTAAAGGTAAAGGTTACCAAGGTGCTATAAAAAGACATGGTTTCTCAAGAGGTCCAATGTCTCACGGTTCTAAATATCATAGAGGTCTTGGTTCTTTATCATCTGGTACTACTCCAGGTAAAGTTAAAAAAGGTAAGAAAATGCCAGGTCATATGGGTGCAGTTACAGTTACTACTCAAAACCTAGAGATAGTACGTGCTGATGCAGAGAAGAACTTACTTCTTGTAAAAGGTTCTGTTCCAGGCCCTAAAGGTTCAATCATAATGGTTAAGAACGCAGTAAAAATAAATGGTTAAAAAAATGCTTTGTGAAAGGAGGATTTAACACATGGCAAATGTTCCAGTATATAACATTAGTGGTGCGTCAGTTGGCACAATGGAAGTTGCTGATAGTATTTTCGCAGTTGAAGTTAACGAAGGCGTTGTACACCAAGCAGTAGTTCAATATTTAGCTAACCAAAGACAAGGCACAAAAAATACAAAAACTCGTGCAGAAGTTCGTGGTGGTGGTAGAAAACCTTGGAGACAAAAAGGTACAGGTCGTGCAAGACAAGGTTCTATTCGTTCTCCACAATGGACAGGTGGTGGAGTTGTTTTTGCTCCAAAATCTCGTGACTTTTCTTTCAAATTAAACAAGAAAGTTAAAAGACTTGCTTTAAAGTCTGTTTTAACTAGTCGTGTTAATGAAAATAAATTAATGGTTCTTGAAGACCTTGCTTTTGATGGTATCAAGACTAAAAATATGGTGAAAGTTGTTGAAAACTTAAACCTTAAGAAAGCTTTATTTGTTATTGATAACAATGACAAAAACGTAATTCTTTCTGCTAGAAATATCCAAGGTATCAAAACTGCCGATGTTTCTACAATCAATACTTACGATATTCTAAAGTATGATACTTTAGTTGTATCTAAAGAGGCTATGAATAAAATTCAGGAGGTGTATGTATAATGGCAGATTTAAAATATTATGACGTTATCAAAAAGCCTATCGTTACTGAAAAGTCTATGAATGAAATGGCTGAAAGAAAATATACATTTTCAGTTCACCCTGAAGCTACTAAAATCCAAATCAAAGAAGCTGTTGAAAAGCTTTTTGATGGTGTTGAAGTAGAAAAAGTTAATACAATGATTAACAAAGGTAAGATAAAAAGACGTGGCTATACTTCTGGTCGTACTAGAGTTGTTAAAAAAGCTATCGTTAAACTTACAGAAAACAGTAAAGAAATCGTACTTTTCGAAGGTATGTAATTTAGATTCGATTTTGAAAGGAGTGAAAAACAGGTGGGTATCAAAAGATATAAACCATATACACCTTCTAGACGTCAAATGACAGTTTCTGATTTTGCTGAAATTACTAAAAAAGCACCAGAAAAAAGTCTAGTTGTTCACCTTAAGAGTAATGCAGGTCGTAACAATCAAGGTAAAATAACTGTTCGTCATAAAGGTGGCGGATATAAGAAACAATACAGAATTATTGATTTTAAAAGAAATAAAGATGGTATTCCTGCAAAAGTTGCAGCTATTGAATACGATCCAAACAGAACAGCTAATATTGCACTTTTACACTATGCAGATGGTGAAAAAAGATACATTATTGCTCCAGTTGGTCTTAAAGTAGGCACTAAGCTTATGAGTGGCTCAGATGCTGAAATAAAAGTTGGTAACGCTTTACCTATGAAGAATATTCCAGTAGGTCAAGAAATTCATAACCTTGAAATGATTCCAGGTCGTGGTGGTAAACTTATTCGTTCTGCAGGTAATGTTGCTCAACTTATGGCAAAAGACGAAAAGTATGCAACTGTACGTTTAGCTTCAGGTGAAATGAGACTTTTACCAGTTGACTGTCGTGCTACTATCGGTCAAGTAGGTAACCCTGAACACGAACTTATCAATGTTGGTAAAGCAGGTAAGAAACGTCACATGGGTATCCGTCCTACTGTTCGTGGTTCTGTTATGAACCCTAATGATCACCCTCATGGTGGTGGTGAAGGTCGTTCTCCAATTGGTCGTCCAGCACCTAGTACTCCTTGGGGTAAACCTGCTCTTGGTTATAAAACTCGTAAGGGCAAAAAACATTCTAACAAATACATCGTTCGTAAGAGAACTAAGTAATTTAGTTTGTTAAAGTAAAAGATTCGATAGATATGTAAATATTTATTAAGATGTTTACTATCTATAAGTATATTAGGAGGATAAAGATGGCTCGTTCACTTAAAAAAGGCCCGTTTTGTGATGATCACTTAATGAAAAAAGTTGTTGCACAAAACGATGCTAATACAAAAGAAGTTATTAAAACTTGGTCTCGCCGTTCTACTATATTCCCTGAAATGATTGGTCATACTATTGCAGTTCACGATGGTCGTAAACATGTTCCTGTATTTGTTACAGAAGACATGGTAGGACACAAGTTAGGTGAGTTTGCTTTGACTAGAACATACAGAGGTCACGGTAAAGACGCAGAGAAAAAGTCAAAAGTTCGTTAATTTAACATTTGCGAAAGGAGGTTGCATCCAATGTCTAGAGGACATAGAGCTCAGATAAAGAGAAAAAGAAATGAAGAAAATAAAGACAGACGTCCACAATCACACGTTAAGTTTGTGCGTCTTTCAGATACAAAAGCTAGAATCGTTCTAGAAGAAATCAAAGGTAAAGATGTAGGTACTGCTATATCATTACTTAGTTATTCACCTAGATACGCATCTAAAGTTGCGTTAAAGTGTTTAAATTCAGCTATTGCTAATGCTGACCATAACTTAGGTCTTGATGTGACTAAGTTATATGTTCAAGAGGTGTTTGCAAATCAAGGTCCTACTCTTAAGAGAATTAGACCTCGTGCTAAAGGTAGCGCATCAAGAATAAACAAGAAGACTTGTCATATGTCAATCATCTTGAATGAAAGATAAGGAGGATAAGAATGGGACAGAAGGTTAACCCTCATGGTCTTAGAGTTGGTATCATTAAAGAATGGGATTCTGTATGGTACGCTGATAAAGACTATAGTAAATTTTTAGTTGAAGATAACCAACTTAGAAAATTCATTAAAAAAGAATTATACAAAGCTAGAGTTTCTAGAATTCAAATAGCTAGAACTCGTGATAAAATAAAAATAACTATCAGTGCTGCACTTCCAGGTGTTGTTATTGGTAAAAATGGTTCTTCTATTCAGAACTTAACTCAAAAACTTCAAAAAATGGTTAAGACTGAAAGTAGAGTATTTGTAAACGTTGAAGAAGTTAAGCGTCAAGAACTTTCTGCACAACTTGTTGCTGAAGATATAGCTGCTAAGCTTGAAGATCGTGTTACATTCCGTCGTGCTATGAATCAAGCTATGAACAGAACTATGAAAGCTGGAGCAAAAGGTATCAAAACTTCTTGTTCAGGTCGTTTAGGTGGTGCTGACATGGCTCGTACAGAGCATTACAACGTAGGAACTATTCCTCTTCAAACTCTTCGTGCTGATATCGATTACGGTTTCGCTGAAGCTAACACAACATACGGTAAAGTTGGTTGTAAAGTTTGGATTTATAAAGGTGAAGTTCTTTCGTTTAAAAACAAGAAGGAAGGAAGTGCTAAGTAATGTTAATGCCTAAAAGAGTTAAAAGACGTAAGCAGTTTAGAGGACGCATGAAAGGTAAAGCCCTTCGTGGAAACACTCTTACTTACGGAGATTTCGGTATAGTTGCTTTAGAACCTTGTTGGATTACTTCAAGACAAATCGAAGCATCTCGTATCGCGATGACTAGATATATTAAACGTGGTGGTAAAGTTTGGATTAAAATTTTCCCTGATAAACCAGTTACTAAACAAGCTGCTGAAACTCGTATGGGTAAAGGTAAAGGTGGTCTTGAGTATTGGGTTGCTGTTGTTAAACCAGGTCGTGTTATGTTCGAACTTGCTGGTGTTCCTGAAGATGTAGCTCGTGAGGCACTTCGTCTTGCAGTTCATAAATTGCCAGTTAAGTGTAAAATTGTATCTCGTGCAGAGTTAGAAAGTGCAGGTGATAGCAGTGAAAACTAAAAAGTATTTAGAAACTTTAAGAGATAAAACTGTTGAAGATCTTAACAGTGAGCTTGTAACGTTAAAGAAAGAGTTATTTAACTTAAGATTTCAAAACGCTACAAACCAATTAGAAAACACAGCTAGAATTACTACTGTTAAAAGAAGTATTGCTCGTGTACAAACTATAATTACTGAAAAATCAAATGCGTAGTAAATATTAAGTAAAATAATTAAAGGAGGAAAAGCTTGTGGAAAGAAACCTTCGTAAAACAAGAATTGGTAGAGTTGTTTCAGACAAAATGGATAAAACTATTGTAGTTGCTGTTCAAAATAGCGTGAAGCACCCTCTATATAAAAAGGTTGTTAAAAGAACGTACAAGTTAAAAGCACACGACGAAAATAATGAGTGTGGTATAGGTGATAGAGTTGAAGTTATGGAAACTCGTCCTCTTTCAAAAGATAAAAGATGGAGACTTGTTTCTATATTAGAAAAAGCGAAGTAATTCCAAGTTAGGAGGCAAAACTAATGATTCAAACAGAAACTAGATTAGTAGCAGCTGATAACTCCGGTGCTAAGGAATTATTATGTATCAGAGTATTAGGCGGATCTACTAGAAAATATGGTAATGTTGGCGACACTATTGTTTGTTCTGTAAAAAGTGCAACACCAGGTGGCGTTGTTAAAAAAGGTGAAGTTGTTAAGGCTGTTATCGTGCGTACTGCTAAAGGCGTAGGTAGACCTGACGGTTCATTTGTAAAATTCGACGATAATGCAGCAGTTTTAATTAAAGAAGACAAGAACCCTCGTGGTACTCGTGTTTTCGGTCCTGTTGCTCGTGAGCTTCGTGATAAGAAATTTTTAAAGATTTTATCACTTGCTCCAGAAGTATTATAGGAGGTGATTGTTGTGTCAATGAAACTTAAAAAAGAAGATAAGGTACAAGTAATCACAGGTAAAGATAAAGGCAAAAGTGGTAAAATTCTTGTTGTTGATAGAAAGAAAAACAAAGTTTTAGTTGAAGGTGTTAACATCGTTACAAAACACGTTAAACCATCTGCTCAAAATCAACAAGGTGGAATCATCGAAAAAGAAGCATTCATAGATGCATCTAATGTTATGTTCCTTCACAAAGGCAAGCCAGTTCGTCTTGGTTATCAAGTTGAAGAAACTGAAAAAGACGGTAAAACAGTTAAAACAAAGAAACGTGTTGCTAGACCATCTGGTGAACTAGTAGATTAATTTTAAATTATCGAAAGGAGGATATAACTTTGGAGAGAAATGAATTCAGAGAACTTTATGAAAATGACATCGTACCAAAGATGATGGAAAAGTTTTCATATAAAAATAAATTGGAAGTTCCAAAACTTGAAAAAATTGTTGTAAACATGGGACTTGGTGAAGCAAAGGAAAATACTAAAATTTTAGAATTTGCAACTGGTGATATGACTAAAATTACAGGTCAAAAACCTATAATCACTAAGGCTAAAAAATCAATCGCATCATTTAAGCTTAGAGCTGGTATGCCGATTGGTTGTAAAACAACTTTAAGAGGTGAAAAGATGTACTCTTTCGCTCACCGTTTAATCGGTATTTCACTTCCACGTGTGCGTGACTTTAGAGGGGTTTCAGCGAACTCTTTCGATGGTCGTGGTAACTATACACTTGGTGTAAAAGAGCAAATCATTTTCCCTGAAATTGAATATGACAAAATTGATAAAATTCGTGGTATGGATATAGTTTTCGTAACAACTGCTAAATCTGATGAGGAAGCACGTGAGTTACTTAAATTATTCGGAATGCCTTTTAAAGCATAAGGAGGTAAACAATGGCTAAAAAATCACTAATAGTTAAGCAAAAGAGAAAGCCTAAGCATTCTACACAAGCTTATACACGTTGTGAAATATGTGGTAGACCTCACTCTGTACTTAGAAAATACGGCATCTGTCGTGTTTGTTTCAGAGAATTAGCATACAAAGGTCAAATACCTGGTGTTAGAAAAGCAAGTTGGTAAGAAAGGAGGAAATTTTTAATGTCAATGAGTGATCCTATAGCAGATATGCTTACGAGAATTCGTAACGCAAACAGTGCTAAACATACAACAGTAGATATCCCTTCATCAAAAACTAAAGTAGCTATTATTGAAATTCTTCAAAGCGAAGGTTTTATACAAGGTTACGAAGTTTTAGAAGACGGTGTTAAGAAAATAGTAAGAGTTACACTTAAGTATGGTGTTGATAAAAATGACAAAGCTATTGCTGGTCTTAAAAGAATTTCTAAGCCTGGTCTGAGAGCTTATTCTTCAGCAGATGATTTACCTAAAGTTTTAGGTGGTCTTGGTATAGCTATCGTATCTACAAACATGGGTATTGTTACTGATAAAGTAGCAAGAAAAAATGGTGTAGGTGGAGAAGTTATCGCATACGTTTGGTAGTTTTTAATAAATTACCGTTATTAAATAGAAAAATATACGGAGGTGCAGAACATGTCAAGAGTAGGTAAACAACCTATTACAATACCAGCTGGTGTTGAGGTTAAACTTGATGATAACAACTTTATCGTTGTTAAAGGCCCAAAGGGTACTTTAGAGCGTAAATTAGTTGATGACATGAATATCGCAGTTGACGCTGGAGTGATTACGGTTACTCGCCCTAGCGACTTAAAGAAGCATAAATCGCTTCACGGTTTAACTCGTTCACTTATAAACAACATGATTATAGGTGTTACAGAGGGATACAAGAAAACATTACAAATCAACGGTGTTGGTTATAGAGCTGCTAAGCAAGGTAACAAACTTAACTTAACGCTTGGTTACTCACACCCAGTTGAAATGTTAGACCCTGAAGGAATTACTGTAGAGGTTGAAGGCCAAAACTTAATTCACGTTTCAGGTATAGATAAAGAAAAAGTTGGACAATTTGCGGCTGAAATTCGTTCTAAACGTGCTCCTGAACCTTATAAAGGTAAAGGTATTAAGTACATTGATGAACGTATCAGACGTAAAGTTGGTAAGACTGGTAAATAGGGAGAGGTGAAAGCTGAATGATTAATAAACCATCAAGAAAATTGATTAGAGAAAAACGTCACTATAGACTTAGAGCAAACATCAACGGTACAGCTTCTAAACCTAGATTATCAGTTTATCGTTCAAATATGCACATATATGCACAAATTATTGACGATACAGTTGGTAACACTATTGTTTCTGCTTCAACTCTTGATAAAGAGTTAAGTGGTCGCTTAGACCGTTCAAACACTGTTGAAGCTGCTTCAAAAGTAGGCGAGTTAGTTGCTAAACGTGCTAAAGATAAAGGTATCGATACTGTTATATTTGACAGAGGTGGATATGTTTATCATGGTAAAGTTAAAGCATTAGCAGAAGCTGCACGTGAAGCTGGATTACAATTTTAGGAGGGGAATATTATTATGAAAAAGATTGATGCAAATTCTTTAGATCTTAAAGATAAAGTAGTAAATATTAGCCGTGTTACTAAAGTTGTTAAAGGTGGTCGTACTTTTAGATTTGCTGCTTTAGTAGTAGTTGGCGATGAAAATGGCCATGTTGGCGTTGGTATTGGTAAATCTACTGAAATACCTGAAGCTATTCGTAAAGGTCGTGAAGATGCTAAGAAAAATATGATATATATCGAGAGAACTGAAGAAGATTCAGTTTTCCACGAAACAGTAGGTGTTTTCGGTGCTGGTAGAGTTATTATCAAACCAGCTAAAGAAGGTACTGGGGTTATCGCAGGTGGTGCGGCTCGTGCTGTACTAGAGCTTGCTGGTATCCGTAACATTAGAACGAAATCTCTTGGTACAAACAACAAGAGAAACGTTTTAAACGCAACAATAGAAGGTCTTAAGAGTATTCACTCTCCAGCACAAGTTGCTGCAAAGCGTGGTAAGACTGTTGAAGAAATTTTAGGATAGGAGGAGAGTAAGTAAATGGCTAACCAAATTAAAGTTACATTAGTTAAAAGTACTATTGGTGCAAAACCAAAGCACAGAAAAACAATACAAGCTCTCGGACTTAGAAAATTACATTCAAGTAATGTTCATAACGACAACGACGCTATAAGAGGTATGGTTCATCAAGTATCTCATTTAGTTAAAGTTGAAGAAGTTTAGGAGGTATTACCCATGAACTTATCAGAATTAGCTCCTAATAAAGGTGCAAAGAAAAACAAGTTTAGAGTTGGTCGTGGACACGGTTCTGGAAACGGTAAAACGGCTGGTAAAGGTCATAAAGGTCAAAAGGCTCGTTCAGGCGGTGGTGTAAGACTTGGTTTTGAAGGTGGTCAAATGCCTTTATATAGACGTTTACCAAAAAGAGGTTTCACTTGTAGAAACACAAAAGACATCGTTGCTATTAACGTAGAATTATTAAATGTATTTGAAGATGGTACAGTAGTTAACGTTGATGCACTTAAATCAAAAGGTTTAGTTTCTAACCCTCGTGATGGTGTTAAAATTCTTGGTAGTGGTGAATTAACTAAAAAATTAACTGTTAAAGTTAAATATTTTAGCAAAACTGCAATAGAGAAAATCGAAGCCCAAGGTGGTAAAGCTGAGGTGATTTAATGTTTTCTGTTTTTAGAAATGCGTGGAAAGTTAAGGACATACGAAGTAAATTGATATTTGTACTACTTGTACTAGCTGTTTACAGATTAGGTATGCAAATACTTTTACCAGGTATGGATTATGCCCTGTTTGAAGCTGCAAAGACTCAAGCAGCAGGTGGTCAAACATTATATGCCATGATAGCAGGTGGCGGTACAGGTTCAATATTTGCACTTGGTATCGGTCCTTATATTACAGCATCTATCATTATGCAACTTTTGACAGTGGCTATTCCAAGTTTGGAACAACTACAAAAAGAGGGTGCTGAAGGTAGAAAGAAAATAAATCAAATCTCCCGTATCCTTGCAGTATTTTTTGCTGTAATACAAGGTGCAGGAGCGGTATTCTCACTTAGATATTATTTCGTGTATCAAAATATGTTAGTGTATGTTATGGCAACTCTTGCTATGGTTACAGGTACAATTTTTGTTATGTGGATGGCAGAGCTTATAAATGAAAAGGGAATAGGAAATGGTTCATCATTTATTATCTTCTCTAACATTTTATCTCAATTGCCATCAGGTGTTACAACTCTTTACAACATGATACAAGAAGATTTTGTTACAGGAACACTCACAGCAATCGCATTACTTGCTATTTTCCTTGTGATTATCGTTTTCGTTGTACTTGTACAAGGTGGAGAGCGTCGTATACCTATACAATATTCTAAAACAGGTAGAGGTGGTGCTAACACATCATATATACCTATGAAAGTTAATATAGCAGGAGTTATGGCGATAATCTTCGCTGTATCGCTTATGCAATTTCCAGCTATGTTAAATCAATTTTTCCAAAATGATATGATTGCAACAGTTGCAGACTTTTTATCACTTAGTAGCTTTTCAGGTGCTATAATATATGTAATTTTGATATTTGTATTCACTTTCTTCTATACGTCTTTTGCTATTAACCCAACGGAAATGGCAGAAAACTTAAAGAGAAGTGCATCATACATACCAGGTATTAGACCAGGTAAACCAACATCAGATTACTTTGAAAGAACTGTATATAGATTATCATGGATAGGTGCGTCTTGTTATGCACTTATCGCACTTGCTCCGATATTGTTAGAGTTTATTTTCAAAATCAACGTTGGTTTTGGAGGTACAACACTTCTAATCACAACAAGTGTATGTTTAGAACTTACTAAACAACTTGAAAGTCAACTTGTAATGCGTCATTATAAAGGATTTTTGAATTAAAATAAAACTAAAACAAAAGGACTGAAAAGAAATTATTTGAAATTTCTTTCAGTCCTTTTATATTGTAAATATTTAGAGTAATTTTAAGGGTTTGTAAAAGTATAAAAATTTGCTTTTTCTTTTGCAATGTGTAATTTGCAACGTTGTAGAATGACATTCCCTTTGAGTTTGTGGTATCTGTACCTAATAAAATATTAATTATTTAGGGTAAGGGAAGAATTAGGGTTTTTTGAAAGTTTACCATTCTTATATGCATAAACAAAAGCTATAATAGTTATAACTACAAGAAATGGCGTAAGTACAATAGAGCCTTCAAGTCCAAACTCGCCACCAGTGTAAAATGGGTTAGTGTTTACTAGCTTTGTTAGTAAAATACCATAGGGTTTATCGTCGCCAAAAGGTATACTTAGTATTGACCCTTCAACAAAATCCCATATGAAATGGAACCCTACAAGCAAATGTATACTATCTGTTATAAACATCAAGATAGCCCAAAAAGCACCCATAAGTACGATGTTTGCAATTACAACAGGGCTAACACCAAGATTGCCAAGGTGTGCAAATGCAAATATACAGCCGGATATTATGATAGCAGGTATCTTCCCAAAGAAAGCAAGTTTATGCAATATGAATCCTCTAAACATATATTCTTCAACTACACCAACGGCGATACAGCCGAATAAGTCAACTATTATCTCAGTCCATGAAAAAGTACGTGTCGTAAGTTCATAATAGCCTAAAATATACATAGGTAAACAAGCAATAGAGAAAAGTATAGCACCTAACAATATTCCCTTTAATATGTTAGAACCATCATTTTCTTTCCATTTGATACCATAATCCTTTAAAGATTTACCATCTATTTTAGCTGCTATAAAAAGGAGCAGAAGTATGGCTAATATTTGGACTATTAGACCTGCGAATCCTAAAAGTATTTGGTTTCCATTAGGGAAAAAATTATAAATTTGGTCACGTATAACAGCTCCTAGAAAAAAACCAACAATCGCCAGAAAAGTTGCAATAATAGTTCTTACAACTATTAGGATAAAATTTAAAATGGATTTTGTGTTCATTATTTTACCTTCCTTATATAAGTTAATATGTAAATATTTGTTTATAATAATGTATCGTCATTTAGTATTGTGAGTTAATATATAATAAGTAAATTTCATGAAAAATACACATTTATGCTGAAATTGACATGGTTTTGAGGCGTAATAAAACAAAAATACCCCGAAGTATAGACTTTTTACTTCTATCAATTCTAGGGGGTATCTTTTAATTTTTTTAGGTTTTTATTTAGTTGTCATTTATTAAATAAGTAAATGGCTACATTGAAAAATATAGAAAAATCCATTTCCTTTCTTTGTCGAAAGTATGAAAATTTGCTTTTTCTTTTGCAATGTGCCATTATTTTAATTTTGAAACGTTTCCAAATCTAATTTATGTAATAAGTTTTGTTGTCGAAACATAACTGTTATTAAAAATTATGAAAATTCATAAATTAGATTTATATTATTGTTTAATATGTTACATTTAGTGTTGATACATCAACAATTGCACCTTTATCAGCAGAACTTACCAGAGCAGTATATTTTGCTAAAGCAGGTTTTCTTTCTTTATATAAAGGTTTAAAACCAACACTTCGTTTTTTAAATTCTTCATCACTTATATCAACATTAAGTTTGCGATTTGGAATATCAATTTCAACTATATCGCCATCTTTTACAAATGCAATTGGTCCACCTTCATAAGCTTCAGGGGAAACATGACCAACACAAGGTCCATGTGTAGCACCTGAAAATCTACCATCTGTTACAAGTGCTACATCTTCATCCATACCACGCCCCATTATTAAAGCTGTTGTAGATAACATTTCACGCATACCAGGACCACCTTTAGGTCCTTCATATTTTAAAACAATAACAGTACCTTTTTCTATTTGGTTGTTACTAATTGCCATGTCAGTTTCTTCCATAGAGTTAAAAACTCTAGCCTTTCCTTTGAAGTAATGCATAGATTTTTTTACTCCAGATTGTTTTATAACTGCACCATTTGGGGCTAAGTTACCATAAAGTACAGCTATACCACCTTCTTCTTTCTGTGGTTTATCTAAAGGTTTTAAAACATCATCATTTTGGACAGTAATTTTAGATAATTGTTTAGTTAAAGTTTCTCCTGTAACTGTTAAAACATCTGTGGAAATTTTACTTTCAATAGATTTTAAAACAGCGGCTATCCCACCGCTTGCATCAAGGGACACAATAGGATATTTACCAGAAGGTTGAAGATTGCAAATGAAAGGAACATCTTTACTTATTTTGTCGAAATCTGTTAAGTTTAACTCGACTTTAGCTTCGTGAGCTATTGCTAGTAAATGCAAAACTAAATTAGTTGATGAACCTGTTGCCATTGCACCAGCAACACCATTTAAAAAACAATCTCTAGTTAGTATATCCAAAGGTTTAATATCTTTGTTAAGTAAGTTCATAACATATCTACCAGAGGCTTTTGCTATTCGTTTTCTTTTGTTTGAAACGGCTGAAGCAGTACCAGCACCAGGTATAGCCATACCTAGAACCTCAGTTAGCATACACATTGAATTTGCAGTACCAAGGTGAGCACAACTACCAACTGTTGGTAAAGCACCCATTTCTGCTTTTTTCATTTCCTCAACAGTTACAGTTCCAGCCTCAACACGTCCAGGGTATTCTCTTAGTTCACTTGAACAAAATAAAGGATTTCCGCCTACGTTACCAGGTAGCATAGGACCACCAGGTACTATAATAGCAGGAATGTTAAGTCTTGCTGCAGCCATAAGCATACCTGGGATAATTTTATCGCAACCAGGTAAAAGAACCATAGCATCAAAATGGTGTGCTTCAACAACCATTTCAATAGAATCAGCTATTAAATCGCGGGTTGCAAGAGGATAGCACATTCCTTTATGACCTTGGCATAAACCGTCACATACGGCAATAGTCTCTGAGACTCTAGGAACGCCACCAGCCTCAATTACACCTTGCTTAACATATTCACAAAGTTCACGTAGATGAACATGTCCAGGTACCATTTCGCTAAAAGAACCGATTACAGCCACAAAAGGTTTTTTTAAATCTTCTTCATCCATACCTGTTGCGTATAATAATGCACGTTGACCAGAACGTGCTAAATCATTTGTTAACATACTACTTCTATATTTTGTGTTTTTCATTTTAAATGCGTCATTAAAATCAGCCATAGATACCACCAATCGTATTTTTTTTCTTATATAATTTTTGTATTTCGTTAAGTATATTATTTTTATAAATTGTAATGCCAACAAAACACATCATTTTAGCAATTCTTTAACATTATTGCATTTTGTTGGCGTCTTAGAATTATTGCACAAATGTTGCATAATTGAATTTTATAGAGATGCCAAATTGCTAGATGTTTGACTTAACTTGTTTATAAATTTTATAAAGTACAGTGAAAATAGTTATACCTATAAATGTTGCTGCAATAGGGGAACTAAAGAATATTAAGAAGTTGTTGTTAGAGTACATCAAACCTCTTATAAGATTTTCTTCAATTGTTGTACCTAACACAAATCCTAAAATTAGTGGTGCTTGAGGGATTTTATATTTTGACATAAAAAATCCGACAATACCAAAAATTAAAGCCGTCCAAACATCAAACATATTATGGTTAGCTCCATAAGTTCCGACTACACATAACATCATAACAATAGGTAACAAAAAATATTTTGGAACAGAAAGTACTTTTACAAAAACTCTAATTCCACCATATTCAACAATAAGCATAACAATTGTTGCGATTAAAAAAGCTGCGAAAATACCATATACTAATGTTCCGCTATTTTGGAATAACAATGGCCCAGGTGTTATGCCGTGCAATGTTAAACCACCTAAAATCATAGCCGTTACAGTATCGCCAGGTATACCAAGTGTTAGAAGTGGTATAAGAGCACCACCAATTGAGGCGTTGTTTGATGTTTCAGTTGCTATAACACCATCAATAATCCCTGTTCCAAATTTTTCGGGGTATTTACTTTGTTGTTTTGCAACACTATAAGCTACAATGTTAGAAGTTGCACCACCTATACCGGGTAAAATTCCTATACCTATACCTATTAAAGCTGAGCGTACCATATTCCAACTTTGTTCCATAAATTCGGATATAGATATACCGAAACCTTTTATTTTATATCCTCCAGTTGTATTGCTAAATTCTATTAAACCTTGAGATGCTACTTTTAAAACTTCTGCAACAGCAAATAAACCAATCATTACAGGTAACATATCAAAGCCATTTTCAAGAGATGTAATACCAAAAGTAAATCTTTCAACACCACCAATTGAGGCAATACCAAATAATGAAAAAGTAATTCCCATTATAGCACTGAGTAACCCTTTTAGTAAGTTATCACCAACCATGCTTCCAATCATTGTTAAAGCAAATAAACAAATTGCAAAGTATTCATATGGACCGAACTTTAGGGCAATTTTTGCTAAAGTAGGTGATATAAATATGAGTGCGATTATTGAAAAAATAGTACCTATAAAGGAATATAAAATACCAACACCTAAAGCTCTACCCGCCTCGCCTTTTTCTGCCATAGGTACACCATCAAAGGTGGTTGCCATTGAAGATGGTGTTCCAGGTATTTTTAAAAGAATGGCAGAAATTAGCCCACCAGATGTACCACCAACATATAAAGCTATAAGCATTGATATACCCATAATAGGTGTCATTGAAAATGTTATTGGCAGACATAGGGCAACAGCCATTGTAGATGTTAAACCGGGTATAGAACCAAAGATTATACCGATTATAACACCAATAATTATTGCAGTTATACACCCTAAATTTAAAACAGATAATAAACCTTCTAATGCCATGATGTGCCTCCTTCTAAAATATTCCTGTTGGCAATATTAATGAAAACACATTAACAAATAACCAATTAACTAATATAGGTGATATAATTGATATAGCACCTATTATAACGTATTGTTTTTTACTTTTTTTATTATCTGGCAAGAATAAGAAAATTTGAATGAATAAGTAAATCATAGACATAATTACAAAGCCAAATATCTTAAGTAAACCTATGTATAAAAATAATAACATTGCAGTTAAAAGTAGGCTTTTTAAACTTGTAATACTATCAAGTTCTTCCTTTTTCTTATATTCTGATATGAATAATAATAGAGATAACACAACCCAAATACCAGTACAGAGTTTTGGCATGAAGTCGCCTCCTTTACTCATTGTAGCACCAGTTTCAATGGACTGTGAAGATACAAAAAGTGCAACTCCAATAATAATCAATACTAAGTAAATAGCTAAATCTTTAAAGCTTTTTTTATTAGTCATATAGATACCTCTTAATTACCACTAAAATCAATGTCATCTAAAATATCATAAACTTCTGTAAACTTTGCTAAACCGTCTTCGGCGTTGTAGTACACTGGTTTTTGATAGTATGTAGATTTAATTTTTTCTTGGTATTCTGTATTGTTTTCAACAATGTTTTGTACAGAAGAACTTAGTTCATCAACTAAAGCTTGGTCTGTTCCTTTTGGAAATGCGAAGAAATAATAGAAAGGAAGTTTCATATCATATCCTTCTGTAATAAGACTTGGTACAAAGCTTCCATCACCTAAATCAATATCTTCTTCACCATATGTTGCTAAAACTGTTAAAGTTCCTTCATCAACATAATCTTTTACTGAACCATATGAAGCAGAGATTATATCAACGTGACCACCGAGTAAGGCTGCCAATCTATCAGAGGAAGAACCGGCATCAACCATAACTGCCTCTAAACCATTTGATTGTAAAAGAGCAGCTTCAGCGTAAGACGTAGCACCTGTTTGTGCAGCAATTTTTAGTTCATCAGGATTACTTTGAGTGTAATCAATCAATTCTGATACAGTGTTTACACCTAACTCTGAGTTTACAGTTATAACATTACCAGGATTTTGTGCAGCAATTGCAACAAATTCGTAGGCATCAAAGCCGTAATCAGTAGTTCCGCATAATTCATTTACAACAAAAGCTGAATGATAAAATAAAACACTACTTCCATCAGGTGTTGCATTTTTAACTTGTCTTGTTCCTGTTGCACCACCATTACCTTTTACGTTTGAAACAACGAAATTTGCATCGATGTCTTCGCTTAAGTATTGTGCTAACAATCTTGAGTTGAAATCTGTGTCACCACCAGCACCAGCAGGTACAACTATCTCAACATTACTTGGCCAAGTTGCACCACTGTTGTTTTCTTCACCACTATCGGTAGTTGTAGCAGTTTCGGAGCTTGAACATGAAACCATAGTCATTGAAAGTGTTCCAATTAAAGATAAACATAGAATTTTTTTTAACATAAGTAATTCCTCCATTAACAAATAATTTTAATTAAGTTATGTACATATGTTAACATTTGAACAATGATAAGTAAAGTTAATATATTTGTTATTATTGTTAATTAAATTAATGATTAATAGTTATTTGTTGAATGTGGCAACGCCAGAAAATTGAAACAATGGCACATTGCAAAAGAAAACCGAATTTTCATATTTTTGATAAACGCTTGGAATAGCAAAAAAAAACGCCATTTTCTTGGGTTTTGTCAAAAGTAGCCGTTGTTTTACTATGAAAATGTATTTTTCTATATTTTGCAAGTTCGCCATAATAAAGTTAACAAAAACTGTTGAAAAACCAGTAGTTATAATATATAATGCAAATAAGAGGTGGATTTATGAATTTAAATGAATTAGATTACTTGATAAAACTAGAAGAAGAAAAAAATATAACAAAGGCTGCAAAAAAATTGTACATAACGCCTTCAGCTT
>JBKEBX010000031.1:0-9118 GCA_047973385.1 Lachnospirales bacterium | reverse complement strand
TTTATACTTCAGCATATCTTATAAACACCTCCTTAAATTTACAAATCTCTGTTAAACTTGGTTTGTTTAGAACAAAGGCAAAGCCCAAAGACCCATCTAACGCTTTACCTTCAAGACCTTGTGTTGTAACTTCTACTTGATTAATACTACCATCTTCATTAAGTTCAATAATTTCTGCACAAGCCTGTCTGTTAAAGTTAGTTCTATTTGTTTGTCTATGGTAGAATATATACCATTTATTGTTTATTTTCTCAATACCATGGGTATTACCTAAGCAATTTACTGCTTCTTTTTCTGTTAATCTATTTAAATAAATGTTACCAATATCAACAATTGTTCCACCATATTTAAATTCTTTATCTGGATAATCACTTATTTCATAGCAAAGTTCATGGCTGTTTATTGACGAATAAGCTAAATAGTATTTATTATTAATTTTTCTTATTGAACTTGCTTCAAAAAACTCATGACCTTCAAATCCCGTACCACTACTAACATGTAATGAAGGTAGTAATACCTTAGGATTTGTTTTTAAAGTAATCATATCATTTTCAAGCTCCATTACTTGTGAGTTAAGACCATCACCAGGCTGTTCTTTAATCATTGGTGCATTACCAGAATATAAATATATTCTTTTATCATCGTCTACAAAAACACCAGGGTCAAATTGAAACAAATCTCCCTCATTTTCCCCTAACACTCTACCGTCACTATATTTTACAAGACCTAAAAATTCATATTCACCAGCAGGAGTATCGCAAACTGCAACTCCAATTTGTGGTAGACAATCAAAACAATAATATAAATAATATTTTCCGTCATTCCCCTTTACAACATCAGGTGCAAAAAGGTCGTGTGTACCTTTTTCATTTACAGTAGAAGGGTCAACATCTTCATATCCATACATTAATGTAAAAACTCTATCATCTTCATTTTTATTTATATATCTAAAATCCTTATTTGCTTTAAAAATTACACCTTCATATTTCCAATCACTTAAATCATTTACATTTGCAGAATAACAAATATAATCATTTAAGCAGAAATTCATTCCACCAAAACGGTCATGACTTCCATATAAATACACTCTATCTCCAAAAACATGTGGTTCTCCGTCTGGTACATACTCAAATGACGGCAAAATAGGATTGTAAGCACTTCTTTTTTCATAATAACCTCAATGAATAATACATTTTTCTTTTTTTGTTATACATTAAATTCATTAAAAATACATTCAATAATTAGCATTTTTTTATACAAACTAGCTTAATTAAATAATTTCATAATTCATTTCTTACAATATACATAACATTTTTCCAATAACTAAACTAAAGGTAACCTATAAAAACTCTAGTAATAATGTACTAATTAAGAGTTTTTAAAAGCTACCTTTAGTGGTTACTGTTTTCTTAATAAAAATTTTTTAGTATTTTCTAACTATAAAATACTTTCATTGCTTTCATTACATCTTCTTTCATTGCTTGTTGAGCAACTTTTGCAATGTCATGATAAAACGTAATATCTTGAGTATCTAACAATTCTTTTGCTGCTTTTGTTCCTGCATTAGACATATATGAATAGTAGTTAATTTTACTAATACCCTTTTGAATTGCAGTTTTATAATCTTCTGGACTAACACCTGAACCACCATGCATAACTAAAGGAATACTAACTAGAGAACTAATTTCTTCAATTCTCTCAAAATCAAGTTTAGGTTTTACTTTATATATACCATGTGCTGTTCCAAATGATGCAGCTAGTGCGTCAATTTTTGTTTCTTCAACAAATTGTTTAGCAATTTTCGGATCTGTATACATATCCTCTACTTTAGTTTCTTCTTTTGCTCCAGCCTCACGACCACCTAATATACCAATTTCAGCTTCAACTGAAGCACCTTTTAATTTTGCCATAGCTACAGCTTTTTTAGTATTTTCAACATTTTCTTCATATGATAATAAAGAACCGTCATACATTATAGATGTAAAGCCAATATCTAAAGCTTTTTGTAAATATTCAAGAGTCTCACCATGATCTAAATGTACACAAACAGGAACTTTTGATGCTTTCGCAACACTTACCATTACTGGACCAATTTGGTCAAGGGGTGCAATTTCTTCATGTAATTCAGCATGAGAAACAATTACTGGTACATTTAATTCCTCTGCACTTAAAATTACTGCCATTAAACTTTCTAAATTTGGTGTATTAAATGCACCAACTGCATAATTGCCTTCTTCAGCTTTTTGTAATACTTCTTTTAAAGTTACTAACATTTTGTGCCTCCTTTTATTTCATTCCATTCATTTATTCCATCAATCATTTCAATTTTTACTTCATATTCAATTTCTTCATTAGGTTTTAAAATCACTAATTTTTCTTCTTCACGCATTTTATCACGGCCATCTGGGTGGCAATTTCCCGGTTCTAAACCTAAAACATAATCTCTATTACCCATCATTTTCCATTGTGTAAAATAAGGTAACTTTGCTGCATCAAAACTAATTTTTAATCCTATTCCTATATCATGATTAAAAATTCCAGCAACACCATTTTGATTAAACTCGTGAAAATAGCATTGTTCTATAAACTCAGATTGTGGTTTAAAAATTTCACTCCATTTGTCTATACCCTCTTGAGCATGTTTATCTCTACTAGTAATTTTTGTCGAAGGTATATATAATTCTGCTGCCTCAGATAATAAAGGGTATCCCATATTTAGATGATATAAAATCATAGCTGGATATTCTGCATCGCCAGTATTTTTTATAACATCTTTTAAAATGATTTCATTTTTATTTAGAGAACAACTTAAACTACGATTTAAACGTAATTTGTGCGAAAAGATACCTTCATCTAATATTTCTGCAAATATAATAATTGAATTTTCATCTCTTGTCCAATATAAATGTTCTGCTGGTGTATTTCCAATTGTTCCATGTAATGGTAGGGTTTCACCTTTATCCTCACAAGGTGTACCAACTGAATTTAACCCACATGTTGTTAAAAATCCCGCGGTAAATGATTTTAAAAATCCTGCACCTTTATCATCATAATATGCTGGTGCTACATAACCACATGGTGATAGGTAACTCATATTTTTTCCTAAAAAACTTAGTTTTGAAATATCTGCACATCTATCTGCCGATATGGCAAATTCCAAACCTTTACCATTTTTAACTTGTAAAAAACGCATTCCATTGCCTTTTCCACCTATCAATTGATATTCTTCTACTCCTGCAAGTTGATTTTCATGGCCTATATAAGGATTCATACATTTTCTCCTCTCTATACAAGTGGTCTAACTGCTTGATAAAGTTTTCGATAATTTTCATAATGCTTTTTATATTTTTTAGTTTGTTCTTCTCTTGGATAGTAAGTTTCTTTTTTATTTATCATGATATTTGCTGCCTCATCAAGATTTTTAAAAATCCCTACTGCAATACCAGCCATCATTGCACAACCTGTTGCACCTGCTTCATTACTATCTAATGCGGTAATTGGCATATTTAAAATATCTGCTTTCATCTGCATCCATACTTTAGATGATGCACCACCTCCAGTTGCTCGAAGTTGTTTTGGAGAAATATTTGCTTTTTCTAAACATTCCATATTAAGCATCATTTCATAAACAACACCCTCCATCATTGCACGATATAAATCTGAAACATTATGTTCTATTGTTAAACCAACTATCGCACCCTTTGAACCACTATCCATATAAGGAGTAGCTGCTCCAGCAAAATGAGGTAAAACAAGTATACCAGTTGGTTCATCTTTCATGAAATCTTCTAAAACTTCAAATACAGATTTACCATCTGCTTTAGCTTTATCAATTTCAAATTTCGCCAAATTATTTATGTACCAAGAAACTAATGCTCCACCTGTAAATGAAAAAGCATATGTTACATACTTGTTCGGTATAACAT
This sequence comes from Lachnospirales bacterium, assembly GCA_047973385.1. Lineage (GTDB taxonomy): Bacteria > Bacillota > Clostridia > Lachnospirales > CAMZNU01 > JBKEBX01. Next base: position 5,192 of record JBKEBX010000031.1, on the reverse strand, counting down.
AAGGTACAATAGCATAACTGCTATCATGTATCGCTCTACCCTCTGGAATACTATTAAAAACAGGTGTAATACATTCCACCGTACCTGCACCATCTACTGCTGTCACTTCGTCAAAAACACCAGCACCAATTGCTGCAGCTACTTGGTCGTGACCAACAGGTAAAATTATTGTATCATTTGAAATGCCAAGCTCATTTGCTATTATGCTTTTAACTTTACCAGCACTTGTTCCACTTCTAACAGGATTAGAAAATAATGCCGAATCTATACCTGCAGCATTGAAAATTTCACTACTCCAACATAATTTTCTGATATCAAATGCCATACTTCTCGTTGCAAGAGAAAAATCAATCATTGCATTTCCCGTCAACATGTATGTAATATAATCCTCCATCATTAAAATATGTTTAGTATTCTTATATTTTTCTGGATGATGTTTCTTAATCCACATAATTTTTGGTAAACTATACATACAATGAGGACTTACACCAGTTATATCTTCTATTTTCTCTTTCCCAAGTTTTTCAATCAGTTCCTTACACTCATCTTCACCACGTGGATCTGTGTATAGCATAACATCTCTAATTGGTTTATCATCTTCATCTAGGAGTACGCAACTTTCACCAAAACTAGTAATACCAATAGCTTTAATATCTTTACATACCTTTGTGGCTTCACTAATTACTTTTTTTACACCTTCGAAAATATGCTCAGCACTAACTTCATGTTCCCCTATATTTCTTGAAACAGGGTAATCGCAATAAGATTTGTGTTGAAAATTACCGAGTTCATCGTAAACAGTTATTTTACAACCCGTTGAACCTATATCTAATCCTGCTAAAAACATATATTAACTCCTATGATTCAATAGATACTACATCGTAACCAAGATAGTATTTGAACGATTCTTCTAAAACTTTTTTAACGTGACCATTAGCAACAGTAGTGTGATGTTTAAATCCACCTCTTGCTAATTTGATTAACTTGTCTTGAAGTTCTGGTATTTCAGCAACACCTGCACAACCAAAATAACTTTCTTCAATATCGTCATCTGTAAATGCACCTTCACTAAAGTAAATTGTAATTTTACCGTCTTCAGTTTTACAGTTAGAGAATGTCATAGGGAAAGCATCAATTCTACCTTCATTTGTTCCCCAACCACTACCCGGGTCACCTTTTTCAAACATTTTATGAGCTGTGATTGTACCTTTAGCTTTCATTAGTTTTTGAGCAGTTGAACCACAATGGAATAATATTACTTTATTTGGGTCTTCACCATAGTTATTGTTCCAATCTAAACATGAAGCTGGCCCTTCAGTAGCTAATTGTAATGCACGCATTGTAATTGCAGAACACATATCAATTTCACATGATGCTACAATTCCTCTGTCATTAAGTTCAGATAGTAATACACATGGACAAACTCTTAAATAAGTTTCCATTTCATTCCAACATCTAAGAGCAATCGCATCTAAGTGGTATTCTTCAATGTATTCATCAATTACAACACCAATTTTAGATAACATTATTTTCTTTTCTTCTGGAACATTTGTAAAATTCGCATAATTTTCTAAAACTTCTTTTTTATTTTGAATTGTTACATCATTATCTTCTTTTGCTCTTACTTTTTCAAATAACTCAGAAAGGTCAAAAGATTCAACATTTATACCGTGTCTTTGCATTGTTAACTCATCAAATCTTACTGTTTTAAAAGCTGTAGTTCTAGCACCAATACAACCAACATTAAATCTTTTCATTCCACCTACTACTCTACAAATAGCAGCGAAGTCACGTAAATTTTCTGAAAATTTTTCTGATAATGGGTGAACAACATGTGGTGTCATCACTGTATAAGGAACTCTGTATTGTTCGAAAACATCTGTTACTGAAAATTTGCCACAGAATGCATCTCTTCTATGTTTAAAGTCCATTTTTCCAGTTTCGTCTGGGTATGCTTGCATTAAAATTGGAACTCCTGCATCTTGTAATGCTGTAATTGCTCCATTTTCATCAATAAAAATTGGTTGACATAAAATTACACCGTTATACTCTCCTTCGTGTGATTTTAACCATGCAGCATATTTTAAGCCTTCATCTCTTGTTTCTACTGCTCCATATCTAGTTGCTTCTTTATCCATAATTAAGTATTCATAACCGGCATCTGTTACTGCTTTTACCATATCTTCTCTTGCGCCTTCAATTAATTCTGCTGGCATGAAACCTCTGTTACCAAAAAATAATGCAAATCTCATTTTATTTCCTCCTATTTGGGTGACATAAAAATTCCCATTGTAAAAATATCAAAAGAATTTTTATAGTTTACATTTGGCAACGTTTCAAAATTCAGAAAGAAAAAATTTTATATAAAAAGGTGCGAGCTGAGCGTGAATTTTTATCTATTAAATTTTTCTTTTACTTTTTGCAACGTTGCTATTTATTAATTAAATAAATTATTATAAATTGTATTATATACCAAATTTAAATGTAAAAATAGTAAATAACGTCCTTAAAACTGTAATTTCGTTTATTTTTTAAAACTTATTTACAACAGCATTATTATATGTTACACTATTTTTAATAATTATTACATTGGCTAATTATTTAAAGGGAGAGTTACGATGACTAATTTAAATACTGTAGAACTAAAATCATTATTAAAAGATTTTTATATATTAACTAAAATCAAAATTGTTATTTTTGACATTGACTACAACGAATTACTTGCATACCCCGAATCTCATTGTTCTTTTTGTAGTATTCTGCAAAATAATACTGTGGCTCTTGAAAAATGTCAAAAAAGTAACATTCAATCCTTCGAGCATTGTAAAAAAATTTCAAAAATGCATGTTTATCACTGCCATGCTGGATTAATTGAAGCAACTGCTCCCTTAATTGATAATGGATTGACAATTGGATATATTATGTTCGGTCAGATTACTGATATTCATGATGATAAAATTCTTCAATCCCTCTTAAATAAAGCATTAGAGGACAACAATATTGTACCTACAAATTCTAAAGAATTATTTCTACAAATTGAGCGAAAAACATCTGAGCAAATACATGCAGCTGCAAAAATAATGGAAGCATGTACCTTTTATGCACTTTTGAAGGATTTGGTGTCCGTTAGACGTCAAAATTTTATGGAAAATTTAAATAATTATTTACATTCTAATTTAGCAGATGATTTGTCTGTAGAACAAATAGCACGAGATTTTGGAATAAGTAGAAGTAAACTTTACGCTACTTGTGAAAAATATCTTGGAATTGGACTTGCACAACACATTAAACTACTTCGCTTAGAAAAATCAAAACTTCTTTTACGAGAAACCAATCTTTCAATAAGCCAAATTTCTTCAGAAGTTGGTTTTTCAGACTATAATTATTTCTGTCGAGTATTTAAACAAGAAGTTGGAATGCCAGCAAAAAAATATAGAAATATTAATCAATAAGAACATTGGCAACGTTGCAAAAAGGAAAAGAAAAATTTAATTGATAAAAATATACGCTCAGCTCGTACCTTTTTTCAACAATAAAATTACAATTAAATAAAATATGTTACTTTATTGTTGAAAAAAAGTACTGTTATCGCTATTTTTATCAATGAAATTTTTTCTTTCTGAATTTTGAAACGTTGCCATATGATAAAATTTCTTGAAATTTAAGGGGGTGATATGGTGTAATTATACACAAATCTAGAAGATTTATTCAGTTTCTTAAATGAAATTGAAATAAAATCTGTATAAATGTTTCTTATGCAGATTTTGGGGATAATTTAATTTGAAAGCACAAAAGGTTAAGCGCTAATATTTTTAGTAATTTATGGAGGAAAATATGACAAGAAAACACGAAAATACAAGAAACCCAATATTACCATTAGATATACATATTCCAGACAGTGAAGCTCATGTTATGCCAGACGGTAATTTATATATTTATGGTAGCTTTGATGAAAGAAATGATATGTACTGTAGTGAAAAATATCATGTAATATCAACGGCTGATATGAAAAATTGGAATATAAGTGATGTTAGTTTTGAAGGAAAAGATGTACCTTGGTTTAATAACCCAGATGCACCAAAATATCAAGGTATTGACTGGTCTAATCCAACACCCTTTATACAAAAAATGTTGGCAAACATGGAACATACAGAGGAAAAAGAAAATTTTGAAAATTTTGAAGATAAAGAACGACCACCACTATTATTTGCCCCTGACGTTGCTTATAGAAATGGAAAATACTATTTATACTTCTGTATGCCAGATGATAGCGAGGGAGTAGCAGTTTCAGATAGCCCAAATGGGCCTTTTACAAACCCAATACAATTTCCAATTGGAGGAATTGACCCTGCAATTTTCATTGACGATGACGGTCAAGCTTACTATTATTGGGGGCAATTATTTTCACATGGGGTAAAAATGAATGAGGATATGATTTCCTTTGACAGTAGTCAAATTGTCGATAATTTAGTTACAGAAGAAGAACATTTTTTCCATGAGGGTTCATCAATGAGAAAAATTGGTGATACTTATTATTTAGTCTATGCTAATATTGAATATGGAAAACCAACTTCTTTGGGTTATTCAACAAGTAAATCACCCCTTGGCCCATTTACATATAGAGGTGTAATAATAAACAATGAAGAATGTGACCCTGCAAGTTGGAATAATCATGGTTCAATTGAGTATTTTAATAATCAATGGTATGTATTCTATCATAGATGTAGCAGAGGTGTTCAACAATATCGCAGACTTTGTATTGAACCAATAACAATAAATCAAGACGGAAGTATTGATGAAGTTAAGATGACATCACAAGGTCTTGGGAAACCATTTACAAATAGTGAGATAATCTATGGTTATCAAGCTTGTAGATTAAAAGGAAAAGCTTATATTGGATTAATTGACGATAAAAATGAAGCAGTTGTAAATATATCAAATCATGATGAAATTACATTTAGATATATCGAAAGCGAGAATGGTTTCAATAATGTTTTAATTAAAGCTAATGGAAATGCAGAAATTGATTTGTTTTTAAACAATGAATTTATTTCGAAAAGTAATATTGAAAATGGGGAAATTAAGACTTCAAAAATAAAGGTAGATGCTGGTCATTATGAAGTGACTTTAAAAGTTAATAATGTAAAGGACTTTGAATTATTAGAGATAGCTTTTAGTTAGAATAATGTTAC
>JBKEBX010000033.1:0-6046 GCA_047973385.1 Lachnospirales bacterium | reverse complement strand
TTTCTGTTTCAACATATGTCCAGGCGAAAGACACAAGAGAAGTAATTGATATTAAGGAACTAAATGCTGAGATTGAACAAATAGTTGCACGAGAAGAAGTGTTGCGTAGTGAGATAAATAAGATTATCGCAGAGATCGAGGTGGAATAATTGAGTAAACTAGAACAGCTCATAGAAGAGCTTTGCCCTGATGGGGTGGAGTATGTAACAACTAATGATGTTAAAAAAGATAGTTTTTGGTTAATGCCTTCTACTCCTAATTATGTTGAAATAGGCGTACCATATATAACATCAAAAAATATAAAAAACGGAGTATTAGATTTTAATAATACAAGTTATATTTCGAAAGAAGACTATAAAAGTATTTCTGCTAAAAGGTATGTATCTATCGGAGATATTCTAATTACAATGATTGGTACTATTGGCGAAGCGTGTATTGTAGATGACGATAGGGATTTTTATGGTCAAAATCTATACTTATTAAGATTAGATAACAGCAAGATTATCACTAAGTTTTTTTACTATTTTATAACTTCTATTAGTGTGAAAAATTCATTGATAACACGAAAGAATGCATCTAGCCAAGGTTATATAAAGGCAAATAGTATAGAAAGTTTAATGTTACCTCTCCCACCCCTCAAAGTACAAGAGGAAATTGTACGAATTTTGGACAATTTCACAGAGCTTACAGCAGAGCTTACAGCAGAGCTTACAGCAGAGCTTACAGCAAGAAAGAAACAGTATGAGTATTATAGGGATAGTTTGTTGACGTTTGGTGATGAGGTTGAGTGGAGAACTTTGGGTGAGATATTTGAGATTGTACGTGGTAATGGTTTGCCTAAAAGTGAATTTACTAATACAGGGATTCCGGCTATTCATTATGGGCAAATATATACTTATTATGGTACATATACAACAGAAACTATATCCTTTGTTTCAAGTGAATACGCTAAGAAACTTAAGAAAGTTAACTTTGGTGATATTGTTATTACTAATACAAGCGAGAATTTAAAAGATGTTGGGAAAGCTCTTGTGTACTTAGGAGAAAAGGAAGCTGTTACTGGAGGACATGCTACAATTTTAAAACCGACCAACACAATTTTAAGTAAGTACTTTGCATACTATACTCAAACATCTTATTTTGCAAAAATAAAAAGAAAATATGCAAAAGGAACTAAAGTGATAGATGTTTCAGCTACAGATATGGCGAAAATAGTAATCCCTATCACACCCCTTGCCGAACAACAACGCATAGTAGATATCCTAGACCGTTTTGACACCCTATGTAACGACATAACAGAAGGCTTACCTGCCGAAATAGAAGCAAGACAAAAACAATACGAATATTACCGAGATAAGCTATTAACATTTAAGGAACTAGAGAAATAACCAACATAACCCACAAATTTTGTGTAACAAAATTTATGATAGGTCAAGGAACGAGTTCCTTGTGGGGTTTGGGGCAAAGCCCCATAAACACCCCCTATGAATGAGGAGGAATAAAATGTTTGTGGATAAACCCATTGTACAAACTAACAACTTTATAGTTTTAGATAAATATACAAAAATAGAACAACTAGACGGTAGTTACCAAAGAGAAGCAGATCTTGAAAAAGAACTTATAGAGGATTTGGTAAACCAAGGCTATGAGAATTTACCTGATTTAACTACACAAGAAAAAATGTTAGCAAATGTAAAAGTACAACTTGAAAACCTAAACGATGTGAACTTTACAGATGAGGAATGGAAAAGGTTTTGTACAGAATACTTAGACAAACCAAGCGATAACCTTATAGATAAAACTCGTAAAATCCACGACGATTATATATACGACTTTGTTTTTGCTGACGGTCATATACAAAACATCTACTTGTTAGATAAAAAGAATATTGCAAGAAACAAAGTCCAAGTGATTTCGCAGTTTGAACAAAAGGGAACACATAGTAATCGCTATGATGTAACTATCTTGGTTAACGGGCTACCTCTTGTACAAGTAGAACTTAAAAAACGTGGTATCGCCATAAAAGAGGCTTTTAACCAAGTACATAGATACACAAAAGAAAGCTTTAACTCTGAAAACTCCCTTTTTAAATATTTACAGATTTTCGTTATATCTAATGGTACAGATACAAGATACTTTGCCAACACTACAAAACGTGATAAAAATAGCTTTGACTTTACTATGAACTGGGCAAAGTCAGATAATAGCTTGATTAAAGACTTAAAAGACTTCACAGCCACTTTTTTCCAAAAAAATGTACTGTTAAATGTAATGGTAAATTACTCAGTTTTTGACGTGAGCAACACTTTACTTATTATGCGACCTTATCAGATTGCAGCTACTGAACGTATTTTGTGGAAAATAAAAAGTTCCTATGAGGGTAAAAAATGGGCAACTCCTGAAAGTGGTGGCTACATTTGGCATACAACAGGTTCAGGCAAAACTCTTACAAGCTTTAAATCGGCACGACTAGCTACAGAACTAGACTTTATAGAAAAAGTATTTTTTGTTGTAGACAGAAAAGACCTTGACTTTCAAACTATGAAAGAATATCAAAGGTTTTCACCAGATAGTGTAAACGGTTCAGATAATACAAAAGGTCTAAAGAAAAACATAGATAAAGATGACAACAAGATTATTGTAACGACTATACAAAAGCTTAACAACCTTATGAAAGGTGATGAAGACTTACCGATTTATGATAAACAAGTAGTTTTTATATTTGATGAGGCACATCGTTCCCAGTTTGGCGAGGCTCAAAAGAACCTCAAGAAAAAGTTTAAAAAATACTATCAGTTCGGCTTTACAGGTACTCCTATATTTCCAGAAAATGCCCTTGGCTCTGAAACAACGGCATCTGTTTTTGGTGGTGAACTACATTCCTATGTTATAACAAATGCTATTCGTGATGAAAAAGTTTTAAAGTTTAAGGTAGACTATAATGATGTAAGACCTATGTTTAAATCTATTGAAATGGAACAAGATGAGAAAAAGCTCTCATCTAAAGAAGTGCAAGAGGCTTTGTTACACCCAAACCGTATACAAGAGATTTCTGAATATATTTTGAGAAATTTCAAAATCAAAACCCATAGAACAAATGTAGGTGCAAAAGGCTTTAACGCTATGTTTGCCGTAAGTAGCGTTGATATGGCAAAGTTGTATTATGAAGCTTTAGACAACTTGCAAAAAGACAGTGAAAAACCTTTGAAGATAGCTACAATATTTTCTTTTGCTGCTAATGAAGAACAAAATGCAGTTGGCGAAATACCAGATGAAACCTTTGAACCTACTGCCATGGATAGTAGTGCAAAAGAGTTTTTAACAAAGGCTATCAAAGACTATAACCATATGTTTAAAACCAACTTTGGCGTAGATAGTAAAGAGTTTCAAAACTATTACCGTGACCTTGCCAATAGAGTGAAAAAACAGGAGATAGACTTGTTGATTGTTGTAGGTATGTTTTTGACGGGCTTTGATGCACCATCTTTAAACACGTTGTTTGTTGACAAAAACTTACGTTACCATGGTTTGATGCAAGCCTTTTCACGCACTAACCGTATTTATAACTCTACAAAAACCTTTGGAAACATCGTAACATTTAGAGATTTAGAAAAAGCAACTATTGATGCAATCAAGCTATTTGGCGATGAAAAAACTAAAAATGTAGTTTTGGAGAAAAGTTACAAAGAGTATATGGAGGGCTTTAAGGATATAGTAACAGGTGAATCACGCCGTGGATATATGGAAGTGATTAGAGAGTTAAATGAACGTTATCCAAGTATTGATAAAATAGAAACGGAAAAAGATAAAAAAGACTTTGCTAAACTTTTTGGTGAATATTTGAGAGTTGAAAACATTTTACAAAACTATGATGAGTTTACGAGTTTAAAAGAGTTACAACTTATTGATGTAAATGATGAAAAAGCTTTAGAAGACTTTAAAAATACACACCATATAAGCGATGAAGAACTATCTGAAATGGAAGTGCTAGAAGTACCAGAAGAAAGGGTAATTCAAGATTATCGTTCTACATACAATGACATTCGTGAATGGCTTAGAAAACAAAGAAAAGATAATGATGAAAAGTACGGTGGAAAAGACGAAAACACGCAGGTAGATTGGAATGATGTGGTTTTTGAGGTAGACCTTTTAAAATCCCAAGAAATAAACCTTGACTATATACTTGAACTGATTTTTGAAAAAAATAAAAATATGAAAGATAAAGATGATTTGGTTAATGAAGTTCGTCGTGTAGTTAGGTCTAGTGTGGGAAGTCGTGGTAAAGAAAGTCTAGTAGTTGATTTCATAAACAAAACAGATTTAGACGAGATAAAGGACAAGGCTAGTATAATCGAAGGGTTCTTTACTTTTGCACAACAAGAACAACTAAAAGAAGTAGAGAATTTGATTAAGGAAGAGGGGCTTAACGAGGAGGCTGCAAAGCGATATATACTTAACTCATTACATAAAGAATATGCAAGTGAAAAGGGGACGGAGCTAAACGCTATTTTACCTAAAATGAGTCCACTTAACCCCAAATATTTAACAAAGAAACAAGATGTACTTCAAAAGATTTCTGATTTTGTTGAGAAATTTAAGGGTGTAGGTGGTAAGTTGTAGACGTACATAAAGTATATTCTAAGATGTATAAAGATTTAGGCAACTTATAAAAAATAAGCATAATAAAAAATCACTTCACATAAAATATTGTGAGGTGATTTTTTAATGAAAAAATATACTAGAAAAAGTGTAAGCCTAAGGGCATATAAAAATATGAAGTTCAAAAACAAAAAGGTTTTTGGTGATGTTGTCATAGAAACAAAAGATGGTGTATACATAGTAAAAGTAAAAATATATGGGGTTACTTTTGGTGAACCACATTTTGTTAATATGATTTTTAAGGATAGGGATAATATAATATATTATACTATTGGTGAAATAAATATAAACAAAAGCGAAGGCACATTTTACAAAGAACTAGAATATGGTAAAATTGATAAGTTTAATATTGATGATGCTTTAGGTATTTTTATTTCTATTGATAACAATAATAATGCTGAACAATTTATTCTACTTTATACCGAATTAGATGAAAATTATGTTTTTAATGATAAGTTAAAAACATATGTGAAGCACACTGAAAAAGAAGTTAAAGAAGAAATAAAAGAAGAAATAAAAGAAGAAATAAAAGAAGAAGTAGTAACAAAGTTACATGATGAGAAACAAGTAGTTAAACAAGAAATTACAGAAGAAGATATACCTTTGCAAAATGATGATGAGGCAATTGCTTTAAAAGATAAGATTATTAATGATGTAGCATTAAAAAAAGAATTAACACTTGATGATATTTTTAATGAGTATCCCGAAGTTTATCCCTTTACAAGCCAAAAACTAGAAGTTTTTTGGAGGAAAATCTCAATAAGAGATATTGGACTTTTAGATAGAAAATATTGGAATTTATATTATCAACCTATAATCGTAAATGCAAATGAATTATATGATGAGATTTTACTTGGCTTTCATAAAAGTTTAGATAATACAGAACTTTTTTTAGCAGTAAAAGACGAGTATACAAAGGATAAAAAAGAAGAGGCGATTTTAAACGGTGCAGTACAGTTTAAAACCACAAAGGATATTGAAAAACTTGAAGATGGTGTGATAGGTTATTGGATAATAAAGTTGTTCTAAAAAAATAACTATAACATAAAGTATAATAAAAATAACTGGAGGTTAATATGAATAACTTTGATATTTATAGAGATATAGCAGAACGAACAAAGGGAGATATATACATAGGTGTTGTCGGGCCTGTTAGAACGGGTAAATCTACTTTTATAAAGAAGTTTATGGAAGAAATGGTTATACCTAATATTCATGAAGTACATAGTAAGGAAAGAGCAAGAGATGAGTTGCCACAAAGTGGTTCAGGTAAGCAGATTATGACAACAGAGCCAAAGTTTGTGCCATCAAATGCAGTAAGTATAGGTATAAACGAAAACATTAACATGAATGTTAGGCTAATTGATTGTGTTGGATATGTTGTAGA
>JBKEBX010000073.1:0-6587 GCA_047973385.1 Lachnospirales bacterium | reverse complement strand
TGTAATTACTTTTTTAAATAAACTCTTTCATGGTCAACTGTATTCTCTTCAAACCAAACTCTAGCTTCTTTGATATTTTTAGCTGTGATTTCTGTTAGAGTGAATTGTCCGTTCTCTGTTGTTTTTGCGAATGCTTGATAAGTTTTCATAATTTCTAAATTTTAAATTTGTAAATACTCTTTGTTTTGTAATTCAATACTGTAAAGATACAGCTTTTGATGTTATTTGCAAACTTTTTAAAAGAAAAGATTGTTCAAACTGCAATAGTTAACGTTGAGTTAACGTTTGATGTCTTTAGTCAATAAACTTTGAGACTCAAATTGCAGCATACAGAAATTCAAGTCGCCAAGAAAATTCAGCATTTTTGATGCACTGAAAATTAGACATCAGTTAAAAACAAGCTGAAAATATATTGATAGAAAGCTACACCACGGAAACTGTTGAGGAAAAGCGAAAAGTAATGTCACAAAAGATAGAGATTGAACCCCATTAGAAGAATTAAATTACTACATAATAAATTCTTCTAATGGGGTTCAATCACATCAGCAATACACTGACATTACATTTATTTATTCAAATTTTTAATCCCAAACTGATTTAAACTCTTTCTGTAAATCAGATACAATATTGTTTACTTCTGATTTACTGCATTTTCTCATTACGTAGTTGTATAGACGTAGTTTGGCTTCATAACGAGTATCTATCCAAGCATCCGCAACCTGCGTATATTTTTTCTCATTTTCTTTTCCTGTTGGAATCCACGAAAATAACTCATGTCCGGTAGGTTTCGCATTTGTTTCACGAATTTTTTTAGTCTCTCTGCCAATAATCGTAAATTTATATGGCTTTTCCATGTTTCTTTTATTTTTTTAAATAAACTATTTTATGTTCAACTGTATTGCGCCCTAAACTTGGCGAGTTTGCAAAGCGCATTTTAAACAAGTGCTAAATCGTTAGTGTTCTGAAATGCACGCACCATCATAAATAGTGAAAAATCAGTTCTGCCCTGTTCAGTACCGTGATGATCTGCTATCTCCCAAAGCCTTTCAGATAATTCGATTAACTCATTTTCCCCAAATTTTTCCTTTTTGATCCTAGCAGCAATAGTTTCAAAAACTTCAATGACTAGTTCCTTTCCATCATTATTTTTAAAAGTTGTGTTTAATTCTTCTTCTAATTTTGTTACAAGATTCGTTTTCATAATATTTTAGATTAAAGAGGGCGCAAGCCCTCTTGATTGATTATTAAATTTCTTTCTACTCGTCAACACTATAATCGTACTCATCAAATAAAGCATAAACCTCATCGTATATTTCATCAACATTGATGTTATTTTCTAATTGTGTAATCTCTTCATCTGTAAGATACCAATAGATGCCCTCTGCATCTGCACATCCTAATAAATATTCTTTGATATTTCCATCTTCTGAGTAATCTCTGATAAACTCTTCATTGTCCAAAATAACGCTATCCAATAATTGTTTAATATTCGCTTTCATAATATTTTTTATTTAACAGGGCTCTGCCCTAATGATTAATTCCTTTTTTTGTTGTTTTGTGCAGGGGGTGTTGAGCCCCCTGTTTTGTAATTACTTTTTTAAATAAACTCTTTCGTTTTCAACTGTATTCTCTTTAAACCATTTTCTAGCTTCTTTGATATTTTTAGCTGTGATTTCTGTTAGAGTGAATTGTCCGTTCTCTGTTGTTTTTGCGAATGCTTGATAAATTTTCATAATTTCTAAATTTTAATTTGTAAATACTCTTTGTTTTGTAATTCAATACTGTAAAGATATAGCTTTTGACGTTGATTGCAAACTTTTCTTTTAAAAAGTTTGATTTAATGATGATTGTTAACATTGAGTTAACGTTGAGAAATAAGGGTTATTTGTTTAAATAATTGATTATGGGCATAAAAAAACCCTACCAATAGGCAGGGCTAAAAACGTAAACGTCAATTTACTTATCTTTCATTTCTTTTGCTGTTTTCTAAATTTATTAATAACACCTTCGGCTGCACCTCCGGCAAAGTAGAACGACATTATTAATATGAACGGCATACTTAGCAGTTCATTGTTCCAACTAGCAAGTTCTTTAGCCAGTTCCATAGCCTTATCGCTCCAGCAGCTTATGCAAGTCATCACAACACACAAAAGCAAAACAAACAGATATACACCTGTAACAAGCAAAGCAATTAAGCGTTGAGCTAATTTGAAAGGCTCATAAGCCTTTAGCAACTCAATCTTATTTTCAGCCTTTTCCTCGTTAGTGTAGAGAATTTTTTCGATACCATCAATACCCTTATCAACGACATTCTGATTACCAAATATTTTTCCTAGTAATGCCATAGTATTATTTTATATATGCTTTAGTGCGTTCGTAAATATCTAACCTATCATCCAAGCCATTATAACCGCCATTAATGCACTTAGTAATCTTCTTGAATACTTCTAAATCATCAGCACCACCAAGTTTATCGGCTAATTCGTTCAACCCGGCATCGCACCACCAAACAACAGCTGACAATACTGCGGTACCCGGTTCTGAAAGTTTTTCTGGATACGATACAAAATCCTCTCCGGTAAGCTCACTAATTTTTTCATAGTTAGCTCTGCCGGTAATCTGTATAAGCCCACGACCTCTGAACCGCCAACCATCACCCGAAGATTCTTCTCCATTCCCGATACGATTAGCATAAACACGGTTAGCAATCTTTTCGGGCTGTCGAGCAAATGCCTGCGCATCTGCATCAGTATTGAAATACTTACCAAATACCGAACGCAAAGCCTTAGCCGAGTAGTTAAGATTCTCTTCAGTATATTTCAATTGCCCACTTTCATGACCGATTTGAGCAAAAAAAGCACGTTTGCGGTGAATATTTTCGATGTTGTACTGAAACATGAAGCTTTCAAAGAATAGTGCAAATTCTTCTGCTCTTGCATCTGTACAGTCTGTGTATATCTTTTTAATTAATTCTTTCATTTATCTAATCTTTACTATTAACTAGTTTACATTTCCCATCTCCAAAATGCTTACAGGTATCAGCTTTATATTCTTCGAGTTTTTCAACTTCCTTTTTTAATTTGCAAACCTCATCTTTAAGCATCTTATTTTTCTCTTCGAGCGTGTCAATAATCTTCTGATACGCATCATAAGCTGTTTTTGCTTGATTATTGATACGCTCAATCTGATCGTTCAAATCTTTAATAGTTATCTGGTATATATTCAGAACCTCTTCAGCTCTATTAATTTCTTTTTCGCGAACAGAAAGATCAGCTTGTTTAATAACAGAACCTAAAGTGAACGTCTTTGTAAGCATTTCAATTCCTTTCAGTCCTAAACCTCCCCCGATAATTGAAGCTACAATCTCCCACACATGCATATAATTACTTCATTTTTAAATTACAGTTATAAACCACTCCAAAAACCACGACCAAGCAAATGCCAAAGCACCGCCGATAACGGTAGCGACAATATCCCATCGATCTGGAGTTCCTTTTTTCGTCAATCTATCGCGAAGCTCTTTACCTATTGCGATAGTTATTATTGCAACAACAGCTACAAGCAAATGAATTTGCATTAAGGCTAACGTGATTACTGCACCGGATAAAAGATGCATTAATTTATCTTGAGCTATCTTCATGCTACCTGTTCTTCAGATGCATCTTCATTATTAACACCTAATATTTCCTCCAAAATTTCAGAGAAAATCACATAGTGATCCATGAAATTAGCTTCAGTTGTCAGATTAAATATCTTGCGATAATTATCAAGCACCATATCTCCAACATAACCGGACTCATTCTCATTCACCTGTATTCTTAGTGTTTGCAGAGCGTTTGTTTGTGTTTCATCACTTACAACTGTTGCTGACACGTTGTAAGTTGCTGTTTCAGTTGTGCGAACACCTTCGCTTACTGTTGTGCTTCTTGTTAAATTTACTGTTTTCTTTTTGCTTTAATTTTAAAATTTGAATCTTCCGAATAACCACACCGTTTTTAACGCTCCATTTACATTTAATTTTCCTAAACAAATAGCCTCTCCTGACCATCCACATTCAACATAAAAATATTCATTCGAACTATCATCATCATACATCACTGTTGTAGATGAATCATTTAGAATAACTTTAATAGAACCTCGCCCTATCGCTTGTCGAAATCTTATAACAGTTCCTGCATATGCATCATCTCTGAGTTTACAAGTCTGTACTTTTGATGAAGTTGAAACTACAAGACTTACGTTATTTTCAATTACAGTTGTTGCCGCAGTAGAGCTTGTAAATAACTTCATTCCTAGAACTAAACCATTAGTTCTGAGTATATCGAAATACCCTCCATACGCAGGAGCTGTACTTTTATTACTTGCTCGCCCATAAACACCAGCCACAAAACCGGCACCAAAAACATCAGCAGGGACATTTCCTTGCCCAAGTCCAACGATTGAAGCTTTCGCTTGTATTCCTGTTGAAGCAGGATAAATTGTTTGTAATGCGGTATTTGCAAACACCCCGCCATTTCCTACAACAGTAGATGAATTAGAAGCAGCTGAAGTAGCGCCACGGACTGAAATACTGCCATCACCAGATGACATGCGTATTACTGTCGTGCCTGACTCTGTACCGGAGATGCCATCAGCTACCTTATCACTCTTCAATTCAATCAACTGTTCATCACTATCAACAATCATTTGATTACTCCCATCACTTCCTTTAGCATAGAATGCACCTGATTTACTCACCTCTAAAGCTGCTGCACTGTCTCGACTGCCTACTTTTAAATCACCTCCTATTTCGATTGCATCTGCTAATACATTACCGGTAAGTTCTATTGTTTGTGATGCTAAGCTTATTTTATTTGCCGTAATGGTTAGCGATGATGCGAGCTCAGTATCTTTTTCATCCGCATACTTATTTGCTTCTGCTAATCTGTCAGATTCAGAAGGAGACCATGCTGTTGCTTTGTTACCTTTTTCAAGCTTAAGATTTGCAAATATAACAGAGCCCAAATGATTAAACCCTTTCATATATAGCAATTGATTTGTAGTTTTATCAGATGTTGTTTCTGCGCTTAAGGTTACGTGTGTCCATTCATTCTTTTTAATTGTTACTCCTCCAAATTCCAACAAAATATTAGATGCATTACTATTTCTAAGATATATTTCAGCCTCTGTATCAAACTCACAATAAACATCCATCGAAAAAGTGTATTGTTTATTATTTTCAATAAGACCTCTTGTAATTTTATGAGCAATCACATGATAGCTAGATGTCACCAATGTGCACGTACTTTTGACTCCTTGCACGCCTAATACTTCTACAGAAGAGTAAGTATTTTCACCACCACTTACTACGTAGCTCCAGCCTGTTGTTCCTTGATTAGTTACAGGAAGCAAATTCACCCCTCCAACCTCAATCCCATCTACCAAATTATTTGCATAGTCCTTGCTTTCACTAACAGATAATGTAATATCACTAGCATTCTGAACTATCTTACTCTCTGCAGAACTTACTCTATTACCTAGTGCATCAAAAGAAGTCTGAGACACTTTTGAGGCTATCTGATTAGCTTGAACAGTGAACTGTGCATTTGTTTCTGTTCGCAATTCAGAAATAGAATTATTGAGCTCAGTATCCTTTTCATCTGCATATTCATTAGCTTCTTTTTGTGCATCAGCCGGAGAGAGTGACCACGCTGTTGCTTTGTTGCCTTTTTCAAGTTGCAACTCTTTATAGCTATATTTGTATAAACCTGTTCCTGCACGAACGATGATTGCAAGATGTGTGCTACCTGATCGTATCTTTGAAGCAACTACGCAATGACCCTCATGACTATTGCTATAATCTTCACCTTTAAAATAACCAGTGCTACCATTGTGATATCTAATATTAAATGAAGCATCAGTTGTTGGGAAAATACCTTCTCCATCAATAATTATAGAAGCTGTCACAACATCACCGGCTTTCAAGCCTAGAGAAGTAAGATTGACTGTACGTATAGTGTCGAATGTATCGCTATTCCTATTTACATATGCGACATCTGAACTTGTGTCTGAAAGCATGTTCACCCCACCAACTTCTATCCCATCTACTAGACTATCAGCATAATCTTTGCTCTCACTAACAGATAAATCAATCCTATCATCGTTAACCTCAAACTTAGCATTAGTCTCCACCTTAAACGCTTCCAAATTCCCACTAACATCATTCAGCTGCTGCACTAAGTCCTTACCGCTATCTTCAATGATAAAGCTTCCTGTAAACCTATTCCCTGCCGGTGATATTACCGTCACTTCTTTACCTGTCAAGTCATAGCTGTTCACCTTAGCATATTGCTTCATCGATGGCGCATCGCTACCGTAAGCACTCAGTACAATAGCTTGCTGGCGCTTTACATCAGCTCTATTACCGAATTGAATTATTTCATCGCCGATTTCAGGCACTCCAGAACCATCCTTGTCTATCTTCGATAAGTCTATATAATCAGCACCAACGCCTACAACCAATCGCCAATAATATTTCGCATTCGAGCCGTCGAATTTTCGGCAAATCACTTGATCGCTCATGCTAAATCTATTTGTTATATTGCCGC
>JBKEBX010000065.1:0-1857 GCA_047973385.1 Lachnospirales bacterium | reverse complement strand
TCAAATTTAATCTCTAAATTTAAAACATTTACCAGTTCCAATTTTTCTTCACTTTCAAACTTAACAAGTTCCATATTGTAAACTAACTCATCTACTATTGGTCTAAAGGGTTCCATAAAGTCGCTTCCTAGATTGAACTTGTTGAACATATTATCATGAAAAATACCAATTTGAGTAAGATAACCGCATATTACAATTTCCCTATTAAAGGCAGATAGTAAAATACTATATCCATAGTTTAATGCACTGTTTATTTTACTTGAGTTTGTGCGTGTAAAATCTAAACCAAACAAAGCATTAAAATAAACTTTTGAAGCGTGTGCTTCTCTGTTTGACTCGTCGTTAAAAGATATCTCTTTTAGATAACTATCTAGAATTTTATATTCTTTTTTTTCAAGTTTTCGCAACAAGTCCCTTTGTTTATTTATTTTATCTCTTACAATTTCTGTCCAAACTACACCTTTAACAAAAGAGTTCCATTTAATCTGCGTTCTTATCTTTGCACTAGTATCGTGACTTCCATAATAAGGTAATAATTCAGATGACGGGTTTCTCTTTTCATCACAAAAAATCACTTTTATTTTTTGTTTTATTAATTCATTTAATAATGCAGCAGTAATAGAAACACTTGTATTTTCTATTACTACTGTTGATATTTCAGACAAACTTAACTTAAAAGTTTCATCTCCTCTTACTACCATAGTGTTTAGTTTAAGATCTAACTTTGCCCTATTTCTTATTACTACAACTCTCCAACTCATAAACTTTTTATATCGACTTTGGACATATAGAAACCTGTAACAGATTTATGTATCAACATTGCCTTCTCTAACATTGCCAAGTCTTTGTTAACAAGAGTTTTTCCTGAGTCTTTTGACTCACCTATTAATTTCAAATTACACACTCTAGCTGAGCATTCAAAAAATTTTAAAATTTCTACTAAAACAATACATTGATTTTCAATATCTAAACTTTCAAACAATTCTTTTTTATTTACCAACTTTTCTAAAATGCTATTTGGTCTTTTACCTAATGTTGTATTTTCTAGCTTATCAATATATAAATCATAAACTTTAAGATTTTCTTCTTTTTCCACTTCATCATAAGAGTTTACTTTGTAGATTTCAGTACCTTTATTTTTAGCATATTCATTGATTTTATCAACAACTTTTACAAGCTTTTTAACGTATTTATAAGTTTTATCATCTACAATAAGTTGCATAGCTGGTTTTAAATTAATTTGTACACCTGTTCTACTTGAAATATGGAATAACCCACCGTTAATATTAATAAGTGAATTTATTTTTATTTTTTTTATAAGTATTTCAGGTTCAATATATCCTAAATCTAGCACATAGTTAACTAAAGCACTTTCATCCTTTTCTATAGACTTCACTAAATAAACAGGTACATGTTCTAAAGTTTTTTTAACAACTCCTTTTTTATCAAAGTGTTTAACAAGCATAAAGTATGCACCTGAAACGTTATTGTATCCACCATATTTATTTATATCACTTAGTGGAGATTCTTTTGTTTTTATAGTATGTTGCCCTTTTCCTTTCGGCATTATGTTTTGGTCAAAAAACTTACCTTTAAGTTCTTTACTCATTCTGGTAAAAAGAATATCATTTTTACCCATACTTCTTTTAACAATTTCTAAAGAGTTATTTTCCTTAGATGTGTCCCATGCAATATATCCCTTTCGCTCAACGTTAAACTCATACATTCTTTTTAAGTTGTAAGATCTTTTATTATTATTTTGAACTTTAAAAAAGTTCATTGGATTACTTGTAAATTTAGTATTGTAAACATTACCTACTACTATGTTCAGATATGCGTCCTTTGCATGATGAAAAT
>JBKEBX010000055.1:0-56816 GCA_047973385.1 Lachnospirales bacterium | reverse complement strand
GGCTCGATTGAAGCTGGTATAGTTGCAAAGGGTGATGCATTTGAGGCTATCGGTACATCGTCATGTTTAACTGTTGCTTTCGATGAGAAGAATACTTCACCTTACCTAGCAACAGCTATCGGTCTTAGTCCTGATATTAAAATAATGGTTGGTCCTATGAGTACTACCGACGCCTCATACAAATGGTGTCGTGATGCACTAAGAGGTAGAGAAAATGATTATGGTACAGAGTATATTAACATGGAAAATAATATTCAAAAAATATCTCCTGAACCAACAAATATAATTTTCTTACCATATATGGCTGGTGAACGTGCACCTATATGGGATAGTAACGCAAGAGGTGTATTTTTCGGTTTATCTCTAGCTACTACAGAAGCTCACTTAATGCGTGCAGTTATGGAAGGTACTTCTTTCGCCTTAAGAGACAATATTGAAGTTGCGAAGTCATCAGGAGTTAAAATGGAAAAACTTAGAGCTGTTGGTGGTGGTTGTGCAAGTGATTTATGGTTGAAAATCAAAGCTTCTGTTATAAATATGCCTGTTGAAGTTCCAAATGTGACTTTTGGTGCTCCTGCTGGTACTGCACTTATGACAGTTCTTACAACAGGAGAATATAATTCTGTTCAAGAAGCTATTGACGATTGTGTTAAAATTGATAAAGTTGTACAACCTATACCAGAATGGGTTGAATACTATGATAAAATGTATCCTATTTTCAAAAGTGTATATAACCACACAAAAGAAGATTTTGTACAGTTATCAAAATTATAAAATGGAGATGATTTAAATGAAAACAAAAGCAGTAAGACTATATGGTAAAAATGATTTACGTTTAGAAGAATTTGAACTCCCTAATATCAAAGATAATGAAATATTAATGGAAATTGTTTGCGACAGTGTTTGTATGTCTACCCATAAGGCAACAAAAATTGCATCAGAGCATTGGCTTGTAAATAATGACTTAGATGTGCATCCAAGTATTGTTGGCCATGAATTTGCCGGCGTATTAAAGGAAGTTGGATCAAAATGGAGCCAAGACTATAAAGTTGGTGATAGCTATACAGTACAAGTTGCACTTAAAGATTTATCAGTTGGTATTGCTGGATATTCTATGGAATTTTGTGGAGGTTCTTCTCAATATGTTGTTTTACCTTCAGCTTTCATGGAGCAGAAAAACCTTCTCAAGTTTAATGACGAATCCGGTTTTTACAGTGCTTCAATGGCAGAACCTATAAGTTGTAACATCGGTGCTTTTCACACTATGTTTCACACTATAAAGGGTACACGCAATCATGAAATGGGTATTGTTATAGATGGTATATGTGGAATGTTTGCAAGTTGTGGACCTATGGGTATGGGAGGTATCGGATACTTACTCAACTGTGATAGACGCCCTAGTGTTATGGTTATAACAGATATAGATGATGCAAAACTACATCGTACAGAGCAGATTTTTTCAAAAGAATATGCTAAAGAGCGTGGTGTAGAAATCCATTATGTAAACACTTCAAAATCTGATGACCCACATAAAACATTAATGGACATAACATCTGGCAAAGGCTTTAATGATATTTCTGTATATGCGCCTGTAAGTGAAGTTATAGAACTTGCTGATAGTCTCCTCGCTAAAGATGGCTGCTTAAACTTTTTCTCCGGACCTACGGATACAGAGTTCAAAGCTAAAATGAATTTTTACAAAGTGCATTATGCTGGTACTCATGTTATCGGAACAAGTGGTGGTAATACAGATGATATGAAAGAGTTTTTACAACTTTCATCTGAAGGTAAACTAAACCCATCATTTATGGTAACGCATATAGGAGGTTTAAACGCAGTAATAGATACTGTTCTAAACTTACCTAATATAGCTGGAGGTAAGAAACTTATATACCCTCATGTAGACTTAGAATTAACAGCAATTTCAGATTTTGAAAAAATAGGTCAAGATAACCCTATATTTGCAAATCTTGCTAAAATTGTTGCAAAAACATATGGTATGTGGAGCAAAGAAGCTGAAACTTATCTATTAGAAAACATGAAGTAATAATTTAAAAGTAAAGGGCTGTGAAAAACTCGCTAAAGTGAGATTTTTTCCAGTCCCTTTGGGTTTTAAAGAAATAATGACTTTTTTTAACGTCAAGAAAGTTAACTGTTCTTTACATCCCCTTCTTTTCTATTACAGTTGACATAAGTATAAATATATATTATTATACTTATATTGAAATTAGTGTTAATTAACTAAAGTATGGAGGTTTGTCATGAATGTACTTGATGATACAATGCTTGTTTATCGTGTGGCGAAACATTATTATATTGACGGATATAATCAAAATGATATAGCTAAAATTACCGGAATTTCTAGACCTCAAATAAGTAGAATTGTGAAAAGAAGCATAGAACTCGGCATTGTTAAAATTGATGTAACTCTACCCGATATATTAAATGTAGATGCTCTAGAAAAAGAACTTGCAAATTGTCTAGATATTGATAATGTATACATTATACCATCGGATTTAAATAATACTATGGAAAATTTTTGTAGACTTTCTGCCCAAAAGATACCAAGTTTGATTGACGGAAAAAAGAACATAGGAATTGGTTGGGGACGTTCACTTTATGGTGTTTCTTTAAACTTGGAATATCAAAACTCTAATAACCCAGTTTTTTTCTATCCACTAATTGGTTGTTCTGGGGATAGCAACCCTTATTTACAAATAAATAATATAACTGACCGTTTTGCTGAAAGATATTCCGGGAAAGCCCATTATCTAAATTTGCCTGCTTTCCTAAAAGAAAAAAGTCTAACTTCATCCGATAAAGACAAGTTGAATTTTTATAATAGTATATGGGGCAAACTCGATGTCGCAGTTATAGGAATAGGCTCATATGGTGGTGATGAACACCTATATATTGATGAAGTTTCTTTCGATCCATATCTTTTAGAACATACCGAGAAAATTCAAGGTGATATTTTATCCCATTTACTACTAAAAAACGGAGATGTACTTAATTTAGATAAATACACGCACATTGCTTGTCCTATTGAGGCTTTAAGAAAAACACCTATGGTTATTGCAGTAGCAAAAGGCACTGAAAAAGCTGAAATAATATTCGAGACAGCTAAAAGAAATTTGATAACAACATTAATAACAGATGAAACAACTGCTAAAACAATTATTAAAAAATATTAGATAAAGGTGGTAAAATCATGACATTACTTGAAAAAACAAAGGAATCCATCTCATTTATTGAGGAAAAGTTAGGCTATCGTCCTACACCTAAAATCGCACTTGTTCTAGGCTCTGGTCTTGGAGTATACGCTGACGATTTACAAGATATAAAAGAAATAGATTTTCAAGATATCCCGCATTTTTCAAAAGCAAGCGTTGAGGGACATAAGGGAAAATTAATTTTTGGCAAAATACATGGAAAAGAAGTTGCACTGTTACAAGGTAGATACCACTTTTACGAAGGAAAAGGTATCGATGTAGTTACCTATCCTATTAGAGTATTATATAAACTTGGTATAGAAGTTCTTTTTACAACAAATGCAACAGGTGGGCTTAACCCCGATTTTAACGCTGGTGATTTTATGATTATCACCGACCATATAAATTATATGGGTGTAAATCCACTTATTGGTGCAAATGAAGATGATTTTGGACCACGTTTCCCTGACATGACAAACATTTACACAAAAGAACTTGTTGACCTTGCTAAATCCGTTGCTAAAGAAATAGACTTAGATATAAAAACTGGTGTCCTGGTTGGCTATTCCGGTCCAAACTACGAAACACCTGCAGAAATAAAGTTTTTCAGAATGATTGGTGGAGACAACGTAGGCATGTCAACAATACCTGAAACTATTGTGGCATCACATTGTGGACTAAAGGTTTTAAGTATTTCTTCAATTACAAATATGGCAGCTGGAATTCACAAATCTAAACTTTCCCATAGTGAAGTTATGGAGATTAGTAAAGAAATGATACCTACATTTAAAAAACTTGTTGATGGAATTATTGCAAAATTATAATTATAAAAAACGAGATAGAAGTTAATTTTCTAATCTCGTTTTTTTACATTTTTATAATTTACTTTTTAGTTTTAAAATTCTATAAACTGATTCATCTATTCTATTTTCACTTATCTCACCATTTTTAACAGCATTTAAAAGTGCGTTATAATTTTCTTCAAAATTATAAGGCATAAGCAACATATCAACACCCGCTTTAACTGCAAGTATAACCGTTTCATTAGAGCCATAATTGTTTACTAAGGCACCCATATTAAGAGCATCTGTAACAACCACACCATCATACCCCATATATTCTCTCAATACTTCCGTAACCATTGTATACGATATTGATGACGGACGATTATCTCCTATAATTTCCTCCATAGAAACATGTCCCATCATAATTATATCAGTGCCACTTTCAATTGCTTTAGCAAAGGGTATCAGCTCAAGATTTTGAATTTCTTCTAAAGTTTTATCACTATAAGCAAAACCGTCATGAGAATCTCCTGTTGTATTTCCATGCCCAGGAAAATGCTTCGCCGACGTTAAAATATTATACTCATGAAGCCCGTCAATCATTCCTTGAACCATAGTCGATACAACAGTATAGTCACTGCTAAAAGCCCTTTTACCTACAACTGTGTTACTACTTTGGGTTAACACATCTGCAACAGGTGCAAAATCTAAGTTTATTCCATATTCTGATAAATATTGTCCAATGGAGCTACCAACATAACAGGCATTATCATAGCTTTCAGTAATTTCTGATAAGTTTCTAAACACTGGTACATCAAAATTAGGATTACTTGCAATTCTTGAAACTTGCCCTCCCTCTTCATCAATAGAAATAAACAAAGGTATGCTATTTTCTGAAATCGACATCTGTTGCAAGTCATTCGTGAATGTTTTAAGCTGACTTGGATTTACCACATTGCCACCCATTAGAATAACTCCACCCACTGGGTATTTTACAAAAGTAGAAATCGACATTTCTGAAACTTTAGTAGCACCATTTACATCACTTATAGTTTCAGGAGTAACAATAAACAATTGTGCGATTTTTTCTTCTAAAGTCATCATTGATATTTTCTCTAATGCCTCATCTATTTCTTCTATCTCTTCTTTATCTTCTATTTCGTTTTCTGAAACTTCTTCAGTAGTCTGTTCAGTTGAAACATCTTCTACATCTGTTTCCTCTACATTCCCTTCTGTTTCTTCGCTTTCTTGCAATTCATCTTCTTGAGTGTTTTGTAAATCTTCACCATTATCCTCAAGTTCACTACTTATATCTTCCACTTCACTTTCAGTATAGGTATCAGAGTTTACGCCTGTATCGCCTTCTAAACTATCCTTTGCATTATTACAACTTGTAATAGCAAACAAACAAATCATTAAAGTTACTAACAAAAATATTTTATTTTTATTCATAAAAACCTCATTTCTATTTTGGGATATTGACTTTTTTAGATAATCATTGTATAATGAAATAAGTATGTAAAAAAGGAGAAAATCTATGTTTAACAATCTCAAGGAATTTCTTATAAAAAAAGATGTTCAAATTAGTTTCAAAAGATACGGAATTGATGCTTTAAGTTTTATGGCACTTGGACTTTTCTCAAGTTTGATTATCGGACTTATTATAAAAGAATTCGGTTCAAAACTTGGTGTAGAAATGCTAGTTACTATCGGCACTTATGCTATGCAAACAACAGGTGCAGCAATTGGTGTTGCAATAGCCTATTCCCTAAAAGCACCACCTCTAGTTCTCTTTTCATCAGCAACTGTTGGTCTTGCAGCTAACGAGGTTGGCGGTCCTGCTGCTGCATATTTTGCAGTTATTCTAGCTTGTGAGATAGGTAAACTTATATCTAAAGAAACTATAATAGATATTATTATAACACCACTTTTTACAATTTTTGCTGGTGTAACAGCAACTTTACTTGTAGGTACAGCCATAGCAGAATTTACTCAGTGGCTTGGTTATATAATTATGTGGGCTACAAACCTTATGCCTTTTTTAATGGGTATTATAGTTTCAACTGTAATGGGTATAGTCTTAACTTTGCCAATATCTTCAGCAGCACTCTCAATTATGCTTAACCTAAGTGGTCTTGCAGCTGGTGCTGCCGCTGCTGGTTGTTCAGCTCAAATGGTTGGTTTTGCTGTTGCAAGTTATCGAGAAAACAAACTAAATGGTTTACTTTCTCAAGGACTTGGAACAAGTATGTTACAAATGCCAAATATTATGAGAAATCCTCGAATTTGGATACCTCCAATATTAGCAAGTGCTATAACAGGACCTATATCAACCGTAGTTTTCAAAATGGAAAACATACCAACTGGTGCTGGTATGGGTACATCAGGACTTGTTGGGCAATTCGGTGCATTAACTGCAATGGGATATAATTCCCATACATATATTGCAATCGCTTTAGTCCATTTCATACTACCTGCAATTTTAACCTTAATTTTCAGTGAAATCTTGCGTAAAATTAACTGGATAAAATCAGGCGATATGGAACTTCGAACTGAATAGTATATAGTAAAAGGGCTGCAAGTAAAATCACATAATGTGAAATTTTTGCAGCCCCTTTTAATTATCTTTTTGTAATATCTTCTTTAACTTTAGCCGCTTTACCTACTCTATCTCTTAAATAGAATAACTTAGCACGTCTAACAAGACCATGTCTAACAATTTCAATCTTCTCAATACGAGGAGAATGTAATTGCCAAGTCTTCTCAACACCAACACCTGATGCAAGACGACGAACTGTAAAAGTTTCTCTAAGACCACCGTTTTGTCTTTTGATACAAATACCTTCAAAGACCTGTGTTCTTTCTCTATTACCCTCTTTAATTCTAACACTAACACGAATAGTGTCACCTACGTTAAATGGAGTAACGTCTTTTTTCATTTGCTCTTGTTCGAGCTCTCTAATAATTGTGGCGTTCATAAATGAAGCCTCCTTCCATATACAAACATTCATAGTAAAGGCTTCTTTTGAACTCGCTTAGCAAATTCATTTTGTTAGTCAGTCATGGTTTAGTCAAGCCTTAAAATACTAGAGGAATATTATTATTACAATTTAGTATTATACCATACTAAAAAGTAAAAATCAAGAGGTAAATTAAAAAAAATATAAGGTGCTTGCAAATGGGACATTTTATAAAAAAACATAAAAAAAGGCACTATATATGCTATAAAACAAACTATATCGAACCTTTTTACATTAATATTTATTTTTTACAACAACTTAGTTACTAGGGATACACCTATAAGTGTTAAAAAAGTTACAGCTACAATCCTAAGTAACATATACTCTTTTACTTTGTTAGCATAATTAGCTGCAAGTTTAGCTCCAATTATACCAAACACTCCTGAAATTACAATTAACAAAAAGAGTGACATACCATTTTCTAAAGGAGCTACATTAGGTAAATGTGCAATACCTCCGGAAAGTGCTGTAAAAGTCATAACTAGAACTGAAGTACCTACACCTGTTTTTGTATCAAGCCCTAAGATAGATGATAACATAAGTAAAATCATAAGTCCACCACCTGCACCTACGAACCCACATAAAAATCCAATAAACAAGCCAAAAAAAATAATAGCTAAATTTTTATTGTTCTGGAAATACAGTTTAGGTTCTTGTTTTTCAATTAAACCTTCATCTTCTTTCTTCATTCTATCAGCTTTTTTCAAGAAATTTATGCTAACTAATAAGATAGATAACAATGAAACCATACCTAAAGAATCACTAGAAACCTTTGTGGAAATATAACTACCAATAATTGAACCTGTTACAACAAAAATTGATACGAACAAACCTTTTTTAATATTAATATTGCCATTTTTCCAAAAAGTGTACGCTGAGGCTGATGAAGCAAATACATCAGTAAACAAAGCAATCGTTATAGCTGTATATGCAGGCAGTCCAGCAAGCATCGACATAACTGGAGTTACAATTGTTGCTGCAGATGCTCCTGCAAGACCTGTTACAACACCTGCACCAAAACCAGCGATAATCAATAAAAATAGAAAAGTTAAATCCATAAAATCCTCCTTTTAACTTTATTCATCTAAGTATATCACCTAAGTTTCGCTTTGTCAATTATTACTTTTTTACTAGGTTTTACTAACATTTATAAAGATAAAGCATAAGTAAATTGTTACAAATTGCGACCTTACAAAATATAGAAAAACCCATTTTCATAACAAAACAACAGCTGCGTTTAACAAAAATTGTGAAAATGATGTATTATCGCCATTTTAGGTGTTTGTCAAAAATATGAAAATTCGGTTTTTCTTTTGCAATGTGCCATCATTTTAATTTTGCCACGTTGCCAAATTATTATAAATGAATATATTTAACTATATTGGAAATAATCATAAAAAGAATGTAAAGAGAGGCTTAATTATGCAAGGACAAAGAATACCAAATCATGTTGGGATAATACCAGATGGAAACAGACGTTGGGCAGCTAGTAATAATTTAGAAAAACAAGAGGGCTATAACTTTGGTATTTCTCCTGGTGTAGATTTATTTGAATACTTAGCAAACTATGGAGTTAAAGAGATGACTTTTTATGGATTTACAAAAGATAATGTTAGGCGACCTAAAAAGCAAACGGTAGAATATGTTAATGCTTGTGTTAAAGCCGTTGAGGAAATTGCTAAACTAGATTCTGAAATCCTTGTAATTGGTAATACAAAATCAAAGGTTTTCCCAAAAGCACTTTTAAAATTTGCAGAAAAACGTGTAGTATGTGGAAAAGGTGGCGTAAAAGCTAACTTTTTAATAAACTATGACTGGAATCAAGACTTAACTTCATCACTACAAAACAATTCTAAAAATATAATTGATGGACTTATGTCTAAAGATGTAAGCCGAATAGAGCTTATTATACGTTGGGGTGGACACCGTAGATTAAGCGGTTTTTTACCTGTACAATCTGTTTACTCCGACTTTTATATTATAGATGACTTATGGCCAAACTACAAACATGAACATCTTGTAAATGCATTAAATTGGTACAAAACCCTAGATGTGACTTTAGGCGGATAACTTAAAAAAATATATTAAATCCTTATAACTATAATATTATAACGTTACAAAATTAAAGGAATGGCACATTGCAAAATAAACAGAATTTTCATACTTTCGAAAAACTCAGTTGTGGTTTCGCTATGAAAATGGATTTTTCTACATTTTGCAATAATACCATACATCTTTTTGTTAAAGTAAAAAACAAAAAAAATGAGCAGTTTAACTGTCCCTTAGATACATCAACTAAGGTTTTGTTAAACATTAAAAGCTCATTTTTTTATGTTTATTTACGAATAAAATTCATTCCTACTTTTCGTGTTTTTTCAGGTTCTTCAACTTTATCTTTGCCATTTTCCTTTAGCTCTAATAGCCAAGCCATATTTTTACCTAAAATTTCCATTATTTGTACTCCCTCGAGGTCTTCTGTAACTTCTCCAGGTCTTGCACCATGAGATACATTCCAATAATTTGAAGTTGGAATTAGCATTTCAGAATATAATAAATAATGATTTAGCTCGTTAAATGTTGGCATACCTCCTGAACGTCTAACAGCTACAACACTAGCACCAACTTTATGTCTTAACAAATTACCATTCGCACCACTTGCATAAAACAATCTGTCTAAAAAAGATTTCATAGTTCCATTTACACCTGAATAAAAAACTGGTGAACCTAACAATATGCCGTCAGCTTCTTTAAGTTTTTGTAACATATCGTTTACTAAATCATCTTTTATTGTACATTCTTCATCTCTGTTTTTAAAACAGACCCCACAACCCATACAACCTTTTATAGCTTTATTACCAATATGTATAATTTCAACATCAATACCTTTATTATTAAGTTCCTTTGCTACAATACTAAGATTTGTATAAGTATTTCCTTTTTCCCTCGGACTCCCATTAAACGCTACAACTTTCATTTCGTCACCCTACCTTCACTTTTTTTCGAATATTACATAACTTGTCAATTGTAGTTATGCCATATTTATATTTTAACATCTTTCCCCCTACTCTTGTCAATAGTTAATTTGCAATTTATAACTAAAAAGCACTACACTCATTAGTGTAATGCTTTTAAATTTAAAATTCAAATTTAAACGGTATATTTTCAACATTTTTAGGAACTTCAAAGTCCAAGACCTCTTCGTTTATTCCATTAACTTCGGCATAAACTGAAAAATCTCCACTTACTTCCATTTTGTCAAAAACTGAATATGACGTTGAACCTACAACCTCAAAACTTTCTAGCTCATTATCTTGTGCTACCACAGTTACTGTAAAATCACTAAACTCATAATCAGTAAAGTCTTTATCATAATATGCTGTAAATAAACCTCTTACTTCTTCTTGTGGAATATTAATTGTATAACTTTTAGTATTTTGGTCAAATTTTTCTTCAACTATTTCAACACCTGAATTATAAAATTTACCACAAGCTACCATAAAGTTCATTATGTTTTCAGATGTATTCGTAAATGGAAAATTACCATCATCTTCTACAAAAATATCATTATCTAGTTGATAATATTTAAAATCACCTAGTTTAGAATCTACTGTATATTGTATAGCTGTTTCGTTACCATAAGGCATCTTAACTAAATTGAAATCAATACTCATATCCGGCAAAGACGAGTCTAAGTTAGCCACAACGTCCATATCAATTTTTTCTGACATATAGGCTTCTTTCACAATATCATAACAAGTAACATATGATAATGCTTTTGTTTCATAAAGAAAAAAAGTACCACCTAACAATACCACACAAAACACAACTCCAAATGCTATTAAACTTCCTTTTAAAAATTTATTCAAAATAACCCTCCTTAAAAAATATATGAAAACGTTGCAAAATTAAAACAATAGCATATCGCAAAAGAAAAATTTTTCCATATTTTTGACAAATGCCTAAATTGGCACAACAGTAACTCATTAAACAAAATACAACATATAAATAATATACGTTCAAATTTCTTTAAAGTTTATAAATAATAAAATTTTACACAAATTATTTATTTGGAAACGTTGTAAAATTAAAATAATGACACATCGCAAGAGAAAAACCAAATTTTCACCTTGGTTATTTAACTGCTCCATAAATGTATGGCTAAAAGGCTTCACCATATTTTTTTACTATCTTATCAAGTATTTTCACATTAAAAACGCACAAATTTTATTGTTGAATTTGTGCGTTTTATATATTTTCTTAACTTAAACTACTACCCTTTTTTACATTATAAATTTTTACTTTTCTTTTCAAGTAACTTAAAAGTTGTAACGGTTGCTGCAAAACCTGAAATCCCACCACTCAGAACTGCCGTAACAATGTTACCTATAACATTGCCTACAACATCTGTTGGCACTCCATTTTCACCAATAATCAAACCAACTACAAGTGCTGTAAGTATAGCACTTATAACTGCACCTATAACCCCACCTTTAACAGCTTCTTTAATCATAAAATTCTTACCTTCCTTTTATAAAATTACATACTTGGTATAACAATAGGCTGAATTGGATACTGCTCAATAGGTACATCCTCAGTAGTAAAAGTCATTTCACCATTGTTATTTTGTACAATTATATACTTCAACCACTCTTTGTTATTCATCTCAGGATAATCCTCTCTCAAGAACCAACCTCTAGATTCTTTTCTCAAAGATGCAGCTCTAAATTGCATTTCTGCCGAAAGTACCATAGCTTCTGCTTCATGACAATTACATAATTCATGAAAATTACTAGCTGACATATCTTTTAGCAACTCTTTTGCACGATTTATTTTTCTTAAGCACATGTCCATTCTATTTTGACTCATATATACAGTATTCTCAACTGGACCAACAGCCTCTTTAACTATTTCTTGAATATCATATGAAGAAACACCATTTTCTTTATTTAACGGTGCAAAGGCTCTCTTTACAAGAGTATCCACCTTACTTTCGTCTAAATCTTTTATATCATTTTCTTTTGAGTATTTACATACAGACTCTGCAGCAAGTAACCCGTTAAATACACCATTTAAAATACCTGACCCTCTATTTCTCCCCGGAGGTGCTGGTACTGCTCCTGGAGAAGCTGAACCTGTATAACTTAAGTCACCGATAGCATACAACCCTTTAATTGTAGTTTGCATCTCATCATCAACTTTAACAGGGGATTGTTCACCAACCAGTGCCATATGAACTTCTTTATTTTCACCATCTACATCATGTGCAGTTCCATATATTTTACTCCATATTTTCATACCATAAGGTCTATTCCATACATGTGATGTCGTAAACAATGCATCGCCATGAGCCGTAACCTCATATTCGTCTATATGAACTTCAACAGGACCTCTACCTTTTGACATTGTTTCATACCACTCTCTAACTGCTGTTGATGAAACATCTGGTTCTCTAAAGCGTCTAAAGTTTTTAGTTATGTTTTCACCAAATCCATCATACATAACATTTTCGGAAAATACAATATCATGGTGACTTTTCGCTTTATATAGTTGAGCAAAATTTCCAAACTCAGTATTACGCATTTGAGCCCCGGCTCTATAAGCCGCCGCAATACCGTCACCACGTCCATTCCACATAGGCATTATTTTATAATTTTGGCTGCCTGTTGCAAGTATTACAGTTTTTGCTTTTACAACATAAACTGTACCATCTAACAAACTATAACCAATTCCACCTGTTGCCACTTCATCATTTGTTAACACATCAGACATAACAACTTTATCTAAAAACTTTACACCCAGTTTCTTTGCTGTTTGTGCTACTTTTAAAGTTATATCTAAGTCAACACCAATCATCCCAACCATAGGACCTGTTGGCATAACTTTTAAAGTCCCGTCTTCATTTCGAGGTACATTTACACCCCAAGTTTCAATTTTATCTATCATTTCATTGTTCATACTTACATATTTAAGTAACAAATTTTGATTACCTAAAAATGCACCAATTGTATGCGTATGATATGCAACAAATTCAATAGGTTTTACATGATTAAAGTCAAAATATTGTAAAACTCCACCACCTCTATTTGCTTTACCTGAATAACCTGAAGTATTTTTTTCCATAACTAAAACATCAACATCAGGGTTAATTTCTTTTATATGTGTTGCAGCTGTAAGACCTGCTATACCACCACCAACAACCAAAACATCAGTTGTTAAATATTCTCTTTTTAAGTTAGACATTGTAATTCTCCTCTCCTAGTCAAACGACCTATACAAAAGTATTTTTAGAATAATCTTCCCTTTATTACATCAACATAAGTGAATAATAACTAAATTAGGGCTAATCTATGTGATTAACGATATTCATCAAAACTTTGATACATACGCTCTCCCTCAAAGTCTGGCTCAACTTTTATACAGCCTTTTGGACATAGAGCTTCACAGTAAAAACAATGGGCACAATCTTCTACATAAGCCACTATCGGCTTTTTCTCACTTTCATCCCATCTTAAAACATCAACAAAACATGATTTATAACAAACTTTACACCCAATACATACATCTTTATCAATAGTGATTTTATGATTTGCCATTTATATTCCCTCCTTAAAACCTATCTTTTTCTTCTGCATAAATCTTAGGAAGTAATGCAGCTAAATTTGTGAACTCTTTAATATTATGAAGCAAAAGTGCTTTAGGTGCAATCTCTGGCATTCTCATTCCATCTGGTATAGATTTATATTCTTTGCTATTTTTTATGCACCAACCTTGCCAAAAACGTGTTCTAAGTTCAACACCACCTTCTACCTCCCTAATAAAGTGACACATTATAGTATCAGGACTTGCAAAAGGAGGTTGACCTTTTCCATAACCTCTGGCACAAACTATGGTAGCACAGGCATCAGTGCCTATTTTACTCATATCAAAACCCAAATCACCTGGACATTTAAAGTTAATGTACAAACCTTCTGGACCAAGTCCAATATCTTCTAAAACATGATGAGTTGTATTCCAATACTTTTCTTTCATAGTTAAATCAGGGTCTAAAGTACGTTTCTTTTGCATAGATTCAGCTTTATAGTGGTCTTCAGGATCCCAAACCGAATATCTCAAATTATCAAGACCATGCCAAGCAAACCACCAATCAAACATCTCAGCCGTAACACCTGGCATAAATGTTAAATTTGCAACATATCCTGTCCCGTCAGGAAGTACACAATATCCAACTTCTTTTTCTAAATAACCTGGCTCAAAAAGTCTGTTTCTATCTTGAAACTTTAGGACTTGATCAGGTCGTAACAAACCATCTTTATGAACATCTTCATAACGTTTTGGGTCTGGAGCAACCAT
This sequence comes from Lachnospirales bacterium, assembly GCA_047973385.1. Taxonomy (GTDB): domain Bacteria; phylum Bacillota; class Clostridia; order Lachnospirales; family CAMZNU01; genus JBKEBX01. The sequence continues at coordinate 42,449 of JBKEBX010000055.1, read as the reverse complement.
TTCCACACCATAGTATTTAAAGTAACTTTTTGTTTTGTCCTGTTCCGTTACAGGTACTCTGCCACTTGGTTTCATCGCCATAAATACACCATCCATTTCTACTTAAACTTTTTTCTAACTTATAAAATATACAAAATATATCTCATACATTTATGTTAACATATTATCAAAAATTTGAGAAATAGTATATTCTAATAATACTTATTCCATTTTCGAATAATAAAACATAATTTACAACAAAAAAAGTGCATACAACTTAGCTTATTGCTAAATAATCGCACTTTCTTATACTTTATAGAGATGGCCTTACAATAATGTATTAACAAATAAATCAACGGCAGGATTTGAATTTGTTTTCTTCCATACTGCCATAATACTTACAGGTTCTGTTGCTATAATAGGGCATTTTCTTACATTCGCATTTTTACTTATAACTACACTTTCATCAAGTACACCAACACCTAAATCTGCTTCAATAGATAAAATCATTGATTCAACATTTGGTACATATCTTGATATTTTAGGAGAAAAGCCATTACTGTTACATAAAGCTATAATAGAATCTACTGCATTTGGTGAACTTTCTCTTGATAGCATTATAAAATTTTCATTTTTAAAGTCTATTAAATCGTATGTTTTTTTATTCTCTATTTTATTTTTACATGAAACAACTACACATGCTGAAGCTTTCCATATATCCCTACAAATTATACTTTTATCGTTCTTAGCTTCAAAAGACAATGTAAATATAATATCTAAGTCACCTAAATTATGTAACCGTCTTAATTCTTTAAAAGTATGCTTTTCAAAACTAATCATAACATTAGGATAAAATTCTTTGAAATACTCCACAGATTTTATCAAAAAATCACTTGCGTCTAAGCCCTCTAAACAACCAATTTTCAGTACTGCTTTATAGTCATCATTTACAAATCTAACATTATCCAAAACTCTATCTAACTGGGATAAAATATGTGTAAGTTCATCTTTCAAAAGATGACCAGCAGGAGTTAAAATTACATTTCTTTTACTTCGTTCAAAAAGTTTTGTATCTATTACCTCTTCAAGTAATGCAATTTGTTTGCTTAAAGTTGGCTGTGATATATACAAAGCCTTTGATGCCGCCGTAAAATTAAGGTGGTTTGCCACAGCTAAAAAATACTCCATTTGCTTTACTGATATGTCTTTATAACCCATATTTCCCTCCATAACAACTTTGTAAAATCTAGTTAGGTTCATCGCGAAAAACAATTGAAAACTGGCCTAAAAAAAGTACAGTTTTCCACTATACTTTTTAAAATAATATTAATATTTAGTTACTTATACAATCAACAACTTTATCTAGATAAAAATTATGTTTACCATCATATAATTTATTATAAATACCTTCCATAATATTAAATGTTTCATCATTTTCAATACTAAGGTCATACTTTGAAAAATCCACTTTATTCCTATATGTAAATATCTTATCTGTATTTTCAAATATATAAGACATAAAATCTATCTTTTGATAATCATCTTTCACCTTATTAAATGCATTTTCAAGGTCTTTAAACGCAAAAACATCAACATCAAAACCACGTGGGAAAGTTCTATTCCCATAGCCTTTATCAGCTGTTGTAACAACATCATTAAATCTAAGTTCGAAGAAATCAATCATACTGTCAACAACAAATGGATCGATCACAGGGGAAATAGGCGAAATTTTTACAATAATATCAATTTCATTTTCTTTAGAAACATGATAAAAAGAAGATAAAATATCATTTTTTTTATCTCTATAACATTTAATAGAGAGTTTTTTACACATTTCAAAAACATTATCATCTTCTTCTAAATCAGAAGTTATAACAATAATATCTTTGATGTTATGTGCTTGTAAAATTCTCTCAAAGAAGTGTTCTAAAACACTTTTATCTTTTAAAGTTCTAAGTATATTACTATTTACGCAAGTTAAATTATCCATTCTTGCAGAAACGATAGCACCAGTTTTCATATTTCCGTCCTGCCTTTTTTTGTAATATTTTCTAGTTAACTAAAAATGTCCTTTTATATATATCGTCATTTTTATAAAATACTTAACTTAATTAACTAAATTGACTCTTTTATTTGTTATTTTTATGTTTTTGTAATAATTTTTTAATACCAGGTGTTGCATCTAAAAGTCCTGATATAGATGAATCATGATTAAGTGTATTAACGATTTTAGCTATATAACCTGATAAATCAACAGTACAATGCCATTCCTTGTCACGACAACCTTCAGGTATGTATGTTAAATTCGTACTATACACTCTATCAATAATACCTTGTTCAAAATGTTCTTCAAACTTTTGAACACCTTCAGTAAATAAGGCAAATGTTGATGCAATATATACCTTCTTGGCACCACGACCTTTTACTTCTCTAGCGATATCCAAAGAACTTTCACCCGATGCAATCATATCATCAACAACAAGTACATTCATTCCTCTTATATCTTGTCCCATATATTCATGAGCAACGATAGGATTTTTTCCGTTAACAACTTTAGAATAATCACGTCGTTTATAGAACATACCAACATTTAAGCCAAGTACACCAGCATAATATATAGCTCTATCCATCGCCCCTGTATCTGGAGCTATAACAACCGTATTTTCTAAGTCATCAAGCCAATCACTTTCATTTTCTATCATAGTTTTTACTATATCATAAGTTGGATATATATTTTCAAAAGAAACTAAAGGTACAGCGTTTTGAATATTAGGGTCATGAACATCGAATGTGATTATATCAGAAACTCCCATTTTCTCAAGTTCCTGTAATGCCATAGCACAATCTAAACTTTCTCTACCTTTTCTTCTATGTTGTCTTGAAGCATAAAGAATAGGCATAATAACTGTAGTTCTTGCAGCTTTACCAGCAATTGCAGATAAAGTTCTTTTAATATCTTGAAAATGTTCATCAGGACCCATTCTATTTTCTATACCATATAAATTATAGGTACAAGAATAGTTCCCTATGTCACAAAGTATATAAATATCTTTACCTCTAACTGATGAAGTAAGTGAAACCTTACCTTCACCATTTGAAAATCTAACATCAGAGCCATCTATAAGATAGGACTCAGATTCATCACGAACCTTTGCAATTTTGCTATTTATCTTATTACCTAAGTCTTTGGCACTTTTCAGTACAATTATACCTAAGTCACCTTTAGCAACAGAATCATTACTCATATATTTTTTCCTTTCAATTTTACACAAGAAAATATCTAATTTAGTATTTTAAAATAGAAGATATATTATATTTTTCTAAACTTTTTCTGCCGCCCAATTCTTCTAGTTCAATGAAAAAAACAAGACCAACAACTTCACAACCTGCTTCTTCACAAAGCTCTACAAGTGCTTTGCACGTTCCACCTGTTGCCAATAAATCATCAGCTATAACAACTTTTTTCTTTCCCTCAAGGGCATCTTTATGTATTTCGATTGTAGCAGCACCATATTCTAAATCATAGCTTTTTGAATATACTTCAGCAGGTAATTTTCCTGCCTTACGAACAGGTACAAATCCTTTTTTTTCTTTATAAGCAAGAGGCATTCCAAAAATAAATCCTCGACTTTCAGGACCTAAAATCAAATCATACTCTAATCCCTCAAGTTCTTTTGCCATTAAATCAATTGTATATACCATAGCATCGGCATCTTTTAGCACTGTTGTTATATCTGAAAAAAGTATACCTTCTTTCGGAAAATCTTTAATAGTTCTAATCTTTTCTTTTAAATTCATATTTATCTCCATTAATTCATATTTGAAAGTCTAATATCTAAAGGTCTTAGTTGTACAGATTTGTTACCATTATAATCATTTACGTTAATATTATACACCATATCAAGATAAATTTCAACATTTCTTAGTATACCTGAGAAAATTTTATTTGATTCATATTCAGAGTATTTACTTAATATTAAATTTTTAAACTCTTGGTTTTGACCAAAAGATATGGCTGTAACAGAGTAATTTATACTATCATCTTGAAGTTCTAGTTTATAATATTTTTTTTCATCATCAAGCTTTATATAAACTATCTTCATGTTTAATGATGCAAAAATAGGTTTATCATTCCCTTTTCCAAACGGCTCAAGGCTTTCAACCTCTTGTTGCAACTCATATGTAGCTTCATCGAGTTTTAAGATTTTATTTACACTTAAAACTTTTTCAAAGTCTTTTACGCATAAATTGGCATTATCATTTAAGCTTTTTCTAAAATCAAAAATCTTACTTTCTTCAAGAGAAAACCCTCCTGCTAACTTATGTCCTCCAAACTTCAACAAATGTTCTTTACATCTTGTCATTGCCTCAACTAAATCATATGCTTCTATGCCACGAGCAGAGCCTTTCGCACAACCATGACCTTTAGTTATAACAAAAGTCGGCTTATTATATTTGTCTTTAACTCTACTTGCAACATTTCCTGCAAGGCTTTCATGAATATTTTCATCATAAACAACAATAATATTATCTTTATAAAACCCATTTTCTTCTATAATCTTTTCTACTGATTCAATGGACTCATTAGTCATTTTTTTTCGCTCCACATTAGCGTTAAAAACTTCTTCAGCAAGTAAAATTATCTCAGATTCATCATCAGACAAAAATAGTTTAATTCCCTTGGTAGCATCGTCAATTCTACCAATCGCATTTATACAAGGACCAATTTTAAAGCCGATTGTGTTAGAAGTAATTACACCACCTGAATCAAGTTTTTTATACAAAGTCATTAAGCCTTTGTTGATAATTTCTTTATTTAAAGAGTTTATACCACGTTTTGCAATTATTCTATTATCTTTTGTTAGTTCCACAATATCAACTATTGTTCCTATTGCCGCAAATTGCAATAACTCATTACTACATTTTAACTTCATAGCATTTTGACTAGCTAAAAAATGAACAAAAAGATATGCCAGTCCAGCAGTACATAGCTCCTTAAATTTATACTTACAAGCACTCTGTTTAGAATCAATAATTGCTTTAGCTTTTGGTAAAATTTCTTTTCCATCATCTAGATTAATTTGTACTTCATGATGGTCGAGTATAATCACTTCCATACCAAGACTATTGGCATAGTCAACTTCCTTAACAGAAGTAATTCCGTTATCAAGTGTAATAAGCAGTTTACAACCGAGTTTTGAAATTTCCTTTATCTTATCAATGCTAAGACCATAACCGTCATAAATTCTATGACCAACTAAATATTCTAAATTTATATTAGGAAAAATTTCTTTTAATCCTTTAAACATTATAGTAGTTGATGTTACACCATCACAGTCATAATCAGAAAATAAAAGTATTTTTTCGTTTTTCTCAACATAGTTTTTAACAATTTTACAAGCATTTACTAGGTCTTTAGACTCTTTAAAGTTGCTTATATCTTTAAGACTTGGATTTATATATTTGTAAAAATTATCAACAGTAAAAATTTCTTTATCTTCTAAAACCTTTGCAAAAGCAACTGAAGAATTTAGCTCATAAGCAAAATCTTCAGCATTTCCTCGCTTTCTTTTAACTTTCCAAGTATTCAAAGCCACCTCTATTTTTTTATTCTCTTAGGTACAATTTTTTTCACTTCTGGTTCAGCTTCAAACTTTTTAAAAATTCCTTTATCAGTGAAGTAGCACCATAAATTACCTGATATACACACTGATGAATAAGTACCAACTAAAACACCAAATATAATAGGCAGAGCAAACTCTCTAATTGATGATACTCCAAGGACATATAAAACAACAACTGTTATAAGTGTAGTTATAGACGTAAATAATGATCTATTTAAAGTTTGAGAAACAGATTCATTTATAAGTTTTACAGAATCCACCTCTAATCCTTCCATTTCTATCGCATTTTTATTTTCACGAACCCTATCAAAAATTACAATAGTTGAGTTTATAGAATAACCAATTACCGTAAGCATAACTGCTATAAATGAGTAATTCAGTGGTATTCTAAATGCCATATAAAACATAAGAACAAGCATAGCGTCATGCACAAGTGCCAATATTGCTGATATACCTGTATTTAAGTTTTTAAATCTAAATGACACATAAATAAGTATTGCTATTGTAGATAAAATTACTGCTAAAACAGCTGAATTACGCATCTCAGTAGATACTGTTGCTGATATGGAACTTATGTCAATTACAGATTCGTCTGTAAGCCCATAATTTTCAAGTATAGCATCTACCATAGCTATTCTTGTATCTTGGTCAATCTCTTTAAGTTTTACTGTTACTTCATCACTACCTACAATTTTTTGTATTTGTACATTTGTTTCTCCAGTAGTTTCTTTTACAATATCAGTAATATCACTATTTACAAAGTCTTGTCCAATATCAATAGTTACTGCAGTACCACCTGAAAACTCTATATCATAGTTAAACAATCCACTTCCTGTTGCATAGTTAAATATACCAAAGCTTAAAAAGGCAATTAGCACTACTGCTGAACTTATAAAAACTCTTTTTCTCTTACCAATAATATCATATATTTTATCTTTAATAGCTAATGTACCAAAATACTTAGTATTTTTCATACCTGCTATTATAAAACTATTAATCATTGTTCTTGTTACAACAAGCGCAGTAAACATAGATAAAACAATACCTATACTAAGAGTTTGTGCAAATCCCTTTATTGGACCATCACCAACAGTATAAAGTATCAAAGCTGCAAGTAAAGTTGTTATATTACCATCTAAAATAGCCGGAAAGGCTCTTGAAAAGCCCGATTTAACTGCAACCCTTAAAGTTTTATTCTCTTTTATATCTTCTTTTATTCTCTCAAATATAATGATATTTGCATCAACAGCCATACCAATTGTAAGAATTATACCTGCAATACCAGGCAAAGTAAGAGTTATGTTTAATACATTAATACACAAAATTTCAAGGAAAATAAACATAGCAAGTGCCACACTGGCTATGACACCAAAAAATCTATAAGCAAAAATCATAAATAACACAACTAAACAAAGTCCGATTAAACCTGCAGTTAAACTTGTATCAAGTGCATCAATACCAAGTTTTGCACCAACTATATTATCAGATATAACATTAAGTCTAAATGGCAACGCACCTGCATTTATAAGCTCTGCAAGTTCGTTTGCTTCTTCAAATGTAAAGCTACCTGTTATTATTGCACTATTTGAATATATACGTTCACTTACATTTGGTGCTGATAATATTTCATCATCAAGACAAATAAGAAGTTGTGAGCCAATTAAACTTTCCGTTGCGTTAGCAAACTTTTCTTTACCTTCGTCTGTAAACTCAAGTTGAACAACTGTTTGAGCTATGCCGTTTGAGTCCTTTGTTTGTTGAGCCGAAGCATTTTTTACATCAGTACCTGTTAAATATACATTTCCAGTTGCGTCCATAAAGGATAATTGACCTGCAACAGCTAACTCTTTTATAGCTTCATCTGGGTCATCAACACCAGGTATTTGAACTGATATTCTATCAGCACCAACTATTGCAACTTCAGCATCTGTATAACCATCATCATCAAGTCTGCCTCTTAAAAGACGAACAGCCGAATTCATATCCTCTGCTGTTGGACTTTCAATGTCTGGTTGATAAATTATAGAAACTCCACCTTGTAAGTCAAGCCCGAGCTTTATGTCCGACATACTAAGCTCGGCATCTTTTGTTACGCTTTCAGTAGTTTCTGTTCCATCTTCCCCAACTATTGTTTCTGTTGTAGTATAACTTATATCATTTACAGCTATATATCCTAATACACATATAAGGATAGCTATAAATACAATTTTAAAAATACTAAAACCTTTTGAATTTTTCATTTTACACTCCTTAGTTTATAAACTTTGTTTCTCAAGCAACTCATGTACTTTTATCATTATCGCACATTCAGTGCGTTTCTTTTGCATTTTACAACCTATTTCATAAGGTTTATACAAATCATCATTTTGTTGTTTTGCATTTGCTGAGCAACCACCAGAACAATAAAATTTATTCCAACATTTTCTACATTCATCTTTAGCATATATGTTACACGCACTAAACTCCGTTGTTGTAACTTCGTTTACTATCCCTTTGTTAACATCACCAAGTAAATATTCATCAATCCCTACGAACTGATGACATGGATACAACTCACCTGTTGGCGTAACAGCCAAATACTCAGAACCTGCACCACAGCCGACTACTCTCTTTATAAGACAAGGACCATGATTTAAGTTTATCATAAAGTGGAAAAAATTAAACCACTTACCATCTTTGCGACTTTCTATTATCATATTTGCTAGTTTCTCATACTCTTCAAATATTATAGGTAAATCTTCTTCACGTATAGAATAAGGCATTTCTATATCAGTCACAACAGGTTCAACAGAAATTTGTTTAAATCCAAGGTCTGCAAGATGCATAACATCTTTTGCAAAATCAAGGTTATACCTTGTAAAAGTACCTCGAACATAATAATCTTTTTGGTTGCGTTTTTCTGCAACTTCTTTAAAAACATCAACTATTTTATCATAAGTACCCTTGTTGTTATAATCATATCTGACTCTATCATTCACTTCTTTTCTACCGTCAATAGATAGTACAACATTTGACATATTCTTTACTATATAATCTATATCATCATTTTTAAGTAATGTTCCGTTAGTTGTTAAAGTAAATCTAAACTTCTTATTTGTAGTTTTTTCAAGTTCACGTCCATAATCAACAATTTCTTTAACTACACCAAAGTTTATTAAAGGTTCACCGCCAAATAAATCAACTTCTAAGTTTTTTCTTGAACCACTTTTTTCAATTAATAAATCTAAAGCTTTTTTACCAACTTCGGAAGTCATAAGACTTCTCATGCCATGATATTCTCCTTCTTCTGCAAAACAATATTCACATTTTAAGTTACAGTCATGAGCAATATGTAAACATAAAGCTTTTACAACAGTTTCTCTATTTACTACCTTTTCTAAAGTTTCAGCCTCAACATCTTTAGAGTACAGCTTACCACTATCTACAAGCTCTTTTATCTCACCATAAGCCGTTTTTATATCTTCCTTAGAAAATTGCTCTTTATACTTCTTTGCGATTTCAGTTAAAGAAAGTTCTTCATAATCGCTTACAATTTCATATGCAACTTCATCAAAGACATGGATTGCATTTGAATGAACATCTAAAACTATATTGTATCCATTCAATTTATACTTGTGTATCATAAATTCTTTTCACCTTTTCAAAAATATTTGCAAGTGGCATCACCTACAAAATGCAATACAAAAAATTAGGTGTCGACTAGACACCTAAATTCTTTATATAAATTGTATCTCATTTAAGGTACTGAAAAAGGTTAGAAAAAAATTATACTAAAGGGGATCTCTAAAAGCTCCATTCTCAATAATTTTTTTCTTTTGGACTTTTCAGCACCTTCTATCTTATCTGTTAATCTTTACAAATTCAAAAATTATTTCAATTCTTCATTTTCGCATTCTTGATTAGCAACAGTACAAGATGTCTTGCAAGCTGACTGACAAGATGTTTGACATTCGCCACAACCTGTTTTAACAACGTTGTTAAATGTAACAGTGTTAAGAGTTGTTATATGCTTCATAAAATCACCCTCCTAAAAATTCGCATTTTACACCATTTTATAATATGGTATCATTCCATTTTGCGACGATACCAGAATTTGCATAGCAAATTCAAGATGTTTCAAATTTAGAAACATTCCCTTATAGTATAATTACTATAATAGTTTACCATAATTTATTTTTTTTTGCAATAAATATCGCATATTTTTACGCAAAAAACACTTTGAAAAAATTTTCAAAGTGCCTTTTAGATTTTGCTTATAAAATATGGCAACCTTACAAAATATAGAAAAATCCATTTTCATAAAAAAACAACAGCTTTGTGGCTTATGACAAAAACCAAGAAAACGGCGTATTGCCGCCGTTTCGAGCGTTTCCATGTTTATTTACCATTCACACCTAAAATACCACCTGTTGCACCAATTAATACGCCTACAACTGACATAATAACCATTCTTACGCCAAATTCAGCACCTTCAGCTAAAGCATAAGATAAAATTATATATATCAAAATATAAATCAATCCACCTAAAGCACCAAATAATAATCCCTTTTCCTTGTTTTGTCTTGAAAAATCAAAACCTATTAAAAAACACGCAAAAGCTGTTGTAACTACAACAATTGCACTCACATATTTTGTTGTAAAATCTGTATACGTAAGTAAAGACGCAACTACTAAAATAACTATAAGTGTGAACAAATATGACTTTAAAACTGCTATAAACATTAAAGTTGCCCTACTTGTAAAATCCATCTCTTTGCTTGTGGACTTTGCACCCTTGCGACTATGTACACTTTCCATAAAACCCTCCATATCTTTATATCTATATGTATATGAATTTTTTTTTTATTTATAACTATTTATTTTGAAAATCTATTTTTTCATTTATCTTTATATCATCTTCCGTCACTATACTATTATAACAAAGCACTTTAACACCATTTTCATAGGCATTTAAAAGAGTACTGCAAAAGTTTTCATCTTTTTCCACATTCCCTTTAAAATATCGTATACCGTCGCATTGAATTAGAAAAAAAACATAAGTTTTATATCCATTTTCATAGGCATCAAGCAACTCATTTAAGTGTTTCGCTCCTCTAGTTGTTGGTGCATCTGGAAAACGTGCTGTAACCTCATCAAACAAAGTTACTCCCTTTACTTCTATAAATATTTTTTCAATATCACCTTTGTCATCTCTGCGTTCTAAATATAAATCAAATCTTGAATTTTTATAGGTAACTTCTTTTCTTAGTGTTAAAACATCAGTAAACAAATTACCCTCTTCTATATATTTATATACAACTTTGTTAGGAACTTGACTATCTATATTTACAAGATCATCTCCCTTGTATATAGAAATTAAATCATACATATATTTTCGTTTCTCATTATCGCTTTTTAACAAATAACCCACACTTCCCCTTACAAGCAACTCTTTACACCTTCCTGTATTTTTTATATGTACTAAAACTTCTTCCCCATTTAAAATTACTTTTCCTACAAAACGGTTTAGTCTTTCTAAAAATACACATTCACGTACTTTATTTTCATCATAAATTTTATTCATTTTTTTCTCCTTATTACTTTTATTTATACTTTCCATTTACAAAAAACAACTTTTTTACATATTCCTATTTATTATTTTACTATTTTATGTTAAAATAGTAAAAACAGATATTATCACGGAAGGATAAAATATGGAATATTTATTATTGGTTGTTGGTTTTCTTCTATTAGTTAAATGTGCTGACTTCTTTGTATCAGGTAGTTCTAGTGTTGCAAAAAAGTTAGGTGTTGAAGAATTTATAATTGGCTTAACTTTAGTTGCATTTGGTACTTCTGCTCCTGAACTTGCTGTTTCAGTTACAGCCTCACTTCAAGAACAAAATGAAATAGCTATAAGTAACGTTCTTGGCTCAAATATTTTTAATATACTTGCTGTTTTAGGTATTTCCTCAATTATTTTACCTATTAAAGTGGATAAAAATATTTTATCAAAGGACTTGCCTTTGTCTTTGGTTGCAGCTATTGCAACACTTGTAATGTGCCTTGACGGTTTTTTAGAGGGTTCAACAACTACTGTAGTTTCTAGAGGTGACGGTTTAATCCTTTTATTATTGTTTAGTATTTTTTTATATTATACCATAAGTTACTCTGTTAATAATAAAAATATTATAGCAAATGAGGAGATATGTCCACTCCCCCTTTGGAAAAGCTTACTTTTGATTGGTATAGGTCTTATAGGAATTGTAATGGGTGGTAAGTTAGTTGTATATAGTGCTACGATAATCGCTTCTGATTTCGGTGTATCAGAAACAATTATTGGTCTTACAATCGTAGCTTTAGGTACAAGTTTACCTGAACTTGTTACAACTGTTGTTGCAACAAAAAAAGGTAGTGCTGATATGGCACTAGGTAACGTTGTAGGCTCTAACATATTCAACATTTTACTTATACTTGGCATAACATCAGTTATAGACCCTGTTTATGTTAACACTGAAAATATTTCTGATGCGATTATTCTTGTTCTTATTACTATTGTTTTAATAATTATGGCTTATACATCAAGAAAAATACAACGTGCAGAAGGTATTGTACTTATTAGTTTACTTGCAATGTACTATGTATTCATCTTTGTAAGACAATAAAATATAGATTTCAAAAACACTTATTTTTATAGGTGTTTTTTTAAATGACATAAAAAATCTTGATGTGACTTTACAAAAAAAAAGCTTTATTCTTTTTATATTTTGTGTTAGAATATATAAAACATAGTATTTTGAAAGGAATTTATTAAATGGATTATTTATTTTTAGTAATCGGTATCGCTCTACTTGTAAAAGGTGCGGATTTTTTTGTTTCTGGAAGTTCAAGTGTAGCTAAAAGACTTGGAGTTGAAGAATTTATAATCGGTTTAACTCTTGTTGCTTTTGGTACATCTGCACCTGAATTAGCCGTTTCTGTTACAGCCTCCTTACAAGGTCAAAACGAGATAGCCATAAGTAATGTTATAGGATCTAACATTTTTAATATACTAACAGTTTTAGGTATATCATCAATTATTTTACCTTTAAACGTTGACAAAAATATTTTATCAAAAGACTTACCTTTTTCAATAGTTGCAACTCTTGCTGTTTTTATAATGTGTATAGATATTCCACTTGGAAACGGTACAACAAATGCAATTTCAAGAGGTGACGGTTTATTATTGTTGCTGTTTTTTTGTATTTTCTTATTTTACACCTTTAGCTATGCAGCAAAAAACAAAGTTGTATCAAATGATAATCAAACAGAAACCCTGCCATTACTTACAAGTGTTTTTCTTTCAATTTTAGGTTTAATATGTGTAATCACAGGAGCTAATATTGTTATTAAACACGCAACAAATATTGCAGTTGCATTTAATATATCTCAAACAATAATCGGACTTACAATCGTGGCAATCGGCACAAGTTTACCTGAACTTGTAACGTCAATTGTTGCTGCTAAAAAAGGCAACTCGGACATTGCAATAGGAAATATTGTTGGCTCAAACATATTTAACATAGTGTTTATATTGGGTACCACTGCTACAATTGACACAGTCACTGTTAACAGTTCAAACATAATGGATATTATTATAGCTACAATCGTTTCATGTATTTTACTGGTCATGGCATTTACGTCAAGGAAAATACAACGTTCTGAAGGAATTGTTCTAGTTTTTCTACTTGTTTTATATTATTTGTTTATAACTTTTAGATAATAAAAACCTGCTAGGCTCTGTAAAGAGTAAATAGCAGGTTTTTTTGCTTAATACTAAAAATCTAAAATATCTATTTTTTTATACATAGTTACATTCTTCTTAGATTTGATAAATCCGTTTTTTTCATGAAACTTAATAGAACGAGATTCAAGGTTTGTATCTAAAGTTATAAAACCAATATCTAAATCTTTAAGTTTGTGTTCAATTTCTTCTACAAAAGCACAACCATACCCCTTACCTTGCATATCAGATTTCACAAAAATTTCATTGATTTTATATAAATTATTTTTAAAATAATTTATATGTACACCAAAACAAAATCCTATAATAAAGCTGTTTTTCATTAATGTAAATCCTAAAAAATTAGGAGTATTATATATATCTTTTATATATTTTTCTGCCTCACCCTCTTTAAGCCAGTCATACTCAAAGGGATGTTTTGTATAAACCTCATAAAACATCTTTATACAATTGCTAATATGGTCTTTTTCAAAATCTACAACTTCAATCTTACCTAAAAGCTCCCTCATTAATACTTACCTAAGTCCTTTTTAGAGAGTTCATCAACAGCAATATCCTCCATATCAGCTGTAGGTACGTATCCATTGTTTATGAAAAACTCTGTTTCTTTATTATTAGCCGGTGTTTCTGCTTTGTTTACTTGACTATTTTTTTGCAGATTAAAATTACCCTTTGAATTGTTTTTTATATTTGACTTTTTAGAAGATACGCCCGATTTACTACCTTCTCCAAACAACTTACTTTTTGTAGATTGCGAATTACTATTTAAAAAATCCAGTTTCTTAGTGTTTTTTGTCGTGTTACTTTTGCTTCTTCCTTCAATTTCTTTATTAAGTTTTTCAACATCATTACCTACATAGGTGTGACTGAAAAGTCCAATATAGCTATCAATCTTATTTGAAAAATCAGCAATCGAACTACAATTCTGCTCAATAGTCGCAATTCTTCTGAAGTTAAAATTACTAATATCATAGCACATTTCAACATTTCCTTTTACATCATCAACTAAAGAAGTTTGTTTTAAATTATAATTATTAATTATAGTAATATCATCAACTATTTGCTCTATTGAAGCAATAATATTTTTTAAATTACTAGCTGTTTCAGTGGCAATTCTTGAGCCTTGCTCAACACATTCAATACTTTCTTTTACTAAGCGACCTGTATCTATGGCAGCGTTTTGATTTCTCTTAGATAAGTTATTCACTTCATCTGCAACTACGGCGAAACCTTTTCCTTGTTGACCCGCTAGTGCCGCTTCAATAGATGCATTTAAAGCAAGTAACTTTGTTTGGAAACCTATATTATTGATAAGATTACTAATCTTATTAATGTTTATAGATGAACTCTTGATAGTGTCCATAGCCTCAAGCATACAATCCATTTGGAAATTGCATTGTACAATATCATCTTTAATTGCATGAACCATATCGCTTGTCATCTTCGCTTTTTGCGTATTTGTACTTGCAACTTCAGAGAACCCTAAAGTAGATTTGCCTATATTTTCAAACTTACTATTTATATCATCGTTAGTATTTGTTATATCATCAAAGGAGCTACGAATTCTTCTTGAAGAATCCTTAATTTTATAGTTAAACTCTGAAAACATACTCAAAGTATCATTATAACTACTAAATATTTTTTCATAGTTATTCTGTATGATTTCTAAATCTCCAAAATAACAATCCTTAAGTACAATATCATAATTATTTTTATCAATTAATTTTGAAATTCTATTATTCTCTTCAACAATTCTTTGCATTTTGTTTATATAATCATTTAGTTTATGGTATAAATCACTTTGCTCTTCTCCATAATCAATGTCAATTTTCGTAGAGTAGTCACCTTTTACAATTGCTAACAATACCTTTTCAACTTCTGAAGACACAAGGTTAACTTTTTTATCTAATTTGCTCAAATTTTTATTTATATCAACAAAAACTACTTCAGTATTATTTTCTAAATTCTCAAAGGTATAATTATCATTTAAAATGTTATTTACTTTTTTATTAATACTTTTCACATTAAGATTGACTTCTTCCTTATGTGCTATAAAATTATCAATGACTTTATCAAAAGAGTTACTAATCCCTTTTAAACTTAATAATTCATCACCATCATAATTTTTAACAGTCCAAAAATTTTTAATTTCCATGGCCAAAAAATCTAACTGCTTTTCAGTAACATTTGTATATTCCTTATTTTTTTCAATAACATCTAAATACTGACCATTAAAATGTTCATGAGATATGTTACGCTTAGTTGTAACCACATTATTATATTTAAACAACTTGTTTCTAAGGCTTTCAAGAGGTACTTCAATATATGAATGTTCAAATGCATTATCAATATCACCTACTATTATAGAATCAACATTTTTATTTAACACATCAATTTCATCTTGTAACCTATTAGTTAATCTAGCTAAATAAAAAATAATATACGATACACCAATAACTATTGCAAAAAACAACAGTAATGCATTTTTAATCAAATCGCTATATATAAAACCTGAATATTGTGTAATTGTAGCTCTAGCTTCTGATATATTATCAGTAGTATCAAGCACGTTAATCATATTTGTTATTTGTGTATCGACATCATTACTGCGATATATCCAAAAACTAACAGCGACCACAAAAACAATACAAAACACACCTACTAAAACAGCATTCATACGTTTAAAGTCGTTAACAATTTTATATCCACTACCTTTTCCAGACATAAATTACCTCCTGCTTTTATATTATTATTTCATTTCATATATACTTTGTACCATTATACCAAATTTCTACATACTTTTACAAGGGGGTATTACTAAAAATTATTGTAAAAATTTCATAAGTAAAGGTGTCATGCCAACTAAAAAACCAAGAACGCCTCCTAAATATGTTATAACTCTAAGTTCTTTTTCAACAACATCTAAAACAACTTTTTCAGCTTCCAAAATAGACATTTCATTTATCTCTTTTTCAACTATTTCAGATACACTAACAATTTCAACAATATCCTCAAAGTTATCTTCAAGATTGCTACTTAAAAACTCGTAAATTTTATTTATAATCTCATCTTTACCTATTGAATTAAATAACACTTCCAATTTGACACTACCAAACAAACCACCTAAACTTTCATCAAATGTTTCATTAAGCAATTTATCATAATTTGCTATGACAAAATCATTTACATGGGTTTTAAACTCAAAATTATCCAAAATATTTTCAACTGAACTTGTAGTCAATTCGTTTTTTTGTATAAATATTTTTACAGCCTTTGTTATGGTTTTTTCTAAAACTCTTTCTTTAGCATAATCAAAAGTTTTACTTACAAAGACTTCCACACTATCTTTGGACGAAATTTCCTTTATGTTATTTAAATCAGCTTCCTTTATTTCTCCAAAAATTCTTTCAAAATTCATGTAAATTTCCGGATAATTATGTTCATTATTTATATATTCTATAAACTTTAATTTATTTTTAAAATAAAACCCTTCACTATTTATAAAAGTTTGTGCAATAGTTCCAAGAGTGCTACCTATGGCTTTATCAAGCAAGTTTATAAGTTCTTCATCAACCTTCTTAAATTTGTCACTTAAGACAAAAGTTGATATTTTCTTCATAATTGTGGGCATATTTTTATCAAAGGAATTTAAAAAATTTTGAAACTCATCATCAGTAAAAATATCTGTAAGACTTTTCTTTTCTTCGCTATTTACATCAAATATACCTGACACTTCATCTTTTACAATTTCTTTTATTTTATCAGAACCAAGCAATTCATTAAAATAACTCACAAAGTTTTCATCATTTTCTTCCATAAAATGATGAATATATTTGATAAATTCATCAGAAGTTAAAAACTCATAAATAGAATTACATATGAAATTTGCAAGTTCTTCCCTTTTAACTTCATTTAAAACATCTCTAAGTAGATTGTTTTGACTATTTAAGTTTTTGTATTCACCTTGAAGTTCATTAAAGGATTTTTCTGAATATTTATCTACAAAAAAAGTTATTTTATCTTTTAAAAACTTTTCAACTTTCTCATCTTCAAATTGTTTATGCAAAACATCTTTATTTAACAAATGTTCTGACACAGTAATACCAATTTGCGACGCAATTCGTGGCTTTTCCTTTGCTAAAACACTTGGCGTAAATGGTACTTTAACACCAAAAACACGCTTTTCCTCATGAGGTCGAAAAATCATTTTTATAGCTATCCAGTTTGTTGTATAGCCTATTAAAGCACCTAAAAATGGCGACATATAACCATATTCCATATTTTTCTCCTTGTTTCTATACAAAAAAGGGAAGCTTCATTAGTAGAAAAAGTTCCCTTGAAAATATTATTTTTTATAAAGTTACTACAAAATAATAACTATGAATATTTCTTTAAGATTTCATCTTCATGTAATCTATATGTTAAAGTCATTAAACTATCTGTTAAATAAACATTTTCACAAAACATTGATTTTGGTATATCAAGTTCTGCATTAGAAAAATTCCAAATACCTTTAACGCCATTTATCGCTAAAATTTCAACAATCTTACTTGCACTATTTCTTGGAACTGCTATAACAGCTATATTAACTTCTGTATCAACTAAAAACTTAGATAAGTCGTTAATATCTCTAATTTTGTTGTTGCCAAGTTCCTTTCCGATTAAATCAGGATTTTTATCGAAAACCCCAACAAATCTAAATCCCCTCTTTTCAAAGCTTTTGTATTGTGCAAGTGCTCGACCTATGTTACCGACACCTACAAGAATCATATTATGCTCTTCTTCAAGTCCTAAAATCTTTTGAATTTCTTTATACAAATTCGGTACATTATACCCATATCCTTGCAATCCAAAACAGCCGAAGTTGTTTAAGTCTTGTCTAATTTGCGAAGCTGTAATATTCATTTTTTTTGATAATTCTTTACTAGAAATTCTATTTATATTATTATCTAGTAAATCACCTAAAAATCTATAATATCTAGGTAATCTTTTAATTACAGCAACTGAAACTCTTTTTTCATCCATATTTTTACACCTATCTCGTATTTTTTTATATTGCCTATATATAGGATACATTTTTTTTTTAAATTTGTCAATGATTTTAACAATATTTCTCAATAAATTTTTAACAATGTACTAAAATTTATTTTTTTTTGCCTTTTTTTTAGTTCCTATCATAAAAAATGTTGTAAATTTTCATTTTTATGGTAAAATAGATATAGAGTAAATAGTTTATAAACCCTATATTGCTCTATAAAAAAATATAATAGGTGTATTATGATATTAGCTTGTAACAAAATCTGTAAATCCTATGGTGTAACAGAAGTGTTAAAAGATGTTTCTTTTAACATTAACGAGACCGACAAAGTTGCATTAGTAGGTGTAAATGGTGCTGGTAAATCCACACTATTTAAAATAATATTAAATGAAATTTCAAAAGATAGTGGTGATGTTACTTTTAAAAAAGGCTCAACTCTAGGCTATCTTGCTCAAAATTATGAAATAAACAGTACTGAAACAATACTAGATGTTGTTTTATTTGCTTATAAAGAACTTATTGAAATTGAAAAAAGCTTAAACCAACTTCAGTTTGATATATCTGAAAACCCTGATGATTATAGCCTAATTGAAAAGTATGACAACTTGTCTATTGAATATGCAAACAACAAGGGTTACGTATATAAAAGCCTTGCAAAAGGTGCACTTATAGGACTTGGTTTTGAAGAAAGTGAATTAAATCGAAACTTTTCAACTCTTTCAGGTGGTGAAAAAACTAGAGTTTTACTTGCAAAACTTCTTGTTTCAAATAATGATATTTTACTTTTAGACGAACCTACAAACCACCTTGATATTAAAGCAATACAGTGGCTTGAAAATTACTTGAAATCCTATAACAAAGCTGTTTTTATTATTTCCCATGATAGATTTTTCCTTGATAATATTGTTGATAAAGTAATCGAAATTGAACATCACAAAGCAAAAATATATAATGGTAATTATACGGATTTTTCTGTTCAAAAAGAGATTGACCGAGAAATACAGCTTTCTGCTTTTATTCAACAACAAAAGGAGATTAAACGACAAGAGGAGATTATTCGTACATTTAGGTCTTATGCAACAGAAAAAGCAATCAAACGTGCTAAGTCTAAAGAAAAGCTTTTAGCTAAAATGAACCTTGTTGAAGCCCCTCTAAGTTTACCTAAAACAATGTCTTTATCTATTGTTCCAAGTGTCCAAAGTGGTAATGATGTACTTCAGGCTTCAAACTTATCTAAATCTTTTGAAGTTGACAAACCTCTATTTGAAAATCAATCTTTTAATATTTTTAGAGAGGACAAAATTGCTATTATTGGTGATAATGGTACTGGAAAATCGACTTTGATTAAAATTATAACAGGTGATTTAACCTCTGATTGTGGAGATGTAAAACTTGGGACAAACGTAAACATTGGATATTTTGACCAAGAAAATCAAAACCTTAGTGAACATAAAACTATTTTTGAAGAAATATCCGACTTCAATCCAAAGTTAACAAACCAAGAAATACGAAATCACCTTGCAACTTTCGTCTTTACAGGTGATGAGGTAAATAAAAAAATCGGCTCTTTATCAGGTGGCGAAAAAGGACGTGTATCCCTTTGTAAACTTATGCTTAGTAGTGCAAATTTACTTATTTTAGATGAACCTACAAACAACTTAGATATGTTCTCTAAAGAAATTTTAGAAAGTGCTATAAACAACTATTTAGGTACAATTATTTATATTTCTCATGATAGATATTTTATAAATAATACAGCTACAAAAATATTTGAACTAAAAGACAAAAAAATTACTATTTTTAATGGGGATTATGATGAATTTATTGAATTCTCAAACGCTAATAATTCAATAACTAGTAATGGTACGGATAATTATGGCGAAAATAAAGAGATTTCTTTAGGTAAAGAAGCCTTTTTAAAACAAAAAGAAGAACAAGCACGAATTAGAAAAGCTAAAAATGATATAGCAAAAATTGAGACAAAAATTATGGAATTAGAAGAAGAAATCCTGCAATGCGATACAGAATTATCTAAGGAAGATGTTTATACAAACGCTTCTCTTTCTCAAGAAATTTATAACAAAAAAAAGGTTTTTACTGATGAACTAAATGATTTATATACTAAGTGGGAAAATCTACAAGAAATTTAGATAAGGGGAAAATTTATGAAAAAATTACGTTGTAGACGTTGTAAGCAAATCTTTGAATATGGAAATGTTCTCGGTCAACTATGCCCTAACTGTATGGCTTATGAAGAAGCAAACTATCAGGCAGTCCGTTTATATATAAAAGATAACCCTGGTATTTCAATTACTGATGTTTCAAAAGAAACAGGGGTATCTACTTCAAAAATTCTTTCTTACATAAAAGAAGAACGTCTTGAAATTGTTGCAACAGCAAATAGTTTTTTAAAATGTAAAAACTGTAATGCTCATATACATACTGGAATATTTTGCGAAAACTGCAAAAGAAACCTACCTGTTACTCCAATGGGAACTGATAATATGAAAACTTATAGAAATAATTACAAAAATAGAAAAATCAATGATAAAGAACAAAAAACTGATGTTTCTACACTTCGAAACTTTAGAAAACAAAAACCTGATGAGGAATAAACTCAATCTTTTAAATTTTAAAATGTCAACTTGACAATACACATAAAAGGTAATAAAATTAATATATAAGGACATCTCTAGAAACTCACTTGTTTTAGGTTCAATAAATCAAATATGAGATTTTTAGAAATGGCCATAAAAAAGAAAGGTGTATTATTATGCTCAAATATGAAATTTTTTCAGACAGTTCTTGTGATTTACCACAAGCTTATGTTGCTGAAAATAAAATAAACATTGTCCCTTTTTCAATTACTTTCGACGAAAAGTCTTATCTTCGTGAACACGAAGATATATCCGTTGAAGATTTCTACATAAATCTTGTTAATGAAAAAGCAGTAGCTAAAACTTCTCTACCATCAATTCAAGCTTATGTCGACGCATTTACCCCATTTTTAAAGGAAGGCAAAGACATTTTATGCTTTTGTATTTCTTCAAAGTTCAGCGGCTCATTTCAAAGTGCAATGAATGCTAAAAGTTTCCTTGATGAAGAATATCCAAGTCGTGAAATCGTTATTATTGATTCAAGAAATGCTACTGGTGGTCAAGGTGTTGTTGTAAAAGAAGGAGTTAAGCAAAGAGATTCTGATGTGCCTATTTTAACAGCAAAACAAAATCTTAATAGATTTGTTAAAGGTGTAGAGATATACTTCACTGTTGATACTTTAGAATATTTAGCAAAGGGTGGTAGAATTGGAAAAGCATCAGCTTTAGTAGGTTCTGTCTTAGATATAAAACCTATTTTATTCCTTAAAGACGGAGAACTTGGACCTCATAGTAAAGTGCGTAGAAGAAAAAAAGCCATGGCTACCTTACATGATGTTATTAAAGGTAAAACCGATGAACTTAGTGGTGATTATTCTTTATCTTTTATATCTAGTACATTTGATGAAGAATCTCAAGCTTTTAAGCAAAAACTTGAAGAAGATTATTCTATAGATAATATTGATACTTACAAAATTGGCGTAACAATCGGTGTACATACAGGACCTAGTGCTTTAGGCGTTGTAATCGCTAAACATATATAAATATACTTTTATAAAGACTTATTAAAATTTTTAATTTTGTAAGTCTTTATAAAATCTTAATGAAAAAATAGAAAAGAGATTTGTTTTGAAAATATCAACTTATGAAGAACTATTTGAAAAAGATGTAATTTTTATCGATGTAAGAACCCCTAGAGAATTTAATACAGATGCAATACCTAAAGCTAAAAACATTCCTCTGATGTTAGACGATGAATACGCTGAAGTTGGCACAATTTACAAGCAAAAAAGCCCTGATTTAGCAAAAAAAACTGCTATGTTATATGTATCGAAACGTTTGCCCGAAATTTATGAAAGTTTTGTAAATCTTAGCCGACAAAACAAAAACACATTGATTATTGTTTATTGTGCAAGAGGCGGAATGCGTTCTACTTCTGTAGGAAACTTGCTTTCCACTTTAGGCTTACCCATTGCAAAACTCGACGGAGGTTACAAGTCATATCGTAAATTTGTTGTAAAAAAACTTGAAGAAGAAATTAAAAAAGTAAAATTCGTTACTTTATTCGGTAAAACTGGTTGTGGCAAAACAGATATTTTACACTACTTAAAAGAAAAAAATTACGATATCCTAGACCTTGAGGGTTGTGCAAATCACAGAGGTTCATTACTCGGTCACATCGGTTTAAATGAACAACATAGTCAAAAAAAATTTGAAACTTTAGTTTTAGATATACTTTTAAATAGAAAAAGTAACCTTATTTTTACTGAGGGAGAAAGTAAAAGAATTGGTAATATCATTATGCCAAACTATATATATGACGCAATAAATAATTATTTTTTGGTTGAAATAACTTCTCCCCTTGAAACTCGTATCGACACTATTTCAAAGATGTATATTTCCAAAAACCTAGATAAGAATATTGTTTTTAATGCACTACTTAAAATGAAAAACTATATGCATGGTGATATATATAAAGAAGCTTATAGGCTAATTGAAGCTGAAAATTATAGTAAATTCACAGAAATTATTATGATTAATTACTACGACAAAGTTTATAGTTGTAATAAGGAAAATGTATGTGGAACTGTTGATTATAACGGAGATTTTGAAAAAGCACTAACTGATATTTTAAAGTTAGTCAAATAGATTCTAGACAACCTTCATAGTCAAATGGACCTGAAAAAATATAGATTTTTTCAGGTCCATTTATTATTATATTCATCTTAACAGTAAAACTCTTTATAATATAAAACTGTTGCAATAGTTTTACTATCAGTTATCTCACCATTTTTAATCATTTTAAGCACTTCATCTAGTGTGTAAGTTTCTACATCTAAAAACTCGCCATCATCAAGGTTTTGTACTCCTTTCACTAAATCCTTTGCTAAATATATGTGTATAATTTCAGAGCTATATCCCACTGCTATAGCTGTTTTAAACATAAATGTAAAATCGCTTGATGTATACCCTATCTCTTCTTCAAGCTCACGTTTTCCACAAAGCATCGGGTCTTCACCTACTTCAAGTTTACCTGCTGGTAATTCTAAAATAGTTTCTTTTATAGGATGACGATATTGTCTTACTAAAATTATATTACCATTTTCATCAACAGGCAAAACAGCCGCTGCACCACTGTGAATGAGAATATCTCTTTTTCCAATTTTACCGTCAGGTAAAGTTATCTCATCTTGTTTAATCGTAAAAATTTTACCCTTATACATTTCCTTAGAACTTACAATTTTATGTTCTACCATATTCTCCACCTTTCAAAAAAACTACATAGAACCTCTTTAAGCTCTATGTAGTCCTAAAACTCAATAAATATTATAAGTATCATTTTCACAAGTTGGACATTTAGGGTAAGTTTTCATGTTTTTATCAAAATGCACAATTTTTCCACATTCCTTACATGAATAACCATTTAATCCCTCGTATACATCGAAAATATTCATATCAACCTCCAATATTTTTATATATACAGTGTCACCAAAAGAACTTATAGTATACTATCTACTTTTTATTTTTAAAAATGATGTTCCAAGTGGTGGCATAGTTACATTTACGTAATTTTCACCATTTTCTTCATATGAAACAATTTCATTTTCATTTAAAACTCCACTTCCACCATATTTACTATTATCAGAATTTAAAACTTCTTCTAATGTACAAGAACATGGTACCCAAAGTTTATATTCATTATGAACATATGGAGTGAAATTATTTATTACTATAATAGATTTGCTTTCATCATCTGTTTTTCTAATATATGCTAAAATACTAGCTTCATGATTGTTCGCATCTAGCCAACAAAAGCCTTTGTCCGTAAAATCATATTTCCATAAAGCTTCTTCACTTAAATACAAATGATTTAAATCTTTATAAAACTCTTGTAGACCTTTATGGTTGTCATAATCAAGCAAATGCCAGTCTAAACTTTTCGATTCATTCCATTCATCGAACTGACCAAATTCTTGTCCCATAAATAAAAGTTTTTTACCAGGATGACCAAACATATATCCATAGTAATTTCTAAGGTTTGCAAACTTTTGCCATAAATCTCCTGGAACTTTTTCAATCATTGAGCCTTTACCATGTACAACTTCATCATGTGATAAAACTAAAATAAAGTTCTCTGTATAAGCATATACCATACTAAAAGTTAAATCATTATGATGATACTTTCTATGTATTGGCTCTTTTTCAATATACCTAATTGTATCATTCATCCAACCCATATTCCATTTTAAGTTGAAACCTAGTCCACCTTCTTCAACAGGTCTTGAAACTGCAGGCCATGATGTACTTTCTTCTGCAATAAGCAATACAGATTTATCTTTACCACTTATTATAGAATTCATATGTTTTAAAAACTCAATTGCTTCAAAATTTTCACGTCCACCATACTCATTTGGTATCCATTGTCCATCTTCTTTACCATAGTCAAGATAAAGCATTGATGCAACAGCGTCTATTCTTATACCGTCAAAATGAAACTTTTCTATCCAGTACAATGCACTACCAATTAAAAAGTTTTGAACTTCATTTCTACCATAATTAAATATTAATGTACCCCAATCAGGATGTTCTCCACGTTTTGGATCACTATGTTCATATAGAGCTGTACCGTCAAATCTTCTAAGACCATGTTCATCACGAACAAAATGACCTGGAACCCAATCTATTATAACAGCTAAATCATTTTTATGACACTCATTTATAAAATCCATCAGTTCATAAGGTGTACCAAACCTAGAAGTTGACGCATAATATCCAGTAACTTGATAACCCCATGAGCCGTCAAATGGATGTTCCGATATTGCCATAAGCTCAATATGTGTATATCCCATTTCCTTTACATATGGTATAAGTTCTTTACAAGCCTCAACATAGCTCATAAATCTATTTTCATTCTCGTTTATAACTCTTTTCCACGAGCCTAAATGTACTTCATATATGGAAATCGGTTTACTTAACACATCTGAATTACGTCTATTTTTCATGTATTTTTCATCGTTCCATTTGTATCCATTTATATCAAACAGTAGTGAACTTTGTGACGGTCTAAGTTCTGAAAAATTAGCATAAGGATCACTTTTTTCGATTAAGTCACCATTATGAGTTTTAATTTCAAACTTATAATTATCGAAGTTTTTAAGACCAGGTACAAAAAGTTCCCAAACCCCTGATTCACCTAAAGAACGCATAGGGTTAACTCTACCGTCCCAATTGTTAAAGTCACCTATAACACTAACTCTTGACGCATTGGGGGCCCATAATACAAAAGATACTCCCTCAATTCCATCAATTGTTTTAAATTTTCCACCCATATGCTCGTATATTTCATAGTGACAGCCTTTTGAAAATAAATGAATATCCATTTCTCCAAATGTTGGTAAAAATGCATATGGATCATATGTTTCGTATTTAATATCAGTGTCATATGTAATAATAAGCCTATATTTAAAAAATTTTCTTTTTCTTGTTTTTACATAAAACAAGCCATCTTCATGGACTTTTTCAAGTTCATATTCCTTTTTCGTAACTATATCAACTGCAACAACCGATTTCGCATTAGGTTGAAAAGCAGTAATAGAAATATAGCCTAATTTTGCATCTACTTTATACTCTATATGTTGTCCTAGAACATTATGGGGATTACTATGATTCCCATAAACTAAATCTAGTTTTTCTTCAAGACTTACTCTATCCATATTACACCTCCGTATATATAATTATAAAATAAGGGTACACAAATGTCAATGTTATTGTTAAGTTTATGAAATGTAACACAATATTTGCTATTTATTTATACTTTTCAAAACATCGTCTATACTTACACTTGCATTTAAGTTCCCTTGTACAAGTTCTTTTGAACCTCCACCTTTACAATCTAAGTCCTCCATAAATTTTTTATTTATTTCTCTAACATCAACCATTTTGCTACCAATTGCATATTTAAACACGTCCTCATTTTTACTTAAAACATATGCTACTTCGTACTTTTCTATCATTAAGTTAATTATATACTTAAAGTCATTTTTATCTAAATTTTCATTTATATATACCTTATCATTTAGACTGTTTATTTCAAGGTCAAAAATCTTCTTTTTCAATTCGCTTTCTCTAAACTTACTTTGGTTCAAATCTTCGTATAGTTTTTTAACTCTAAAAACAACTTCTTCCTCTTTAACCGAAAGTAACTCGCCTATTTCCCTATAACCATTGTGTTTTGCTATGTAATCATTTAAAGCTCGTTTTCCAGCAAGGCAAATTAACCTTATGCCACCTTTATTCTTCTTCCATGATATAAATTTAATTACTCCAATTTCTCTTATATCTAAACAATGCAAACCACAACAAGCACATCGGTCTATATCATAAACTTCAACAATTCTAACATTTTCTGTTAAGTCAAGTTTAGCTCTATAATCAAGAATTTCAAGTTCTTCTTTTGATGGATAAAAAATCTTAACAGGTATATTTTTATTTAAAACATCATTTACTAAAAATTCGAGTTCAGCTACTTGATCTTTATCCAAATCAACATTTAAATCAATATTCATATACTTATCTGATATACCAAATCCCACATTGTCACAACCATACAATTTTCTAGCTACACCTGTAACAATATGCTCAGCTAAATGTAGTTGCATATGCTCATATCTTCTATTAAAATCAATTTCTCCACTTACAATGTCCCCAACTTCAATATTATTTACAGTTTTCAAATAATGGATTACAACATCATCTTTAGAACGAACATCAAAAACTTCATTATCGTTTATATAACCTGTATCATAGGGCTGACCCCCTCCTTCTGGATAAAACAAAGTTTCTTTAAGAATTACTTTAAAATAATCTTTTTCTTTTTCTATACTTAAAACCTCTCCCTCAAAAATCTTGTCATAGGGATTTTCATAAAATAGTTTTTTTGTCATATCTGCACCTCTATACATTCATTTAAAATTAATTCTTTTAGTTTAATATAGTATATCATAAAGTAATTTTAATGTAAAATTACAATATTCTTAAGCCGTAGCCATGTTTTCGTGGCTAGGGTTTTAGTTTATTATCCATAAAGTAATTTTAATGTAAAATTACAATATTCTTAAGCCGTAGCCATGTTTTTGTGGCTAGGGCTTTAGTTTATTATCCATAAAGTAATTTTAATGTAAAATTACAATATTCTTAAGCCACAATGATGCTTTGTTTATTGTTTATAAAATATTGAAATATAAAAATAATTATGCTATACTTATAAATAAAAGTTACCATATTTTATAGTAGGAGTATTTATGTTTTTAATTATGTTCTTAAATGAAAATAATGAATATTTTGTTTTTGGCTTTATTGCCCTAGTTTTCTTAATATGTCTTTTTGTGATACTTAAAATTGACAATAAGAATGAGATTGCTTTAAGCGAAGAGACTATTATGTTTTCCGATTTCTTTTCGGTTATAGGTAATGAGTACATTAAGCCACTTGATAAATATACAGAAAACAAGATAATTAATACTGTTATAGCTAATTACGAAACTTTTAACGTGCTTAGATTTAAAGTTATGGCACTTGATAGTTTTATTATTTTGTTAAATGCATGGACTAATGGAGATTATGAAATGTTCAGGTCTTTTACAACAGATAATGCATATAAATTTTCTAAAATAATTATAGAAAATGAGAGAAATCAAAAAATTGTAAACCACTTCAGTGACCTTAAAATTGAAAATATCGAAATTTGTAACTATTTCTCTGATAATACTCACGATTATATTGATGTAAATGTTCATTACTCAGCTCTTGCATATTCAATTAACTCTGTAACTTATGATTTAATTTCTGGTAACGATAGGGGTACTTCAAGTTTTGTTATAAATATTAGTTTTTTACTTGCTAAATCTTGTCGTGATGACGAAAGAAGTTTTATTTTACCAAAAAATATTTGTTCAAGATGTAATCAAATTTTAGACATCAACGAAAGTGGTCATTGTGTTTCTTGTGACTTAAGTATTCGTGAAGGGTATTCCCATTGGATAATTGATAAATTTAGTATTAATGTAGATACAGCTAGATAAAATGCGATTTTCATTATTCTCAAGAAAAAATTTCTGTATACAAGTTTTTCAATTCAATCTAAACTTCATAATGTCTTTAACTTAAAAAGGACTGCAAAAAATCGTATCTTAACGAGTTTTACAGTCCTTTTTAAATTATTTATTTAATTCGTTTTGTAAAAATAAATGTAAATTAGTAAGTGATTTATATAGAACCTCTTTATCTTCTTCTGTCACACCTTCTAAAACAGTTCCAACAATCTTACTATGAAAGTTCTCATGCACTCTATACAAATATCTACCTTTTTTTGTAAGAGATACAAGAACAACTCTTTTATCAAACTCATCTTTATTTCTAACTACATATTCTTTTCTAACCAAATTATTTATTGAAGTAGTTAACGTTCCAAGGGTAATATTCAGCTTTTTTGCAACCTCTGACATAGTTTTTTTACTATGTAAGCCTATGGCATCAAGTGTATGTACTTCTGTTACGGAAATATCCTTAAAAGGTCCTTCGAGTAAGGCTTTCTCTTCTATTTTTAACACACAATTAAATATCTCAACTAACATTTCATTAATGTTATAAAGGTTACTCATTTTCCACCTCCTACGTTTTTTTGTATTTGTTTTGTATTTATTTTGTATTTATTTTTTATTTATTTTTTATCTATTTTTTATTTCCTTTGATAGTCAAAGTATAATATATTTTTTTTAAAATGTCAAGTTTTTTCTACAAAAAATATAATTACATCTTAAATTCTATATCATTTTCAATTAAAATTTCTTTAATTCTCTCAATTGGAACACCAATTACATTGAAATATGAACCATCTATTTTTACGCCTAAACTTTTTTCAACTTTTTCTATCATAAAACCACCAGAGCAATATCTATATAAATCTTGCTCTAACCACATATGTATTTTTTCATCAGAAAGATTTGTAAAATTCACTTTTGAAACTACATTTTCTTTATATTCTTTTACAATTTTTCCATTTTT
The DNA here is from genome assembly GCA_047973385.1 of Lachnospirales bacterium. Classification (GTDB taxonomy): domain Bacteria; phylum Bacillota; class Clostridia; order Lachnospirales; family CAMZNU01; genus JBKEBX01. Next base: position 12,887 of record JBKEBX010000055.1, on the reverse strand, counting down.
TACTATAAAAAATCCAATACCTGTGATTACTTCTTGGGAGCTATCTTCATAGGACTTTATCATATTAAACGCCTCATCATAACTTTTAGGCTTTAACAGAACTTTATTATCACAATAAACTATGGTGTCTAAAGATATGACTATATCATTTTGTATATTGTTAATTTTTATAGACTCTAACCCTTTACTATAAGCAACATTTTTAACATTTTCATAAACACTTAAAGCTTTATCAAAAGTTTCATCAATATCAACAGGTTTACATAAAAAATCATCAAAAAGTTCTTCCATAAGCAGTTTACGTTGTTTTGAACTAGATGCTAAAATCATAATATCTCCTCTTGTTTAATAGTCCACACTTTCTAAATACAAGCCCACAGCTTGTATAGTCATACCTGCATATTGTCTATCATTGGTTTTAAAACATAAATCTATATCATCTAAAGTTTTGCTACCAAGTCCAACTTCTATAACTGAACCTACAATTATACGAACACCATTATATAAAAATCCATTCCCTTTAAACACAAAATGTATTTCATCGCCAACTCTAATGATTTCAGCACAATCTATTGTTCTAACTGTTGATTTCTTACTTTTCCCAAGGGAAGAAAATCCTACAAAATCCTTTGTCCCCTTAAATTTATTCATAGCCATTTCCATTTTGTCAAAATCGAGCTTTCCTTTCACAAAACACACACTATTTCTGCGAAGTGGATCATATATATCAGTATTTAAAACTTTATACACATAAGTTTTAGATTTTGCATTAAGTCTTGCATGAAAACGCTCTCCAACACTTTCACAGCTCTTTATAACTATACTTGTTGGCAAAGAAGTATTTATGTCATTTACAAACTTTTTAACATCAAGTTTCTTACTTGTTTTAAAGTTTGCAACTTGTCCAATAGCATGAACCCCTTTATCTGTTCTACCTGAACCTATAACTTCAACCTTTTCCCCAACTAGCTCCTGGATTGTATTTTCTAAAATGTTTTCTACTGTATTTCGTGTGTTACCTTGAGACTGCCAACCGTTATGATTACTCCCATCATAAGATACTAAAATTTTATAATTATTCATGTTTACTCCTATCAAATTCATAATATTTTTTATCTTTAACTTCATCAGGTAAATATTGTTGCTCGACATAATTACCATCATAGCTATGAGGATATAAATATCCTTGTCCATAGCCTAATTTTTTTGCTCCCTTATAGTGAGAGTCCTTTAAATGATTTGGTATATCCTTTATAGTAATATTTTCTGCGTCTATTAGAGCTTTATTTATAGCCATATAACAAGCATTGCTTTTTTTAGCACAAGCAAGATACGTTACTGCTTGTGCTAAAATTATTCTAGCTTCTGGCATACCGACAAACTTAACCCCCTCCATACAACTCATTGCAAGGGTTATAGCATATGGGTCAGCGTTTCCTATATCTTCCGACGCTAAAATAACAAGTCGCCTTGCTATAAACATTATATCCTCACCTGCAAGTAGCATCTTACTTAAATAAAACACAGCTGCATCAGGGTTTGAGCCTCGAATTGACTTTATAAAAGCAGAAATTACGTTATAGTGCATATCACCTTTTTTATCGTATCTTATTGCCTTTTTTTGAATGCAATTTTCTGCAATTTCTATATCTATATTTTTTTCTAAAGTATCGGGGTTTGATGGTGTTGTAAGAACGGCAAGTTCAAGTGCATTTAAAGCTATTCGACAATCTCCATTTGCCATATTTGCAAAGAATTCAAGTACACCTAAACCAACTTTTGCATTATATGCACCTAAACCCTTAGTCTCATCTTTTAAAGATTTTTGCAAACACTCAACTATATCATTTACACTAAGTGGCTCTAACGTAAAGATTGTACTCCTTGACAAAATAGCTCCATTTACTTCAAAATACGGATTTTCCGTTGTAGCACCAACTAAAATTATAACACCATTTTCCACATGAGGCAAAAGCAAGTCTTGTTGCGCCTTGTTAAATCTATGTATTTCATCAATAAACAAAACTGTTCTATTATCCGATGTAGCAATTCGTGTTTTAGCCATATCAACAAGTTCTTTTATTTCTTTTGTATTTGAGGTTGTTGCATTAATGGAAATAAAAGTTGTATTTGTTATTGTGTTTGAAATAATATTTGCAAGTGTTGTTTTGCCTGTTCCAGACGGCCCATACAAAATTATACTTGAAATCATATTGCTTTTTAACATTCTATTTAACAGTTTACCCTCACCAACTATATGTTTTTGACCATAAAAATCTTCTAAAGTTTCAGGTCGCATTCTAGTTGCAAGTTGAGAATTATTTTTTTCTTTTTCCTTTACACCTATATCAAATATAGATACGTTTTCATTCATTTTATCACCTTTGTTTTGTCAAATGACCTATTGGATAAACATTGCATCGCCAAAACTAAAAAATCTATATTTTTCTTTGACTGCTTCTTCATAGGCTTTAAGTGTATTTTCTTGTCCTGCAAGGGCCGAAACAAGCATAATCAATGTACTTTCAGGCAAATGAAAATTCGTTATAAGTGCATCTACTACCTTAAACTTATATGGTGGGTATATGAAAATATCCGTTTCCCCTGAACTTTCTTTTATAAAGCCTTTATCATCACCTATACTTTCTAAAGTTCTAGTTGATGTTGTACCAACGGAAATAACTCTACCACCATTTTTTTTAGTTTCATTTACTATATCACGAGCTTCCTTTGTTACATCATATATTTCAGAGTGCATAACATGTTCAAGTATATTATCAACTTTCACTGGTCTAAAAGTACCAAGCCCAACATGTAATGTTATTCTTGCGATTTTTACCCCCTTATCTTCTAAGCTTTTTAAAATTTCAGGAGTAAAGTGTAAGCCAGCCGTTGGGGCTGCTGCTGAACCTTTATGTTTTGCATAAACTGTTTGATATCTGTCTTTTTCTTCAAGCTTTTCTGTTATATATGGTGGCAAAGGCATTTCACCAAGCTCGTCTAAAATTTCCTCAAATATACCAGTATATTTAAACTTTACTATTCTGTTACCCTCTTTTAAAATGTCTATAACCTTACAAGTTAAAAGTCCATCTCCAAAAACTATTTCATCTCCAACTCTAGCTTTTTTACCAGGGTATACAATAGTTTCAAAACAATCATCTTCTAATCTTTTAAGTAAAAGTACTTCGACTTTTGCTCCTGTTACTTTATTCCCAATTAGTCTTGCAGGTATAACCTTTGTATCATTTATAACTAAACAATCACCATCTTCTATCATATCAACAATATCATAAAAGTGTTTGTGGCATATCTCACCATTTTTTTTATCTAAAACAAGTAGTCTTGAACTACTTCTATCTTTTAAAGGTGTTTGAGCAATTAAACTTTCTGGCAACTCAAAACCAAATTCTTCTTTTTTAATCATAAAACTCCTAAAGGGACTTTTCAAAAAAGTCCCCATCAATTAATTTATCTTTATTAATATACATTAATATTTGTTAGTATATATCAACACCTGTGTAGTAATGCTTCAAAATTTCTTCATAGTTATATCCAGCTTCAGCCATGCCTTTAGCACCGTATTGGGACATGCCAACTCCATGACCCCATCCACTACCATCAATTACCATAGTCTCACTTCCATTTACCCCTGAAGTGTCTGTTGCACCTTGCAAATCAATTGTTGTGTACTGTCCATTTGCTCCAAGTGCAAACAAAACACTATCATCAAATAATGTTACTCCACTAGATGATAATACATAAACACTTTCAAAGGTAATTTCAAAAGTTCCATTATCTTTGTTTATTACATTAACAACACTTGTACTACTAGAAACACTCCCTGTATCATCTGATGATAACGGCTTTGTTATAGTAAACAATGTACTATCTAATGAGCTATCATAATTAGAGAAGAAACTTCTTATTCTATCCTTTGAAACCACAAAACTCCCCTTTGTTCCAGTAAAAGTCAAGTCAATTGCACGTCCAAAACTATCAGACTTTGTTATTTCAACAGTTAAAACCTCACCTATATTTTGCCCATAAGTATTTGCTGCCTCTGTTAAGTTATCTCTTGTATATGTTCTTGACCATACTTTACCTTCAGTTTCATATGTATCATCTACTGCTCTAGCGTAAGGCAACACTTCTGACCACACATCTTCAGAATTTGCCGTTGAGCCACCTGAGCTAGAATAGAAAAAGGTTCTTATAAGATTACCATTATAATAAGCCATTTTACCTGCTGTATCATTTATTGCACTTGTTACCCTACTGTTTTCTGATGAATGACCACCATACACTTGACAATGAGTAGTGTCACATATATCATATCCAACACCTGTGTGTGTTTCACTTGTATATGCATAATTTCTAACTGCAACAGCTTGAGCTTTTAAAGCCTCCTCATGCCAACTTGACGGCATTTCAGCAGGAACTACACCATATAAATATTCTTCAAATTTAACAAGGTTTATAGCCATAAGCGAACCATTGGCATTTCTTGCAAGTTCAACTATACCTCTGTATATCCCTTGTGCAGATGAATTGTTTCCTGATGTATTTGTGTAATTAACCGAAATAGTTATTGGGGAAAAATCACTATTTCTTACTTGTGGGGCAAGTCCTTCATTTGCAAAAACTAGCTTAACTACACTATCATCAGAAAAGTTATAAAAATCACCTTGGATAACTTTACCATTCTCAAGATATGTCAAATAATCTACATTTTCAATTTTATTATCTTCATTGCTAGTTCCTTCATTATCAGTTTCTTCTATAACAAACAAATCAGAATTTAAAGCATTTTCGTCAGTGTATGCACCTATAACAACTGTATACTCTTCAGTGTTTGTTATTGCAGGTTTAGCCTGTAAACCTATATCAACTAAAATTGCAGAATATTCAACAGCTTCTTCAAAAGTCGAAAAGCTCGTATCTAGCTTAAAGTAATACAAATTATCTTTGTTTATACTTGGATTTTTAAGGCTATGGAAAGTCGCACCTCGTTTATCACTTGCAAATACCCCCTTAGAATTTCCCTCAAGTTTATATCCTACTGTTAAGGATGAATCTTCTATGTCTAAATTATCAAAGTAAGAAAATTTACTATTTAATCCAACTCTAATATAATAATCTGTGTCACTGGCAAATACATTAACTTGTATAATGCATATAAACAAAATAACAATAAGTAATTTACTCCTCATAAGTCACCTCTTATTTTCTTAGTTCAATCCCCAATTTCGCCTCTAAATCTTTTAAAATTTTATTCATAACACTTGTGATTTCCTCTTCTTTTAAAGTACCTTCACTACTTCTTAAAACAAGTTGATAAGCAACACTCTTTTTATCTTTCCCTACTTGTTCTCCTCTAAAAACATCAAAGAGTTCAACAGATTCTAAAATATTTCCACCATTTTTTCTTATTATCTTTTCAATTTCTTTAACTTCTAACAACTCATCAATAACAAAAGCTAAATCTCTTGACGAACTTGGGAACTTTGGAATAGGCTTGTAAATTATTTTTAAATCAGCCAATTCTATAAGACTAGCTAAGTCAAGTTCTGCAACATATGCACTTGTACCAATAGAATAGTTTTCGGCAACTTTGTGGTGAACTGCTCCTATATATCCAACATTTCTATCACCTATTTTTATATTGGCCGTACGAGTAGGATGCATATAAGCAATGGAATTTTCTCTTGAAAACTCATAATTACATATGCCAAGTCTTTCAAACAACACTTCCACAATACCTTTTAAATCATAAAAATCTAATTTTCCGTATCCTCCAAGAGATAATGTGTTTCTTTCATTTGGCAACTCTTTGAGTGGTAATTCTTTAGCTAAATATACTTTACCAATTTCAAAAAACAAAACTCTTTTGTTTCTGTTATTATAGTTAGTAGATAAAGCATTTAACATACCATTAATCAAAGTGATACGCATTGCTGAAAAATCTTCTCCTAATGGATTACTAATAATAATGGACTTATCTTTTCCATAATCAGCTCCAAGCAATAGTTTTTCAAAAATATTAGGGCTTTCAAATGAGAAGTTTTTAATTTCGCTTACACCTTGTGAAATCAAAGTTCTTTCAACTATTTTAACTATGCTTTGTTCTCTTGTGAGTTTACCAACAGTAGGACGGCTTATAGCAAGGGTTGCAGGAATTTTATCATATCCGTAAAGTCTTGCAACTTCTTCTGTTAAATCAGCCTCAAGCTCTATATCAGGTCTAAAAGACGGTGCATATGCTTTCCCCTCTTTAACTTCAATTTCAAACACTTTAAGATATTTGTCAATTTCTTCATTAGTTAAATCTATACCAATTGTTTTACATATATTTTCATAAGAAAAGTCAACTATATTTCCTGTAACCTTGTTAGTATATACATCAACCATTTCTTCAGAAATTTCTTCACCACAACCAAGTAACTGAACTAACTCCAAGGCTCTATCTAAAGCTTCATCAATTGTATTTGGGTCAAGTCCTTTTTCAAACTTAGTAGAGCTATCTGTTCTAACCCCAATCTTCTTGGATGAAAGACGTATATTTGTCCCATCAAAGTTTGCACATTCAAAAAGAACTGTTGTTGTATCATCATTTATTTTGGTATTTTCTCCACCAATTATACCTGCAATAGCAATTGGGGTAACTTTGTCAGCAATAACCATAGTACCTGTTGGAAGATTTCTTTCTTCACCATCTAAAGAAACGATTTTTTCGCCTTCCACAGACTTTCTAACTACAATCTCGCCACCTCCAACAACTGATACATCAAAGGCATGCATAGGTTGACCATATTCCATAAGTATATAATTTGTTATATCAACAAAGTTATTTATAGGTCTAAGTCCAGCTGAAACAAGTCTACGTCTAAGCCATAACGGTGACGGCTCAACCTTTACATTTTTAACTATTGCACATTTATATCTGTTACAGTTATCATCTTCAATTTTAACATTTATATAGTCACTTGTTTTTAAACCACTTACCGTACTATAAGTTGGTTTTTTCACCTTAAAAGGAACGTTATAAGCTGCACCAACTTCTCTAGCTAGTCCAATTATGGAAAAACAGTCAGGTCTATTTGATGTAATTTCGAACTCCGCAACAACTTCTTCTATCATAAGAGCCTCTTTTGCACATCTACCAAGTTCCACTTTTTCACCAAATATATATATACCATTCTCATGGGCTTCTGGGTATTCATTTGTTGTAAAGCCAAGTTCTTGTATTGAACAAAACATACCATTTGACTCTACTCCACGTAGTTTACCTTTCTTGATTTTTGTTCCATCGGCTAAAACTGCACCGTTTTTTGCAACAGGTACAAAAGCACCCTCAAAAACATTTGTTGCACCTGTAACAACTTGGATAACTTCATCTCCAACATTTGTTTCACATACAACTAATTTATCTGCATCAGGGTGTTTTTCAATTTTTAAAATCTCTCCTATTACAATATTTGTAATATTCTTACCTACTTCTTCAATAACTTCAACTTTTTGACCAACCATTGTAAGTTTTTCTAAAAAGTCCTTTGGATTTATCTCATTTATATTTATATCTAAATAATCATTTAACATTGATAATGGTAATTTCATATGTGCCTCCTAAAATATATTCAATTATATGCGTAGTAATTTCCCCTTAGAATATTACTTTTTATCTAAACTGATTTATAAATCTATCATCATTTTCATACATTAATCTTAAATCTGTTATACCATACTTTTGCATAGCAATTCTTTCAAGTCCCATACCAAAAGCAAAACCTGAATATTTTTTAGAATCAACACCACACATATCAAGTACTTTAGGGTGAACCATTCCACAGCCAAGTAGTTCTATCCAGCCCTCACCTTTACAAGTTCTACACCCCTCACCTTTACAAGCAAAACAAGTAACGTCCATTTCAGCAGACGGCTCTGTAAAAGGAAAATGGTGTGGTCTAAACCTAACTTGAATATCTTCACCTAAAAGTTCCTTTGCAAAAACCTCAAGTGCACCTTTAAGATTAGACATTGTAATATTTTCGTCAACTACAAGTCCCTCTAACTGATGAAAAACCGGTGTATGAGTTGCATCAACTTCATCAGAACGATAAACACGACCTGGAGCAATAATCTTTATCGGAACATCTTTATTTTCCATAACTCTAACTTGTACAGAAGAAGTTTGAGTTCTAAGTAAAAACTCACTGTTAAAATAAAAAGTATCCTGCTCATCACGTGCAGGGTGGTTATCAGGGATGTTTAAAGCTTTAAAGTTATAATAATCTTGCTCAATTTCAGGACCTTCAGCTACTTCATAACCCATACCTAAAAATATATTTTCAATATCTTCTATAACAATACTCATAGGGTGGCGATGTCCTACATCTTTTTTCTTACCTGGCATAGTTACATCAATTGTTTCGAGTTTAATTCTAGCTTTTAACATATCTTCTTTAAAAGCATCTTTTTTATCTTCAAAATTCGATTCAAAACTAACTCTAAGGTCATTAACAAGTTGTCCAAACTCTGGCTTTTCTTCCTTAGGTATATCTTTCATACCTTTCATTAGACTACTGATTACACCTTTCTTACCAAGCATTTCAACCTTATACTCTTCAAGAGTTTTAATATCGTTAATTTCTTTTAGTTTATTTAACGATGCAACTCTAATTTCTTCTATTTTGTTTTTCATAAGCCCTCCTAGTAATTAAAAATGTTATTTTATCATAAACCATTTTTATGGAAATAGATTTTATTATGTAGTTATATATAGAACATTATAGAATAAAGCAATTTCCAAGGAAATTACTTTATTCTTAGTCGTAGCCATGTTTTCGTTGCTAGGACTTTATGATTATTATACCATACATATAAGAATAACTCAAACTTTTGCAAATATTTATTTTATAAAAATATTAACAAAAAAACTCACCACTTTGTGATGAGCAAAAACCTGTTACTTCTATTATAGTATATTTTATATTACTTTTTGTATTTCAACAACTAGACTATGTTCCACAATTTTGGAAACTATTTTAACAGGTACATTTAAAGTGTTTGTAAAACGAAAATCCTTTGCACCATAAACAATAGTAGCATCTTCACCCAACGGGACATATCCTATATCTCTTGTATGACTATGACGCTCCAATACACTAAGCTTTGCATCATCAATCGCATTATACAAAGTACTGCTAACTTGGCATATTCCTCCACCCTCTCCGTCTACTAGCTCGTTAAAAACAACAACTTTAGCCATTTTGTATCCATTTTCAACAGAAGCCTCTCCAACAGTATTGTTAAAGGAAAAGGTTTCTTTTGGCATTATAGTTATGTTGTTTATACTGTTTGATGCTCTTGTAATGTTATGTACTCGCTCTATACTACTTCCACCAAAATAAGTTGTATAACGACTTAAAACAACGTTCTCACTCTCCTTAGCATTAGTGTTTATTCCAAATACTGTAACTGATAGAGAAATGGTTAATATTATTAATACAAAAAAAATCACTTTATTTTTCATATAAACCTCCGAAATAATATTTGTAATTATTATAACCAATTTTATAAAAAATATGTGATTCTAATTTTTTTTAATTTTTTAACCTTTGCTAAATAAACTTGCTATATAAAATCCAATTGCAAAAGCTATAACACCAAATACTAACAATAATACACTAAAACCACTTAGATATGTGAGTGGATTAATGAATAAACCTATCAATGAAGCTAGAATTAGACCTAAAATAGTAAAATATGTTTGAGATTCATATTTTTCTAACAAAAATGAAATAATTTTTGCTGTAAGAAATATCCCTATAACTATACCAATTGCAATAGGAATTAATATATTTAAAGATTCCATAAGTATTTCTGTGTTTCCCATATCTGTTATCCAAAATTTCAAATTACTAATTGCATTAATTAAATCGCTATATATTCCAAGCATTATCGTTATAAATGAGCCTGAAACTCCCGGTATTATCATTGCACTGGAAGCGACTGCACCACATACAATCAAATATACAAAACTGTTTGAAGTATTTACAATAGACCCTGTGTTTGTTGAAACGCTCATATAAAGTACAACTGCAAACGCTATAATCGTAAAAATAAAGTTTAAATTAAATGATTTTTTACTTTGTTTATATTTATCTTTACTCGCAATCTTCCATATAAATGAAATACTTCCCGCTACAAGCCCTGCAAAAAACATTGAGGTTGGAAAAGAATAGTATGTAAGCCCATAATCTATTATAGAACTAAAAAATAAAATTCCTACTCCTATACCTAGAGCAAAAGGCAACAAAAACAATAGGCTTTCCTTTGGTTTTTTTAGAAATGAATTTATAGAATTTAATATAGTATCAAATATTTTAAGTACTACAGCTATTGTTCCACCACTTACACCTGGTATAATATTTGCAATACCGAAAATTATTCCTTTTAAAAAAGTAAAGAACATTTATTTCCTCCTTATTTCATAGTGTAAAATTTATCATCGTTTATAAGTTTAACAATGAAACTTCACCTTGATTATTATATCACTATTTTTATTCAATGTAAACTAATTATAGAACTTAATATTTTTAATAAGTATCGTAACATTTTCGTAATATATCTCTAAAAAACCTTAGGGAAAAAGTTAGAAAATAGGCTTTTTAAGACTTTGCAACACAAATATTACAAAAATATTAAAAAAAGGGTTGACAAATTTAATATTTTTGTTATAATAGTAATTAGCAAGTGACAGATATATAATATTTGTTAAAATTTTAAAAAAATAAAAAAAATAAAAAAATATACATTTGCTGTTTTGGAGGAGTATTACATATGAATAAATCAAAATTAAATAGAAACATTTTAAAATTAACTATTAGTTCGGCACTTTCAACAGTGTTGTTTACAAGTACAGTATTCGCAGGGGTTGGTACAGTTAGCGTAGATTACGGAACATTAAATGTTAGAGATACAGCTTCTACTAGTAGTGATGTTGTTACTAAACTTGATAAGGGTTCAAGTGTAGATGTTGTAGGAGAAGAAAGCGGATTTTATATCATTAACTTCGATGGTACAAATAGATATGTTTCAAAAGATTTTATTACAATTTCAGAAACTGACGGTGTTGTTACAGGTAACGATGTTAGAGTTAGAAGTAACTCTAGTACAAATGGTAATGTTTTAGGTACAGTTAATGCTGGTGAAACTTTCACAGTTTTAGCTAAAGCTGGTGATTGGTATAAAATAAGTTATAATGGTGATGATGGTTACGTACTCGGTTCTTATATAGATGTAGAATTTTCAGAGGGACTTGAAAATGAAGGTAGTTCTTCAAACGAAACTACATATGGTATTGTTTTAGGTTCTGCTGTTAACTTTAGAGAAGACGCTTCAACTGATTCAGGTATTACAACTGTTTTAGGAAAAAATTCAGTAGTTGACGTTATTTCAACAGAAGAAGATGGTTGGGTTCAAGTTGAACACCAAGGTAACGAGGGTTATGTAAGCTCTGACTTTTTAAAAGTTGAATACGGTGTTAAGCCTGCTTACACTTCTTCAAATTCTTCAAAAGGTCAAGAAATCGTTTCTTACGCTAAAAACTATCTAGGTACTAGATATGTTTGGGGCGGAACAAGTCTTGGTTCAGGTGTTGATTGTTCTGGTTTCACATATGCTGTTTATCGTGACTTTGGTTATAGTTTAAATCGTATTGCTTCTGACCAATATCGTAACGGTACAAGAGTTAGCAAAAGCAACTTACAAGCTGGTGACTTAGTATTCTTTGATACTTCAGGTGGTAACAATGGTCAAATCAGCCATGTTGGTATATACTGTGGTGATGGTAACTTTATTCATTCATCTTCATCAAAAGCATCTGTTATCATATCTTCACTTAGTAGCTCATACTACCAAGGTGCATACGTTGGTGCTACAAGAATAGTAAACTAAATTTAGCAATAATTTTTTCATTAATTTTAAATATAAAAAAGTAAAGTTCTTAGGAGCTTTATTTTTTTGCATAAAAAAGATCACAAATTTGTAAGTTAAAATTTGTGATCTTTCCTATGTTCTTTCGCTTTTTTATGTCTTTTTTATTGATTATTGTCCACCATTCTCAAACAAAACTTAAATGCTTGTATTCTTCTATATCGTTTGACTACCATTTAAAATTACACCATTCTCAAACCCGATGAGTGTTATTTTATTCATATTTATTGTTTGACTACCATTTAAAATTACACCATTCTCAAACTTGGGCATCAATGTTTTTAACAGTAACACAGTTTGACTACCATTTAAAATTACACCATTCTCAAACCCCCTCTATTGTTATTTTCATAGATCTTTTGTTTGACTACCATTTAAAATTACACCATTCTCATACACTGAGAGAGAAATCTTCGGTGAGAATCATGTTTGACTACCATTTAAAATTACACCATTCTCAAACATGGACTCAACGTCACCCTCTACATGTGTGGTTTGACTACCATTTAAAATTACACCATTCTCAAACTTGTCTAGTTCTAAACTTTGTATGCCAAATGTTTGACTACCATTTAAAATTACACCATTCTCAAACATATAGGTGAAAGTTGTACAATAACGGAAAGTTTGACTACCATTTAAAATTACACCATTCTCAAACTAATGATGTACAGAGAGCATATGCCTGAAAGTTTGACTACCATTTAAAATTACACCATTCTCAAACCCCAAATTTAGAAATATGAGAAAACACCACCACAATGTCGCAAATTTTAAATAGTAACAATAAATAATGTAACTTACTTATATTATACCATTAATACCATTTATTTTCAAGAATATATCTAATATATACAACACAAATCTTCATCTATAATAAATATTTTTTC
>JBKEBX010000060.1:0-34346 GCA_047973385.1 Lachnospirales bacterium | reverse complement strand
CCCTGTGTTAAGGGTAGGTTATCCACGTGTTACTCAGCCGTCCGCCACTAAAGATATAAAAAACAAGTTTTCTATATCCTCCGTTCGACTTGCATGTGTTAGGCACGCCGCCAGCGTTCATCCTGAGCCAGGATCAAAATCTCGTTTATAGTTTGTATCCACTCAGACAATCTGACTTGCCTTTGTTTCTTTTTGTTTCCTTTTTTATAGTAGTTCGAAACTTCTACTTTCTGAAATTCTTTTGAATTTTCCGAGTTGTTTTGTTGTTTTCGTCTATATTTAATTTTCAATGTTCATCTGTTTTTCGTCGTCCTCTTTTTCTCAAGGACAAGATTTATTATATCAAGTATTCTATCCTTTGTCAACACTTTTTCGAAAGTTTTTTGAAAAAGTTTCAAAGACTATCAAATAATGGCTTTTTCTGTAAAAATATACGCGAAACCAAAGCTGTTTAGAAAAGGACTGTAAAGAAATTCATAGCTCGAATTTCTTTACAGTCCTTTAGCTTTTATAAAAATTAATTACTTAACTTCTTCTTCAACTGCTTCTTCAACTTTTTCTTCAACTGCTTCAACTGCTTCTTCAACTTTTTCATCTAAGTCTTCAACAATAATGAAGTCTTCTTCAATAATTTCATCTAAAATATCTTCGCCTTCAGCGTCTTTCTTAGAAATCTTATCAGAAATCTTATCAGATACTTTACCTAAACTATCAGATATAGAGCTAAACGCATTTTTCACTTTTGGAGTAGCTTTATCTTTCATAGCGTTAAATTTCTCGCCACTATCCTTTGCAAACTTAGATGCGTCTTGCTTAATTTTTTCACTCTCAATTTTAGGTGCTTTTTTAACAGACTTTAATGTTGTAATAAGCTCTTTTGCTTCTTCTACGTTTATCACTTTACTTTCTAAAAGTGCTAAAACCTTCATAATTTCTTCGTTACCCATATTGTGTATTCCTCCTAATATATAATTTTTTTTACTATCTAACTATTAAAATAAGTTCTTTTGCTTCTTCTGCTGTAATAACGCCATTTTCTAAAAGTTCTAAAACTTTCATAACTTCTTGATTTTCTACTAATTCTGACATATTAATTTTCCTCCTCATAGTTTTTGATGATTTCATCTGCTTCGTTAACTTGTTCTTTATTTGATGTTGCATTCCCATCAAGTTTTTCTGACGCAATTCTTGATAAGTCTGCTACTTTATCGACCACTTTTTTAGTAAAACTTAATAATTCTGGTTTGATTTCTTCAAAAACATCATTTATTTTGTCACCACTGTCTTTTATAAACTTTTCAGCAGATTCTACTGTTTTGTCATAATCAAAAGCTTTTTTTGTTTCTTCTTTATAATACTCAAATTCTTCTTCAAGTTCTTCGCCCATTTTTTCAAATTCTTCACCTAACTCTTCGCAAGTATAACAAGAGTTATCCGTTTTCTTTTGTTCTTCATCAGTACCCTTTATCTTCTCAATCAGCTCTCCAGCCTCTTTAGCCGATATAGTACCTTTATCTAGCATATCTAAAACTTTTAAAATATCATCTTTCATATCTATTCCTCCTATTGTAATGCTGTAACTAGCTATTTCTATATTATACGATTTTTTTTAAATAAAGTTTATAAACTTTGAATTTACATAGAAAAAATATCATAAGCTATTTTAATCAACAGTATTAAAAAAACAAATAACAATGTCGGTCTAATGATTTTACTACCATTTTTTATAGCAAGACGTGAACCTATAAAGTTCCCAAGTATCGCAAAAAACATAGCTGGAACTGCTATTTTATATATGATATAACCATTTAATCCAAAGGATATAACAGCCGCAACATTAGAAGCTAAATTTGCCATTTTTGCATTACCATTACTTGTAACAATGTCAAAGCCCACAATGTAGTTAAAACTAAGCATTATAAAAGTACCTGTTCCAGGTCCAAAAAAACCATCATAAAAACCAAAAACCACACCTATTATTGATGTTAATAAAAACAATCTTTTCTTATTTTCTAATAATTCTGGTCTTTCATCTTTAAAAGAACCACTCTTTAAAACAACCAAAAATGCTATAGGTAAGAAAACTAACATAAAGTATCTTAAAATATTATCTGAAAAAATTTGTGCAAAACTTGCACCAATGAAACTTCCTATTAAAGCACAAAGAGCAACAACAATACCTACTTTCAAATCCACTTTGCCAGATTTTATAAACTTGATTGTTGAAGTGAAAGTACCAAAACAGTTTGCAAACTTATTTGTCCCCAGTGCCATTTTCGAAGGTATTCCAACTGCTATATATGTTGGTAACGAAATAAGTCCACCTCCACCTGCAATACTATCTACAAATCCTGCAAAGAAAATCACTGGACAAATAATAAGTAATTGTTCAAAATACGTCATACATTCCCTTTCCACTTCTCTATATATAATTTTATCACAAATATGGTATTTTTCAAGGGTATATTACAAATTTGTTAAATTTATTTTACTTTTTTAGTCTTTACTTTTTTCTATTTTAATATTATAATATTATAAACAGATATTAATACAAACAAATTTAAGCATAATTTACACATTTTATACTATAATATTACAATGAAAAGGAGGTATTAATATGAGGTTTACAAAAATAAATGATAACAAACTTAAAATTGAAATCCCTATGAAAGAACTTGAATCCTATGATATTAAGTTTTCTGAAATGAGTCAAATTAACGACAAAGTACGTCAACTTTTTTACATGATTATGATGCAAGCTATTGAAGAGGTGGGGTTTTACATCGACGATAGAACCCTACTTATAGAGGCTGTACAAAAAGAAAGTTCAATTGATTTATATATTACTAAAGTTGATTCTCCAGCAAATCTACCTTTTGGCGGTATGGGAGATATGTTCAAAAAAATTGATATGCCTAGTTTAGAAAAACTAAAGCGAGGTTCTGAAACGGCGAAAACTATCCCTGCTCAAAAGCCTCTAACTCTATATTATTCTTTTGAAGATTTAGACAAAGTTTGCCTTGCTTGTGATGCTATAAAACCTTTTTATAAAGGCAAAAGTGCCCTTTACAAAGAAGATGAAAGATACCTTTTGCACCTAGACTTTAGCAAGTTTAAAGATTTATCTTATGATAACTTATCCTTTTTACTTAAAGACTATGGTGAAGAAATCGCTCCTAAAGAACACACTATTTTTTCAGCTATTTTATCAGAACATAGCAAGGTTATTGTAAAAGCGAATGCTGTTAAAAAATTAAGTAAAGTAGTTTAACAAGTAGAAATGTGGCATTTTCTAAAGTCGCTATTTTATAAAATATCAATAAAGTAAAGGGAACATAAGAAACATCACATTATGTGATGCGTCTTACGTTCCCTTATTTTTTTATAATAATTGCTTAATAATATCCAAACAACCAGTCATCACCTTGCCATTGTACTTCAAGTGGAGCGTCAGTTCCGTTAGGTAAGAAAATCGGCTTTTCTTCTCCCCACCCTTTGATATACTGAATTTCTTTTACTATAAGTCCACCTGTTATTTCCACTGGTTTACCCCAACTCCCCCCAAGTTTAACAGGTAAATTGGGTAAGTATAAAAAGAAATCCTTCATTACAACCCCGTCATTACCACCGAGTAGCTGAATTTCATTTTGAACCTTGTCATCAGTAGATCCTATAGTTACTTGATAAGGTATATTAGTATCAGGTTGGTTTCCTTGAATTATATTAAAAGCCTTTAACTGCTCTATCTGATTTGACAAAACAACAAAATCTCCACCTGATAGTGTCAAAGAAATCCCCTGATCAAACTTAATACCACCTTCAACATTACCACACATATTGAAAACTAAAACTGGTCTCGGATAACTTTCTGTCGCCAAACTTGATATATCTATTGTTAAATCTCTGTCAAAAAGCAACTGTGGTGGAGTAGCCGAAGTACCAGCTGCATTTTTACTAGAATAAACATTTACAATATAATATTTAGAATCCGTTTTATTAACGACATTTTCCAAAAGCTTAACCATCTTTTCTATTTTATCAGTAGTTACATATATTTGGTTTCCTCCAGTTCCCCATAAACCTTGACCTGTATCATCCTTATCTTTTACTATGTCTATATCTATACTTGTTCCTTTCTCATTAATTACTCTACTGTGTTCTTCATCATTCATTCCACCAACTGGTATTTCAGTATCTGGACTTATTCTATCAAGAGCATTATCCACAGAGCCACTTTCTTCATCGCCATCTGTATCTTCATCATGGTCAGTAAAATCATTTTTATTAAACAAGTTACTTCCACCGGAATCAACTATTGCACCACCTAAATCAAAGTAAATTGTATCTTCAAAAAAACCGTCAACTTCTGAAAAGTCTGTTGTAGATGTAATCGTAACACTTGCGATTTTATCACTTGCTGGGTCACGGTTTATAGTAGTAGTAACATGAGTTTCTCTTGTACCTGAACTTACTGTACTATTCGTAGCGTCCTCAACACTATAAAAATTATAAGGTATATCCAACTTTGTTTTTAAAATATTATTATTTTCAATTGATTGGGCATTTCCAAAAGCCTTAGTTTCATTTTCAAAAGCCGTAGTTTCATTTACTACGTAATTTTCCATAACTTTATAACCTGCATAAGCTATTTCGTCTGCTTTTTCTTCTGATACATTTACTGCCTTTATATTACTATTCTGTACTAAGCCACGAACAACAGGTATACTAATTATTATGACAACAACTAGAAACACCAAAACAGCAACTAACATAAACCCTTTTTTCTTTTTCACACCATTACCTCGCTTCCCTATACTTTAAAAGCATTCTTATATAGTCCATAAATAACTTTTATTTAATATTATACTATTAATTTGTGATATTTCTATGTGTAAAATATGATAAATATTTTATTTTTTAGTAAAATTTAAGGATTTGGAAAGCCAAAAAGCCTAGCATCTCCTTGCCATGGTAAGTTTACCATTTCGCAAAGTTCAGGTGTTGAGTTAAAAATAACTTTTTTGGCAATAAACCCACCACTATAAAAAGCAGGTGTACCCCAAGTTGTCCCAAGCTGAACAGTACTCGATGGGAGATAGAAAAAAGAATTTTCCATTTTTACGCCAGAAGTTGCTATATTAATGCTCCACTGTGATACTGGTGCAGTACTACCTAAAGTGAATTGATTAGGTATAAGGCTTGGCATATATCCTTGTTCTATAACAAAATGATGCAAGTTTTCTATTCTATTTGTTAAAATAGTAAAATCTCCCCCTGACAAAGTCAAAGTCAAAGGCCCTTGGGTATTTTTAAACAATCCATTATTATGCAAAGCAAAAACTAAATGTGGTCTATTATCAGGGCTTCTAAGCCCCCTTATATCAATTGTTATATCTTCTTGCAAAAACATTTGAAGTTTTTCAGTTGCATCTTTATCTTCAACAAAGACTATATGATATTTTTTTGTTCCGTCATCATTCGCTTCTAAAAGTTCAACCCATTGGTTCACAATATCCGTAGTTAAACTCATTTGTTGATAACCCTCACCAAAATCATCACTATCTATATCTATATAATTGGA
Source organism: Lachnospirales bacterium (assembly GCA_047973385.1). GTDB lineage: Bacteria > Bacillota > Clostridia > Lachnospirales > CAMZNU01 > JBKEBX01. The sequence goes on along the minus strand of JBKEBX010000060.1, from coordinate 28,765 downwards.
GTTTTCTTTTAAAAATTCTATATGCTCTTTTGTTAAAAAATCCGGCTCATTTTCAACACCCATTCTGTCATAAGCCTTATCTGCTCCGTCATCTTCATAATAGCTATTTGGCGGGAACAAATTCCCACTTACTGTAGGAGGGTCAACAGTTTCATTTGTGCTATTCATGTAGTATATGGAATCTTCATAATATCCAGTTTCATCGGCATAAAGAGTTTTAGAAACGATATTCACTTCGCCTATTTCATCATCTAATGCTTGTTTGATAATCATTGCCGTAACTTCTGTTTTTCTAACCCTATTTTCATTGTCATAGGGTATTTCAAAACTCCCTTTGAATTCTAAGTTATCATCAAGTTTATTTTCAAAGCTTTCTGTTTCTTCTATAATAAAATTCTCCATAATTTTATAACCTGCATAGGCTATTTCGTCAGCTTTTGATTCTAGCATAATTTTTGTTGTCTGTTCCTCTCTATAGTACAACCACCCAAAAATTGATGCAGTCATCATGGAGATAATGACTAGAATAATCAAAACCCAAACTAACAAAACACCTTTTCTTTTTTTCATTGCTATCACTCCTCACCATTTAAAGGGTTACATCTAAATTCAATTTGGAAACGTTGCAAAATTGAAATGATGGCACATTGCAAAAGAAAAAACAAATTTTCTTACTTTCGACAAAACCCACAAAGCCATGGTTTTGCTATAAAAATGGTTTTTTCTGTATTTTGCATTGAAGCCATTTTAATCCTATTCTATATAATAACCAAAATACTCTGGTTTACCTTTCCATTGCACCCTTATATGCTTTTCCTGATTAAAAACTGAACTATGGTCAATTTGATAATCTTGAGCAATATAACCTCCTGTTTTAAGACTTGTATTGTCAAAATGCGTGCTTGCATTGTTTGGTAAATAAAAGAAAATATTTTCCATAGAATATCTATGGGTTAAAGTAAAACTTATATTACTTCCAAAAGTAATCTGGCAATTTTGTGGATTTTGAATAATATTAAACGCCTCACTTCGCAAATATAAATTTAAATAACCCTTTGTTAAAAACACAACATTTCCATTTTCTACCTCTAGACTATTCTGCACTGTCATGTTACTATTCAAAACTATAATCAATGTAGGCATTTCGCCATCAGGAGCGTCTAAGCCACTTAAATCAATCTTCATATCCGTCACATCACAATTCCAATTATAAATAATCATATGTTGGTCTTTCTTCACATAATCTGATTTATTTTGTTGCATAATAAGTTTATTAATATAAAGTTGTATGTTTTCTGAAGACACATTTTCAGCATTACCAGCCTCAACATAATTAGAGTTGTTTTTTAGCCAGTTTAAATGTGTGTCCGTTAAAAGTTCTGGTATTGTCTCTATACCCATACGCCCTTTTAACTTTTTAATAGGAGTTCCATCACTATCCTTTGCATCAAAATAAACATCTTCGGAGAACACTTCGCCCCGAGCGACTTCTTCTGTTTCACCACTATAATATAAAGTTTGTTTAAAAATCCCCTCTACATCTGAAAATTCAGCCCTAGAAACTATTTCAACTTTTTCATATTTGTTTTCATCACTTAAAGGTACATATGTTGCAACAACATTCGCTCTTTTGATGCCCCCTTCATTATCAAAAGGAATTTCAAAAATAGTCTCAAATTTTTTCTCATCATCTAGTCTATCATAAAACACATCAAAATTTGTAAGTATAAAATTTTCCATAGTTTTACTACCTGCATAGGCTATTTCGTCAGCTTTATCCGAAAGAATATTTCTTGTCTTCATATCACTTTGGAGTATTAACTTTTGAACTACTGGAGCTGATGCCATAGCAAACAACGCTACTGCAACAAGTATCCAAAGTAGTATGAAACCTTTCCTTTTATTCATTTCTACCTAACTCCCTAATCATTACGTCAAAATATGTTGACGCCTGAACAGCAAATAAACGCCATTATATAACCGGTGGGTGAAGCCATATCTATTAGTATCTCAACAACTAAAAAATTTTTCATTAAAAAAGTATACTGCTTCTATGTACAGTATACTATGTTTACAATATTTTGTCTATATTTTCAATGTGAAAGTAAAGCTATTTCATTGTATAGAGTTTCTTTTTAACTTTCATCCGTTAATATAACCTAAAATTTCAGAAACCTCATTCCACTCAACTCTTGTGTGTTGAGGTTGGCTTAAATCAAAGTTTTGCGATACACTTTTGCCATTTTCTGTCCATTCAATGTTTATGTTTCCCGTTTTATTGTTATAGTTCACACCAGAACAATATGCATAACCACAATTTTCATTTGTACAACTTATAAATCCACCACTACGTATACAAGGAACTTCTTTTCCATTGTATTCCACTTCATTTATACTAACACTAGCAGGAACATTATACTCATCTTCTTGATAATTTTTATAGGTAGCCAAAGTTATACTATGTGCATGGGGGGAATAAAAAAAAATGTTTTCCATAAAGCATTTATCTGCCAAAGCACTTGCTGTATTCGAACCAAAAGTAATTTGACAATCTATTGGATTTTGAATAAAGTTCACATTATTTTCTATTGCAATTTTCGACTCCGACAAAATTGTTAAATCTCCATTTTTAACTGTGAAGTCACCTGAAATTCTTGCAATCCCGTTGTAAGTGACATAATCATAATCGTTATCGGTATTATCATCAAGATAGTTATTAGTAGTAAAGCATAAAATCAGACTAGGTGTTACCTTGTTTGCACCTAACAATTTGCTTAAATCAATAACTATATCCTTTTCAAACTGCAAATTATCCTTTGTAAAAAAAATAACGTATCTACTGTTAGTATTCGGTTTATCATTTAGTATTTCTATTTGATTGTTTATTATATCTGTTGTTACTTTGCCTCCCGCATCTACATCATCACAAACAACAAAAGTTGAATTGCTCATAAGCCATTTTTTATGTTCTTCACTTAAAAGCTTTGGTATTTCTTCCACATTCATTCGTTGCTTTAGTTTAGTTATAGAATCTGATGTATCCAAATATGTACTTGTAGGAAACACACTTTCTTCCTCATCTGTTGAACCTATGTATAAATTATCTTCATATACCCCTATAACATCATTGTAATTAGCCTCCGATTTTATGCTAACACTAGTTATTACGTTGTTTTCTATGGTTGCTTTTACAGAAATCTCTGCCTTATTATTATAAACGCCCTCATCTCCATAGGGTATTTTTACAGCAAAGTCATTTCTACCATCTACTAAGGTTCTCTGAAACGCTTCTTCATCGTTCAAAATAAAACTTTCTATAACTTTGTATCCTGCATAAGCAATTTCTTTAGCCTTATCTCTAGATAAATGCCTACTATTTAAATCACTCTGTTGCACTAGCATATTTACAATTGGTATGGACATAATGCTAAACATCGACATTAAAACTAAAACGCCTATAAGCACTACGCCTTTTTTCTTTGCATTCAACTATACTTCCACTCCTACACCAAGTTCTTGTATTATACATTCTCGGTTTTATATTTTTTATTTTAACTTAAAAATACAAGCTTAAATAGTATACTCTTTTTATAAACAAATGTCTATACCAATAATATACAAATAAGCTTGTATTTTTTTACTTTTTTTGGTTGTTTTTCCAATAAAATCTATGGAGTTGTTGTTTCTTCAATTTTACGACGTTTAAACCCAACTACTTCAGCAGTTCTACGACTTAAGATTATTGTAATTTTCAAGAAAATTACTTTATGGATAATAAACTAAAGTCCCAGCCTCGTAAATAAGGCTACGACTTAAGATTATTGTAATTTTCAAGAAAATTACTTTATGCTAGTTATCTAAATCTTCGAAATTATAAGCAAAGGCATTAATGATATTCCCATCTGATAACTGCTCAGTAGCCGTAAACAGTTCAAAGGAAACTTCCACATCATCACCATTAGCGTCTTTTACAGGGTCCCCATGTATAGTCTTAATTTGTACACTTTTTATTTCTGCTGCGTGTTGAAGCTCATCTGCTTGACCATTTTGGAGACTATCTGTAATATCATTATCATTATTTTCTGCTTGTGACAACTCATATGTCATCTCTCTATATACGTTCATAGACTCAACTAAAATATCAGAAATATCATTTTGTCTAGATATATACACAAATACACCAACGGATAATAGTGCCAAAATAGCAAGTGCTGCTAAAACTTCAACTAGAGCGAACCCTTTTTTACTTTTCTTCATATTTTTCTCCCCTTCTGTTTATTATCAATTCTGTTAAAGTTATATTTTATGTTTACATTATAACTTTTTTTGTATATTTTTTCAAGTTTTTTATTTTTTTCCATTTTTATATGGCGTCCTTGTAATTTTAAGGCATCGCCGTATGTTTCGAAGGTTCTGATAAAATCTGAAAGAAACTTCTATGTTTATGGAGTGGTTGCTTACTCATTACCTAAATAGTTTTTAAAACCAAGAAGTTCAGCCGTCCCTTTCCATTCCTCACGTCTAAAACCCGTTTCCCCTGTGCTTAAATCTGTTCCGCCTGTTACGGAACTTGGTATACTTGATACACTTAAAGATGCTGTATCAACCTTCTTTGCATTTTTCGCAACTATTGCGCCTTGGAAAACGCCGTCAGGACCTCTATTCAACATATCACCATGCATTTCTATATAGGAACTTGGTGTATATATGAAAAAAGAAGCGTCTCCTGAAATTGATATAGGAAACGTCCAATCCGTTCCTACTTCTTGACCTTCATAAGCTCTTGCCATAGCATATGTAAACTGTGGGGTATAGTCTTTTGTTCCATAATAGTCTATGTTTCCATTTACTCTAAAAGAAGCTGTTATATATGGTACATCGTACATGGATATAAAATATACATTTCCACCTTTTATTTCAATTTGTGCATATTTGATGTTGTTAGCTGGTTTGTTCCCTGCTCCTGCTTGATACCAACTACCAATTTGACTATTTGTTATAAAAACAAAATTTACATCTTCTCCATTTTTACTCAGAGGGGTTAAATCAAATATTATTTTACCTGTTGTTGGAAACAATACAGGCATTCTAGTGTATTTTCGTTCTAAAAATAGAACTTGATAATCTTTACTTGTATCTTGAGATGCAAGTTGTGCAATTCCATCATCGATAAGTTTTTGCGTTACCCTATTTCTTTTAGTATCAGCAGTCATATCAATACCATTGTTATTTGGTATATATTCGTTTGTATCCTCCATAGTAACAAAATTTTGAGTAGATTTTAAATATTCTACATGGTCATATTCAAGTAGTGGTGTATAGTTGCTATTTGTTCTGCTATACAACCCATAAACAGGTACATATTTTTCAGAATTTGGATTAGTTGGATTATACTTTGGATTATCTGTGTATCCATCTAAAGGTTCAGAGTCTACCATATAGTCTGGTTCAATTGGAAAAATAGATAAATCTGTACTAGGTACTTCTTCTGCTAAAAGTACATCTTTAAAATTATAAGTATAGTCATTTATAACGTTATCTACACTTGTTTCTTCATCAATATAAAAAAGTTCATACTCTACTTCTTTTCCAAAAATTTGAGTTTTCTGCAAAGATGCTACAATTCCAGAACTTGCTGCATCGGCTATATCAAGATTTCCGTTTATTTCATCATCTTCTATTTCCGCTTCAGACAAATTAACACCTATATTTAAATAGCCCTCTAAATCTTCATGTGTCTTATCTATAAAAAGGTTTCTATTTCCCATAAACCTTATAATAACAACAAAGGCGATACCTATAATGGCTATTGCACCAACAATTTCTACTAAAGTAAATGCTTTTCTTTTCATGTATACACCTCCTACTCGCTTTCCGGCTTAATGACTCTATCATAATTAGCGTTATATTCTGTTTCAGCATAATCATTCATAACGGCACCTGCACTATTATCAACAGTACCATTTTCATCTAAAACACGCCAATATCCAAGTAGCCTTGGATCACCTTTCCATTCAACAGGTGTATATTCATCTTGCCATGCATAAGTACGGCTAGTACCATTACTTGCAGATAATACACCTGCATAGTCTGCAACAATCCCTCCATATGTATATGAACCTACATGGTATCCATATCGTACATTTACTGTATTGCCATACGTAGCCGTTATACCAATAATATCTTCAGCATCATAAGTATCATAAAAAGCAGAGCTTCCTCCAAAAGCAAAGTTACTATGAAAAGGCATATACAAAAATACATTTGTAGAGCCACCTATCCAAGCATCAGCATAGTCTGAAGAACCACTTACAAAGTTTATCTGACCAAGCTCGTCTTGATTTTTCAAATCTTTGTTATAAACACTAGCATTATGCCCTCTTTGACCAACGCCGTATGATATAAAGTACATATCACAATTAATTAGGTCATAATATGCCGTAGCAACGTTGTTTAGATATGTATTAGGAAAATAAGTATTTAAAAAACCAGTTGAGAATTCATGACCATTATAATATGGTGTTAAAACAATTGGGTTATCACATAAAAAAATTAAACTAACTCTATCATCTGAATTTTCGGGAACAAATCCTGACATATCTACCTTAGTATATCTATCCATTGATGTAGATACAAAACCTTGACCTACTGTATCGTCAAACCTTACATAAACAACCCCACTATATGTGCTTGGAACTTTTATGTATATAACTTGCCAAGGCTTAGTTGAACCTGTAGATTTTAAAGTGTTGATAGCTTCCATAATTTGACTTTCTAAAACATATGCACTTGCAACAGTACTTACATCTATTGTATACACATTAGAATTAGGGTGATTAAGTATATAGTCTACATGTGTTTTATCTATTTTGGGTATCTCATTTACTTTCATTCTTGTAGCTAAGTTAGGCTCAATTTTCTTACCTGTATTAACCTTACCACTTATAGCAGACAAACCATTTGCAAACAAGTCACCTTTATTTGTTGTAACCCTTGCACCTGTTCCATCTTTATTAGTATAAAGTCCTGTTGGATAATAATATGTAACTCCAGAGTAGTAACTATATGGAAAAACAGATTTAGGAGTTTCTAGAACCATTTTATTTGTCTGGAAATTTATTGTTTCTTCATGAGCTCCAACAATATCAGAGTACTTCGTTGTTGCCAAAACTTCCACACTTTTCAACATTTTTCCGTCATCACTTGTTTTTGTCTTTAGCTCTAAGGATACAGGTGCCGTAACCGTACCATCAGCATATGGTATCATAACACTAGTAGTTGTAAGAGCATAACTTCCATCAGGGCTAGTGGTAAAATCTAATGATGCCAAAAATTCTTGTTCGTTGTCAACAACATACTTCTCAAAAACTTTAAAACCTGCATAAGCTATTTCATCAGACTTATTTTCCATGATGTTTTCACTTGTTGTATCACCTGTTTGTTGAATAAAAAATGTAATTGGCACAGCTATAATTGTAAAGGCTACCATACATATAAGTACGGTAACAAGTAACGCACCTTTTCTTTTATTTTTTTTCATTTTTCTATCATGACCTCCACTATTTAATATTCTAAGTATTTTCATACTATAGTTTCCACTTATTTAGCTTAAATAGTAGTTTCATCAACTACTTTTACATAGTTAACAAAAAAATATGTGTTTTTACTTTTTGTGTGTTGTTAAATAGGTACATTATTGATTATTAATAATATCCTAATATATCAGCTGTACCTTTCCATTCTTCCCTCTCTAGTTCCCCAACATTCGGGTTAATATATGAACCTTTTTTAAGTACAAATGCACCTGTAAATTTATCAGCTCCTGCCTTATCTGAAGCACTCAAATTTATCAAGGTGCTTGGTGAATATATAAAGAATGAAGCATTGCCACCAATAATCATTGTATGATTTATCTTATTAGCACTTGTCGCCTTTGAATCCGTACGTCTTGGCATAGCCGTTGCATAAGTAAACTGTGGTTTGTAATCTATATCTTCATTTATATAAAAATTTGTATCAACACCAATAGATTGTTTCATAGATATAAAATAAACATTTCCCCCTGTTATATTTATCTTTGACGGTATGTCTGTATTGCTATTTAATAAAGAATAGTGATAGTCTACATGAGATCCGATAATTCCATTTGTAATAAAAATAAAGTTTACTTCTTCATCTGCTGAAGATAATTTAGTTAAGTCAATTTCTATAGGCGAAACATTGTTACCACCACTATCAATGGTATTTTCTGTAGGAAACAATACTGGTCTATATGCATAATCTCGCTCAAAATACAAAACTTGATACTTATCCCTATTACTAGAATCATCAGAAATTTTTCGTTGTAGTTCTTCAAGTCCATCATCTATAAGCTTTTGGGTTACATAGTTCCATTTGTCCTCTTTCACATCATATGCAACATTACTATAAGTCCTATATATATACTCATCACTTTCTTTTATTGTAACAAAGTTTGTATTTTCCTCTAAATACTTTATATGCGTGTAGTCAATCCTTGGTACATGATTAGAGTTTGTTCTACCAAGTAAACCTAAAACTTCTTCACCATCATCATTTGTACTGTTTAATGGCTCATTATCTAGCATATAATCGTCATCTAAAGGAAAAATTGACTTGTCAACTTCTACATCTGTAACTGGACTATCTCCAATTTCTGCATTTTCTTCAAAATTATATGTAAAATCTTTTACTTTTCTACCCATTATAGTTTGTTCCTCTGTATAAAACAGCTCATAGGGTATTTCCTGACCAAAAACCTCTACACTGTCCACAGTAGCAGACAAAACATCACTATCTTCATCTTGATTATCAACTATCCCATTTATAGTGTTATCGTTTTCTTGTGCATATGCCAAATCAACATCTATACTATTATAAGAGTATTCTGTTAATTTTACAACATCAACAAATTTATTGCTATTAACCATAAAAACCCCTATTCCAACAAACAAAACTCCTATAATACAAACACTTGCTATAATCTCAATGAGAGTAACTCCTTTTTTTCTCATATTATCCTCCTTAATCTTTTACAATGTTATAGTTTGCGTCATAGTTATAATATCCAAGTAGTCTAGGATCACCCTTCCACTCAACAGAAATATAGTCTTCTTCAGATATACCTCCTGGCATAATTGTGTTTGTTGCAACAACACCACCATAGGAAATATCATGATTTATAGCAATTTCCACATCTTTGTATTCTTTTTTAAATGGATATGCATACCTTGCTAAAACTCTTGTGTCCTCTCTAAAAGTTGTAAAATAATCAATTTCTCCCCCAGCATCTATGTTAAATTCTAGAAAGGGGAAATAAAAAAATGTATTTACACTTCGACCAATATAAGCATATGGTCTTTTAACTTTCGATTGTCCTGTTTTGTTACCACTTGCAAAAGTTATCTGACCAAGGTTATCATAACTTCTGTTGTCAGGAGAGTGTACTCCTGCATTATATCCGTTATCAGAAATAGTTGCTTGTCCAGAACCTCGATATGATATAAAGTACAAGTCACAATTTACAAGATTCGTACTATTTCCATAAACTCCATATACTGGGGCATCAGGGAAGAACTTTTGAAAGTCTTCTTCTGTATACACAGAATTTGTAACAGTAGTGTTCCAGTATGGTGCAAACAAAATATCTCTATCACTTAGAAATATTAGACTTGTTCTATCTTCACCATTGCCAAAACCTGTCATATCAATAGTTTTTATTCTGTTTTCAAGAGGTATTTTATAGTATCCTCCACCTGTCATGTCATTTCGGTTATCAGTTCTAACTGTTGTATGTCTATTAGTTTGGTTATCCACATAAATAACTTGCCATGGTTTAGATTTTCCTTCTTCGCTTTGCCCAAGCTCATCTAACGCATTTTGAATATCATTCCAATACACTACACCTATGTTAGATGTTCCAACAGTAACAACATTACTATTTTCATGATTTTTTACATATTCTATATGTTCTGCATCTATCTCAGGAATTTCGGTAACATCCATACGCTCCATTAAAGTTGGACCTTCTTCACTTGTAGCTTTTGTATCATCTTCTAAACTATATTTATCATAGGGAAAAACCGAAGGTTTTATACCTAACTCAGTAGTCTCTGAACTTGTAGAAGAAGATTCTATGTATATAGTATCTTTATAACTTCCCATAGTATCAGAATAACTACAAGTTGCATGAATCGTTACTTCATCAATTAAATTATGTTCATTAAGAACGACACTAGATGTTATACTAACATCTGTTTTCTGACTTCCGTCACCATAAGGTACATACAAAACCGTTACATTCTCTTTATTTTCGTCAAGCATATTTATAAATTTCTCTTCATTATCAACTATGTATTTTTCCATAAATTTATAACCAGCATAGGCCACTTCATCAGCTCTATCTTCTAAAGCTTCTGAACTTGAATTATCCTCTAGTATACTTAAAAAATATAAAATAGGTATAGATAATAATATAAAAAATATTACCCATACTATTGTAACTATTAAAAGCGAACCCCTTTTTTTCATCTAACTCACCCTTTTCTTTTTTCTGTTTTTTTTCTGTTTTTTTTCTGTTTTTTTTCTGCTTTTTTTCTGTTTTTTATTCTATGTAATTTCTTACTTTAACGATTATAACCTAATATCTCAGGAGCTCCTTGCCATTTTACTTCTGTAACTTTATCATCCTTTGAAATATATGAGTAATCCTTCAAAATAAATCCTCCGCTTATGTTATCATCAACCAAATCAAGATAGACTAAGGACTTTGGTGAATAAACATACATATCTACATTTTCTCCAGATAACCTCATTTTTTTGTTTATTTGAATATTCTTATAATTAAAGGTTTCATGTATCATATCACTTCTTCTTTGCTCTGCTGATGCAAAAGTAACTTGTGATAAATCATTGCCATTACCTGTACTTGTAATTTTAAAGTTCGATATGGTGCCTACGAGTTCCCCCCTTGATACAAAATATATGTTTACATCATTGACGTCACCTTTTTGTATAGAAATTTCACTAGCAGTAGAATTTAAATTTGTTGAATACCATAAATTTAAATAATCATAAAAGCTACCTATATTACCATTTGTTAAAAAAACAAAGTTAACTTCTTCATCAGTTCCTCCAAGTTCACTTACATCTATTTCTAGACCATTAGGTAATAGCACAGGTAAATAATCAAACTCTCTTTCAAAATACAATACATGGTAATTTTCTAAAGTTCCACTACTTTTATCATCGGAAGTCCCCTTTTGAGTAACAAGATTTGTTATACCCTCATTTATCAACTTTTGTGTAATATAACTCCACTTAGCCCTTTCAATTGGAGCGCTAACCATATAGTCATTGTAAATGTATTTGCCCTTATCAGTTCCATTTGCGATTTCATCTATTTGATAAAAATTAGTATTATTTTTTATGTATTCTAAGTAGTTTTTACCTAATCTGGGTACACTTGTAGTTCCTGTTCTTGCTATAAGCCCTTCTACAATTACATTGTCACCTTCAACTACACTATGTGGTTCATTTCTTTTTTCATAGTTATAATTAGTTGGAAAAATATCTTCTGAAGTGACTGCTTCGGTTGTTCCACTTGTATCTGTACCTCCTCCACTCATTACTACTTTATCATCAGAAAAGTTAAAAGCAAAGCTATCCATGAGATTCTCATCATCACTATCCTTCGTGTAAAAATACTCATAGTCTATTGGCGTTCCATTCACCGTTACTTCATTAGGATTTCCATATAAAAACACATCATCACTTGTATTGTCGTCTGTGTTGTTTATATCCATATCTTCAACTATAGCCTTATACATGTCAGAGTTTACAATACTTCTTGAAACACTACTTTCCTTAACCGAATCATAAACTATGTTTCCGCCTATCATAATCCTGCTCATTGCAACAAAAATAATCAACAAAATGGCTATTCCTGCAACTAGCTCAATTAATGTAAAGCCTTTTCTTTTCATCTATATACCCCTTATTTATTTTTTTATTCATAGTACCCAAGTAGCCAAGGATCGCCTTTCCACTCTGTGTAATAGTACTCTGCACCATAACCATCAAGCCTTGCATTATCATATATTGAATTTTCAGTACCTAAGCCAGCAACTGCAAATCCTCCTACAACTATCCCTCCATAGGCTCTAGTATATGCATTTTCTACAAGTTGATCATTTTTAATATTTTGATTGCTATCAGCAATATAATTGTACTCATATTGTATGGAAGGCCACTGCATCATTTCTCTTAAATTATTAGGAAGTTCACCACTTGTATAGAGGTCTGAAGATACAATGGTATAAACTACTTCATGGTTAGGCATGTAATAAAAAGTGTTTAAGCTATCAAACATATATAAATAGGTATGATTATTACTTTTGTACGTATCAGCTGTAGAAACATATGTAATTTGCCCTAAATTATCAATATCAACATTATCTTTATTGTATACGCTCATATCCAAAGGTTTTTCGCCAAGAACTTCCTCTATTTGACCACTGTCTGCATAGGCAATAAAATACAAATTGCAATTTATTAAGTCAAACTTTGTACCCGATATACCTGTTCTACCAGGGTAATTATCTTTGAACCATTCCCTGTTAAAACGTTCTTTATTTACCGAAAGTCTTCTAGGCAACACGTAAATATCATGGTTACTCATAAAAATCAAATCCACTCTATCAGTACCATTACCAAAACCACTTAAATCAAAAGTTTTAATTCTATCATTCAAAACCGTGTTACTGTAGCCAGGAGTTCCTTCAAGCTCGGGAGTGTCCTTGTAAACATCACTTCTTAAGTTTATGTATGTAGGATACTTTGAATTATTTACTATATCAACAACTTGCCATTGTTTTGATTTTCCTGCTTCACCTGAATCCCCAAGTGCCGTGATTGCTGCCTGAATCTCCTCCTGCGTAACAACACCATTTGAATTTGTTTCAACTGTAATTGTAACCATGTTTGTTTTTTCATTATCTCTAATTTTTTGCAAATGTGTCTCATCAATTTCAGGTATTGTATCCACACCCATACGAGTTTTTAAAGTAGCAACACCGTCAACATACTTTTCACTACTTGTAACATTTCCATTACTATCACGACCACCTGTATCCTTATCAATCCACAATTCCCCTGATGGAAAAACAGATTTCGCTCTTACTACTTCACTATCTGAAAAATATATAGTGTCGCTATATTTTCCAAGTTCTCCGCCAACAGTAGTATATGATTCAATGTATACTGATGCGAGTTTTCCGTTATCCATAGTCGCCTTAGTTTTAACTTCTACATCCCTTCCACTAATGTATTTTACTTCAATTTCACCGTATGTTTCTACAACTTCATTTTTATATGGAAGCTTTAAAATTTCATCATAAATATCATCTTCTTCAACTTCCTTTATATAATCACTTTCATTTTCAACTATATACTGCTGCATAAATCTAAACCCTGCATATGCTAACTCTTCTGCATCTCTTTTATAATAATTTTCTGTATAATTATCTTTTAAGGTTACACCTCTTGATATAATCGGCACAGCTATACCGGCACACAGAACAGTTAAAACAAGCACTGCAATAAGCACTACTCCCTTATGTTTCATATTTCCTCCTACATTTTAAGCTTTTTAACATTTTAATTCTTTTTACAAGAAATAGCCTAAGATTCATTCCCCAAAATCTAAGGCTAGCTTATCTCACTAATTATTATCGTTATCATTTAACATTCACTTAAGCTTTACAGAGAAATATGTCTAATTTCTTTGTATTACTTTATGTGGAACAGTTTTCACTCTTAAGACAGTTCCTTCAGTTAACGCATCATCACCTGCCGCAAAGACATTGTTTGTGTCATTTTCGTCATCTGCTACATCTGGTCCTTCTGGTTCTTGAGTTGCAATAACCGTTTTCTTTCTTAAATATACAGATTCTGCTGTTGTAACTGGTTCATATGGATATACATCAGTTGTAACAGCAACATTTATAAATCTTAAATCTATAACTTCCTCTGGTGCGTAATCCATGTTACCATTTGCATCATCATAGCTTACACTAAACTCGTAAGAAACACCATCTCCGCCCATTCTTGAAAGCATATCGTCAGACTCTGGTGATAAACCTGATACCTCTTCATTAACCTTTGCACCCTCAACCTTTATTGCTCCATCACTATCTAAATAATCGCCAGTTATAGGGTCAATTTCCAATTTAGGATATTCACGCAACATTAAATACCCATCTTTAATATATATGTAATCTACATTGTATTCTGGTTGCATTACAGTTTCCATGTCAGTTACATCTCTACTATCACTTACTATTGTAATTTCACGATTTGCCTCTTTAGAAAAATAGTTATTTAAATTTTCTAAAACGTCCATAGTAATAGTCTGTGATTCATTAGATGTCATAGCTCTAGTGTACAGTTTCATATTACTATTTATAGCTGCAGTTACGAGAGTAAAAACCAACATAACTATGGCTATGGCTACAATTATCTCAATAAGCGTAAAAGCTTTCTTCTTGTACATATCTGCACCTCCATATCTTTGTTTATCTTTTCATTTGTGTGTTTGTTTTCTTTTATATTATTTTATTATCATTTGTAAAGTATCATTAGCCTTAGCCATGTTTTCGTGGCTAGAACTTTAGTTTATTATAACATATTACATTCCACATTACCTTAAATTTTGCAATTCTTCATAAAACTTTCACAATTACAAATCACTTCGGGATATTTTCTTTATAAATTCAATAGAAGATTGAGCTTTACCGAAATAATTTCCTTGCTTTCCACTTACTTCAACATTTCGTATAAAATCGTGTTGTTCCCTACCCTCAATACCTTGCGCAATAACATGTTGTTTCATTTCAACAAGCATATGTACAAGAGAAGTATACAATTGTTTAGTTTTATCATCTAGCTCAGTTAAAAGCAAATCTTTATCTATTTTTATAGATTTAAAATTATGCTCAACAATTTTAGCAAGACTTGAATGTCCTATACTAAAATCATTTACAATAACCCCAATATCATTTTCTTCAAGTAACATGAAAAACCTATCGGCTTCTAGTAAATTAAGTGTTTTTTCTGGAACTTCAAACCTTAAAAAACTAAGCCCTGTAATGTTGTTCATATATTTCAAGTTAAGTATACTTGCATCGTCTAGCTTTTTCATATAACCTATACATACATTTACAGAAAAGAAGAAAGATTTGTTTATATAGTTTCTTTCAAGTAAAAACTCTCTATATCTTATGGTTTCGTCAACGATTAGTGTGTCTATATCTGCAAGTCTATCATTTTTTACCGCAATGTCCATAAATTTACTTGCTGGATATATAACTCCATTTGCTGAAAGTCTAGCCAAAACTTCAACACCTATCATCTTTTTCTCCGTATGGTCATAAATCGGTTGGAAGTATGGAGAAATGGATTTAGCTAGGTCACCATTTATAAGTTCTTCTATAAGTTCAATTTCTTCAATAGCAAGTTTATCTTTTTCAGTAAACATAGCATATTCTAAGTGTTTGTTTTCCATATGATACTTAACCATATTTTGTGCATATAAAATCATCTTTTTAAGGTTTTTGTCTGCATATTTACTTTCACAAATACCCACATTAAAATCAACGTTAAGCGTTAAATCACCAACTTGATATGACATCTTTATACTGGCAAGCAAAAGTGCTAAAAACTTTTCGAAAGCATCTTTGTCTATATGTTCAACTAAAAGAACAAAATCTTCCCCAGCAAGACGATACGCCTCAAATTTTATATCCGTTGATAGATTAGTCATTCTACTAGCAATAGCACGAAGCATAGGAGTAATGTTCCATTTACCAATACTTTCAAAAAAACCTTTTGTATTGTTTACGGTTATAATTATACAATAATATTCATTTTCGGCTAAAGATACGTTTTCAAAAAAAGCATATCTATTATTAAGCCCTGATATTTTGTCAAATTTCATTATGTCAAAAATAACTTTATTTGCTTTTCTAGTTCTAAAATAAACAATTCCAAATATAAATGCTGCTACAACAGATATACATATAATACAGTATAATAAAAATCTATTCACAGTAGACATCTCAACAATATCTTTGTAGTTTACGCTTTCCATAAACCACACATTACTTTCCTTTATAACTATTGTGTTTATCATACGGTTAAACAAATTATACAATTCTGTGTAATTCGTATTAGCATTGGAAATTACAAAGGAAAAATTATATTTTTGTATATCTACATCAGATTCATAATCAAAAGCATATTCAATTGTGTTTTCGCCATTTCTAACAAGACTAGCTTTTTCTCCAGGCAAAGCAATTACAAACTTAACTTCACCGTTTTCAAGTGCTTCATATAAAAGATCGCTGTCACTATAAGCTTTTAAGTTCTTTTCATATACACCATTGAATATGGATTCCATGAAATCTTCAACTATTTCTTGATTTTGTCTAACATATCCAACTTTGGCTAAGCCTATATCTTTTAAACTATTTAAGTCAGTTGTGCCTTTAAGTTTTAAAATATTAAGTTTTTTATAAAAATAGGGTTTTGTAAATTTAAGCTCTACTACTAAATCATCTACTATATTTTGATATTCATTTTGCAATTCATAGGGAGCTACAAAGATTATATCAATCTCACCGGTGGCCAGGTCTGCTAACATGTTTTCAAGACTCGTATCTGTGTAATCTACATAGGTAAAATGCAAACCTGATAGGGCTGAAACCTCTTCTAAAAAACTTTTTGTATAACCTTGCCAAGCATTTTCTTCATTCTTTTCCATGATACCTTTAGATTCATAAACACCAACTCTTATACTATTGCTGTTTCGTATAAAAATCAGCTCATCATTTGTAAATGAATTATTAAAGATTACATATCTATTTCTGGCAATTGATACTTGTGTTAAGTTGAAAAATTTTTCTAACACTTCACCTGTATATAACTGGTTGATTAAGTTAAGCACTTCCTCATATTCTTCATTTTTAGCTATTGTTTTAAGCCCTGGAGTTAATAAGTCATCACTTAAATTTGAATATAAAAAGTCAGAAGTTTTATTAATGTAAGGGATTACAGCAGATTCAACTAAATAGTAGTCAATAACCCCTTGCTTTACCATGTTTAAACCACTCTCTATATCTGCTATTCTTGCATTATTCGCACCAACAATTTCATAGTCATTAACTTCCATTATATTTTTATCAATCGCTATATTGTCTTCGTATAGTGAAACCTCTACATTTGATATATCTGTTTCATTAGCTCTACTTATTTGATAAACAAATTGCTCACTATATACATCAGTGGAATAATAACTTTTCTCCTTCTCCTCGTTCATCTCAAAACCATAGCTATAAAACCCTGCAAAATCTGCAACCGTTGAATCCAAAAGCATTTCTACATTATCAAAGGTATTTTCAAGACCATAATCAGAACATTTTTTAAACTCAATATCAATTCCTAAAACACGTCTTATAAACTCAAGGTTAAATTGTTCAATATTAGGGGATTCTTCACCTAAATCTACAATACCAGGATATGATATATAAACTAAATCTGCCTCAATAGCCTTTTGAAGTGCCATTTCTTGTTCAACATTTAAATCAAGTTTTGGGGCAGCTGCAACAGTTTCATCTAAAACTTGATTATAATACTCGATATATTCGACGGTAGAATATACAAATTTATTTGTTATACTATCGTCTTTAACAACGGCTGAGGCATATACGGTATTTTGAAAAAGCAAAACAACACTCAAGACAAGTGTTATTCCTATATTAATTTTTTTAACTTTTTCACTATACATATTATACCTCCAAAATTAAACACCCAAGTTGGCTTCATTGCCAGTTTCAAACATCAACTTAAACTATATACTAAGTGCAAAGATTATGTCCCTTTATCTTTTATAAAGTATCTAAAAACAATTCAACAAGTTTTTGGCAATTATCTATACCCTTTTGATGAACTCTTTCCATACCGTGAGAACCATGTACTCCAGCACCTATAAGTGCGACTCTAAAGTCGTTACCTGCTTTTAAAGATGCAGAGCCATCTGACGAATAAAATTTATAACAATCCACTGCATAGTCAAGTTTATTGTCTTTTGCAAGATTTATAAGAGTTGTGTTAAAGTCATAGTTATATGGCCCTCCACCGTCCAAGGCACAAATAGACACCTTATACTCGCTACCTTCTAGGTCAAGCCCAACACAGCCCATATCTAAAACTAATAAATCGTCTATTTTATCAACAAGTGGAACATTTGAAAAACCAAACCCAACTTCTTCTTGAGCAGAAAAATATACATATGGCGTTCTCAAATTCTTTTCAACTCTATTTTTTAGTAAAACTAAACTTTGTGCTACACATAATTTATCGTCTAGAAATCTAGATTTTATAAATCCATTAACGGAAGTGTATTTTGTGTCTATGGCGATATAATCACCATTACAAATACCAAGTTCTAAAACATCATCTTTACTATGAACTTCATTATCAAGTCTTATATACATGTTGTCAACGTTTCTCTCTAAGCTTCTTGCGTCTTTATATACATGAACTGAAGGAGAGTTACTAAGTATTGTACCTGTATAAACTTCGCCAGCTCTAGTATATATCTTGCAATATTCTCCATCTACTGTTGGCAAACTAACACCACCTACTGTGGTAAAGTTTATTTTCCCATCAGAAGATATGGAGCGTATCATAAGCCCTAAAGTATCAACATGGCTGACAAGTCCAATAGGTAAGTTTTTATCCTCGTCCTTTTGATAACAGTAACCTAATCCCTTTTTTGTAAGTGCAAACTCAAGACCTAAATCCTCAACATAGTTTTTTACATATTCCATAACTTTACTTGTATAACCCGTTGGACTATCGATACCCATAATTTCACTACACACTTTATCTACTTGATTAAATACACTCATTTTACACCTCTTTTTTATTTATTAGTTATACAAAGAAAAATCTTTTTCCATTTTGTAATCTCTAGTCATAAGTTGAGCTAAAGATGTTTTCGGGTCTTTTCCATCAAAAATAACATTATACAACTCCGTAACTATTGGTGTTTCTGGAGCATTTTTAAAGTTTTTAGACTTTACAACCTTTAAAGCCTCAACACCCTCAACAACCATACCTACCTCTTTTAAAACTACATCAAGAGGTTTACCTTGGCCAATCAGTATTCCTGCACGTCTATTTCTAGAGTGCATAGAGCCACAAGTAACTATAAGGTCACCAATTCCAGTTAACCCATAAAAAGTATTGTAGTTTGCGCCAAGAGCAACACCATATTTTGCAATTTCAGCCATACCTCTTGTCATTATAGCCGCTTTTGTATTATCTCCCATGTTTATACCGTCTGCAACACCTGCTGCAAGTGCAATAATATTTTTTAAAGCACCACCAATTTCTGCACCAACTACGTCAGTATTTGTATATACTCTAAAATATTCATTTGCAAAAACATCTTGAACAAGCTTTGCAACTTCTTCATCTTCAGAAGTTGAAACAACTGCTGTCGCAAGTCTTTGTGCAACTTCTTCAGCATGGCTTGGGCCTGATAAAACTACGATTTTATTTTCTGGTAAAACTTCTTTTATAGCAACAGATAGTCTACTACCTGATTCTTTATCAAACCCCTTTGAAACATTAACAATAATTTGATTTTTATTAAATAGAGTTTTATTATTTTCTACAACAAGTCTAGTCGCTGTTGACGGAACTGCTGTAACAACAATTTCGGCATCTTTAACAGCAAAGGCAAAATCTGTTGTAAGTTTAATGCTTTTTGATATTTTAGTTTCTGGTAAATAAAAACTATTTATACCTGTTGCTTCTATTTCATCAACTTGTACCTGGCTAAGTGTCCATAAAACCACTTCATAGCCATTGTTATCTAAAACTGTCGCAAGTGCCGTTCCCCAAGATCCCGCTCCAATAACTGCTATTTTTTTTATCATAAAATCTCCCCTCCATAATTACATTATTTTTTACTACTCATCTTCTTTGTCTACTTTATCTTTACTCCCCTTACTTTTAAAGGAAAGTTTTCTCTCTTCACCTTTTACAAGTCTTACAATATTAGCTTTATGCTTATATACTAAAAGTGCAACTAAAACAAAGTATACAAAAAATATTTCACCAAAACTATACTTGAAAAATGCAAGTGTTGCAAGTGTTAAAGCACAAACCACCGAGCCTAAACTTACATACCTTGACAAACCAATAATCAAAATAGCCATAACTACAATAATTCTTCCTAATTGCCAGTCAAATATACAAAGCACCCCAAGGGAAGTAGCAACGCCTTTTCCTCCTTTAAACCCAAGTTGTGCTGGAAAAGTATGACCTATAACTGCACCAAACCCTGCATAAAGAGCAACAACATTATCTTTAAATATAAAATAACTAATTAAAAAGGCTATTACACCTTTTAAGGCATCTACTATAAAAACACTCACACCGATTTTTGTGCCTAAAACTCGTATTGCATTTGTAGTTCCTGCATTACCTGAGCCGTGTTCTCTTATGTCTATACCTTTGAAAATCCTCCCAAAAATATATGCACTTTGCACACAGCCAAAACAATACCCTAAAATCCAACTTATCAACTTATTTACCATCTTAAAATCTATCTCCTAAACTATCCTAGTTATTCGAAGGTAATGAAAAAGGTTAGACCCTTCTCGCTATTCCCCTTTGTTTCTTGCTATAAAATGTATTGGCGTTCCGTCAAAACCAAAAGCCTCACGCATTTTATTTTCAATATATCGTCTATAACTAAAGTGTAATAATTTAGTGTCATTTACAAACAAAATAAATGTTGGTGGTTTAACTGAAACTTGTGTCATATAGTATATTCTAAGTGGTTTACCCTTATCTCTTGGTGGTTGTTGATGTTGCATAGCTTCTATAAGCACATCATTTAAAACACCTGTTTGTATACGCATACTTGTATTTTCAGAAACATAGTTTATAAGTTCAAAAAGTTTAACAACACGTTGACCTGTTAAAGCTGAAATAAACAATTTTGGAGCATATGGCATATATGCAAGTTCAAGTCTAATTGTTTCTTCAAACTTTTTCATAGTATGAGTATCTTTTTCCACTTTATCCCATTTATTAACAACGATGATAGAAGCTTTTCCACTTTCATGTGCCATACCTGCGATTTTTGTATCTTGCTCTGTAATTCCTTCTTCAGCATCAATAACAACAACTACAACATCTGCTCTTTCAATTGCACTAACAGAACGTATTATAGAATATTTTTCAATATTTTCCTTTACACGACTTTTTCGACGCATACCAGCTGTATCTATAAATACATATTCTTGTTCATTAATGGTTACTCTCGTATCTATTGCATCTCTTGTAGTCCCTGCAATATCAGATACAATAAGTCTTTCTTCACCAAGAATTTTATTAATTAAACTTGACTTACCAACGTTCGGTTTACCAACTATTGCAACTTTTATAGCTGGGTCATCCTCATAACCTCTATCTATTTGGTCAAAATGTCCCACAACCTCGTCAAGTAAATCTCCAAGAGATAACCCCTGACCTGCCGAAATCGGCATAATTTCGCCAAGTCCTAGTTGATAAAATTCATAAACATCAAGGTTTTCATTTCTCATATTATCAACTTTATTTACAGCAACAACAACAGGTTTTTGAGATTTTCTAAGTATGTTTGCAACTTGGAAATCTGCATCTAAAATACCTGTTTTCACATCAACAACAAATATAATAACATCAGCTGTATCTATGGCAATCTGTGCTTGATTGAACATTTGCTTTAATATTATATCATCGCTATCAGGCTCAAGCCCTCCAGTATCTACTAAGGTAAAAGGTTTATCAAGCCACTCACAATCAGCATATATTCTATCTCTTGTAACACCAGGCGAGTCCTCTACAATAGAAATTCTATCACCTGCAATTTTATTAAACAATGTTGATTTACCTACATTTGGTCTACCAACAACGGCAACTATCGGTTTAGCCATTATTTTTTTCTCCTTCGTCAATTAATTTACTTAATTACTTACACCTTCAAAAAGGTTCTATATAAAACTTTATAATTAATTTATAACTAAATTATAAAATTATTTTCTTTTTATAAAAGCAAGATGTCCCCCACGATTAACATTGTCACGTCTATGAGAGTAAAAATCTTCTTTATTACACATAGTACAATCCTTTGACACTTCAATATTTTTTTCTAAAACACCCATTTCAATGCACTGTTTTTTTATAACTTCCTTTGTATCAATAAAATATTTATCTTTAACATTATCAAAGGAACAGTTATATCCAAGTTCCTCAAACTTACTTGCTACATCTAAATCTATCTCAAAGCAGTTACCACAAATACTAGGCCCTATACCAACAATTATATCTTTCGTATTCGAGCCAAATTTTTCAACCAATAAATTTATGGCTTCTTTTGTAATGTTTAAAACTGTGCCTCTCCAACCACTGTGAAGCATAGCACACACATTTTTTTCAATGTCATATATAAAAACACTTCCACAATCAGCATGAAATGTAAATAGTGTTATATCTTCTTTTGTAACAAATCCATCTGTTGTTTTATGAAATATATGATAGTTATCATCAGTTGCAACTACAACATTTTTGCTGTGTGTTTGAGAACCTTTGATATATTTATCAATATTAAAAGTTTCTTGTAGTTTTCTGTAATTTTCATCAACATTTTCACGTTTATCACCCATACTATAAGATAAATTCATAGATGCAAATTCATCTTTCGAACAACCACCAATACGGCTTATAAACCCATGTTCTATATTTTTTTCATTAAAATTTTCAAAAGTATAGTATACAATACCATTTTTAATTTTTCTAACCATACATTCCCCTATCTGAGCTTAGATTGTGATTTATCTATATCACCAATAAAAATTAAAATTTTCGCAACCACCTCATACAATTCAGGAGGTATATTTTCACCTAAATCAAGATTAGCAAGTTCATCTGCAAGTTGTGCATCTTCATAAATCGGTATTTCTTTATCTTTAGCAATCTCTAGAATTTTCTCAGCAACATGTCCTGCACCCTTTGCAACAACTTCTGGTGCAACTGTATCTTTATCATATTTTAGTGCTATTGCTTTTTTATTTTTATCCACAAAAACACCCCTTTAACTAAAACTCTATATTATATTTATTACCAATTTCATCTTTACCAATTCCCTTATTATAAAGTGCCGAACTTACAAAGCCCTTTCTATGAATTGGACAAATTCCATATTTTAAAAGACCTTCAAAATGCTTTGGAGAATTATACCCAACATTTGATTTAAAATCATACTCGCTATATAAATCATGAAATTTTTCCATTAATCTATCTCTTTGATTTTTAGCAAGAATAGATGCTGCTGCAATAGAAGCACTAACCGTATCACCTTTTATAATGCTTCTTTGTGGTATATCTATATCTTTTAGCCTTTCGGCATCAATAAGCACAAAGGGGTTTTTGTAACCTTTTTGCACAATATGCATTACGCATTTTTCCATACAACTAAGTGTACAATTTTTAATTCCAAATTCATCTATATCAGCATTTGTCATTGAATATAAAACAAAGTCTATGGAATTTTCACGAATCTCATCGTCTAATTTTTCCCTAACTTCTTTAGATAATTTTTTACTATCGTTAACATATCGAATTTTTTTTTCTAAGGGAAGTACAACACCACATACAGTTACAGGCCCTGCAAAAGGTCCTCGACCAACTTCATCGATTCCTATAACACAGTCATAACCTTTTTCAAATAATTCTTTTTCCATAGAATACATTTTTTCAAGGCGTAAATCTTCTTCTTGTTCTAATAATATAAATTTTTCAAGTTTCAAAATACCCTTTTGAATGTATTTTTTATCACTATCTAAATATGTATTAATAAAAAATTTTCCTTGTTTTATATCCCTATCATCTATAATTTTTTTTATTAAATTATTACACTCTTTACTATTCTCAAAATATAATTCTTCCATTATATCATTATACTATATAATATTATTTTTTACAATATAAAAAGCCCAATAAATAGGCTTATTTTATACATTTCCAAATACTACTTTTAGGTAAATCACACTCAAAAAGCATTTCCTTTTTTGTATGTGGATTTACAAACTTTAGACTTTTGGCACAAAGGGCAATTCCCTCATTATTTACTTTGTACATATTACTATATTTTCTGTCACCGTATATAAAATGTCCAATATGTGCAAATTGGACACGTATTTGATGATGTCTACCTGTCACAAGATTTATTTTAACTAAACTATATTCTTCACCTTCATATTCAAAGTTTTCCAATTTTTCATAGGACAAAATAGCCTCCTTTGAACTTGGCGAGTTTTTGTTTACGACCTTTGATATGTTTAACCTCTGGTTTTTAAAAATCCAATTTACTAAGGTATCTTTTTCTTTTACATCACCTTGAACCACAGCATAATAAACCTTTTCAACCTCATGATTTTGTACAATCTTAGAAAGTTTAGCTGCCGTATCTTTGTTTTTTCCAAACAAAACAAGTCCACATACATTGGTATCTAAACGGTTTATTAAAAATATTTCTTTATATTCTTTTTCCAACAATTCCTTTAGCCCAAGATTACCTTTTTTATCTTTTTGAACAGATAGTTTATTATTTTTATAAACTACAAGTATATTTTTATCTTCATATATTTTCTTATAACTATTTTCACAACCTATCATAATACAAATTCTTCCAAAATCTTCGCAACACCGTTTTCATCATTTGTTATTGTTATGTGGTCAGCAGCTTCTTTTATTTTATCATGAGCATTACCCATGGCTATACCAAACCCAGCCTTTATAATCATATCTATGTCATTCATTTGGTCGCCAACAGCAATAGCTTCGCTTATATCTATATCATAATGGTCACATAAAAGTTTTACACCTTCTGATTTTACAGCATCTTTAGACGCAACAAATATATAGTTTTCCCATAAATCATATCTTAAGATAACATCATCAAAGGCTTTTGTTTCAAGTTCTTCTTTAATTTTAGCAATTGTCTTTTCATCACCACCAATTAAAAACTGATTTATATTATTTTTTATTGAATATATTTTTTCTAAGCTATCAACAATTCTAACCCCATTAAAGAAAAACCTTGTTTTTTGTATAGGGTTTTTAGGCACACCACCATAGGAATATTTTTCAAGTTCTCTTTCTTTTAAATATTTTATATAATTGTTAAAAGTACAGAACTCCATATAAACATGATATTTATCAGCTATTTTAGATATTTCTTTTAAAGTATCACGTGGTATGATTTTTTCTTTTATAACCTTTTTTTCAACAGGGTCGTACATAACTGCACCGTCTATACAAATAAAAGGAGTTTTTACATTTAATTTTTTAACAATAGGCATTGTGTTTCGAACATTTCGCCCTGTACATAAACACACCGGCACTCCCTTTTTTACTGTTTTTTGTATAACATCTATTGTATGGTCTGAAAGTTTGCCCTTTGAATCCACAGTTGTTCCGTCAATATCTAAGGCAACCATTTTGTATTTCTTCATATTACACTCCTTAATCAATCTGTTTAAAATAGTACTTAAGCTACCCACAAAACATACAAAAATCCATTTTCATAACAAAATAACGTCTGTTTTGACAAACCCAAGTAAACAGCGTATCGTCTCCATTTAAGGTATTTGTCAAAATTATGAAAATTCGGTTCTTCTTTTGCAACGTGACATTATTTTAATTTTCTGGCGTTTCCTTATTCAAAAGTGATATATTACATTATACTATATTTCCTATATAAAGTAAATGATAATAGTGCCAAACGGCTTCGCCCACAAAATACAGAAAAGTCCATTTTCATAACAAAACAACGGCTTTATATCGTTTGTCAAAATAAAAAAGGGATATAAGAAATCTCACATTATGTGAGTTTCCTTACAGCCCCTTTATCTTTAGTTTTTTATACTAACTATTAGTTACTAGCTTGTGCAATAGCATCAGCATATAACTCGTTAAAACCACTAAAGTCAATTGTTACACCACTTACAGTATCCACAGGTGCTTGAGATGCAAGAGCAGCTTCTTCAAGTAAAGCTACTTGTTCATGCCATTCAGAACTTGCGTTACCATAAGCAACCATACCATACTCGCCACTTTCGGAAAGTTCAGATTTTAATGTACCGTCTTCTTTAGCAGAATCATAATCAATATTTGTAACTACTCCACCTTCTACAGTAATTTCAACAAAATCTTTGTATTCATCAACAAACTCAGGTTGTTCAGCTTTGTAAGTTCCATCAACTAAACCTTCAGTTGCTTCTTCAGTTACTTCTTCTGCTGGTTCTTCAGTTACTTCTTCAGCTACTTCTTCTGCTGGTTCTTCTACTGGAGTTTCAGTAACTTCTGGCTCACTAGATGAACAAGAAACAGTTGTAAAAGTAAGTGTAGCAACAAGTGCCATAGTTAATAATTTTTTCATTATTTTATACCTCCTATTTATTAAAGGAAAATCATTACTAATCCCCTTTAAAAACGTCAATAATTTTTTAACAAATAGTATTATAACACTTTTAATCATATAAATCAATGGTTTTTTTACAATTTGTTAACTACATATATTTTTACTTACTCTAGTAAAATATATACAATTTTTTGACTATGGAATTAACAATTAGCTAAAACAGGATATATCTTAAAGTCAATTGAACTACCCTTATTAATATTCGATTTCTTTTAAAATTAAAGGATGAGCCTTCTCTGTTGAACTTGCAAGATTTCTATTTCTTGTTAAAAGTATCTCATCTATAACACTTATATTTTTTCGCAAAAGTCCGATTTCTAAAATCGTGCTTACTACTATTCTTATCATATTATATAAAAATCCATTACCCTTTATTGTAAATATAAAAACACCGTCTTCTTCTTTTACATTACAATAGTATATTTCTCGAACAGTATCTTTTACATCACTTTCATTTGAGAAACCTTTAAAATCATGTTTACCAACAAGTTTTCCACAGGCAGTTTGCATTTTCAGTAAATCATAGTCACCTTTTTTAGACAATATAAAATTCCTATAAATTGGTAAAACAACATCGCTGTTTCCTACTTTATACTCATATGTTTTAGATTTCGCCATATATCTAGGGTGAAAACCAGCATCTACCTCATAACTTTTTACAATTCGTATATCACTTGGTAACCTTTGATTTAAAATAACTGCAATTTTTTCCACAGGTAATTTATCCTTTGCTTCATATACTGCAATTTGACAAAAAGCATGAACACCTGCATCCGTTCTTGATGCTCCAATTGTTTGTATATTTTCATCATACAAGTTAGTTAAAGCCTCATCAATAACATTTTGTATTGCAACTTTACCATTGGTATTGTTATTTTGTTTTTGCCAACCATTATAATTTGTTCCGTCATAGGAAATCTGTAAAGATATTTTCATAGGCTTACCATACATTTAATCTATTTGTAAAAAAAACAATTACAAATACTAAAATAAATGATAAAAGTGCATATATATCAAGGCTTGAATATTTTAATTTTTTCATTTTCGTTCTGTTTATATCACCACGATAACATCTTGCCTCCATAGCCATAGCAAGTTCATCAGCACGTCTAAAAGAAGATATAAACAGCGGAACCAAAACAGGTACTAAACTTTTTGCCTTTTGCATTAAACCACCTGTATCAAACTCTGAACCTCTTGCCATTTGAGCTTTCATAATTCTATCAAGTTCTTCTATTAATGTAGGAATAAATCTAAGGGCAATAGTCATCATCATAGCGATTTCATGAGCAGGAACTTTTACTTTTTTAAGTGGGTTAAGTAAATCTTCTATACCATTTGTAAGCTCAATAGGACTTGTTGTAAGTGTTAAAATTGAAGAAAATGAAATCAACAAAATAAGTCTTATAGCCGTCTTTATAGCCATAATTACCCCTTCAAGAGTTACAGTTAAAACGCCAATTTCAAACAACACTGTTGTACCTTGGGTAAAAAATATATTAAGCACTGATGTAAAAATCAGTATTATAAAAATAGCTTTAAGCCCTTTAAGTATCATAATTAAAGGAACATTACTAAGCTTTACAATTATTAGAAAAAAGCCTATAACCACACCATAGGAAACAAAGTTATCTACATTAAATAATAAGATAAGATAAACTAATGTTGCCAATATTTTAGTTCTCGGGTCAAGCCTATGAATATTTGAATTTACAGGATAGTATTGTCCAATGGTTATATTTCCAATCATCTATTTCACCTTTACAATCTTACTAAGTATTTCATCTACGGTACTTTGTAGGTCATATATATTTATATCTACATCAAAACCATTATCATTTAAAGCACTAAGCAGTTTAGTAGCCTCTGGAATATCCAAATCTATCTCTTTGAGTTTCTCTTTTTGAGAAAAAACTTTTTTCATCTCATCATAAATAACCACAGTACCTTTATCCATAACAATAACTTTATCTGCAATTTCTGAAACATCATCCATACTATGAGATACCAATATAATAGTAATATTAAGTTCTTTTTTCATTTGTCTAATAGTGTTGAATAAATCATTTTTAGACTTTGGGTCAAGTCCTGCAACAGGCTCATCTAAAACTAAAACTTCAGGTTTCATAGCTATAACACCTGCTATTG
>JBKEBX010000036.1:0-40547 GCA_047973385.1 Lachnospirales bacterium | reverse complement strand
AAAGTATATTCCACGAAATGTATAATCAACTAAAGTCCTAGCTACCACAAGTCATCTACGACTTAAGAATATTGTAATTTCCGTTAGAAATTACTTTATGGTATAATAACCTATAATCAGGGCTATGTACACTAGGCTATGACTTAAAGTAAGTATAAAGGAGGTTCTATGAGAATTGTAAACTATTTATTAGCATTTTCAATCATAATTGTTGTACTAGTCTATTATTTATTTACTGATGAGCTTTCTGTTGTACTTGGTGAGGATTATGATAGTGGTACATTACTCATAAATTCCTTTGCGAGTAATAATGAAAATGAAAATAGAGATGTTAGAGGTGTTTTAAATTTTGTAGTCGACAACCCTGAGTTGATTACTGATGAAATTACAATTTATGTTAGTAGCAAATCTTTTGTTGATGCATACCAAAATGGGAGAGGGGATACTCTTGCAAATGGTTCTGAGCTTATAAATGGTAATTATTTTGTTGTTCTTAAAATCAAAACAATTGCAGAAAATGTTCATTATATTTTAAAAGAAGTTAAGATTGAAAATGGTGAAGACGTAGATATAAAATGTAGTTTAAATGATGCGTTGAAGTTTAAAAATATTGAAAGTGTTGCTGTGACTAAACGACCTGTTAGAAGCACATATATTATTGGCGAAAAGTTTTATTTAGATGGTACTGAAATTATGCTTGTTTATGATAATTTTTACTTTACTATTGGAATTGATAACTTTGAAAATTATGATATTGAACCATATCTTAAAAAAGATGATGAAATTGTTGAGATTGCTTTTGGTGATTTGATTGAAGATACATATGAAGATTATGTATTATATCTTGGCACTAGGAATAAAGGAGCAAATGTAAAGATTTTTGATATGCTTGTTGATGATGATATTGATTATAATGGAGTTTATGGCGAATTTTTTAATGATAATACCTATGCTGATTCTATGATAAAAAGTGAAGCTTTAGGTTGCTTTAATTATTTTTATGATAATTATAATAGAGATAGTGATTCCTATGCCTATGGGTTTGTTCCAACTCATGTTAACATAGATGGTGAGGTTGATATAGCAGATCCTAAATCGGCAGGTTATGCTATGATTGCATCTATGATTGGCGTTGAAAATGGGTGGATTTCAGAAATTGAGGGCTATCAATTTATGTCAACTGTTTTAACAACTATGAGTAACTTAGATAATTATAAGGGTATGTTCTATGAAACATATGATTATAACACTGGCTTACCTAAATCGGACAATGTTAATGTTACTGATACAGCAACTTTTATAGCTTGTACCCTTGTTGCTGGAAACTATTTTGGTGGTCATATAGAAGAAATTGCCAACTCTCTATATGAACGCTGTGAGTGGGACTTGTTTTTTAGTTCGGAAAAAAATAAATATTTTTATAACAAATATAATGCAGAAGAGGGATTTGATGACATCATAAAAGAATATGAAGGTCAACTTTTAGTATATATTTTTGCAGCAGCTAAAACAGGAAATCAAGATGTTATTGATGCTTATTATGATGTAATTGATAGTTATATATACAATAATGAAGAACTTGATTTTATATATACTTGGAATGGCACACTTAACCAACATCTTGAACCTATGATGTTTTTAGATGGACG
The DNA here is from genome assembly GCA_047973385.1 of Lachnospirales bacterium. Classification (GTDB taxonomy): domain Bacteria; phylum Bacillota; class Clostridia; order Lachnospirales; family CAMZNU01; genus JBKEBX01. The sequence continues at coordinate 38,898 of JBKEBX010000036.1, read as the reverse complement.
TGGTTATATGGATAAATATGGTGTTGATTGGTATAAAAATACTCTTTATGCTATTGAATCAGATATATCTTTTATAACTGAACGTGAGTTTGATTTTAAAACTTATAAACTTGGTTTCGGTCTTGGTGCATCAGATACAGAAACTGGATATATTGAAAACCATGGTAGTTCACCTTCAGGTTTTTCTAATGATAGCCATGTTTATGATGGTACTTTATCGCCTTATACAGCACTTGCTTCTTTACCTTATAAAACGTCAGAGTCCTTTAATGCACTTAGAAATTATCGGAATTACCCATATTCAGTAGGTGATTATGGTTTGTATTCAGCTATTAATGTTGATGATGATTGGGTTTCTTTAAAGTATAATTCTGTTGAAAAGGGCATGATTTTATGCTCCTTTGCAAACTATTATACTGATGTTTTATATGAACTTTTTACAGCTAATGAAATCGTTACGAAAGGCTTAAACGAGCTAGAATTTAAAATTTATAGATATAACAATGACACAGATGAAATGCATTTTAAATCAATTCAAAGCCAATTAGATAATTATGATAGATTACTTGAAAGCTATTCAACATATACTCTTGAGGAAAGATATTCTCGTACTATGTATTTTGATTTAGAAAAAATAGGCGTTGAAGATGAAAGTGTTTTAACCAGAGAAGAACTTGAAGATTATGTTGTTTTTAAAAATATTTATAAATCCTATATTAGTGAAAGAGACGAAACTAAGGAAAGTATTGAACAGGAAGTGGAACGTAATGATATAGAAATTAATGCGTTTGAATAAAATAAAAAACAGAATAAAAAACAAAATAAAAAACAAAATACAAAGTTTTAGAATAACTTACAAATAAAAATTTTATTTGTAAGTTATTCTAAACTTCTAAAAATAAAAGGGGAACAATATGTTTTATGAGATTTTAGAAAATGTACGTAGAAAATCACCTTTAATTCACTGCATGACAAACTATGTAACTGTAAATGATTGTGCAAACATTATTTCTGCCATAGGTGGTTCGTCTGTTATGAGCGATGAAATTCTTGAAGTTGAAGATGTTGTTGCTTTTTGTGATGGATTACTAGTTAACATAGGCACATTAAATGAAAGAACTATAAAAGCTATGCGTGTTACTATGAATAAAGCTAATCTTTTGCACAAACCTATTGTTTTTGACCCTGTTGGTGCGGGGGCAACAAAGTATAGAAATGATGTAAGTATAGATTTTGTTACGAACAACAAACAAACTGTAATTAAGGGAAATGCCACAGAGATTAAAGCTTTACATGGTGATTTGAATGAAGAAAGAGAGAACCGTGGCATAGACGCAAATGTCTTTGATACAGTGACAAAGGGAAATATGAAAACTTATGCTAAAATTGCTATGGAGTTATCAGAACAAACAGGTGCAGTTATTGTTATAACAGGAAGTATTGATATTGTTGCAAGTGAAGATGATGCATATTTTCTTTTTAATGGTAGCAATGAGATGGGTGAGGTTGTTGGAACTGGCTGTCAACTTGGTGCTATGATTGCTACTTTTGTATCAGCAGATAAAGAAAATATTTTTAACGCTACTGCTGCAGCTGTTTGCTTGTATGGTATTGCAGGCTCAAATGTTAATTATGATATAGATGGTAAATGCGATTTGATGTCCCTAAAAACTGACCTTTGTAACAATTTGTACAATTTTGAAAGAGAATTTTATGAAAGCAACTACAATTTTAAAACATATAGACAAATTGTTGCTTTGCGTGAGTAAAGTGTTAAATTATTTTAACTTTTTTCTTGTGTACCTAGTATATTAATATTGCGTAAAATATATAAAAAATTATTATTTTTTTAACGTACATATACAAATTGCACAATAAATTTATTGTTAATAATATAAGTTGTATAAAACTAATATATTATGTTATTATCTATTTATATTTTAATGTAAGTGTGTTAAAATATAATTAGGTTTTAAGATTATAGTTTAAAACCTAAAAATAAGATTAAAAAAATAAATTAGAAAGGTCGTGAACTTCTTGAATTATGTCGAGTTTTTTACTGATAAGTGCAAAGGGTGTACTCTTTGTGTAAACGCATGTCCAAAAAAAATTATTTCTATGGATAGCACAAATGTTAATAAAAAAGGGTATATAACTCCCAAAATAGATAAGATGGAAGATTGTATAGGTTGTGGTTCTTGTTTCATTATGTGTCCAGAATCTTGCCTAAAAGTTGTTAAAAATTAAGTGAGGTGAAGTATGAAGAAGTTATTAAAAGGAAATGAAGCTGTCTGTCACGGAGCGATTCTTGCTGGTTGTAAAGCGTTTTTTGGTTATCCTATAACACCTCAAAACGAAATACCAGAATTTATGTCCTATGAACTACCTAAAATTGGTGGTGTTTATGTTCAAGCTGAATCTGAAGTTTCGGCTATAAATATGTTGTTTGGTGGTGCAGGTACGGGAGTTCGTGCTATGACAAGTTCAAGCTCACCAGGTATTGCTTTAAAACAAGAAGGTATCACATATATAGCAGGTGCAAGAGTGCCTTGCGTTATTGTTTCAATCTCCCGTAGTGGCCCAGGTCTTGGAGGTATTACACCTAGCCAAGCTGACTATAACCAAGCTACTCGTGGTGGTGGTAACGGGGATTATTTTGTTCCTGTTTTGACGCCTAATAGTGGTCAAGAGTTACTTGACTTTACTCAAAAAGCTTTCCATATAGCTGATAAGTATCGTACTCCTGTTATGGTACTTGCTGATGGTGCACTTGGCCAAATGATGGAGCCTGTTGACATACGTAAAGTTGATATACCTAACGACACTTTTGATAAAAGCGATTATGCTGCTTCTGGTGATTTTGGTACTCGTGGAAAACGTAATGTTCTAAACTCTTTAAATCTTGATCCAGTTAAGCTTGAAGAACATAATGCTTTACTTGAGGAAACAAAGCAAGAAATCATCAAAAATGAAGTTGCTTACGAAACATATAACCTAGAAAACGCTAAAATTGTTGTTTGTGCATATGGTATTTCTAGTAGAATAGTTGTAAATGCTATTGATTTACTTAAAAAAGAGGGTAAAGAAGTTGGTCTTATACGTCCACTACTTGTTAACCCTTTCCCTTATGATGTATTCCAAAATCTACCTGACTCTGTTGAGAAAGTTATGTCTGTTGAGTTATCTCGTGGACAAATGTTACAAGACGTTAAACTTGGCGTAAACGGTAAATATCCAGTTGAGTTTTACGGACGTTGTGGTGGTATGGTATTTGACGAAGATGAGCTTAAAGAAGCTATATCAAAAATATATTAGGGGGTAGCTATGAAAGTATTTGAAAGAACTAAAGGTTTAACAGACAAAGAGTTTACATACTGTCCAGGCTGTACACACTCTATTATACATAGACTTGTTGGCGAATGCCTTGAGGAACTTGGCGTTATAGACAACAGCGTTGTTATTGCAAGTGTAGGCTGTTCGGTTTTTGCATATGATTATTTTAACTGTGATGCTTTCCAAGCACCACACGGACGTGCTCCAGCTGTTGCAACTGGTGTAAAACGTTGTCAAAAAGATAAAATTGTTTTTACTTATCAAGGTGACGGTGACCTTGCTTCTATCGGTATGGCTGAAACAGTTCATGCAGGTCATAGAGGCGAAAACATTACTGTTATTTTTGTAAATAATGCTATATATGGTATGACAGGTGGTCAAATGGCTCCTACAACTTTAGTTGGGCAAAAGACAACTACATCTCCACTTGGTCGTGATGTTGCACTTGCTGGAAAGCCTCTACTTGTATCTGAAATGATGAAAGAAATACCTCAAACACATTATATTGAGCGTTGTTCTGTTCATGATGTTGCTAATGTGAATAAAACTAAAAAGGCTATTAAAAAAGCTTTCCAAAACCAAATTGATGGTAAAGGTTTCTCTATGGTTGAGATTTTGTCTACTTGTAACATTAACTGGGGACTTGACCCGATTGAGTCTTTAGAATTTGTTAAAGAAGATATGTGTAACTACTATAAACTTGGTGTGTTCAAGGATAACGGCGAAATCAAAGGGGGTAGCAATTAATGAGTGGTAAACAAGACACATATAAACTTACGTTTTCAGGATTTGGTGGTCAAGGTGTACTTACAATAGGTTTGCTTTTAGCAGAAGTTGCTATGAACAAAGGTTATAACGTTACATGGATACCAAGTTATGGTGCTGAAATGCGTGGTGGTACAGCTAACTGTAAAGTTATTATTTCAAACAAATCAATTGGTTCACCTTTTGTTAAAGAAATGGATTATCTTATTGCTATGAACTATCCTTCATTTGTTAAATTTGAAGAATTAGTTAAAGCTGACGGTAAGATTCTATCTAATGCTTCACTTAACAAAGGTATAGAAACAACTAAAAATGTTATTGACGTTGAGGCAACAGATATTGCTGCTGAACTTGGTAATCTTAAAGTTCAAAATATCGTTATTTTAGGTGCTTTATTTAAAGAACTTGGTTTATTCGATATAACCGATGCTAAAGAAATCTTTGAAAAGAAATTTACTGGAGATAAAGCGAAACTTATTGAGCTTAACCTCGAAGCATTTAAACGTGGATACGGTGCATAAAAACTTATATAAGAGGCTGTAAAGAAACTCGCATAAGTGGGATTTCTTTACAGCCACTTATTTCGTATAAAAGGATAGAGAAATTCATATAGGGGTAAAAAAATATGACTGATGATAAAATGAAAATTTGTATAGATATGCTAAATAGTGAACTTATGCCAGCACTTGGTTGTACAGAGCCAATTGCCATAGCATATGCTTCTGCAAAGGCTAGGGAGATTTTAGGCGAGTTTCCAGACAAGCTAAATGTTTATTGCTCTGGTAACATAATCAAAAATGTTAAAGGTGTTATAGTTCCTACAACGGTGAATATGAAAGGTGTTGACACAAGTGCTGTTATTGGAGTTGTTGGGGGAAATCCGAGTAAACAACTAGAAGTTTTATCTGAAGTTACAAAGGAAGACGTTGAAAAAACTAGAGGGCTTTTAGGCACTGAGTTTTGCAAGGTATTTTTAGAAAAAGGCGTTTCAAACCTATACATAAAAGTTGAAGCTATAAAAGATGAGAATAAATCAATTGTCGAAATAGTTGACGGACATACAAATATAGTTACTTTAATGAAGAATAATGAAGAGATATTTAAGAAAAATTATAGCTTGAATGGGGAAAGTAATAATTTTAAAAGTATATTTACTGTTAAAGAATTGTATGAGTTTGCAAATACTGTTGACATATCTAAGGTGCATGATGTTATAAAAATGCAAATAGATTATAATATGAAAATAGCCGAAGAAGGTCTTACGCATAAATATGGGGCAAGTGTAGGAAACACGATTTTAAATTATTCAGAAAAGAATGTTGCAAATCGTGCTAAGGCATATGTAGCCGCAGGTTCTGATGCTAGAATGGGTGGCTGTGTTTTACCTGTTATTATAAATTCAGGTAGTGGAAACCAAGGAATGACCGTTTCCATACCTGTTATTGTATATGCAAATCATCTTGAAGTACCCGAAGAAAAGTTATATAGAGCTTTGATTTTTAGTAATCTTGTGGCACTGTATCAAAAATCAGGCATTGGCAAGTTATCGGCATATTGTGGTGCTGTAAGTGCTGCTTGTGGTAGTGGTGCAGCTATTGCATATTTATATGATGAGCCTTTTGAAGTCATAGGCAATACTATAAAAAATGTTTTAGGTAATGTAAGTGGTATAGTTTGCGATGGTGCAAAGGCTTCTTGTGCAGCTAAAATTGCTTCATCGGTTGATGCGGCTATTATGGGGTATAATATGGCAAAAACAGGTCACGTTTTCGAAAGTGGAGAAGGTTTAATTGTTCAAGATTTAGACAAAACCGTTTCTAATATTTGTAAAGTGGCTAAAGAAGGTATGAAAGAAACAGATGTTGAAATACTTCAACTTATGATTGAAGAATAATACATAACAATAAAGGTACTGTGAAAAAACTCCTATGAGAGAATTTTCATAGTACCTTTTTAATTCATATGGCGACCTTGCAAAATTAAAATGATGGACAAGTAACTTTTTTAGGGAAAGGTAGTTTGATAATAAAAAGACGGTTTTTCTGTGATAAATTTATGAAACTTTTGTGATATAATGCTATTTGAGGTATAAATATATTGCATTAAAATTATATTTATGATAAAATAAATTATAAATAAACCATGAAATTATAATGAAAATTGTAAAAAAATGGCGTAGAAAACTTTGAAAAAATGAGGTGTGCTATGAAAGTAAAACATCTTTTATTACTTGTTATTATAGTAGTTTGTACTGTTATTTTAGCATATACTTACATAGATGCAAATACTTCCGATAATGCTTTAGAACCTTTCGTATATGAACATTGGACAGCGACTGAGTATAACAGTGCTAGAAACAGTGCTGTAAATTTTTATAGCTCAAAAAAGCTTAGTATTACAATCGATAGCTATGAATACGCTTTTAGTGATGTTCGTGATAATATAGAAGATATGAAATATGATGATGAGTCTATTTGTATGGTTGTGAATTTTAAAGAAAGCGATTATCAAAGGTACGTTGTATCAGAAAAAACTCAATATGGATGGAAAGTTGTTGATGAGGGTATTTTAAATTATTAGGTATGTTAACGACTTTTTACCTATATTTTAAGTTAAACAATAAATAAGTAGTTCTATATTGTACAACCTATACATATATATATATTGGATTTAAGTATTGTATAGGGAGGCACATATGAAAAAATGTATTTTAAAGAAATTATGTATAGTAACAATAAGTAGTCTTATTTTAAGTGGTTGTAGTCCAGATAAATTGTTGGAAACCACAAGTGATAAGACTTTTTCTAATGAAAATTTAATGGAAACAAGTATAAAAATAAAAACAGATAATGATAGGAACTCTAAGGAGGTTATTCCTGTTGCTCTTGGTGTGATTGGCGATGATAGAATTTTATACAAAGGTGAATTGACGCAAATTGTTGCAAATGCAATTTATACAAGTAATGAAATAGAGATGTATAAAAATGATTATGATAACACAAAGGGGAAAAGTGATTTTTCCGACTATACTAAGGCTTTGATTATCAAAGGTGTTATATCTGATGTGGATTTTAAAGAAGATGAAGAAGTTCTTTTAAAAGATATTGAGGCTTTATTTGGTGGGCTTGAGGCTTTTGAAGATGAGGAAATTGGCTATTCTGTGGGGCTTACTGAGGAAAACCAAAACTCTCAAATAAGTTATGGGTTTTTTACAAGTATTTTTGTTAAAACTTTAAACTCTATTGCTACAAATAATGAAAGTAATATATATGATAGATATGGTGTTTCTTCACAAGAGGAAACTATACTTGCTACCCGCAAAGAAAACAAGGAAATTCCAGAGGGATATGTTCTAACAGATTATGGGGTTCGTGATTGTGGGGATTTAGACTTTTCATATTTGTTAAACTGTTCTGTTAATTTGCTTTTAAAAGGGGATAGAGTGGTTCTTGCAAGTTCCGTTGTTTCTCTTACTCCGACTATTTATAGTGCTTTGATTTTAGGTAATGATGAAGATACTATTAGTATTTTTACAGGTGGAGTAAATCGAATTTTTAAAATCGATAGTGGAATTTCAGAGGATTTAAGTGGAAAACTTTGTAATGTAAAGATTGATGGGGATTTTGCAAGTGAGATAACTGTACTTGAAAATGAAATAAGCGAGGAAGTTGTGGCTGAGGAGTCGGATAAACTTGTTTTTGAAAATAGTGGTGAGTATCAGCCAAAAGTTGATACTCATTCCCTTAAAATATACGATGTTACAGGGGATACACCAAAGTTTTTAACAGGTGATGATATATATGTTGGTGAAAACAACATAGTTTATGTTATAAGTGAAAACAAAGTAGTTGGTGGTAAAAAAATAGCTAATATTAATGAAGATAAAATCCGTATTGCTATATCTACAACAAACTTTGAAAGTAAATACCATGATAGTGTTACTTTGGTTGGTGATTTAAATGTAAATGGTGAAACTTTTTTAGAGTATGAGGCTAATGTTTCAAACTTTTCACCCTATGAAGTTGTAAAGGTTACATCAAATTCTAATAGTGAAATCGGTATAAAATCTATTGAAAGAAATGTCAAAAACTCTATTCCATATTATAATGGCTCAATCGAAATCATGAGAGTTGATGATAGTTTAGTTGTGGTGAACGAAACTGATATATCAAGTTATTTGAAAAAAGTTGTGCCTTCTGAAATGCCTTCTTCCTATGAAATTGAGGCTTTAAAGGCTCAAGCTGTTTCAGCTAGAACCTACGCATATAAACAAAAAGCACAACGTTCTTTCCAAGAAATTGGTGCTTACATAGATGATAGCGTTTTATCTCAAGTGTATAACAATATTTCAACTCAAGAAAGTACAGATAGTGCTGTTGAGACGACTGCTGGAGAAGTTCTAACACATAATGGTAATCTTATTACGGCTAATTTCTTTTCTACATCATCAGGCTTTACCTCGAATTCTGGTGAAGTTTGGGGAGATAGTACTAAGAGAATTTTCCCAAGTGATAGCCCTACTTATTTAACTTCTGTATCTTTAATTGATGATAAAATTGATTTTGATGAAGATTTTGATTATTTAGACTATTTTAAAAATATTCAAGAAAAGGCTTTAGAAAAAGATTTTCAATGGTTTCGATGGAATAGTAAAATAAGTTTTGCAGAAATTGAAAATAATTTGAATAATTATTTAAAAAATCGTATGTCAACTGTTCCTTATATGTTTGAAATTAATAAGGCTTTTGACGGAGATTTCGGTGAAGTAACAAATATTGAAATTTTAACTAGAAGTGAAAGTGGACTTGTTTTATCTCTTGGCATAACTTCAGAAAAATACGACTTAGTTGTAAAGGGTGAGTATAACATAAGAAAGATGTTATCACCTGAAAATACTACGGTTACTTGTCAAGACAAAAGTGTAGTTTCAAACTATTCACTTCTACCAAGTGCTTATATTGCTTTTGAAAAAGATGATGAAAGCTTATACATATACGGTGGTGGCAACGGTCACGGTGTAGGAATGAGCCAAAACGGTGCAAAGGCTATGGCTATGGATGGCATGAATTATAAAGAAATTTTAGAAAGTTTTTATATAGGCTGTGAAATAGTTGAAAGATAGTTGTAAATTTAGCCTAAAAGTGTTAAAATATAATTGGTTGTATTCAAAAATATTTTAATGAGGAATGATTTTATGAGTAATGGATATTATTATGTAAATGGAAAAAGAAACTATAAGTTTATGATTATTTTGTTTTGTTTGTTTATGCTTATAGCTTTGTTTATGAAACAAGCTATGCCAAACACTGTAAACTATACACCAGATGACCCAGCAGGTTTCTTATCAGGAATTTGGCATGGTTGGATTGCTCCGTTATCTCTAGTATTTTCATTTTTTGGAGATAGTGGCATTTATGCTGTGAATAACTCAGGCTTTTTATATGACTTTGGTTTTTACATGGCTATTGTAAGTGGTTTTGGTGGATTGTCTTTTACAAGAAACAAGTTTAAAGGTGCAACGGTTCACACATACACAAGTAGTAACCTTGGTGGTAACTACGGTGGTGGTTATCGTGACCCTAACGAAGTTTCAGAACAATAAGTTAGTATAAACAAAATGAATTTAGTTACAATAAAAGGTATATGGAAATTGCGTATACCTTTTTATACTGTTTGGCAACCCAACAAAACACACCATTTTCTTCGTCTTTGTAAAAAAATTCATCTTTTTGCATACTTTTAGTACGTGTCAAAGCTGTATTTTAAGCCGTTACTAGAAACTGTCACATTTTGTTGGCGTCTTAGATTTATATATAAGAGTACGAAAATTTGGTTTTGTTTTGCAATGTATCGTTATTTAAACTTACTGGCGTTTCCATTTATCAAAAAGATTATTGCTAAAAAAACGTTTTTATGGTACAATTTTACTAATCAAATGTAGGAACTAACACAAATGAAAAAAACATAGAGGAGAAAAAATATGAAAGAATTTTTTGAACAATCTTCTGATGAGGCTCTAAAATCTTTATCTTCCAACGGAAGTACAGGTTTATCCTCAAGTGATGCAAAGGAAAGACTAGGTAAATACGGTGAAAACAAGTTAGAGGGCAAAAAAGAAAAAACTATATTTCAACTGTTTTTAGACCAGTTTAAAGATTTTTTAGTTATTATCTTAATGGTTGCTGCTATTATATCCATTGTTTTAGGACATATAATTGACGGTTTTGCCATACTTGCAATCGTAATTTTAAATGCTTGTCTTGGTGTGTATCAAGAAAACAAGGCTAGTAACGCCTTAAAAGCACTTCAAGCTATGGCAAGTCCAAAAACGAAGGTTTTGCGTGACGGAGTTTTTGCTGAAATTCCATCGGAGGAAGTTGTGCCAGGTGATATAGTACAAATTGATGCAGGGGACAAGATACCTGCTGATATGCGACTTATAGAGTCGGCAAATATGAAAGTTGATGAATCGGCTTTAACAGGTGAATCTGTTGCTACTGAAAAAGATTCAAGTGCTATACTTGAAAGTGGTGCAGGTGTTGGAGATAGAATAAACTGCATTTTCTCAGGTAGTGTTGTAACTTATGGTCGTGGTAAGGCTGTTGTTACTCATACAGGTATGGATACACAAATGGGTAAAATCGCTGGAATGTTAAACGATTCTGATGATGAAACTACACCTTTACAAAAAAAGTTAAACTCCCTTGGTAAAACTTTAGGTATAGTTTGTATCATAGTTTGTTGTTTGATTTTTGGTCTTGGTGTACTTCGTGGTGATGATATTTTTGAAATATTTATGACTGCTGTTTCTTTAGCTGTTGCAGCTGTTCCAGAGGGTTTAACTGTTGTTGTTACAGTGGTTTTATCTATGGGAATGCAAAAAATGGTAAAATCAAATGCCATTATAAAAAGACTTAGTGCAGTTGAAACCCTTGGTAGTACAACAGTTATTTGTAGTGATAAAACAGGTACTTTAACACAAAATAAAATGACTGTTATTAAGATGTTTGACACTAACACTTTTTATGAAGTATCAGGAACGGGCTATGGTGCAGAGGGTGAGATAAAGGCTGAAGACGGTCAAGACTATAAAAACAATGTTGAACAACTTATTATAGGTGCTGCTCTTTGTAATGACTCAATATATGATGACAAGGCTGAAACTATAATTGGTGACCCAACAGAAGCGGCTTTACTTGTTTTAGCTAAAAAAATAGGGCATACAAAAGATGAGCTAAACACAGCTTATCCAAGAATTAATGAATTTCCTTTTGATTCAGATAGAAAACTTATGTCAACTTTCCATAAAGTTGAAGATAAAGTAGTTATGTATACAAAGGGTGCTCCTGATGAAGTTTTAAGACGCACTACAAAGATTTATAAAAACGGTGAAATCAGAGATATTACTGAAGAAGAAAAATCAGAAATTGCTAAGATAAATCAAGGTTATGGTGAGGCGGCTCTTAGAGTTTTAGCTGTTGCTTTTAGAAACCTAGATAACGACAATGATCCAAATAATCAAGAAAAAGATTTAGTATTTTTAGGGCTTTTAAGTATGATTGACCCTCCTCGTGAGGAAGCTAAGGAAGCTATAAAAATTTGTAAGGCGGCAGGTATTGGCGTTAAGATGATTACAGGTGACCATAAGATTACAGCAAGTGCTATTGGGGCTGAACTTGGTATTATAACTGAAACGGGTGCCGTTGAAGGACGTGAACTTGACTCTTTAAGTGATGATGAACTTAAAGAAGTTGTGAAAAAGACAAATGTATTTGCGAGAGTTTCACCTGAACATAAGGTTAGACTTGTTTCAGCACTTAGAAGTAATGGCGAAATTGTTTCTATGACTGGTGACGGTGTAAACGATGCTCCATCTTTAAAACGTGCTGATATAGGCGTTGCTATGGGTATAACAGGGACAGATGTTTCAAAAGAAGCTGCTGACATGATTTTAACTGATGATAACTTTGCAAGTATTGTAAAAGCTGTTGAAGAAGGTAGAACTATATTTAATAACATAAGAAAAGTTGTTGCATATTTACTTTCTTGTAATATCGGTGAGATTTTAGTTATTTTTCTTGCAATGTTGTTTAACTGGAGTGTGCCACTTGCATCAATTCAGTTGTTACTTGTAAACCTTATAACAGACGCTTTCCCAGCTTTTGCACTTGGTGTTGAGAAAAAAGAAGATGATGTTATGGCTGTACACCCTAGAAATCCACAAGCTCCGATTGTAGATAAAAAAATGCTTATATCAATTGCTTTCCAAAGTACATTTTTAGCACTTGGAACACTTGGTTCATTCTATTATGGATTTACTAGATTTTCATATGAAGAAGCAGTTACACTTTGTTTTGTTACACTTGTTTTAGGCGAGTTGCTAAGATCTTTCTCTGCTCGTTCAGAAAAGAAATCTATATTTAAGATGAATGTTTTCGAAAACGGATTTTTAAATAAAACTGTTTTAGCATCTTTAACATTTTTGTTAATCGTGGTTTATGTACCATTTTTAAACCCTATTTTTTCTACTATACCTCTTGCATTTAGTCAAATAGGTGTTGCTGCTCTATTTGCACTTTTACCTCTTGCAGGTGGAGAGATAGCAAAAGTGTTTAAATAAATTTTACAAACGAGTTTTTAAAGTTTGCATAAGAAATATTATTAAAAAGTTGTAGTTTTATACTATGACTTTTTTTTATCTACATTTTTCAACAATAACTCCTTTTTGAATATTATATATTAGAAAGGAGGTTTTACAATGGAATATATAAGTATGGTTTTAAGTGCTTTATCCTATGTACGTCTACGAGGTGGGAGTAACATAGATTTTTCAAAAAGGATTTATCGAGTAGAGGACCTTTTGTCAGGTCGTATTGAATATACTTTATTTTCTCAAAAGAGAATTGATTTTTTAAATAGTGTTATTGATGAAAATGATAAAATACGTAAGTACAGAATATTAAGTTATGAAGAAACTTCAAAAGGTATGGGCGCATATGCTTTTCTAATGGACACAAATGATATAATTTTTGCTTATAGAGGTACGGAACTTTTTGATTACAGAGATATTGTAACAGATTTTAAAATTGGTATAGGCTCAAATCCAAAAAGTATTGGACAGTTTAAAAATGCAATAGATTTTGCCGAGAAAACTCTTAGTCGATACGCTTTTATTATAGGTGATAATGTGTATTTTACAGGTCATTCACTAGGTGGTGGTCTTGCAAGTTATGTGGCTCTAAGCTTAGCTTTTGAATATAATGTGGCATGTATAACTTTTAATGGTGTAGGTGTGGCTCATAGCAAAGTATCAAAGCTTGATTGTAAGCTTAAAAACACAATAGTTGATATTGCTTTTTTTGATGATTTAATAGGTGCTTTTGGTGAAGAAGTTGGCACTCAAATTTATATTAAAGAGGGAAAACGTATTTTGAAAAACTTTTCAAAACATAGCATTACACACTTTTTTGACTATATTTTCTATGATAGAATTTTATATAGAAATAAAAAAGGTGATATTGTTAGGTTTATTTATGAAATAGACAAAAATTGTTTGTATTAAAATTAGAATTTTGTTTTACAATATTCATATTTGGCTATTGATAAAAAATATCATTAAGAAATATATTATTGATAGTTACTATTATGTATAGTATAATATATTAATACTAAATATATATTTCGGAGGTAAAAGATATGGATATAGATGTTGCTGTAATTGGTGCTGGCCCTGCTGGGCTGTCTGCTGCTATAAATGTAAAAGCTAGAAATAAAACTGTTGAGGTTTTTGGTCGTGCTCCTGAAACTTCATTACTATATAAGGCTGAAAATATCAACAATCATTTAGGCTATGAAAATGTAACAGGTGAAGAAATGATTAACTCATTTGTTAAACACGCAAATTCTCTTGATATTAAAATAAATCATGGTATGGTTACAAGTATTCAACCCTTTGGTGATATTTTCATGATTAATCAAGAAAATAACATTTTTCAGGCTAAAACGATTGTTGTTGCAACAGGAATTGCTAAAAAAAGCTCTATTAAAAATGAAGAAGAATATATTGGCAAGGGTGTAAGTTATTGTGCTACTTGTGACGGTATGTTTTATAAAAAGAAAGATGTTGTAGTTTATGGAGAAATCGAAGAAGCTGAAGAAGATGTAAACTTCTTATCAGAAATCTGTAACTCTGTAACTTATGTTCATTCCTATAATGAAGTTTTAAATGTTAAGAAAAACGATAATGTTAAAGTCGTAAAGGGTCGTGTTAAAGAAGTTATTGGGGATGATAAAGTTCAATCAGTTGTTTTAAGCACTGATGAAACTGTTGATTGCTCAGGAGTTTTCATAATTAAAGGCTCTCTTAACGCAAGTTCTATTATTTCAGGTATCGAACTTGAGAATAATATGATAAAAACTAATAAAAATACTGAAACAAACATTCCTGGTATATTTGCTTGTGGTGATTGTACTGGTGGTCTATACCAAGTTTCTAAAGCCATTGGTGAGGGCTTAGTTTCAGGTCAAATGGCTGTGAAGTATATTAGCAAAAAATAAGTAATAAATAAGTAATAAAAAAATATAACTAAGCAAGTTAAGACTAGGAGTAAAATCTTAGTCTTTTTTTGAGCGTTCCCTATGTAGTGTAAATGTAATTTGTAATATAAATGTAATTGTAAAAATTGTACCCTTATGGTATAATGATTTGAAGATTAAGATTATGAAAGTGTACATAGTTGAGGTGAAAAATGGAAGTAGAAAGAGAAGAAGATTATAAACTGGTCACAGCATATCTAAATGGTGATAGTTCTAGTTTTGAAGCCTTAGTTTTTAAGTATGAAAAATTAGTTTTTAATATAGCGTACAAAATGATGCGTAACAAGGAAGACGCTGAGGATATTTCTCAAGTGGTCTTTGTTAAAGTGTTCAAAAAAATTGATACATATGAAAAGGGTCAATCTTTTAAAGCTTGGATTGGTACTATAACTACAAATAGTTGTATTGATGAAATCCGAAAAAGAAAAAACAAACAAACTTTTAGTCTTGATAGTAAAATTGAAGGTGAAGATGGCGAGTTTTCTTCTGAAGTTGAAGCACCGACTCTTACACCACTACAAGAGGTTTTGAATAAAGAAAAACGTCAACTTATTTTAGATTCTATTGGTGAACTTAATGAAGAAGCAAGAGAACTTATTGTCCTTAGAGATATTAATGATTTATCCTACGAAGAAATTGCAGATAACCTTGGCTTAAAGCTAGGTACAGTTAAATCCAAAATTTCAAGAAGTAGACGAAAGTTGCAAGAAATTATCACAGATAAAATGCAACTTTTAGAAAATTAAAACGTTAATTAAATAAGGAGGTGGAAAAATGAATAAAGATAAAATCAAATGTAGCGATTTTGAGGAGCATATTAATGATTTTTATGATAAATCTTTAGATAGTGATTTGAGTTTACAGTGCCAAGAACATATGGAAGATTGTTCAGATTGTAAAGAACGTTATGATATGTATGTTGAAATGATAAATGTTTTAAAAGAAGATATTTTAGAACCTGATGAATTATTCCATAATAAAATTATGAATAGCCTTGTAAATGAGGGCTTTATACTTGAAAATATTGAAGTTAATGAAAAAATTATTGAAAATGATAAAAAGCAAGAAATTGCTAATCTTGAATCAGAAATTGCTGATATGGATAAAACAATTGAAGATGTTAAACAAAATGTAAATGTCGAACACAAAGAAACAAAAGAGAAAAATGGGTTCTCGAAATTTTTTGCATCTCTTACAGGTAAAAATAAAAAATATTTTACAACTGCTGTTTCTATGGCTTGTTTAGCTGTTGTGTTTGTGGGAGCATACCAATTTATTGATAGACCTACTGCTGATACTACTGCTAACGGCGTATCAGAAAATGCTATGTTATCCAGCGAACCTGTGATGGATACTGATGCTGCCGTTGAACCTTTTTCTCTAGGAAGTGAAATGGATAGTAGCATATCTACTGATGATGTAAGTACAAATCTACAATCTGCTCCTGCTACTGCTAGAATGGGTACACGTGTTGTTTTTGAACCTATTACTGTTCCAGATGATAAAAAAGTTACTTATGTGAATATCGATATGGAATCTAGCTTGAAATCTGCTAGTGAGTTGTTTCAAAAACTTCAAGAAGATAGCAATATAACTGTTACGAACCAAAGTATTGGTGATACCTATGAACAGTATTTTTATGCTAATGGTACTTCAACTTTAGATATTGATGAGTTCATGAAGTATTTTGATAAAAATGTGGAGTATTCTACGGTTAGTAGTACGGATATTAGTGATATTGTTAACGATTATAACATATACTCAAGTGCTTTAGCTGATGAAATCAACACTCTTGAAACTATGAAGGCGAACTTTGATTCAAAAGCTAAAAAGGCAGAATTGGAATCGAAAATTACTGAACTTATAAGCGAATATAATGAACGCTCTAACTATTTAAATAACTATATAAATGATGCTGAACTTACATTTAACATAAATGGTCAAAACAAAAGTTATGTACCTTTTGGTAACATAATTACTATGCTTAAAGAAGACGGAGTTTCTGCTATAAACTATTCTTTTGTAACAGCTATCTTACTTGTAGTTGGTATAGTTGCATTGTTTATATTTAAAAAACCATTAATGGAAGTTCCTCTTTTAAACCAAAAGAGAAGTATTTTTGCTAAAGTGCTTTTAGGTGTAAGTGTTGGTATATTAGTTGTTGTTACTTGTTTTGATGTATTTTCAAGATATAATTATAGTTATAATTATAGTGTTTCAACAGATTCTTCAAAACCACAAACAGAAGAAGCAATTATGTTAGATGATTTTAAATCAGATGGCACGCCCGACAATGTAGAATACAGTGGTTATATAAATGTTGAAAGCAAAAATGTTGATAAGGCAAAAGATAAAGCTGATAAAATAGTTGAAAAATACAACGGATTTATCGAAAATGAAACATATTCAAAAGATAATTATATTTATTATACTGTACGAGTTCCAAAAGAAAATTATTTAGAGGCTTATAGCGAATTATGTGAAGTTGGTGACATTGTTTCATCATCAAATAGTGCTACTGACCATAGCGATACTGTTGATAACCTTGAAGATACAAATACTGATTTACAAAGTCAAATCAATGCATATGATGAAACTATAAAATCTTACAAAGAGTCTTTAGGTGCTTATGATAATACGGCTGATGTTATAGCTATGGCTGATGCAATTTGTCAAACACAAATACAAAGAGATTTTAACCAATTTTATCTAGACAATATTGAAAGTAGAGTTTCATATTCAACTATCGAGTTTTCTGCAAATGAAAAAGATAGTGATGTCATTTTCTTGCAAAATGGTTTTATTGGTAGAGTTTTAGGTACGATTATATCTATTGCAACTTTCTTGTTGTCAACAGTTATTATCGGTATTATACCAGTTGCTCTTATATATGGAGCATATTTGTTAGTTAAGAAAATTTACCATATTGACGGAGTTAAATAATAATATAGATAAATAGATATAAATTTTAAATGTGTTAAGGAGGAATTATATATGAAAAGAAAGCTAGTAGGGATAGTTTTGGCTACATCACTTTTATCACAAAGTGTTTTAGCAAGTACAACTTTGACTTTTAACGGTACTGCAAATATAGAACAAACTGTGGATAAGGCAGTTTATAATGTAACGGTTTCTGCAACAGGTGAGTCACTTGAGGAAGTTAAACTTTTGTGTGATGACACTGTAACGGATATGACAGCTAAGATTATTGGAACTTCTCTTGTAGATAAGGAAGATATAGTTGTTAACGGTTTTTCTTCTTACAAAAACTACAATTATGACCCTGTGACACATGAGTCAAAGGAAGATGGTTATACTGGGTCTTATGTTGTTGAAATTTCTATTGATGATTTAAATAACTTAAATACTATTACAACAGTTGTTACAGGATATGATTTAGTAGGCTATTCATACACTTCTTTAACTATTGAAGATGATGACGAACTTTATATACAAGCTCTTGAAAATGCAACAAAATCTGCTATTGAAAAAGCTGATAGAATGGTAGGTTTGTTATTTCCTGGTAAAACTTATACAGTTACGAACTTTGAAGAAACGTCAAGTAACTATGTAAATGGAGTAGGTTTAGAGAAAAACGAAATGTTAGGTTCTGCTGATATGGAGTTAAATTCAAGATTTGACGAGTCATCAGTTTTACCAACTGTTGATGTGTACGGTTCCGTAGAGATTACTGTTGAAGTAGCTGAATAGTTTGGTATGTAGATATATAAACACCAAGCCAAGAGCAAAGTGGCTGAAAAAAATCTTACATTTGTGAGCTTTTAAGGAGTTCAATAATTAAAAAAAAGGGGAGTATTCAAATTTTAAAGTATTTGATTTCTTCCTTTTTTTATGATATAATAATCTAAATGCGTAGCTACATAAATACAGCTACACATTAAGGTTATTGTAATTATCAAAGATAATTACTTTATGATATAATAAACTAAAGCCCTAGCCTCGTAAACATGGCTACGGCTTAAGAATATTGTAATTTCCTTGAAATTACTTTATGATATAATAAACTAAATGCGTAGCTACCAAAAGACAGCTACACATTAAGATTATTGTAATTATCAAAGATAATTACTTTATGATAAAATATAAGGAAGGATGCAAAATTTTAATAATATAACATTACTAAAGAAAAATCAAATTTTCATATTTTTGACAAACCAAGAAAATGGTGATGATACACCATTTTCTTGGTTTGTCAAAAGTCACAAAGCTGTTGTTTTGCTATGAAAATGGATTTTTTTATATTTTGCAATGTCGCCAAATTAAATAAAATGGCAAAATTTATGAATGCCAAAAACTTGAAAATTAGAAATAGGAGTATAAATATGAATTGTCCAAAATGTAATTGTGAGTATACATATGAAGTAAATGAGCTATATAACTGTCCAGAGTGTTTTTATGAGTGGAACCCAAATAACGTTGTTGATGAAAATGCTTTAGTTGTGAAAGACGTTAACGGTAATCTTTTAAGTGACGGTGATAGTGTTACAGTTATCAAAGATTTAAAGGTGAAAGGTGCATCAAATCCTATAAAACAAGGCACAAAGGTTAAAAATATTAGACTTGTAGATGGTGATCATAATATTGATTGTAAAGTTGATGGTTTTGGAGCTATGAAACTAAAGTCAGAGTTTGTTAAAAAATTATAAAAATTCTCTTTTGGGAAACTATAACAAACAAGTTTTGTTTTTAATTTTTTAGTGATTAACTTAGAAAATATTATGAAAGGGTAGGTTCTTTTATGGATTTAGTTTTTGAAAAAAGTGTCCTAAATGGCAGTGTACAAATTCCTCCATCTAAAAGTATTGCTCATAGAGCGATTATCGCTTCAAGTATAGCTGTTGGCACAAACTATATAAATAATATAAGTTATTCCGATGATATTTTATCTACCATAAGTGCTATGGAAAACTTTGGTGTTGTCTTTGAAAAGGAATATAACAGGCTAAAGGTTGTTTCAAAGGGTCTTGAGATGATAGATAGAAATTTTTATTTTAATGAGTCAGGCTCAACGGTGCGTTTTGTTATTCCTCTTGCCCTAGGCTTTGGTGGAGAGTTTTATTTTGACGGAGATTTACCTCTTAGAAAACGCCCTTTAAGTGCTTATTTTGAAATGTTTGAAGACCATAAAATTCAATATGACAGAGTAGAGCCTGAATTGAATTTGCCTTTAAAAGTTAAAGGTAAACTAGAAAATTCTGTTTACTATATACTTGGTGATATGAGTTCGCAGTTTATTACAGGTATGCTTTTTGGTTTATCTAATGTGAAAGGTGAAAGTGTAGTTGGTGTTTTAAATGCACTAGAGTCTAAACGCTATATTGATTTGACAATTAGTGTTTTGAAAGACTTTGGTTGTGTTATCGAAAATATAGAATATCAAACTTTTCTTGTGAAAAAAAGTGAGTATAATAATATTGATTATACTGTTGAGGGGGATTATTCTCAAGTTGCTTTTTTTGTTTTAGCAGGTGCTATTGGTAGAGATATTATTGTAAAAGGCTTAAATATAAATTCTATACAAGGTGACAAGGATATAATTGGAATATTTGAAAAGTTTGGTGGCAAAGTAACTAAACTTGGTGATGGCTATATATTTCATAAATCAAAGCTAAAAGGTGTATCAAGTGGCATAAATGTTAATGATGTACCTGACCTTGCCCCTGTTATTTTTGCCCTTGCATCCATTGCAAATGGTGAAACAAAAGTGTATGGAATTGAAAGATTACGTATAAAAGAAAGTGATAGGGCTAAGACTATGGCTATTGAACTTTCAAAACTTGGTGCAAATGTAAAAGATAAAGGTAGTTATATGCAAATTAAAGGGGTTAGAAAGTTAAAAGGTGGTGTAACTATAAATTCACATAATGACCATAGAGTTGCTATGACTTTGGCTGTTTTATCCTCAATTTGCAATGAAAAAGTAACAATTTTAGGGTGTGAATGTGTTCAAAAATCTTATCCAAAGTTTTTTGAAGATTTAAAGGAGATAAATTCTAAATTTAGTGAACTTTAAAGGTGCCAATGAAGTCCAAAAGAAAAAAATTATGGTAGTGGAAACGTAAATAAAAATAGTGAGATTTTTTTCTAACCTTTTTCGGCATCTTAGTGAACTTGTATAATATATTATAATATACTATAGAGAACATTAAATTTAGGAGGTAGTAAATGTTTTTCGCAGATTTGCACTGTGACACCATAACTATGCTTGAATGTAAAGGCGAAGTTTTACGAAAAAATGATTTAGCTATTGACATAAAAAGATTACAAAACTACAATGCACCACTGCAAAGTTTTGCAATTTGGCACAACTATGCAAAGATAAACAATCCCTTTGAAAAAACTGTTAAATCTATAAATTTTTATCATGAGCAAGTTGCACTAAACAATGCACATATTGCACATATAAACAATTATACAGAGTTTTTAGAAAACTTTAAAAGCTATAAAATAAGTAGCTTTTTAACTGTTGAGGGCATGGAGGCGATTGAAGATAATATCGAAAATATACAAAAGTTGTATGACCTTGGAGTTCGTGGTATGGGGCTTACATGGAATAATAACAACTCTATTGGAAGTAGTTGTTATAGTAATGCATACGGTCTTACAACCTTTGGTTTAGACGTTGTAAATGAAATGGCAAGACTTGGAATTTTAGTTGATGTATCCCATTTATCAAAAAAGGCTATTGTTGATGTTGCTGAAAAAACTAACGGGATAATTTATGCTAGTCACTCTAATGCCTATGATGTTTTAAACCATAAAAGAAATTTATCAGATGAGGAGCTAAAAATAATCGCTGATAAAAATGGTGTTGTTGGTTTAAACCTTTATTTGCCTTTTATTACAAATATTTTAAATGAAAATTTATCTAAAAATGAATTTGAATTAGCCTTTTTAAAGCATATTGAACATATTATAAATGTGACTAACGAAAATATTGTTGCTTTAGGTACAGACTTTGACGGTGGGGAAGATTTCTTTAAAAAAGCAAATGATGTTTCTGATTTAGAATACTTGTATTCTCTTGTAAAAGATGAATTTAGTCAGGAAATTGCTGATAAAATGTTTGGCGATAACTTCTTATCATTATTGAAAAGTGCTAGTATTTAGTTGATAAGTTTAAGGGGCTGTGAAAAATCTCCTTTTGAGAGTTTTCATATAGCCCCTTTTGTGAAATTCTACAAGGATTTATGAAACTTTACATATTATTTACAAAGTTAGTACTATTAATTTGTAAGTATATACATTCATTATAGAAAAAATTGTAAAATCGTTAACGGTTATAATAGGAATTAAATATAAAATAACTCTAAGTTTTATTGTTAAATTTGTGAGATAAAATTTAGCTATGTATAATCCAAGTAAAAACTTTGTTGACATATGTATTATTTTAGGTTATCATAAGTAAGTATTTATAAAGTATTTCATATATAATTAGGGATATGGCCTAAAAGTTTCTACCCTCTAACCGTTAAATTGGGGGACTATGGAATAGGAAAATAATTTACTATTAGTTTTTATGTATTTTTAATATATATTTAATTTATAATAGTTTTTCCTTGCCTGTCTTTTTCTAAAATTGACAGGTTTTTTATATGGTTATAAAATGTTTTATAGAGTATTTTGTAAAGACGTAATTTGTTTCATAAATCTTGGCTATTTCTTAGCCAAATAAAAATTTTAAGGAGAAATTTTATGGATTTCATCAAGAGTTACTTTAAGCTTACGGAGAGAGGAACAAACGTAAGAACTGAGGCTATTGCAGGTCTTACAACATTTTTAGCTACGGCTTATATCATTCCTACAAATACTTTTTTGTTAGCTGAAACAGGTATGCCAATACCAGCTATTTTTATCGGTACGATTTTATCAACTATAATCGCAACAATAATCATGGGTTTATATGCTAACTATCCGATTGTTTTAGCACCCGGTATGGGGCTTAACGCATTTTTTGCATATACTGTTGTTTTATATGGTTATGGATTTACATGGCAAGAAGGTCTTGCGTGTGTATTTGTAGCAGGTATACTTTTCTTAATTTTATCAGTAACTAAAATTCGTGAAATTGTTATAAATGCAATTCCAAAAGACTTGAAATTTGCAATTAGTGCAGGTATCGGTTTCTTTATTGCCTTTTTAGGTTTAAAATCTGCAGGTATAATTGTTGATTCTGCAACTTATGTTGGTCTTGGTGACTTAACTTTTCCACCTGTTGCTCTTGGTGTTTTTGCTATTGTAGTTACAATTATTTTCTATGTTAAAGGAAACAACTTTGCTATTATAATCGGTATGGTTTTAACTACTATAATTGGTGTTGTTCTAGGTTTAATGGGAGTTCCAAATATGCCAGCATATACTGCATCGGGTTCTCTTGGTGAGCTTAGTGCTATTGGTGATGTTTTTGGTGCTTTTATTCCTCATATTCAAAAAGTTGTTACAACTTCAGAGGGTTGGATTGCAATTCTTACATTTATGTTTATAGATTTCTTTGATACGGCAGGTACTCTTATAGCTGTTGGTAACGAGGCAGGTATAATTGACGAAGAAGGTCAACTTAAAGATAGTAACAAAGTTTTACTTGCTGACTCTATTGGTACAATTACTGGTTCATTTTTAGGTATGTCACCTGTTACTTCTTATATAGAGTCTATGGCTGGTATAAAAGTAGGTGGTAGAACAGGTCTTACAGCTCTTTTCGCAGCAGCTTTATTCTTTATTTCTATTTTAGCTTACCCTATGTTATCAGTTGTAAACGGCGTTGCTGTTGCTGAATATGCAGGTGGCGTTGACGTAGTTCTTGCTCCTATAACTTCAGCATCTCTTGTACTTGTTGGTGCTATGATGGTTAAATCACTTAGAAATATTAACTGGCAAGATGAAGCAGTTACTGTTGCATCATTTTTCATTATAATATTTATGGTTTTAGCATTCTCTATTGCAGAGGGTATTTCAATCGGTTTCATCATGTACACAGTTGTTAAACTTGTTAAAAAAGAAAAAGTTTCTCCTGTACTTATTGGTCTTACTGTATTGTTTGTACTTAGATATATTTTCTTATAAAATAAGTAGATAAAATAAATAAAACCACCACTTCAAGTGGTGGTTTTTCTTTTGTAATGATACCATTTACATTTTAATATAAATTTGATATAATGAAGCCAAGCAAGTTTCTAATAAAAAAAGTAAAGGTGGATATTATGAATACAATTACGTTAAAATCGAAAGATGTGGAAGTTCAGTTACTAAATGTTGGAGCTAGTATTTATAAAGTTAAAACTAAAAATAAAAATGGTGAGTTTAAAAATATTTGTTTAACACATAGTGATATAGATGAATATACTAACGGTAATGAGGCTTATTTTGGTGTGACGGCTGGTCGTTTTGCCGGTAGAATTAGAGATGCAAAGTTTGAACTAGGTGGGAAAACTTATGAACTTTCTAAAAACTTTAATGGTAAACACAGTTTACATGGTGGGAATGTTGGGTTTAGCCATAGAGTTTGGGCACATGAAGTTTTTGAAGATGAAAACATATCAAGATGTGTTTTTACATATAATTCACCTCATTTAGAGGAGGGTTTTCCTGGAAATGTTAAAGCAAAAGTTGAATATGTTTTAGAAAACAACATACTTACAATAAATTATAGTGGAACAAGTGATTGTGAAACTTATTTAAACCTTACTAACCACAGTTATTTTAATTTAAGTGATGAGGAAGATTGTACTGTTTCAGACCATATATTACAACTAAACTCAACTAAACATTTACTTTGTGATGAGGACGTTATTCCAACGGGCATAGCAGTTTCTAAAGGTACAGAGTTTGATTTTCAAAATCCTAGAGCTTTTGGCGATTTAAGTAACAAAAAAGATAGTATTTTAAAGGCTTTTGGTGGGTATGACAACTGTTTTGCTTTAGATAAAAATGATAAATGTGATTTGTTTTTAAAAGATGAAAAAAGTGGTAGAACTTTAAGTATAGAAACTACTTATCCATGTGTAGTTATTTATACTTACAATTTCCCTAAGGAAACTGAAATGATAGGTCGTTTGAATAAAAAACATATGGGAGTTGCAATTGAACCTCAATATGCTCCTAATGCTATGAAAGATGATAACTTTTTTATTCCTATAACGTCAGCTGATAAACCTTATAAAGAAAGTATTAAATATACGTTTAATAAATAGAAAATATATAGGTAAATGTTCTTGACTTTTGTTGACGATTGGAATATAATAAGCTAGAATATTATGTATGGAGGTAAATTATGAAATATGAATGTGAACCTTGTGGCTATGTATATGACCCTGAAGTAGGCGACCCGGATGGTGGTATTGCACCAGGTACAGCTTTTGAGGACATTCCAGATGATTGGGTATGTCCTGTTTGTGGACTTGATAAATCTGCTTTTGTACCTGCTTAAATAGTAAATCTAAAGTAGGGCTGTAAAGAAATCTCGCTATATGAGTTTTTGTACAGCCTTTTTTTGTTGCTGTTTTGTAATATTTAAAAATCCCTTTGAATATATTATATAAAGGAAATCATTATTTTAGTTTTACAACGTCTACAAATAGAAAAATGAAATTATCCAAAGGTAAAAATGCAAAAAAACACAATAAGCATTTGTATTATTGTATACAAATACTGTAAAATGAACAAATTTTATTGCAAAAAAATCGCATATATATATGAAAATTTTATTTCAAAAATGTGTCAATAGAAAATCTACATAAATTTCAGTAAATATTTAGATTTTTTTAGTTAAAATTAACGTTTTATATGTAAAATAGGGTATTTTTATAAAAATGTCGATAATACCTATATCTTTTTATAGTGATTTAATGTATAATGTTAATATGAATATTTAGTTATAACAAGGAGGAGAATTATGGTTTTATTTGTTCTAGGTATTGTTATCTTAATCGTTGGCTATTTTGTTTACGGAAAGTTCGTTGAGAACCTTTTTGAGCCAGATGACAGACCAACACCAGCCTTAAGACTTGAGGACGGTGTCGACTTTGTACCTATGAATATAACGCAAAATGCGTTAGTTCAGCTTTTAAACATAGCAGGTACAGGACCTATATTTGGTCCAATTGCAGGTGTTTTATGGGGGCCAATCGCTTTCATACTTATTCCAATCGGTAACATTTTTGCAGGTTCTGTACATGACTATTTAAGTGGTATGTTGTCAGTTCGTGAAAATGGCGCACAAATTACAGTAGTTTTAAAGAAATATTTAGGTAATGGTGCTTATCAAGCATTTAACCTATTATTACTTGTACTTCTAGTTTTAGTTGGTGCAGTTTTTGTTACAATACCAGGTAACATTATACTTTATAATTTCTTTGGTATTTCTTCTGTAACAGGTATTAGCGAGTTTTTCTCAGCACCAGCTGTATGGATTTTTGGGGCAATATTTATATACTATATAATTGCAACTTTATTACCAATTGATAAAGTTATAGGTAAAATTTATCCAATTTTTGGTGCGGCTTTAATTGTAAGTTCACTTGGTGTTTTACTTGCTATCTTCTTTAAAGATGGTTGGGCTGCTACAATAAATGAGTTTGCAACTTTTAGTAACATTTCGCTTAATGGACACCCTAAGGGATTACCTTTATTCCCGTTATTCTTTACTACTATTGCCTGTGGTATAATTTCAGGTTTTCATGCTTCACAAGCTCCACTTATTGCAAGAACAATAAAACATGAGCGTGAAGGTAGAATAATATTTTTTGGAATGATGGTTTTAGAAGGTGTTATTGCTATGATATGGGCGGCAGCAGGTGTTATCGCTAGAAACTTCCTTATGGTTGAAGGTGGTTCTACAACAGTTATCGTTGAAGTATCAAAAGCAGCACTTCCAAGCTTCCTTGCAACAATTGCGATTATCGGTCTGATTGTATTGCCTTTAACTTCAGGAGATACGGCACTTCGTGGTGCAAGACTTACAATTGCTGATTATTTAAATAAAGAACAAAAGTCTATTTCTTCAAGACTTGTAATTGCTCTTCCTATGTTTATCTTAACTTTTGCTATCGTTATTTGGGGTAAAGTTGATGCAGCAGGATTTGACTCATTATGGAGATATTTCGCATGGGCTAACCAAGCTGTTGCCGTATTTATCTTGTTTACACTTTCTATGTATTTCTATGTTAAGTTTAAAGGTACAAAGAAGTATTTATTAACTTTAATACCAGGTATCTTCTATTCATTAGTTATATTCTCTTACCTTTTCGGTGGAAATGCAACTCGTGAAATTGCAGCAGCAGCAGGTGAACCAGCTGTTGTAAATAAAGCTTCTGAAATCGGATTTATGCTTGGGTATACTGAAAATGCATTCTTAACATATGGTTTAGCAGCTCTATGTACTGCTATATGTGTATTCCTATTCTTTAAACGTGGAAAAGCTGTTATAAATGATAGTAACTTTAAAGTAAGCTAATATGATTTATTATATAAAATTATTTGTTATTCTGCTTAGTATGGTGTATATTATTCAAATTCTTATGAGTTTGTTTGTTTATTATATTCATATGAGAAGATTGCAAAGTTTGAATATAGTGTATAAAAATGATAATTATTTGAAAATTGGGGCAACCCTTGCTATTCTTTGTGTTGTAATGATGGTTCTTTTTAAATCATCAGATTTATGTTACCTTTATCCCTTTGTTGCATTTTTTAGTTTTAAATTTTTCAAAAAATTCTATCAAAACTATATTAAAGAAAATGATGAATTTTTCTTTAATGGTGTCACTTTAATGAAAAAAGATAGTATCGAAAAAGTTTTTATGGAAAATGGCAGAAACTTGGAGAAAAAGTATAAGCAAAAACATACTGGTGTTGATAAATATAAAAACAGTAGTTATATTGTTTTTGAATTTAAATCAGGCAATCATAGTGTTGTTAGAGATTATGACGCAGAGTACTTTCGAATAATTCAAAATAAGTATTTTAATAAAAAAAATAACTAATATATTTGATTTAAAAGGGCTAGAAATAGCCCTTTTTTCTTGTAGAATAAATAAAAAACTACCAAGATTGAACCTTATTTTTTGTGAAAGAATTTTATGAATTACTGTTGAATAAATCCAATGAATATGTTATATTTATATCAAACAAGTAAAGGAAAATTATTTTAATGGATATTGATGTTTTAAATAAAGAAAAACAGAATAAAATTGCTATAATTACCACAGAGGAAGTAATAATAAAAAATGTAGATACAGCTCTAGACTTTATGATGAATATTCAGTATGAAAATGACTGTAGCAATATAATCATAAATAAAGGAGCTTTTTCTGAAGATTTTTTTGATTTAAGTACAAAAATTGCAGGAGAGGTACTACAAAAGTTTGTAAATTATGACGTTAGAATAGCTATTGTGGGAGATTTTAGTGTATATAATAGCAAAAGCTTAAATGACTTTATATTTGAATGTAACAACGGGAAAAATATTTTCTTTGTGAAAAATAATGAAGCTGCAATAGAGAAACTAAGTGTTTAAAATAGGTTTATATATAGAAGAAATTAGGGAACTCTTTCTAACTATTAAACGTATAATAGTTAAATCAAACATTATAGAGGTGAAATTATGAGGAGATTAATAGTAGCTTTAGCACCAATTTATTTATCAATTTCTTTAGTAGCTTGTTATGAGGGCAAAATATTAAACGGTGATGATGAAGAACCTACCACCACGAATGTTGTGGCGCTTGAAGAAGATAAAAATATGATTGAAAATGATACAGAAGGTCTTGATAAGGAAGAAAAAGATGAGAACCTTTCTGACTTAAAACCAATGGTTATGATCAATGATAAAATATACATAGATACCGGTAAAGAAAGTAATATAGAGGGGCGTTGTGGGACTTTTGATGGAGAGATAACTTCTTTAGTTTCCCAAAATGAAAAACCAAAGGAAAATAACCAATGTAACTTTAAAAGTGGCGTTGGAGTAGGATATCAATATGTTACTGATACGTCAATTGAGTTGTTTTTAAATGAAAAATGGTTTGTTTTTCAAATTGATGATGACTTAGGTGTAACTTTATCTGCTGATAACATCACTGAAAATGGATTGACTTTGAATTGTGTTCAAAATGATGAGATAGGTCAACCCACTGGAGAACTTCAAAGTAGTAGTTATTTCTGGATTGAAAAAGATGTAGAGGGTATGTGGGAAAAACTTGAGTTTCCCCAAAACATAGCTTTTTATGATATGGCTTTCATTGTAAATAGAAATGATGTTACAACTTGGGATATAGATTGGTCTTATATTTGGACTTTAGATAATGGAAAATATCGCTTACATAAAGAACTTATGGACTTCAGAGGTACAGGTGATTATGATATATATGATTATTTTGTAGAGTTTCAATTGTAGTTATGATTTATGGGAAAAATAAAATAGTTTTAGTAGAGCTTTAAGTAAAATTTTTACAAAACACTTAAAGCTTTTTTTGTTTTCTGCTTTTTAAAAAAAGAAAATTATGGTATAATAAACTAAATGCGTAGCTACATAAATACAGCTACACATTAAGGTTATTGTAATTATCAAAGATAATTACTTTATGATATAATAAACTAAATGCGTAGCTACCAAAAGACAGCTACAACTTAAGAATATTGTAATTTCCTTGAAAGTACTTTATGTGTAATATATAATATGCTACATTGTAAAAAATGAAATAAAATAAAATAAATAAAAGGAGTGATAATTTGAATGTTATAGGAAGAAAGTTTAAAGAAGTGTTTTTGTCCGTACTACCAATTGTAATTTTGGTTTTGATTTTGAACTTTACAATAGCTCCAATAGACAATGTTTTGTTAGCTAGATTTATGATAGGCTCTGTTTTCATAATTTTTGGATTGACTATTTTTTTGTTAGGCGTGGACATTGGTGTAACGCCACTTGGAGCTTTGACGGGTACTACAATCGCAAAGACAAATAGTTTGAAAGTAGTTGTAGTTGCAGGTATTGTTTTAGGGTTTTTTATATCCATTGCAGAGCCTGGGCTTATGGTACTTGCAAATCAAGTTAATGAAGTTACATCAGGTGAAATATCAGGTATGAGCATACTTGTTATTGTATCTCTTGGACTTGCAATTATGCTATCAATTGGATTTATAAGAATTTTTTATAACATACCTTTGTATAAATTGCTTTTAGTTTTATATGTAATTATATTTGTTTTTGCGATTTTTAGTAGTCGTGATTTTCTAGCAATATCCTTTGACGCATCAGGCTCAACAACAGGTATTTTGGCTGTGCCCTTTATTTTATCTCTTTCTGTGGGGATTTCTACACTTGAAAAAAATAGTAAATCATCGGAAAAAGATAGTTTTGGTCTTGTAGCAATCGCTTCAACGGGTGCGATAATATCCGTTTTGATTTTTGGGAACTTATCAGGTGCAGAGGGGTTTTCAGCGTCCCTTACAACAACGGTTTCAGATACAGATTTTTTGATGTCACCTTTTATTAACGGTTTTTCAGGTTACTTTTTAGATAGTTGTACATCAATTTTACCATTGTTTTTTATGCTTATTATCCTACAAAAAACTGTTTTCAAACTGTCAAATCGCCAATTTCGAAAGCTTGTGACAGGTTTCATATTTGCTTTTATAGGCTTACTTATGTTTCTAACTGGAGTAAATGCTGGGTTTATGGACGTTGGAACAAGTTTAGGTAGTACATTAGTTAGTCTTGAAAATAAAGCTTACATTGTAATAATTGGCTTTATAATGGGAGTTGTGACTATTCTTGCCGAACCTGCTGTATACGTTTTAACAAGACAAATCGAAGACGTTACAAGTGGATATGTAAAGAAAAAGGCTGTTCTGATTTCTCTCGCTTTAGGTGTAGGTTTAGCCGTTGCTTTATCTGTTATTAGGGTACTTGTTGTGCCTATTCAACTGTGGCATTACCTACTGCCTGGATATGTGATTTCTTTAGGTTTAATGTTCTTTATACCAAAACTATTTGTAGGTATTGCTTTTGATGCAGGTGGTGTTGCAACAGGTCCTATAACGGCAACTTTTATATTAGCCTTTGTACAAGGTGCTGCAAACACTTTTGAAGGTGCTGACCTTATGGTTGACGGCTTTGGTATGATTGCAATGGTTGCTATGACACCGATTATAACTTTAGAAGTTTTAGGCTTACTTTTCGCTAGAAAATCACTAAAAGTTAAGGGGGAAAACAATGAATGATTTTGAAAATATAACAGGTTATGAAATTATATATGTTATTGTAAATTATGGTATGGGGAGCAATGTGTTGCATAAGGCTAAAGAATATGGTGTGCCTGGAGGTACTGTTTATATAGGTAGAGGTACAGTTAACAACCCATTGTTAAACTTTTTATCTCTAAATGACGAACGTAAAGAAATCATACTTATGGGTGCTGATAACATCACAACAAACTACGCCCTTGATAAACTTAACAAGGAGTTTAACTTTAAAAAGTCGAACCATGGTATTGCTTTTACTGTAAGTTCCATGAAAATGGTAGGTTCTAGAACTTATAATGTTATGAACGATAACTTAGATGAAACAAAAAGGGAGGATAAACATATGTATCAGATAATTACTACTGTTGTAAACAAGGGTAGAGCTGAAGATGTTATAGAGGCGGCAAAAGAAGCAGGTTCAAAGGGTGGTACTGTTATAAACGCTAGAGGTTCAGGAGAAAAGGAAACGGCTAAACTTTTTAATATGGAGATTGAGCCTCAAAAGGAAATCGTTTTGATACTTTCTAAAGCTGATACAGTGGATAATATTGTAAAAAATATTTCGGAAAAACTAGACATTGAAAAAGCAGGAAATGGTATTATTTTTGTCAAAGATGTAGCAAGAACTATTGGGGTAGTTGAGGATAAGTAATGATGTCATGTCTTTTTGTGTGTTTATATATTGAAACGCCAGAAAACTAAAATAATGGCACATTGCAAAAGAAAAACCAAATTTTCATACTTTCGACAAACGCAGGAAATGGCGTTGATATACCATTTCCTTGGGTTTTGTCAAAAGCAGACGTTGTCTTGCTATGAAAATGGATTTTTCTATATTTTGCAAGGGTGTCATATATTATTTTTAGATCGTATCCCTTTCTTCTTCTATGCTTTCTCACTTTTTCTGATCTTGAAAAGTCTATCTCCTTTAATATTTTTTTGAGGATGAAGATTTCATCATCTTAAGGTATACTCGCTTCTATTTCATTTGCACAAAGCAACAGTTGACCTTTTTCTATAAATGTGCATAATGTAATTGGTTGGTTTGCATAGTTATGTTTTAATGTATTTGCAAACAAAAAAACAGCATTTATTCTTTTTTGAATTTTGCTGTTTTTTTATTTGGAGCCTTTATTAAACGTCAGCACCCTTTAAAATAACTGATAAATACTTCAAAGTTGATACTCTATTTATGAGAATTTCTGTATTGTGATGGAGTGAGATTGTATTTTTCTGAGAATATTTTTGTAAAATAACTAGAATTTCTATAACCAGTATAGCTTGCTATATCTGTAATACTTAATGAAGTATCCACCAAAAGTTCACAAGCTTTTTCAAGCTTAACATCAGCCAAAATAGTTTTAAAAGATTTACCTGTTAAATTTTTTATTAAACGAGATAAATAACTTGGATTATAATGTAAAGCTTCTGCAGCAGATATTAAGTCAATAGTTAGGTAATTTTCTTCGATGTATTGGATTAATTGTACTTCGTTTTTAGAATCGCCATGTGCAAAGGATCTGTGCATTTTTGATTCTAACGTGTTTTCAAAAACGGAAATTAAAAAAAGTGTGATAAATGACACTGTTTTACTTTGAGAAAAAGAATGGTGGGCAAAAGGTGCAATGCCTACTTATAATGAAGTTGCACATACACCATTATTTGTTTGGGATCCGAGAGTAGGTGAAAAAAATATAAGAAGAAACTCTTTAGTGCAAACAATAGACATAGCTCCAACGCTTCTTGAGTTTTTTAATCAAAAAATACCAGATGATATGCAAGGTAAACCTTTAAAAAATACTATAGTAAAAGATGAAAAAATTAGAGATTTTGGCATGTTTGGTTTTTTTGGAAATCAAGTAAATGTTACAGATGGTAGATATGTATATATGCGAACAGCCAAAGATGTAAGCAATGAACCAATTTTCTCATATACCTTAATGCCTACAGACATGCATAATAGATTGCAAGTTAATATACTTGAAAATCTGGAATTACAAGAACCTTTTAAATTTACGAAGGGCGTTAAAACTTTAAAGTTACATATACCAGATTTTTGGAATTCGTTATCACCAATATATAAATATGGTCATTCGCTATTTGACTTAGAAGAAGATCCTGAACAAGTTAAAAGAATAAAAAATAATGAAATTGAACTTGAACTTATTGCTGGATTAATCAATTTAATGAAAGAAAATGATGCACCGTTAGAGCAATTTGAAAGACTTGGCTTACCACTAACAACGGATAATTTAGAAATTGTTCTTGAAAATGATGAGAAAGTTTTTGAAGAAACTTTACATGATGTTAACGGTACTATTGGTTGGAATTTAGCTTTAAGATGGCAATATTGGTCAGTATGTAATATTTGCAAAGATTTTAAAACTCAAGATGAACTTGACAAATTATTAATAAATTATACAAAAAATAATATTGTTACAGAAGAAGCTATTCATAATTTGTTAAAAGATATAATTCCTAAGGAAAAGTACCCTTTTGCAATCGCAACAGTAACAAGAATGAAAAAATTACAATAAAAAATAAATAATATCTTGGAAACTCAAGAGATTGTATATGAAAAACAGAATTTTCATACTTTTGACAAACGCAGGAAATGTTTTGCTATGAAAATAGATTTTTATATATTTTACAATGAAGCTAAATGATAAGTTCAAATTTAAAAGACTATAATATACCGAGCTGAGCGAGTGATAGCATCAAGATTATGATAGTGTTTTCAAAGATTGGTAAATACATGACTTTGATAAACGGAATGGTCGCAAGATTTACAGGTAACAAAAAATCGCCTCTAATCAAAATACCTTATGATTTCGGACATAACCGTCGTATTTTTCGAGAGGTTTGTCAGGTGTTTTTGATAAAAAGTGAGGGGTTTTATAAAAAAGTAACTTCGAAGCCTTAATTTTATAGGCTTGGAGGTTTCGAAAAAATATACAAATAAGAGGAGAATTTTATGAAAAAAAACATTTTAACGTTAGGTATGGCTTTAACAATGATTATTGGAGTAACTTCGTGTGGTGGAAATTCTACAGAAAATGAAACGTCACAAGGGGCAGAGGATACGTCTCAAGGGGCAGAGGATACGTCTCAAGGGGCAGAGGATACGTCTCAAGGGGCAGAGGATATTACAGATATTTCTTTACCTGTAAAATATCCAGAAGAAACTGTTAAAATTGGGGTTGAGATTTATGATGCAACAGACTCAGAAACATTAAAGTTACAAGACTATTATGCATCATTAGTTGAAAGTGGATTAAATGTAGAGTTTATTTATTCTGAAGCATTAACGTCAGCAGAAGCAGAAATGGCTTTTATTGACAACTGTTATAATGCAGGGGTAGATGCAGTTTTTGGTTATTACAATATCTCTCAAGGTGAAGTTGCTCAAAAGTGTTTTGACTATGGAATGTACTATACAGGTGCAGCTTTTGATTATGAAGATGTAATTGAAAAATTCGATAGTAATGAGTTTGCAGTAAGTCATATTAAAAATGGTGACGGAGATTATAATGCTGGATATTCTTTAGGTGAATATTGTGTTGAAAATGGTGCATCGAAAGTTGTATTTGCATCTGGTGGTGCGGATTTTGG
This sequence comes from Lachnospirales bacterium, assembly GCA_047973385.1. Taxonomy (GTDB): domain Bacteria; phylum Bacillota; class Clostridia; order Lachnospirales; family CAMZNU01; genus JBKEBX01. Next base: position 4,332 of record JBKEBX010000036.1, on the reverse strand, counting down.
AGTAACAATGTTTGTAAACCGTAGACAAGGTTTCTTAGATGCAATCGAAGGTAAAGGAATTGAAGTTATTGATGTCGCTGGATTTCCAGGGGATGCTTTCTTTGCAGACCAAACAGCTGCTTTAACCGAAGATATTGATACAGTGGTAGCATCGTTTAATGGTTTAGATTTTTGGGCACAACCAATTGCGACTGCTGGAAAGTCAGAAACTGTTGATTTAATCACAATAGGTGCTATTAACGATTATTATATAGATGCATTTGAAAATGGAACAGTTTCATATTTAATAAGTTCTAATCTACAAAGACATGGTATAGCTATTGCTTTGCTTGTAAATGCAGTACAAGATAATGCTGAACAAATGCAAGTAGATGGTAATATTGGTATTTATACAGTAGATTTATGGTCAATTTCAACGTTAGAAGAAGCAGTTGAATATAATGAAATGTTAAAAGGGTCTGATGGTGTTAGATATGATGACTTAATGACACTTATGGCTGGAGTTTGTCCAGAGGCAAGTTCTGAATCAATTCAAAGTATAGTTGATGGTTGTATAGACTTGGAAACTCTCATGGAAAGGAATACCGACTGCTTGTGGAATGACAGGTAAATGTCATATACAATTAATTGTTGAGGCTGATGGAAGCGTATATCCATGTGATTTCTACTGTTTAGATGAATATTGTATTGGTGATATAAAAGAAGAAAGTCTTAAAAGTTTATTTGAAAAGTCGGCTAGTTCTAAAAGCAAAGAAAGAGATGATTTACCACAGCTATGTAAAACTTGTTCATATATAAAAATATGTGGTGGAAATTGTAAAAGAATGCAAAAAGAAATGTGTTGTATGACTAATGATAAATTTTGCGGATATAAAAATTTCTTAGATGAAGTTATTGACGAATTAATAATTGTAGTGAATAGATTTAGATAATTCACATAATTTTGGAGACAGGAGGCAATGTATAAATACTGAAACAAAATTTAAAAGACTATCTGTTTTTATAATTTTATATGTTGCTTCCGTCGTCGCATTATTATTGGGATGACCTTTTTTTTAGTGACCGTTCTTTTTCAAATGCTTGTAGCACTTCATCTATTATTTCAATTTTCTGGCGTTTCCAAATCCATTTTTCCTATCTGTATTAAAAATTTCTAATTTCATTTAATTGATTTTAAATTCATAAAGCTTAATCTTAGATAAGGTTGCTTTGGAAAATCAATGACAAAATGGCTAAATTGTGGTAAAATACAAATATATACGGATTACACCATTAGGAATTGATATTAATGAGTAATTTGGATTTTATCACGAAAGTTCAAGGTTAAAGAAATGAAGGAACTTAGTAGATAAACTTGAGAAATTAAACAAAACAATAGATTGTGAAACGTTGTAATATGCCATTATTTAAATTTTGCAATGTTTCTTAATAGATTTTAGGAGGGTTAATATATGGAAAGTGAAATACCAAAAAGGGAAATACCAAAAAGTGAAGAACCCAAAGATTATACAAGAATAGAGCCAATCAATTCCTCTTTTATAAAAATTATTGATGGAGAAGAATTTGATGTAAAAATGCAATATTCTTTACTTAATATGGAACACGCTGAAAAGTGTTGTTTTATTAGAGAAGAGGTTTATGAAAAATTATTAATTGTACAAAAGAACTTGCCTGAAGGTATTAAAATTCGTATTTTAGATGCGTGGAGACCGTACAAGTTGCAAAAAGAATTGCTTGAAAAGTATACAGAAGATATTATTGTTCGATTTAATTTACAAAACAAAAGTGAACAAGAAAAAAAGGATTTTGTTAATAGATTTGTATCAGAGCCAATAAATAATAAAAATTACCCTCCTGTACATACCACAGGTGGTGCAATTGATTTAACATTACTTGATAAAAATGGTAATGAGTTAAATATGGGAACAGATTTCGATGAATTTACAAGTAGAACATATACAGATTATTATGAGAGTGGTATAGATACTGAAATTCGTAACAATAGAAGAATATTGTATTATGCTATGATTAATGCAGGTTTTACAAATCTACCAAGTGAATGGTGGCACTATGATTATGGAGATAGATTTTGGGCATTTTACTCGGGTAAACCAGCTATATACAAAGGAGTTTTTGAGAGAGAGGAGATTAATTACAATGAGGTATAATAAGAATAAGAAGAATTTGGAAGGGGTTATAGAAAAATCTATAAAAAGGGAACAAAGAAGGAACTATATTATATTGTATTCTATTACTATTTTAATTTTTTTAGTATTACTTATTTATTCTCTTTCAAATGGATTTTTTTCAACTGATAATTTTATAGTTAACATAGTAGATAATATGATAGGAATTATTCCTCCAATTCTTATATTTGATTTTTTTCATAAAAAGTTAGCAAGAGATTCATCTACAATTGAAATGTCAAATAATATAACAGAGGCTTTAATGAGCAATCCTGAAATTTTAGATTTATTTACAGAAGACCAAAGAAAGAACTTTATGAATTCTGTTATAGAATCAATTGTAAAAGATAAAGACGCAACAGAAATGTTAAATGACAGTTTTCTATACTATCTTGCGGATACTTTAGATTGTAGGATACGAACAGAGTTTAACTATGATTTTATATTAAGTGAAAATCTACCAGTAATATATAATGAACTTCTTACAAATAAAGATGACTATTTTTATGTACAAGAAAAGTTGCATTATAAGGTGAAATACTTGGCAGATAAAGTAAACAATACATCTACTAAAGAGCTTAGAATAGGTTTTGTATTTGATAACAAAAGTCTTGATAATGTTCTTCGAGAGAAGCCAACAGATTCTGATTTTGATAAATGTATTTTCCGAGAAAGTCTAGATTTAAAAAGCGAAGATATAGAAAAGGTAAAAGCTCTTGCAACAGATAAAGAGAAATTTCAAAAATTTTTCAAGATTGACTTTAAGATTGACAGCTATAAAGGAAAGTTAGTTGGTGTTATGATAAAAGATAGTGGAATTGTATGTAAGTTTCTTGTTGACCATAACACTGAAGAAAAGGAACATGCCATTAGAATTATTTTTCATATGCCTAAGCGTTGGGATTCTATTATAGAAGTAGCGATTGTTGATCCTACAAAAGCTCCTAGCGTTTCTGTTAGTTATTCAGAAGATGTAATGAATGTTGATATGTTTTCGTTTTTGAGTAAAGGTGAAGAATCCTCCATAGAGGTTGCGCATGAACATTTAAATGGAATTTATGATATATCGTTAAATAATGAATGGGTTTATCCTATTAGCGGAATGGTGTTTTATGTACATAGATTGGATAAAGAAAATTCAAGTAATTTGATTTAAAAAAAACAATATGGCGACCTTGCAAAATGCAGAAAAATCCATTACCATAACAAAACAATGGCTTTGCGACGTTTTTCAAAAGTATGAAAATTTGGTTTTTTTGCGATAATATAATATACTAAATAACATAAAGTTATAAAACAACATAATGTTTTGTAAAAAGATAAAAAATAAAAAACACTATAAACCTTTTAAAATAGAGGTTTGTAGTGTTTTGTGTTATGTTGATAAATTGTAAATGGAGATGAGGGGAGTTGAACCCCTGTCCGAAGGTCTGGCAAAAAAGCTTTCTACCTTTATAGCTTTTTGTTTGGATTTCCCGTTACATAGTCGCAAAAAGCAAAGGCGATATAACGGTAGCTCTTGGGTTTTTCCTTTTACCAAAAGCGTGATAAAAGGAGTTTACTATCTTAGTCGATGCCGATTACTTAAAGGATAGTACTTTAAGGTCGACAGCTGCAACTAGGCAGCGAAAGAATAATTTTTGTCGTTTATTCTTATATTTTTCTACATTTTAACGAATTTGTAGGTTTCGAAAGGCTTACTTTTTATTCATAACCCCCGTCGAAAGCCAGTACACCCCCGTAGGATTATGTTAGATTGTAATTTACTTCGTAAATTACAATATTCTTAATATGTAGCTGTATTAATGTAGCTACGTATCTGAATTATTATACCATAGAGTGGGTATAAAATCAATACATAGTTTTATAAAATAAAGGAAATAAATTTTTAAAAGTTGACAAATTTTTATTCAAAAATGCACTTTGTGCATTTATTTAAAGTTTTTAGTCAAGTTTTTTTCAAAAAACTTGTAGGTTTGGACAAAGTCCAAGAAGCCTTGTAGGTTTGGACAAAGTCCAAGAAGCCTTGTAGGTTTGGACAAAGTCCAAGAAGCCTTGTAGGTTTGGACAAAGTCCAAGAAGCCTTGGAGGTTTGGACAAAGTCCAAGAAGCCTGGTAGGTTTGGACGAAGTCCTAAATGTCTTTT
>JBKEBX010000076.1:0-16749 GCA_047973385.1 Lachnospirales bacterium | reverse complement strand
TGTGTTTCTTTTGTTGTGTACATATTAACTCTACTGCACACTTATATCAAGCGAATATACACCATATAATACACAATCATTTATGTGTTAAATTGTGTATTATATAGGGTTTGTGGCTATTATTCAATTACTCGAAATTTATCAACACCATAGGCAAGATTTAAACCCGAACCATTGTCCCAATCTACCAAAACTGAACCAATATCATCTACCCCTCGAACTGTTCCTTGTGTTCCAATCGGTGGAGCACTTACATCGTCCATTTCCACAAGTTCAATCCTCGTTCCTTTTGGATATGTATTTCTTAGGCGTTCTATTGTTTCTCTACTCGGATAATTCATTTTGTCCTCCATTCTTAAAAGCCGATGAACCCTCAAAGTTCTTAAGTAATATTTTTCTTTCTACCTTGTACTCGTTTCCAATTAACCCTAGCCTTAAAAGAAAACACCTAAAGGCATACTTCTCATTGGTAATTTCAGTACCGTTTTCTTTTGAGTTTACCCTTTTTAGGCTTTTAGCTAGTTTACAAAACTTTTCTATAAAAATCGTATAAGCTTTTATTGTTTCTGCATCAGTTTTGCAATCAAACCACGGAAACAATATTTGATTATTTTGGGTATCTTCCAAAATTGATGCATTGTCAATGTCAAAAGCTTTTGTAATCAAATCCCTTTTCTGCGCTATTAAATCTACCAAGTTTTTTAATGCTTGTTCTGTAAAATCATTCTTTGGCATAGCAACTGTTAGTAAATCGTATTGCGCTTCCGAAATTTGTCTTTCTATTTCATTTTCTGCAATAAACCCTTGTTCTGCTAAGGTATCAACTATCCTATAAAGTAGTTTTATGTCAATTTCAACTTCACTTGAAACTGTACCTTCTGCATCTACAATGAAATCACCGACTTTGTGGCTAAAACTTGGTGCAAATAAGTATTGTGCTTTTATTCCTAATATTTCCGATAAAGCTTGAACTAGCTTTTTCTTTTCTGCACCTTTTACATTATATTTAATTTTCATAACTATGACCTCCTTTGGTGTGTACGATATTAACTCTAAAGGTACATATTATCAAGGCTTTAACTGTAGAATTATGTTGAATATTTAAGGTTTGTTTTGTATATAATTATTAGCAATAGCACCTAATACAAACACTACACAAGGAAGTGCGACACCGTTACCCCAAAGTTTATATTCTGCACTATCAGAATGAGGATTTTTAAGCCATTTAACTATTTGATTTCTGCTTTTAGGCTTTGTACTTTTTCCCATTGCAAGTCTATGTTCTTCAAAAACATTATACCAAAATTTTATATCTTCTTCCGTTGGGTTTTCAGTTTCAAGGTTATCACACCAATAGTCTGGAAAACCTTGTAGTCTAGCACACTCTTTAGGTGTAAGCCGTCTAACAATATATTTAGTTTCTTTAAATTCATTAACAATGGGAGGGTCTTTATAATCACGAGCAACGAGTGTCGGTGCTTTTTCATTATTTACTTGCATAAAACTTCCCGTTGTCATTGAATATGTAGGAATTCCAACTGCACTTGGCCCATTAGCGGTCAAAGTTGGGTTTATACCATTTTTACTAATTCCTGGTGTGCGTTCATAGTTTTGACCACAATTAAAGCTTTCCCTATCAATAGCATACACAACTGCGTGTTTATCGACAGTATTTAAAGTAAAACTTATGTCCTCGTTAATTCCGTCACCATTTGGACCATTGTTTCCAGTCCTACCAATGCTTGAGCCTTGAACACAAACAACCGGTTCTCCACCGTGAGTACACGTAAGTGTTGGTGATTGTTCCTCAGTAATGTTACAAGCAGATTTTCCACCACCTTGGTCTACACACATAACTGGTACAAACAACGTCTGGTCATTATTACAACCAAGTGTTGCCGACTTATTATCTTGAATTAAAGCACCTTTGCCACCACTCATAATTTTTGCTTCGCAAAAACAGTACTTCGTACTGCCGATATCTTTCGGTTTTACAGCACAACCACTTCTAATTTTCAAAGTTTTAGGTGTTTCAACTACAAATGGTTGATTGTTTCCACCTAAGCCGAATGTGGCAGATATTGTTTGACAAACATCACCTAACTGCTTGTATCTACAATTCAGTACTTTTGCTTTGCAAAAGCCGTTCGCTTTGCTCACGTTCGCATTTCTTTGCGATACTACTTGACCGTGATTTTCAAATACATATTTATTTTCTAAACCACCTTGGCTTGTTCCTCCAACGCAAGTTTCAGTATCAAAGGTAGTTCCTTGCCACGTTTTGATGCTCTGCTCAAAATCCCTTGACAAGCCTTCTGACTCAAATAATATTTTTCCGGCACGTTGGCTATTAAAATCTGCGACAAGTTGTTCGCAAAGCTATGCTTTGCCCGAGCATAGCTCGGCAACCAACGGGTATATTCTTTTCGTCGTTGGGGTAAGCATCGGTAACTCTCCATGTCGGTTGCATAGTCGAGCAGTAAAATCAAAGATTTTACGACCAGACCAATGGAATAGCCATTTCCCACAACCTCTCCTGCATTTCGCCATTTTTCAGGTTTAGGAATAGATACTTCCTCTTGGCAGATAGTTGCGATTGATTCAAGGACGGCTTGGAAGTCTTCCCTTTGTTTGAACTGAATGCTCCCGGCACATTTTCCCATACTGCGTATTTTGGATATTCACCATTAGTTTTACACCTCATCTCTTTTATTATTCTTATTGCTTGGTAAAATAAATTCGACCTATAATCTTCTAAACCTTCACGCTTTCCAGCTAAAGAAAGCCCAGTACAAGGACTACCAAATGTAATTATATCTACCGGCTCTATTTCACCACCATTTATTTTATTTATAGCACCTAAGTGCTTTACTTGTGGTAGGCGTTTTGTGTTTACCCTTATTGGGAACAACTCAATTTCACTCGCCCACTTAGGTTTAATTCCACAGAGTAAACCACCTAAAGGAAATCCACCTGAACCATCAAATAAACTACCTAAGGTCAAATTTCTACTCATCATCACTCACCACTTCTTTACAAACATCATCATATTTTAAAGTTACATCATCACGAACCACATATACATCTTCTGATTTACCAACTTGTTCAATGTACCTTTTTACTATTACATCGCAAAACTTTTCATCAAGTTCAATAGTGTGACAAACTCTATCTGTCTGCTCACAGGCGATAAGGGTACTACCACTTCCACCGAATGGATCTAATACTATTGAGTTTGTTAAGCTTGAATTCATAATCGGATAAGCAATCAATGGTATAGGTTTCATTGTTGGGTGGTCGCCATTTTTCTTAGGCTTATCAAAATTCCATATGGTTGTTTCTTTTCTACCTGTATACCAGTTATGTTTTCCTTTTTTCTTCCATCCAAACAACACCGGTTCATGTTGCCATTGATACGGACTTCTTCCGAGAACAAGATTTTCCTTTTTCCAAATACATGTTCCACTTAAATAAAATCCGGCATCACTAAAAGCTTTTCTAAAATTTAGACCTTCAGTATCCGCATGAAATACATATATAGAACCATCCCTTGCAAGATTTGATTCTGCATTACTAAATGCATCAAATAAAAACTTATAGAACGAATCGTTATCCATACTATCATTTTTGATTTTTCCTGCTGAACCTTCGTAGTCCACATTGTAAGGGGGGTCAGTAATTACTAGGTTTGCTTTCTTATCGTCCATAACTTTTTCAAAAGTTTCTGCTTTTGTACTATCACCGCAAACAAGTCTATGTCTACCTAATAACCATACATCGCCTAATTTTGAGAATGCTGGATTTTCAAGTTCAGCATCAACATCAAAGTCATCATCAACCACATCATCATTCATTCCAAGCAGTTTATCTATTTCCTCACCCTCAAAACCAAGAAGCGATAAATCAAAATCATCTCCCATAAGTTCTGACAATTCAACTGATAGCATTTCTTCATCCCAACCGGCGTTTAGTGCTAATCTATTGTCTGCGAGTATATAGGCTCGTTTTTGTGCATCGGTTAGATGTTCAACAAATATACACGGCACTTCATGTAAACCTTCTTCTTTAGCCGCCATAATTCTGCCATGACCTGCAATGATGTTTAAATCTTTATCTACAATTATCTACAATTACAGGATTTACAAAACCAAACTCACGGAGTGAACCTCTAAGTTGTTTCACTTGTTCTTTACTATGAGTACGAGCATTTCTAACGTAAGGGATAAGTTTATCAATATTCACTTTTTCAAATCTTTCAGTTGTAATCATAGAAACCTCCCATTAAAAAAGACCCCATTCCGCAAACTTCTCAAAGCCGCCAATTGAGTCTATAAATTGTTTTGCTTTTTCTACTATATCTGAATATGGTTTTCCATCAATCATTTCATCACCAATGGCACAACAAAGTGATACTGGTTTTTGTGTTCTTTGTGCTTTTAGAAAAGCATAAATATTTACTGATACATCTGCTTTAGATAAGTCTTTACCATGAAGTCCACCACCTGTTACAGAGTCTGCCATATCAGAACCAAGCTTTCTATTGGTAGCACCGGTATCAACATCAGTACCACCAATCCAATCTCCAAGTGAATTTATTTCTGCATATGGATACTGTTCTTTTAATTCACTAATTTTAGCATTGCTTTGACATATAATCAGCCTATCTATATCAAGTATGTATTTTCCATCAAATGGGTACTTTGCATATATATTACGAGCAATTTTAGATATTTCTTTTTGCTCATCAGTAAGAGGTATACCTTTAAATATTCCATTATCTCCACATCTTATTTTATTCTCTTGGTTTTTAGATAGATGTTTGTTTTGAGCAAAAATTTTAATATCCGTATTTATATCTCCGGCTATTCTTTTTATTGCTTTATCTAGTTCACGCCCATCAGGTATTACATTTGATTCAATAATCGCATGGCAAGTACCATGTCCGATTAAAACCTCAACTGCAATTTTAGGATTATCACTTTGTTTATAAGCTAGGTCAACAATTGCTCCGGCTATTCTATCTGCCAATTTATCTGGATGGCTTGGATTTACTTTTTCTATCATTTCATTCTCCTTTCCCTCTAGTTCTTAATAGTCGCTCCATTAAATCATCTTGTGGTGCTTCATCATATTCTGTGCTACAGTTTTCTTTAACTATCTGAAATATCTCATTCCAAAGCCTAACTGCTTGATTCATATAGTTAATACCAATATTTATAAATGGTGATGGAATAGGTTTATTTGTTGTTGGGTGTTTGGATAAGAAACCTAACTGAGAAGTCATTTCCTCACATTGAATCCATCTTGCTGATGCCATGGCGTATCTCTCTATTAGCGCCGGTTTAACTTTTGATGCACAACCAACTTTTTGTAGCCACTCCCAAGTTTCTTTATATATTTCACTTGCCTGTAATTCGCTACCATCACGTTGAGTTGCGGATAAGAAATCACTTGGCTTTGGCATATCTACACCTTCGATTTCTGGAATATCTAGCATTTCTAGTTTTCTACCACCTGGATTTCCTTTTTCTGATTTTTCTTTTACTGCCGATTTCTTTCTTCCGGCTCCGGCTCGTTTGCCACCTCGACCTCCTGTTTGGCTCTCGGTAGAGATTGAACCTCCCCCTATCCCTTTACCAATTTCTTCAACGGTCACCTTCCTCGGCAGTTATCGTAGAGTGACAAGATTTACATAAAGCCATTAGATTGCTAACATAATGAGTACCACCTTTTAACAAAGGCAAGATATGATGCACTTCTTCTACTGGTGTCATTCTGTCTTGATCCAAGCACTTCACACACAAAGGATTGTCCTTCACGAACTTGGCACGAATCTTTCGCCATTGATTTCCATAACGTTTCTTTACTTGAGGTGAACGTTGATACTTTTCATAGTGTTTGTTCTCTTGTTTTTGATGTTCATCACAAAATCGACCATCAGTAAGATTAAGACACGATGGATATGAACAAGGTCGTTTTGGTTTTCTTGGCACAAATCTCACTCCATTTCTTGACATAATAAAAGCCATTGAAGGAGTTGAACCCTCAAAGGCTGTTGATTCTTCTATTGCTGGTATTGCTTGAGAATCATTTTGTATTTTTTGCTATCTTAATATTATCAAAATATCATACGGACATTCTAGGACATTTACGGACAACTAGATTTTAATTGCATCTTTAGGTACTACTACTTGCTTCAATGCCTTGAAATGCCATCTTCGTATTGTTCTTTCATCAGCGTGTAAGATATCTCCAATTTTTTCCCAAGTTTCTCCAAGTAGATAGCGATGACGAAGAACCAATTGTTCATCTGGATTACATACACTACTAATCACTTCACTCATTTGCTTTTTCAAATCAATCAAGTGGTCAATTTTATGATTGATTCGTTCTTCAAATTCCTCAATCTTATAAAGGTTCTTCACAAATTTAGCCTCGTTATCACGAGTAGTTTATACTCGCTCACCAAATTGTGGCGACTGAATTGCCGATGCTAAAGCACTTAGTTCCTCTACTTCTTGAACCATTGAGTCAATGATTTTATCCAATCGGTAGGCTTGTTTTAAATATTCCTTTGGTGTCATTGCTTTTTCTCCCATAGTCTTGCTTTTACAGCCTCGATTAAATCCAACTGCGTTTTATCTTTTAACTTCAAGGCTTTCATCACATCTTCGTCAATTGTGTTTTGTTGTCCTTGTCGCCACAACCTCGCATTGGTTTGTTGATACAACTCCAAGCTCCATGTCAGTCCATACCAAATCAAAGTTGAACCACCTGCTTGTAGATTGAATCCATGACCAGCACTAGCAGGATGAATTAAAGCAACAGGTATTTTTCCTTCGTTCCAATCTTTGATATCTTGTGAGGATTTGATTTCTTGAACTTTGAATCGCTTATTAATATTCTCCCAATCATGCTTGAACCAATAAGCAATCAGAACTGGTTTACCATTTGCTCCTTCAATTAAATCTTCAAGAGCATCTAGCTTTCGTTCATGTAACTTGGCTACTTCTTTGTTTTTATCATAGACAGAGCCATTCGCCATTTGCAGGAGCTTATTGGATAGACTTGCAGCATTAACAGCATCTATTTCTTTTTCATCCAGTGCTAGAACTATTTCTGCTTTTAGCTTGTCGTAATGGGTTCGTTCCTTGTCAGATAAGGAAACACTGACTTCGTTGTAAATACACTCTGGCATTTGCAAATAATCTGCCGACTTCATGGAAATCGTAATGTCAGAGATTCACTCGTAGATAATTTCCTCTGCCCAATCTTTCAGCTTGTAAGTAAAGATCATATGTTGATTTCGTTTGTCGGGATCAAAGAACTCATTTCTGTAATGAGTGATATATCTACCAAGTCGCTCTCCATTATCTAGTAATCGGAATTGAGTCCATAAATCCATTTAAGCCATTAGAACTTGGTGTTCCAGTCAGCCCAACAATTCTTTTAATTAGTGGTCGAACTTTTAATAAGGATTTAAATCGTTTAGCTGAATACGATTTGAAACTACTCAGCTCATCAATTACCACCATATCAAAATCAAAGTAATAACCACTTTTGCTTATTAACCAATCTACGTTCTCCCTATTGATGATGGTTAGTCTGGAATGTATTCTTCTATCGATTCAAATATCTGATTGTATAATTTTTTCTGAATGAATCCCTTGAATGAATACTCTTTTGACATAAACGACCTAACCCCTTATCTAAATAATTTTAACGCAATAAACAGGTTTATCCTGCATCTGTCCACATCTCACACTGTCCAATTACAGTAGTAATAGCATCTTCCATGCCTTCAGGTGGATATTTGTATTTTCTTAACAATTGTTTTACCATACGTCTCATACCTGCACGAGCTGATTCCTTTTTCTGCCAATCAACTGTTCTACTTTTACGAAGCATTGCCGTAAGCTCATGTGCCAATGCTACTAATTGGTCGTTTTCATAAACATCTTGGATTGCAGCTGGTTTTGTTAATGCATCATAGAAGGCCAATTCTTCCTCAGTCAGTCCCAAAGCATTTCCTTCTTCACTTGCAGTTGACATTTCCTTTGCCATTTTCATCAATTCTTGAATAACTTCTTCATTTGAAAGCATCCCATTTAAATAGGCTTTCATTGCATTTGAAAGCAAATCTGAGAATTTTTGAGATTTCACAAGGTTTGTTCTTCTGTACAACGATACTTGCTCAGCAATCAATTTCTTCAATAACTCAACAACAAGATTTTTCTCCTTCATCTTAACGATTTCTTCCAGAAATTTTGGATCAAAAAGAGAAAATCCTGTATCTATATCAGAAAATAGGTTAATAACTCCTTCACTTTTAATACTGGATTTGAGTAAATCGTTGATGCGTTGATTTATCTCTTTTAATGACAAAGGTTTTACTGCTCCAGTTATTCTGGTAAGTAGTGTTCTTACAGCTTCAAAATAAGCTGCTTCAAATCGCTGCTCTGGATTTAGTAAAGAACGGCAAAGTGTGAGTGCTTGGCGAAGTAATAATGCTTGCTTAATGTACTCTTCTTTTTCCTTTTCTTTATCAATTCCAGATAAGAAGTTTACTCCTGCACTAATGGTTTTTGCACGGACTAAATCTGTAGCATTTTCAGCCATGAATGCTGAGTAGTCGAACCCATGGAAAATGTCTCTACAAACCTCTAGTTTTTCGATAAATTTAGGTAATGCAGTTTCAGCAATATTAGGGTCTCCAAAATTCCCTTTGTCACGCTTTGTATAGTCGTTCATTGCTTGACGTAATGCACCAGCAATACCAACATAATCTACAACAAGTCCTCCTTCTTTATTCTTATAGACACGATTAACTCTCGCAATAGCTTGCATTAGATTATGACCACTCATTGGCTTGTAAACGTACATTGTAGCAAGACTTGGAACATCGAATCCTGTTAGCCACATGTCAACAACTATTGCAATCTTGAATGGATCTTCATTGTCTTTGAATTTTTTTGCCATTTCATCTTTATGTCGTTTATTTCCTATGATATCATGCCAATCTTCAGGGTCATTATTTCCAGATGTCATTACAACGCCTAGCTTTTCTGTCCACATTGGTCGTTTCACGAGAATTTTGCGATAAATCTTGATAGCAATTGCACGAGAATAAGCTACAATCATAGCTTTTCCTGTTAGTTCCTGTTCACGATTTTCTTCATAATGTTGAATGATATCATCAACCAAAGCTTCAAGTGTTTGGTCTGCACCAAGAATAGACTCCATGCGACCAAGTTCCTTCTTACTCTTTTCGATAGCATACCCTTCAGCATTTTCAGCCATCACATCATATTCTTCATCAATTTCTTTTAGAATGTTGTCATCAAGTTTCAAATGAATTACACGACTTTCATAATAAACTGGACGAGTTGCCCCATCTTCTACTGCTTGAGTCATATCATAAACATCGATGTAGTTACCAAAAACTTCTGTAGTAGATTTATCTTTACTTGAAATGGGAGTTCCAGTGAAGCCAATATAGGTAGCGTTTGGTAAACTGTCCCGAATTTTTCGAGCAGCACCTATTTTCACTTGACCAGTCGTTGCATCTACTTTTTCTTCAAGTCCATATTGTCCACGATGTGCTTCATCTGCCATTACAATAATGTTTCTGCGCTCTGATAAAGGTTCATCATATTCTTCGAACTTCTGCATAGTAGTAAAAATAATACCATTTGCTTCACGACCATCTAGCAGTTCTATCAAATTAGCACGGTCTGTTGCTTGTACTGCTGTTTGACGTAGAAACTCTTGACATTTTACAAATTGACCAAACAACTGGTCATCTAAATCATTTCTATCTGTTAACACTACAATTGTTGGTGAGTTTAATGCTTTTTGTAGTAAATGGGCATAAAACACCATAGACAGGGATTTCCCACTACCTTGTGTGTGCCAAAAAACACCTCCTCGTCCATCATCTTTAGTTGCTGTGAATGTTGTGGCAACAGCCTTTCTGACTGCGAAATACTGATGATAAGCTGCAAGAATTTTTGTCTCACCCGAAAAACAGATGAAGTTTTTTAAGATATCTAAAAATCTACTTTTCTCAAAGATTCCCTCGACAAAAGTATCCCACTGGGCATACTGAGTGTTCTCATAACTTCCGTCTGTAGTTTTCCATTCCATGTAACGGTCTTCACCTGCAGTAATCGTTCCTGCTTTTGAGGTGGCCAAATCACTCATGACATTAAATGCATTGTAATTAAATAGACTTGGAATTTCTTTCTGATAAGTCTTTAGTTGCAGATAAGCATCTGATGCATCTGTCTCTTCACGTGAAGGGCTTTTCAGTTCAAAAACAACCACAGGAATTCCATTCAAGAAAACAAGAACATCTGGACGTTTTTCGCTATTTTCAACAATTGTCCATTGGTTAACTACCGTGAAAGTATTTTTATCTACATGCTCATAGTCAACCAACTTTACAATATCATTTTGCTGTTCTTCCTTATAGTAATAAGAAACTTCAATTCCATTTTGTAAATAGTTCATAAACACTTCGTTTTTTTGGACTAGTGATCCATTCTCAAATTTCACTAGTTTATTGATTGCTTCTGTGATGGCTAGTGATGGCAAAGATGGATTAATACGAGATATCGCAGACTCTAATTCATCCAAATAAAGTGATTCTGAATAGTCTCTAGCGACATCAGATCCATAAACGTGGGTATAACCTAACTCCTCTAACAGCTGTATTACTGCCTTTTCATAATTATCTTCTGCAAACGCCATCGTCTACACCCCCTGTGTTTCTTACTTTATCCTTTAACCTGTTGACTAAGAAAGGTTTTATTGAATTAAGAATGATTGCTGTAGCTTTTTTATCTTGACTTGTAGTCCTGCTTCTTTTATTAAACATATCTAGCATAAACTGGTAATCGTTAATACCATCGTATTGATTATAGGATGTTTCTAAAAAAGCTCCTTCTTGATATAAATAACCGAGTAATTTCCTAGAAAAATACTCAGAGGACAAAGTAAGAAAAGCATTTTCTTCTACTGCATGAAGGAGTTTGAACAGTTGTTCCTTGACGTTAATTTCTTCATTCAAATCACTACGTTCAAACTTCTTGATACAAGAGCTTCCAATAGGGTAAACCATAACTCCATTTTCGTTGTTCCTAATTGTATAAAGATATTTCAGACTTTCTTTACCACAAATACAGGATTCTAATTGTTGTTCATATTCTTCTACATCATAGATAACCCACTCCATTACAGCTGAATCCCAGATTTTTGATACGGATTTATCAATAACATTTTGTATTAAATTTCTGTAGTAACTACTTTGATTGACCATAATTTTCTTCCTTTTATTTTAGTGGTAAATCATCATTTAGCGGCTTAATCGGTGACTGAGATTTCTCCTGACATGAGCTTTGGTAATAAGCTATCTCGCAAAGCGACTAGTTTCCTTGATTCCACACGCTTATTGAGAATCTGGTCATAAATTGGTTTAAGCATCTTACCGATTTCTTCATAGTCCTTATCGCTTGGAATTAGAACTTCAGCCTTTTCGAGTGCATCACGTTTGATATGACCCATCGTTGTTGCGCGGTCAGCCGCCATCTTAACAAAACGGTCAAGGTGATGTTTTGTCCAAGCATAATAGAACCATTTATCATAAGTATTAGACGTCACTTTAAATAAATGTTGATTGAGGCCGCACTCTCCACCAGTCCAAAAATCGACAAGTAGACTGCCACTCCAAGAGAATATTACATCTCCATCATGAATGATATAGTCTCCCCTTATACTTGGAGAGCAAAGGTCACTAGTTGAATCCGTAAAGCCTTGGCGAAGTTCTTTGATTTTTAGGACAGGTAAACCTTGTTCATTATCTTGGGGGCGAAACTTTTGCATAGCTAACCCGTTAAGATAGTTTGCAATACCAGTTAGGTTTGATAATTGCCAATCATCTGGTTTAACACCACCATTCGGTTCTAAATCAATGAAATAACTATCAAAAATGCTTCTGCCCATCTCAGCTAAATGATGATTTATCTTTTTGTTTTCAGCAATTCTATTATCTAAAGCAGTTAACATACTAGCAATCTCTCTTTGACTTTTAATACTCAAATCTGGCACTTGATATTGCATAATGGCTGATTTATCACCACGAGGCATCTTCGTTCCTTTCGATGTCGCTGTATCGTACTCAAAAAATGCATCATCAGCCAAAACATAATAAAGAAATTTCGAATCAACATCTTTATTTGCACGAATCACAAGAACATCATTTGAACAACCACCTTCATTTTCTGCATACCAAATTTTTTTAAAATAAGGTCGGATATTGGAAATAAGAATATCACCTTTTTTATACGAAGTCGTGGTTTTACCCGTTGGTAGCTTATTGGTCTCAATTACTCCACCTTTGTTTGGCATCATATTCTCTGTGGAAATATAATTATCCAAGTTTAGACTTGCAACCTCGACTCGCACATTCATGTAATTACTCGTTTCCGAGAGCATTTTATATTTCAAACCCAATCGCCCCCAATCGTTCTTTTATCTCTGTTTCCAATTCATGTGAACGAATAAACATCTCTGATAATTCACAAGTCAAGCGTTCCATTTTCTCCTCAAATGGTTCTCCATCATCTTCTTGCTCTTCAATCCCTACATAACGGCCTGGAGTTAAAACATAATCTTGCTTTGCAATGTCTGCTATTTCAACCACAGCGCAGAAACCTTTGATATCTTCTAGTTCTCCATTTTGAAACAACTCAAAAGTATCGGCAATCTTCTTAATATCCTCATCGCTGAAATCACGATGCTTACGGTCAATCAGTTCTCCCATTTTACGAGTATCAATGAATACAGTCTTACCAGATTGTTTTTTATCACGAGAAATAAACCACAAACAAGCTGGAATCGTAACACTATAGAAGAGATTTGATGGCAAAGCCACAATACCTTCAACTAAATCCGCTTCAATAATTTTCTTACGGATTTCGCCTTCTCCACTTATCGAAGTCGAAAGTGAACCGTTTGCTAATACCAACCCTATCTTTCCTCCCGGCGCCAAATGAGAAATCATATGTTGAATCCATGCATAGTTGGCGTTCCCTTTTGGTGGTGTTCCATAAGCCCAACGTCTATCATCTTCCAAAGATTGGTCCCACCAATCAGAAATGTTAAATGGTGGATTTGCCATAATGTAATCTGCCTTCAAAGTTGGATGCAAATCATTTAAAAACGTATTCGCCTGATAAGGTCCAAAATTTGCCTCAAGTCCACGAATTGCAATGTTCATTTTTGCCATTTTCCATGTATCTGGATTAGACTCTTCTCCATAAATTGAGAGGTCATTAATATTTCCACTATGCTCTTTGATAAATTTGGCAGATTGTACGAACATGCCACCAGAACCACATGCAGGATCGTATACTCTGCCCTTATAAGGTTTCAAAATCTCAACGATTGTCTTAACAATAGAAGTTGGCGTGTAGAACTCGCCTCCCCCTTTTCCTTCTTGAGCTGCAAATTGTTCGATGAAATATTCATAGGCACGCCCAAGCAAATCTTTTTCTTCATTTTCATCATGCATGTTAATATTTGTGAAAATATCAACCACATTCCCAAGCACTCTTTTATCGAGGTCAGGGTTCGCATAAATAATAGGAAGGACATTCTTCAATGTTTTGTTTTCTTTTTCAATAGCACGCATCGCATTATCAAGCACAATTCCAATTTCTGGTGTAAATGCTTTTTCGGCAATTAATTTCCAACGTGCATCTTCTGAAACAAAGAAGACATTTTTTTCTAGATAAGCATCACGATCTTCTTCATCTCCATATCCTTCTTCGATTAACTCTTGATGACGATACTCAAAAGCATCTGATACGTATTTCAAGAAGATTAACCCCACTACCACTTTTCGATACTCTGAGGAAGACACATGGTTTCGCATTGCATCTGCTGCTGCCCACAACTCTTTTTCAAAACCGATTTTTGCATTTGTTTGTTTTGCCATTTTTACTACTCTCCTATTCGATGATTTTTATCAGATGTGATTTCAAAAGCCTCTATTATTGGTAATGATTGATAAAATGCTCTCTTTATATTATATTCCTTTAAACTTAGCATCTCTAATTCTTTTTCTATCTCTTCTATGCCCTGCTTGTACTCTAACTTGGATTTCACTTGTTCTTCAAGAGTGAGCCTAGGAATCGGGAGCTCTCTCAAATCCTGAAGACTAATTTGACGAATGGTAGTTCCTCTAGAAATTCGCTCTAAAAGTACTTTAGCCATTGGACTTTCCAAATAAATTTTTAACCACTCTGAGTCGTAGTCTTTATGTGTTCTAATCCTAATTAAGTTAGCATTGAAAAGTAATGACTCATCGTCAATATCTACATATCCAACTTTATTTGTTGTACCACGTATACTAAGAAGCAAGTCTCCTTTAAAAACACTATAGTCGTCAATATTTTTTATATCTGATGAAACACTGACTAATTCATCATAATTAATACCTTTCTCTGTGATATCAGAGATTCTGATGACTTGATATTTTCCATTTTCATCTTCTGATGAGCGAGTATTATTAAATCCTCTACTTAAAGTGGCAACATCAGTTAACTTTATTGTTTCAATATTTTCTAGTCTATTGAAGTTAGCTTTTATTTCTAGTCCATCAAATTGATAGCTGTCTTGCACCACATATGAATCTACAGTAAGATCTCCATTGCGAATTTCTTTTAATGAAACCAATGAAGAAAATCCTTTAATCGAATCTTTACTTTCAAAGACTGCCATGATTTTACCTATCAGTTCACTCGGTAATATGCGTTCTCGTCTATTTATAACTGTAACCATTTCTTCGGACACTTTTATAAATTGAACTTGGTCCCTCACATTATCTTTTTTATTCGTGTTCAAGACTAAAATTGCCGTTGGAATCATTGTGTTATTAAATATCCCATTAGGCAATGAAATGACAGCTTCAATGAAATCAAAGTTTAGGATGGATTGGCGAATAATTCTATCTGGTCCACTTCTAAATAACGCTCCATTCGGCACGACAATAACTGCTCGTCCTCCATCAATTTTGATAGCTGACAAAGCATTACTAACAAAAGCCCAATCTCCTACAGACTTAGATAACGGACCAAACTTAAAGCGGTCGTCATTTGACAAATCACTTTCTATCCTCAGACCGAAAGGCGGAACTTGAATAACTTTATCAAATTTTCCATAATGAAGATACTCAGGTTTTTTTAAGGTATCGCCTATTAATATCTCTGATTCTTGTGCTCCATTCACAATCAAATTAATAGCAGCAAATACTCCAACCTCTTCATTTATTTCTTGCCCAACTAATATCGATGGATGGTATTGAATGGCTTCAATAAGAGTACCTGCCGAACCAACTGTCGCATCCAAAACACTATCCCCTTGTTCTATCTCAGCCAAGGCTACAATTAACGTGTTCAAACTTGAAGAATTAACAGTGTTTGAATTGTTTATTCCTTGATTTCTCATCACATCAAAACCTGCGTCAATCAACATCTTTGAACTGCATTCATTTAATAATTTTAAAGTTTCACGATATTTACCGTCTGGAAGTCTTGTGATAACTTCGCCTACCCTTTCAAGAAACCCAGTTACATTCGGAATATGTTTTTCTTGGGTTAAGTCTTGCTCTAAGTGGCCATTAAATGATTCTTTATTTTGAAGCATCAGATTTTTTATTACATCTTTGTTCTTATATTTAAGATATGCACTTGCTATTAAAATAAAAGGCATATCATAAGGTGTCATACTCCCACGCCACTCATTGGCAATTTTCCATTCTATTTCGTTTGTCATGTAATCCTCCGTTCTACTTATACTTAGTATTGTTTGTACTAAGTATTTGTGATTAAAAAAATATTGCTATTTTCTTGTCTACAAAATCTAATACAATTTCTAACTTGATACCAGTATATCAAAATATATTCAGGATGTCAAACATGAATTGATTATATTATTAATTAGTATTGTATATACTATATATAACTGCTATTAAAACATTCTTTTTAATAGAGGGGAAAATCAGGCTCAAAAAGGGGTAAAAACACACCTACCACAGCAAATCTAGTCAAATCAACTTTCTCTATGAAAAAATGCAAAATAAAAAAGAGTCCCAAAAATCCAACTCCCTACAAAGTCCTTGAAATCAAGGCAGTTATTCAATTTTCCATTGTATCAATTAAGCTACTTTCATTTCCCCCACATAGGTACTGATAATAATATTTGTGTCATCTTTCTTGTAGTGTCAACCCTGCAAAATTCAAATCAGTTGATATGTTTCCGAACAAACAAAAATCGAGACTTCAAGCAAGATTTTCATCTCTCCTAAAATCTCGATTTTCTTTAAAACCCTTTGAAATAAAGGCTTTTCAACTATGTTTCTACTTCTTCCTAGTAAGCAACACAACCGTCTCAACGTGATACGTCAATTTTCTCCACGCATTTATTCGTTTAATATTATATAAATAAATGTAAATAAATTATTATAAATGCCCTATTTTAAAGGAATTCCTTATTTTATTATGTAAATAACTAGAAATACATATTTATGTTTATTTTATTTGTGGTGGACAAGAGGTGGACATTGTCCACCAAGATTATATTTTGTAATGCTTTATCTAATACGCTCTCATTCTTCAAGTAATGTGACGTAATTTCTGTTGGTAACACTCAAAATACTTCAGTAATTATTATATTTATTTCTTCATC
>JBKEBX010000061.1:0-23867 GCA_047973385.1 Lachnospirales bacterium | reverse complement strand
TCTAAATTATCTAAAGTTTCTGTTTCATCTAGGTTAAAGTCTACATCACTATCTAAAACTTCATTTTTCACATCATCTAAATCATCTAAAGTTTCTGTTTCATCTAGGTTAAAATCTACATCACTATCTAAAACTTCATTCTTTACATCATCTAAATTATCTAAAGTTTCTGTTTCATCTAAGTTGAAATCTACGTCACTATCTAAAACTTCATTCTTTACATCATCTAAATTATCTAAAGTTTCTGTTTCATCTAAGTTGAAATCTGCGATTTTTTCAGGTTCTTTTAAAATTTCATCATCTTTTTTATCTCTCTTTAACAGAGTTCCAGCAGCAACACCAATACCCGACACAGCAAGAGCCTCATCAACTTTTGTGTTTTTCATACCTTCTTTTAAAAGGTCGAATGTGTCTTGTTCATCTTCACTACTGATAAAATCATCAATTAGATTTGTAGAGTTTTTATCTAAGTTATCACCTTCAAGATTTAACTCTTCTTCAATCTCTAAATCTTCATTGTCATTTTTCAAATCATCAAAAAGACTTAACACTTCCTCATCAACTTCTTCATCTGAATCATTTTCTTCATAAGCTTCTTCTGTTTCAACTACCTTTTCGTCATTCATTACATTTTCAGGCTCTTGGTTTTTACCACTACGATCAGTAAAAATATATTCAAAAAAACTAATATTCTTTTTCATATCACACCTCTTCTGCTTTTTTTATTATGTTCACATTATATATCTAATAGAATACAACAAATTCCCAAAAAAATCAATCACTTTAATTAAGAAAAATTACAAAAATGCAATTTTCTTACAATTTCAAATCAATATTGTGTAAAATATTGTCAAATCAAATACTATAATAAACATCTTTAATCAAAATATTTACTTTCTTGCTCTAATTCAAAAAAATCATTTTGTCGCATTGCCTCATAAGTAATGATAGCTGCTGCCGTTGCAACATTTAACGAGCGTTCATCTTTATGCATAGGTATTCTTATACAATCTTTTTCATTTTTAAGCAAAATTTCTTCTGGTATACCTGTATTTTCATTACCAAACATAATAAAATCACCTTTTTTAAAACTCGCATCTGCATATGTTTGTTTGGATTTAGTAGAACCCATATATATCTTAGGATAGTTATTTATTTCTAAAAACTCCTCATAACTATTATATACAGTTACATCAACTTTTTTCCAATAATCCATACCTGATTTTTTAACAGCTCTATCTGTTAAACTAAAAGTAAACGGTCTAATCAAATGCAACTTAGAATTAGTGCAAACGCACATTCTGCCAATATTACCAGTATTCTCTGGATTTCCTGGTGATAATAAAACAATATTAAACATTGTAAATGTCCTCCAATTTTAAATATTTTAAAAAAACTCTTTTCAAATTATGAAAAAAATGTTATAATTAAATAAGAATAAATCTTATTAAAGAGGTGATAAAATGCAAGAATCTGTCGAATACATGGAGCAACTCGATTATGTAGTTAATAACCTTAAAAGTAACAACTTAAAAGTTACTTCTCAAAGAATTTCTATATATTCTTACCTCATTAACAGCAAAGAACACCCAACAGCAGAAAAAGTATATACAGACCTTAAACCAAAGAACCCTAACCTTTCTCTTGGTACTGTATATAAAACTTTAGAAACATTAAAATCAAATCAGTTGATTTTAGGTTTTAATGTTGGTGAAAGTAGTAGTCGTTATGATGGTAATATTGAGCCTCATGTGCATTTTATGTGTTCAGAGTGTGACAATGTTTTTGATATACAAGCCAATGTTCAACTTGATTCAAAAGACTTAGACGGTTTCGAAGTTACAAGTTTACAAGGCTTTATATATGGAAAATGTAAACATTGCTCTAATAACTAATTAAAAAAGTTGCGAAAGCAACTTTTTTAATTCTAAACTATTTTACTATGAAACTTAGCTCTTTCAATTGCATATTCTATCATCTCGTTATTTTTGTCATATGTAAAGGCTCTTTCAAATAACACAAAAGCCTCCTCATAGTCACCAAAATTAAATTTTCTAACACCTTTGTTATAAATTGATACGGCTCTCATCTTCGGTTTGAACAACTGCATAACTAAATGAATTATACCACCTGCTGCTATAAAAACAGAGAAAAATATAAAAGGCATATATGTAGTAAAAAGTGCTACAACTAGCACAAACACACCAACAAGCCCTAAAATAGGGTTGATTTTAGAATTCCCAAAAGGCAGTACATCGCCTTTCATTTTTGTATACATATCTTCTTCAAAACCATAAACCTTACTCTTAACATTATATGGATTATAGTTCTTAGGTCGAGTTTTAGGCTTAGGTGCAACTTGCTCATCTCTTAAAATCTTATGTTCAGAAATCTTATCATCTATAAGTTTAAACAAAATATTTATTTGTCTTTTAAGGTGTATTCCTTTTGCTGAGCGAACTCCTGTTGTTATATGAAGCAAATAATAATACTCTTGTTCATATGTATCAAGGGGTGATATGGATATTATGTTTTTATCAACATCATATTCAATATAACTGTTAAGTATATATCCCCCAAGGTCTGTTACATAGGTTGTGGTCTCCGAAATAGATTCAGGGTCTAGGGTAATGTTAAACTTTATATACCAATAAACTGGTGAATCTGGATCAATAACTTTCGCCCTAAATTTATCATTTAAACTTGGGTCTGACGATTGCATTCTTACTTTTCCATCTCTCATAAGAACCTCCAAATAATATAAGTTACATAAAAGTTTTCCAATATTCTGGAATACTATTATTCTCAATAGCTTCTATATAGTCATCAACTATAGCAAAAATTTCCATTTCGTCTTCTATTGAAAAATATAAAGTACCATTTTCTTCTTTTAGGTTTTTCTTGCTAATTTTCTTATCCTTAACCATTTTACGAAAAGTTTCGCACCAATCATCAACATATTTAAGGTCTATATCTTCGTATTGCTCTAGTTCTTCAACTATTGTAAACTCAAAATCTTCTAAAGTAAACTTCATTTTATCCTCCTAGAATCCTGCACCTTTTAATGCTCTATTTAAACGTGGTACAATTTGTTTTTTTCTACTTGTAACTCCTGATAAAAATATACTGTATTCCTCTTCATCAATACCAAAAGCTTTTTTAGCATAATCAGGCTCATCTCCTGCAACTAAAATTTCCGAACCTCCTAAGTGGATATCAGTAATTAAAAATACGCATAAATCTGCATTTGACTTTTGACAAAAATCGTCCATTGCATCTTTTATCTTATCCTTATTAAGTAAAACTTCAGTTAGTTTCAAAGTATTTATCTGTGCTATATACACGTTGCTCTTGCCTATTACAAACAATTTTCTATCTACTTCTAAATATTCACTATAATCAAGATTTTCAAGAGAAGTTGAATGAGAAAACATTTTGTTACCAAAGTCTTTTAAATCAACTTCAGCAACTCTAGCTAATCTTTCAGCTGCCCTAACATCTTCATTTGTACAAGTTGATGATGTCAAAATAAGAGTATCCGATAGAATAGCCCCTAGCATAATCCCTGCAATTTCTCTAGATATAGGTATAATGTTTTCATTAAACATCTTATAAATAAGAGTAGATGTACAACCAACAGGCTCAGAACGTATAAATAAAGGGCCATCTGTTTCTATATCAGCAATTCTATGATGGTCAATAACTTCGAGTATTGTTGCATTTTCAAGTCCAGTTACACTTTGCCCCTTTTCATTATGATCAACTAAAATAACATTTTTTCTTATGTCAAAAATCAAATGTCGTCTTGATATAATACCTATAAAGTTTTCATCTGCATCAACAACAGGAAAATTACGGTGAGAAGAACTATGTAAAAGTTCACGAATTTCATCTACTTTTTGATTACTATAAACTTTTTCAATGTCCTTTTTCTTCATAATCGAACTTATAGAAACTGATTGATTTATACTATTTACAACTTTATATGTTGATTGGTCCGTATGAATAATAAACTTATCTGTTTCTTCTTCATACTTTTGACCTTCAGTTAAAATAATATTCATACAGTTTTTGTTATTAAGTATTTTTTTTATACTTTCTATTTTGTTTGTAACTATAACATCACCTGGTTGCATCATGTCCTCAAAAGCATATTGTGTACCAATGTATATTCTACCCTCTACTTTATTAGATGGGTAATTTTTCCTATTAGGTTTCCCCTCAACACAATTTATCAAGTTTTCATATAATATTTCATTATCAATTGAAATATCCATAGCGGGCATATCAAGAACAAGTTGTGCAACGTTACCCATTGTTGCAATACCTTCAATTTTGTTAAAATCATCGAGTATAGGAATAAGTTTACTTTTTGGTACAGTTTTAATAATTTCCCAAACTTTTTTTACCGGTGTTTCTCTTGAAACAATATGAGGTTTGTGTAAATCCAAATCCTTTACCTGAATAGAAATTTCAGGTAAAAATTCTGGTTCTTCAACCCCAAAATAATCTAAAACAAACTTCGTTTCCTTGTTAATACTACCTAATCTATATGGTTTTGCACTATCCATACCCGTTAGTTGCTTAAACTTCGCATAAGCAATCGCAGAACAGATAGAGTCAGTATCTGGGTTTTGATGCCCAAAAACATATACTCTTTCCATAAATACCTCCTAATTTCATATAATACTATTTTTAAAATAAACTTACATTCTCAAAATTATCTTGTCTTAAATATTTAAGTCCAAGATGTTCATAACATTTTTTTGTTACTACTCTACCACTTTTAGTTCGGTTTATAAAGCCAAGTTGAATAAGATAAGGTTCATATACATCTTCAATTGTATCTCTATCTTCCCCCACCGAAACAGCAATTGTGTCTATTCCAACAGGACCACCATCGAACTTATCAATTATATTAAACAAAAGCTTTCTATCATTTCCGTCAAGACCTAAGAAATCAACCTCAAGCCTATCTAAAGTTTCTCTTGCTACATCTAGAGATATTTCACCATCATATAAAACTTCTGCAAAATCCCGTACTCTTTTAAGTAATCTATTTGCAATTCTAGGTGTTCCTCTTGAGCGTTTTGCAATCTCAAGTGCTGCTAAATCGTGAATATTAATATTTAAAACTTTAGCTGACCTTTTAACAATTAAGCTAAGTTCCTTTTCATTATAAAGTTCAAGCTTTTGTATTACACCAAAACGGTCACGAAGTGGCGTTGTAAGTAACCCAACCCTTGTAGTTGCACCAACAAGAGTAAACTTTGGCAAATCAAGTCTTATACTTTTTGCACCTGGTCCTTTGCCTATAACAACATCAAGGGCAAAATCTTCCATAGCAGAGTATAAGATTTCTTCAATGGTCCGATTTAGTCTATGTATTTCATCAATAAATAGAACATCATTTTCTTGTAAGTCATTTAAAATAGCCGCCATATCTCCTGCCTTTTCAATTGCAGGGCCACTTGTTATCTTAATATTAACCCCAAGTTCATTAGCTATAATATTTGATAATGTGGTTTTACCAAGCCCTGGTGGTCCATATAAAAGTACATGGTCTAAAGGCTCATTCCTCATTTTTGCAGCCTCTATATATACTTTCATATTCATTTTTACTTTTTCTTGTCCAAGATAATTTTCAAAATTTTTGGGGCGTAGACTTTGTTCTAAATCCATTTCCTCATTATCATATTGTATGTCTGTAACAATTCTATTCATATTCCACCTAACTAATTATTGCTTTTAAGGATTTTTTTATAATATCTTGGGCACTGTCACCTTCACAACTAACCTTGTTTACAACTTTAACAGCCACTGACTTTTCATATCCAAGAGCAATCAACGCATCAATTGCATCAATAACATCTCCCTTGTTCATAGTATTAGAATCCACAAAATCTGTTCCAAAACTCCCAAGTTCTAAAGTGCCATTTCCAACAGACTCTGTTTTCATTTTGTCTTTAAGCTCTAAAATAATTCGCCCTGCAGTCTTTAAACCTACACCTTTAGCTTTTGACAAAGCCTTGGCGTCTTCTGAAATAATATTCAACATAATATCAGAAGGTGTATAGGAATCAAGCATAGCAAGTGCTCCCTTAGGGCCAATTCCTGATACAGAAGTTAACATTTTAAACATATTAAGCTCATCATTATGAGCAAATCCATATAAAGAAATATCATCTTCTCTAACTTGCATATGAGTATATATTTTAACCTCTTTGTCCTTTGGCAACTTTCCAAGGGTTGCCATAGATACGTTTATGTGATAACCCATACCATTATTTTCTATAACAACAAATCCACTACCTAAAACAACTACTTCACCTTTTATAAATGATATCATAATTACTCCCCTGCAACACTAAGATTTTCAACAAGTAAAGACGGTGCACCAAAACAAGTATTACTTGAGGGTAAGTCAAACTTAAAATCATTTCCAACTAAAGTAACTTTTTTAAACATATCTAAAAAATTATCAGAAATAACAATGTCATCAACTGGTGAAACTATCTTTCCATTTTCTACGAGTTTACCTGATGCTTGTAAAGAAAATTGTCCTGATATAGCATTTGCACCTGAGTGCATTCCTCTTATATCATCGATAATCAAACCATTTTGAAGTTCGTCTAACATTTTTTCAAAAGAAACATCACCATTTTCAATATAAAAATTTTTAGGCATAGTTGAAATACCACCTTTATAACCACTTCTAAAGCCATTTCCTGTTGACACAACATCTGCCTTATATGCACTTTTCAAATTATACAAATAGCCTTTTAAAACGCCTTTTTCAACTAAGGTTACATCTCTTGTTGCAACGCCCTCGCTATCAAAAACAGACTTAACTATACTATTTTCAGTTATACCTTTATCAAACAAAGTTATCTTATCGCTAAATATTTCATCATTAACTCTATTTTTTAAAATTGAGAAACCTTTTTGCACCTGTTCACCATAGAACATACTACAAAAAACTTTAAGAAATGTGGCAACAGTTTCATTAGTTAAAATTACTCTATATTTATCCGACTTTACACTTTTTGATCCAAGTTTAAAAAGTGCCTTATCTACGCCTTTTTTCGCTAATTTTTTAAGGTCTAAGTTTGCAAGTGACTTTCCAGCCCAAATCTCATACACTTCTCTAATTTCATCGTCTTTTTTTACTACTATATCAAGATATACATAACTTAATTTATTATCATTTGAAAGGGATAGCCCCTTACTATTCACAAGACTTACAAGACTTTCGCTATCGCCTACATAAGCTGTGACCATTTCAACTTTTTCATCACACTCTTCAGCATATTTTTCAAGTTTAAAGGCTATGTCAATTTTATCTTCTTCGCTCATCTGTTCAATTTCTACTTTTTCAAGATTTACATAGTTTTTTGACCCTTCAAATATAAAGTCTTTATCTTCATTTTCAATTAAAATTGCATTTGTTTTAGCCATATCAATAAGTTTGTCTATAACATCTTTTTCTATTTTTTCAGTATAGGAATATCCCATTTTACCATTATACAACCCTCTAAAAGATAAACCACTTATACTTGATTTTTCATATTTTTCTAAAACATTTTTAAAAATTTCTACTTCAAAATTGTTACTTAAAGATAAATAAGCTTCACAATCTTCAAAACCTAAATCTCTAGCTTTCTCAATTAATTCTGATATAAATTCCTCATACTGCATATTATCTACCTCCCACAACTATTTCATTAACCCTAAGGGTTGGCTGACCAACATTTGTAGGAATTTGACCCGATGAAGAACCACATACACCTTGAGCTTGACTTAAATTATCGGAAATCATATCAATTTTTTGTAGAATTTCACTCCCCTTACCGATTAAAGTTGCACCACGCACAGGTTCGCATATTTTACCATTTCTAATTACATAACCCTCAACTACTGAAAAGTTGAAAGCCGTAGTAAAATCGACAGATCCACCTCCCATTTTTTTAGCATACAACCCATATTCTATTGAAGAAAAAATATCATCTCGTTTATCTTTTCCATTTAAAATAAATGTATTATTCATTCTAGAAGTTGGAGCAAATTTATAATTTTGTCGTCTACCAGAGCCCGTTGATTTCATATTTATTTTTTCCCCAGAAACTCTATCTACCAAATATCCTTTTAAAATACCATTTTCAATTAAAACATTTCTTTTTGTTTTTGTACCCTCATCATCAATGTTAAGGCTTCCCCACGCATTTTTTATGGTGCCATCATCAACAGCACTAAGCTTTTCATTGGCTATTTTTTCGCCTATCTTGTTTGAAAAAGGTGAATCTTTAGCAATGAATTGTGCTTCAAGAGGGTGTCCACAAGCCTCATGGAAGATAACCCCACCAAACCCGTTATCTAAAACAACGGGGATCTTACCTGATTCCATATATCCTGCACTTAGCATGGTACTTGCAGATTTTGCACAATCATGTCCTAAATCTTCTATGTCTATTTCGTCAAAAATTTCGAAACCACCGTGTAAACCAGGCATTTGTGTACCAACTTGTTTTTCTTTACCATCACTTGCAATAGCAGATAACCCAATTCTTGTATAATATCTAGTATCTTCCTTATACAAGCCCTCGCTATTTGCAATTAAAACATTTTGCACTTCGTAATTGTACATAGCTGTTGTTTCAGTAATGAACTGCGATGTTTGCTTGGAAACCAAATTACCTTTTTTAAGTATTTCAATTCCTTGTTTCTTATGTTCATTTAACGTAATAATTTTAGCATTATGATTTTCTTTTTTTTCAAAATCCACAAAAGGTATAACTTCCATTTTGCCATTTTGATTATTTTCAAGTGCAAGAGCCGCCTTTTTAGACATATCTTTTAAATGTTCCAAATCAAATTTATTTGTGTATGTATATATAACTTTACCATTCGATATAACTCTTATACCAATCCCCTTGTCTATTCCACTTGTTGATTTATCAACCTTTTCATTTACAAGAGTTACTAAATGCTTTTCAGTTTCTTCAAAGAAGATTTCAGCAAAATTAGCTCCATAAAATAATGCTGTTGATAAAATTTCATTTACTTGTTCTCGACTTAGCAATACAAAACCTCTTTCTACGTTCTAAAGGCTAATTTCACACCTTTATGTATACATCTTATATAATTTACAAACTTTTAATATGGTTTATTATAACATAAAGTAATTTCCAAGGAAATTACAATAATCTTAATGTGTAGCTGTATTTATGTAGCTACGCATTTAGTTTATTATAACATAGAGTAATTTCCAAGGAAATTACAATAATCTTAATGTGTAGCTGTATTTATGTAGCTACGTATTTAGTTTATTATAACATAGAGTAATTTCCAAGGAAATTACAATAATCTTAATGTGTAGCTGTATTTATGTAGCTACGCATTTAGTTTATTATAACATAGAGTAACAATGATTTCTATATAATAAACAAAATAAATGTTAAATTTGCATAAAAAAACTGTAAAAAGATTTTTTGAAACTCTTTACAGTTTTAATAGTTTAATATTTGATTGCATTTTTAGAAAAATTAGTTTTTATTATGTTTTTCTGTTTTATTAACTGCTTCTGACTTTTCAGAATTTGCATTTGAAACTTGTTTGCCTTTTGCTTTTGCTTTTTTATCCATAATATATACCTCCATATTTAGTTGAAGACATTAATATTATAGAAACTTCTAAAATATTAATATCTATATTATATTATGAACATTTAAAAATAAAATATACAATTACTTAAGCAAAGTTTCTTTCCAGTTATCAAGAGAACCAAAATTGTAAATATTTTTATAACCTAATGAATTCAAAAGAATACAAGCAAGATTTGCTCTACCTCCCATTTGACAATACACAACCACATGGTCATTTATTCCTACAAATTTTCCTACCGATTTCTCTAGGTTTTCAAGTGGTATATTTACTGCACCTTTTATATGCCCACGATTGTACTCTTCTATATCTCTTACATCAAGAAGTTTCACGTTTTTTTTCAAAAGTTCTATTAATTCTTCATAACCTATTTTTTTTATTGCCATATAAATTTCCCCTTTAAATTCTATAAAATAGTCAAACTATTTATTTAACTCTATCATTTACCTAATATAATATATAAGTTTCCCAAATAAAATGTTCATCATTTACATATTAAAAATCAAAATCATCTAAAGAATCTAAACTTATATTTCTAATTCTATTAAGTTTTGAAAAATGATTTTTTTCTTTATTATATTTTTTAAAATGTACAAATATAACATAATAGACACTTATACATATAACGCTTATAAATAACAGTGATAAAAACATACTTAAATCAAAATATAAATCTGTATTTCCTAAAGTATCTACTGAACTTTCAATACCCAATCCATCAATGTCTAATGTAGTAATCCATTTTGAAACAAATAAAAGAATTACACTCCAACCATTTACAATAATATGTGGAATGATAGCTGCAAAAATCGACCCAGTATAATAAACATATATAGTAAATACATACCCTAAAATGAAAGCATAGCTAAACTGGTTTAAATTCATATGGAATGCTCCAAAAGCAAAACCTGATATAATAGCCATGACAACTAGATTTTCTTTTTTTGTTATATCAAAAACTACACCTCTAAAAATAACTTCTTCTGTTATTGGTCCAAGTACCCCTATAAGAAAGAACATCTCAAAAAAAGATATATCCATACTTCCAATTGCCTGAGAAGTTTCTGCACCCCACAATAATGTTGTAACATAGTTAACCAATAAAATAAGTGGTGACATAAAAATTTGTAGTAACACAATATACACAAAGTTTTTAAAGGAAATTTTCCTAACATTCAATATATCTTTTATCTTTTTATCACCTTTATATATAAATAAATATATTATTACAGGTATAATTTCAAAAAAAGCAAACTGAAAGTATAAACTCTGATTTAACTCTATATCTGAGTTTGCAAAAAGCATATATAAGTTAACTGCAATAACAGTTGCAAAATATCCAAGTACAAGTAAACTTAACAACACAAAGCTTTTAACTGCGGGTTTATAGAACCAAGGATTGTCCTCTCTAAACTTCTTCATCGTTGATTGGTTCTCCTGCTGGATCATATACATTCCCCCTTCTCATTTCTATTACTCTCGCAAAAATTATTATAGCAACTGTAAAAAATGGTACAGCCAAAAACATACCAATTGGCCCTGCCACCTTTCCACCTATAAGTATAGCTACAATAATTGTTATAGGCTTAAGACCTGTACTTTCACTTAAAATTTTAGGTCCTAATATCCAACCATCAAATTGTTGTAATGCTAGGATTATCAAACTCGTCCAAAGAGCAACTCCCATACCTTGAGGTAAAGAAATCAACACAACTGGCACTGCTCCAATAAATGGTCCAAAATATGGTATCATATTAGTAACTGCAATAATCAAAGAATTTAAGCCCACATTTTCAAAACCTGCAAGCCATGTTATTACATAAAACATTGTTCCGATTATTAAACTATCTATGATTTTACCTATAAAAAATTTCTCAAAAACATCATTTGCCGTATAAACTATTTCGAATAAGAATACCGATTTACTCTCACCCATTATATTTTCAAGAAAAGTCTTTAAATTTCTAGCAAAATACTCTTTATCTGACAAAATATAAAAAGATAACATTAATGATATAATTAACTGAAAAACACCTCTAGTTATATTTATCGCATTTTGTATAACTAAATCAAATAAGTAAGGTATTTTTGTTAACGTATTGAAAATTCTATCTGTGAAATATGTGAAAATCGAAGTTATAGTGTCATTAAAGTTAACTTCATAGCCACTTAGAAGCTTATCAAGTTGGTCTGTAAATCCATATATGCCTGTTAAAGTTTCTGATAAAAAGGAATTTTCAACTAAGTATGTGAACTCCTCTGCATTTGTTGGTATACCAGAAATAATTTTTGTAACAGATAATAAAACATCTGGTAAAACTGTCATTATAATAATATAAAAAACAGATAATATCAAAACATAACAAGTAATCAAACTCACATACCTAACAGTTCGATTAGAAAAATTACTCATTTTGGGTTTGATTATCCGTTTCTCAATATATTTTAAAATAGGATTAATCATGACAGCCATGAAAATACCTATAAACAATGGTTTTATAACTACAACAGAATCTATTATAATGTTTATAATATTTTGAAAGACTGAAGCCGCTTGTTCAGAAAACTCATTGAATATTATAATTATACAAACAGATATAACTGCTAATATAGCTATTTGCACATGATTTTTATTAAATTTTTTCATTTTTACTCCAATACTATCTATAAAAATAAATTGCCTTTAAAATCTAATTTACTTAATTATGTTACACTATATATTATACCACAGTTGGAAAAATATTAACATATTTTATTTAAAATATTTGACAATTTAAAAAAAGTTTTTTATACTAATACATAGTACAACAAGGAGAAAAAAAATGCTTAAGAAATTTATATTATTATTATCCATTTTTTCCCTTTTGACATCTTGCTCAAAAGAAGAAAATACAAGCCCCGTAATAAATTGGTCAAACTCTGCAAATATGTTAAATATGGTTGCAAACGAAACTAATGTAAACGAGTTTGGAGGCTATAAAGTAACAAATAGCAACACAAGAGAGGTAAAAAAATACTTAAAAGAAACATGGAATATAACGGATAAAACTGACCTAATCCACACTTTAAAGTATCTAAACGATGGATATACAAATACTCAATTTGTAAATAACTACAATTATATAATGAATTATCAAAAAAACTCAAACACTGATTACACAAATACAAAAAGTGATGAACAGGTAATTTATTATTTTGATACCTTTGGAGATAAAGCCTTAATCGGTTTTGATTACGGTAGATCAAATATGCTTATAGGACTTAGTTATGTAGCTGGTTTAATAAGTATTGATGAAGCTATAACTTACATAAACGATTTAATTATTTTAGTTCAAGAAGATTTTGCTAATTGGGCTGATTTTAATAATAGTTTTTTAAGAGGTTTGAACTTTTTCTCAATTCAAAATGATAATTACGAAGTTTATGATAAATATGAAAATGCCGAAAAATTAATTGAAGATAATCCAGAAGAATATCCTATTAGTACATTTAATTTACATCTTAACTAAATATATGTATATTTTTTTAATTTATTGAAATACTCTATTATATAATACAAAGGTGATATATTTAAAAATCACCTTTTTTAATGGAGGTTAAAATGAATAATTTAAAAAATACTAAAACGGCTGAAAATTTAATGAAAGCCTTTGTTGGTGAGTCTGGTGCTAGAAATAAATATGATATGTTTGCAAAAAAGGCTGAACAAGAAGGTTACGTTCAAATCTCTGAGTTTTTCAAAAAAACTGCTGACAACGAAAAAGCTCATAGTAAGGTTTTTTACGATTTTCTTGTACAAGGTTTCAACGGTGAGCTACCTACTATAATAGATATTCAAGCAAATTATAGTGTTCACGACGGAAACACTTTACAAAATCTACAAGAATCAGCAAATTCAGAAGATAAAGAAAGCGTTGAGATTTATCCTTTTTTTGCAAAAACTGCATCTGATGAGGGTTTTACCGAAATAGCTGATGCTTTCACTCTTATTTCAGATATAGAAAGTCATCATAAACAAAGATTTCTAGACCTTGCATACAACCTTGCAAACAACCTAGTTTTCCATAAAGATGAACCTGTTATATGGATATGTTCAAACTGTGGACATCACCACGAAGGTAATGATGCTCTTGACCCATGTCCAGTTTGTG
Organism: Lachnospirales bacterium; assembly: GCA_047973385.1. Classification (GTDB taxonomy): domain Bacteria; phylum Bacillota; class Clostridia; order Lachnospirales; family CAMZNU01; genus JBKEBX01. The sequence goes on along the minus strand of JBKEBX010000061.1, from coordinate 10,056 downwards.
GAGTACCAAAGGATTACGCAAAAATTTTGGTTAAGAATTACTAAAAAAATTATAAAAGTAAAATACAAAAAAGCCTATTATGTTGATTACAATAGGCTTCATTGCAAAATATAGAAAAATCCATTTTCATAGCCAAACAACGGCTTTGCGACTTTTGACAAAGCCCAAGGAAATGGTGCATCATCGCCATTTCCTGCCTTTGTCGAAAGTGTGAAAAGCCTGTTTTTCTTTTGTAATGTGCCATCATTTCAATTTTCTAGCGTTTACAATTATTTATAATCATCACTATATTTCTTATCATCTATCGCAAGTACCATAAAAATAGCTAACACAAGTAGAACGATAAAGAATAGATAAGCACCCGTATATGAACCTACAAGAGATAAAGAAATAGCTAAAACCGTAAAAGCTAACATTCTTATTATAGAAATAAGAGGATTGATAAGAGAATACACTTTAGCGAAATTCTTAGAACCATACACAGTACTTGTTAAAGAAATTGGCCAGTTAGCTGAACCACCAATTGCTATACCAATCATAAATATTGAAATATATATAAAAACTAATCCATTTAACAAGTTGAATATAATTGCGATTGTATACCATATACCATATGCTGCTGTTGCAAATTTAGTAGAAAACTTTATATCTAAATATCCCCAAATATACGAACCTACAACACCTATCAAAGCACATATAGTCATAGTAGCTATTGCCTTAGATTCAGTAAATCCAAGTCCTATCATACGAGGAACAAGTTGACTCATAACACCTACTGTTACTAAGAAATATATACCAAGAGAAATACCAATTAACCAAAACTCTTTGGTTCTTAAAATATCTTTGTATGTCCAATTACTTTCATAATCTTTATTCTCAGCTGTATCAATTACACTTGTTTTTTTCACTTCTTCAATAGGTAGATTATCAGGTGTTGCACCTGCCTCCTCTGGGTGGCTAGGTATAAAAAATGCCCATACTGATAATAATATCATACCAACACCTATAAAAGTAATTGCCCATTGTATACCGCCAAATGCTGTTGCAAGTGAAGTAAGTAAAATTACGATTGTCGCAGATGCCAAGTTATTCCCCATAGTTGCCCAACCAAGCGCCAAACCTTTTTTAGTAGGAAACCAACTTGATAGATAAGCACCCCCAGCTATCCAAGCAAAAGCATTTGTGAAAACACTTACGCCACAAAGTGCTAAAGCATATTGTAATATAGAGAACCTGCATGACCATACCATATATAGCACAAACCACCAAGTATTAAAGAAATAATCGTAGTTGTCCTCGCACCGATTTTATCACAAATCAATCCAAAAACAAACATACCAACAACACTTACTAATCCACTTATAGTTGATATAGATAGAAGTGTAGCTATATCCCAACCCTTCATCTCAGCAATAGCCGATACTGTAACGTTTAATCCGTCAACAGTTGTTGCCGTTGTGAAATATAGCATAAATCCACATAAACCAATAAGCGACCATCCCTTTTTACCAAAATTATTAGTTCCCATCCCTAACCATTTCCTCTCGTTTTTTTAATATGATAAATAATAAATATATATATTTTACATATAGTAATTATATCCATATTATAGAACTTACGTAAAGGATCGTACAATGCAAAAATCGCATTATAAGTAAACTATAAATTTTTAAATCATAAATGCATTTTATATAGCCAATTCTTCAAAAACCACTTTGAATTCGAACATTTAACAATTCGCATCTCATATTTTTATTTTCTACTTTATCGCTTCTAAAACAAACATAGTTGCATCTTCTTTCATAAAAATATTTTCCCCCTCATAAAAAGTTTTTGATGAAACTTTTTGAAAACCTATTTCTTGTAACATTTTTTTTAAAGCCTCTTGTTCAAACCCATTATGTACAACGTCAGAATTAATATTGTAGTTTTTATCAAAGTCAGTTATGTATAGTTTACCACCACTTTTAAGTGATTTATATAGTTTGCATAAAACATCTCTTGTATCTTTAATGTGCAACAAAACTTGTGCCATAAAGATACAGTCCACTTTTGCATTTAAGAACTTTTCATTTTCTATATCTATCCAAAGAGTTTTCCCATTTATTATTTTATATGATTTAAGCTTTTCATCTACTACATTAATCATGTTTGTTGATGAGTCTACAAATAAAACAGAATCAAAATCATCAATCAAACTTATGCCTACAAGCCCTGTTCCACAACCAAAATCCATTGCACTTTTATTTTTTGTATTATTTAAAAAGCTTTTTATTGCTTTTGATGAAATTTCTGCAAGTTTAACTCTTTCATCATTATCATATATGTTAGCCATCAAATCAAATTTATCAGTATTTCCCATCTTTCACCTCAATATTAAACTTTTAAAAAAGGGCTACAAACAAATTTAAGTATAAATCTATTTCATAGCCCTTGTATTTTATTAAATTATTTCATCTTCATCGTTATCATTTATAATATCGTCAGCATTTTCTGAGAATTTTCTTCTTTTCATATCTCCCCATTCACGTTCTTTTTTACTTTTACTATTCTTAAAAGTCGCATTAAAACGCCATACAGTAATGAGTTGTCTATACCCAAAATTCTCAAGTATAGCAAATAACACAAGCCATAAATACTCTGAAACCTTTTTATATTTGTTTGTATTATATTGTTCTAAAAATACTGCACCTAAAGATAAAAATACTCCATATAAAACAGATACACACATAAACATTAAAAAGAATTGTAAGTTTATAAACCCTAAAACAAATGAAATTATCATAACTATATAACCAAAAACTTCTACTCCAACGCCAAAAACTTCAACCAGAAAATAATATGGCATTCCAAGCATTCCAACAGTACCATACTTAGGGTTAAAAATAACACTTTTATGATCAGTAACTGTATCTATCAATCCTTTGTGCCATCTTTTTCTTTGTGCTCTTAAAGTTTTCAAGTCTTCTGGAACCAAAGTCCAACATACTGGGTCTGGTACAAAAACGATTTTATATTCGCTTTTTTCACGTCTTAAAATTCTATGGAGTCTTGTTACAAGCTCCATATCCTCACCTAAACTATCCTTTACATATCCACCGGCTTTTATAATTATATCCTTTTTAAATACACCAAAAGCTCCTGATACAATTAACAAAGAGTTTATGGCACTCCAACTAACTCTACCAAAAAGAAAAGCTCTAAGGTATTCTACTGTTTGAAAACGTGCTAGGTTATTTGTTGGCAAAACTACTTCTTTTAGTAATCCACCTTCAACTTCAGAATCATTAATAGGTCTTACAATGCCTCCTGATGCAACAACAGTTGGATCTAAAACAAATGGTCTTACAACTTTTGTAAGGGACGTACGTTCAATAATGGAATCTGCGTCTATGGCTGTAAAAATAGGATACTTACATAAATTAACACCTGTATTTAACGCATCTGCTTTACCACCATTAACTTTATCAACAAGTACAATATTATCATATAATGAAGAAATATAAATTTCTTTTACTTCTTCAGTTTTAAGCTGTACTCTATACGGCATTTCACTTGGTACAAAATCAAAACTTTCAATCAAAATTTTCATAGTATCGTCTTTGGAACCATCATTTATTATGATTATCTCATATTCTCTATATATCAAATTTAAAAGTGCATTTACATTATCCACAATAGTATCTTCTTCATTATGACAAGGCACTAATATAGATAATGGTGGTGTATGATTAGAATTTATTAAATCTATATCGTTCCAATGTTTAGTCTTTTGTCTATATATATACATTTCTTTTATAGAGCCTAAAAGCAAAATTGTATAAACAATATTTATAAAAATCATATAGAAGAAAACTAAAAAGTTAAACCATACTACAATAGTTGAAACTATATCAATCAAGGTCATTTTTCTCTACCTCCTCTGCTATAATCTCTTTAATTTTATCTTCAATCTTCTTAGCAAGACTAGGATTTTTTTTATGTAAATTATCTCTCAAATCATTTTGGACTAACTCACGTTGCAAAATTTCTACTGCCTTATCACTTGCATATCTATCCTTTGAATCTATAACATCAATTAAAGCAAGTATACCTTCATCACCTTTTTCTATTAAAACATTGGCAGCTGTGTTTCTTACATTCCAACTTAAATCTCCCATACAATCTTTCAGTATACTAATCGATTTAACATCATCTATTTTTGCTAAGTTTTTTGTAAAAAACAATCTAACTTGCCAATTCTCATCATCTAACAATTTATAAAAATCACTTTCCTTTGAATTATAGGGAAAGTTCTTATATTTATTCGCAGCTTTCAAAGAGGCAATTTTCACCTCCATATCGCTATCTTTAAATCCTTTTAAAATCCATTCAATTGCACCTTCATAACCTCTATCTCCACAAACATCTAGTACAACACATCTCAAAAAAGTACTTTTAGAGTCTATAAACTCCAGCATAATATGTTCGATGTCTTCTTCAATGCCATCTATGATATATAGTAAATTATTTTTAGCTACAATCTTTCCTGAAACACATCTATTTAAAAGATTTCGCAAATACTTTGCTCCACCTACTTTCAAAAGGGAGTCCATTGCAATATACACTGTTTCACGGTCTTCACTATCTAGTAGCTCAAGCAGCTCTATCTCCACTTCATTTATGTGAAATTCTCCTGCTTGATATGCACCTAAACATTTATCCCAATCATTTTTTTTATTTAAATTTTCAGTTACTGTTTTCAGTATTTTATCTCGACCAATCAAGTCAATTAGTTCTTTTCGTTTTTGATTTTTTAGCATTTTTACATAGTCGAATACAACACTCTCAAATATTTTTTCTTCTCTTTTACTCATATTATCAAAAAAAGTACTGCGTTCACCACTTGCTAAAAAATTCAAAACTTCATTTTCACAATTTGTGTAAATTATTTCATTTTTTTCGTCAATTTTTATTAAAAACATCTTCCTAATTAACAAAAAAAAGAAAAATACCAAATTTATCATTAGAAGTACAATCATTGTAGTAAAAACGAAAAACTTTAAATCCATAAACCCTCCACATTTCTTATTTCTTTTTCAATTATGACAATAATTCAATTACTTTTTGTTCAAAATCATCTAAATCAAAAGGTTTCTTAACAAAGAATTTCACACCTAATTCAAGTGACTTTTGTTTATATATATCTGAATCATTACCTGACATAGCAATAATTGGCAAATCGAATTTATTGTATTCATCAGAATACAGTTTCTTAACAACTTCTAGGCCACCAAGTTTAGGTAACATCAAATCTAGTATTAACAAATCATATTTATTTTCAGAAATACTTTTTATACACTTTGCTCCATCATTTACCGTATCTATATGAAAACCTAAAAAACCTAAACGAACTTTAAGTATTTTTAAAACTATTTCTGAATCATCAACTATTAATATTTTTTTCATTCTAAAAACATCCTTTCAATGTGTTTTAAAAATATGTGACGCAATATATTATACCATAGTTTTACATTTCAAAGTTACTTTTTGTAAAAAAATAATATAACTGTAACATATCGCAATTTATTCTTTAATTTGTGTCTTATATAATTAAACGTAAAATTGTATAATTTGTTGCTTTTTTAATTCATTTTTAGTAAGTTTTAACTAAAAAACTTATAATCCATATACTCATCTCCATAAAATTTATTTGCTTTTTATATCATTTTACCAAAGTTAATAAATTAACATATTTTTATTTAAAAAAGGTTTTTTTTTCCTCTGGTTTGTGTTAAAATACAATATGTATAAAGGAGGAGTTAAAAAATGATAAAAACATTACAGCTAAAAATGATTGAAGAAAATATATCTCAATTTATTGTTTGCGATCCAGGTAGTATATACTATCTAACAGGACAAATGTTCCATACAGGACATAGAATGCTTACTCTAGTAGTATCTTGCGACAAAAAACCAATACTTTTTATTCATGAAATGTTTCCAGTTAAGGAAAACAACGATATAGAAGTACATCATTGGAAAGATACAGATAACTACTTAGTTGACTTGTATAAAGTATTAGACAAGACTAAACAAGTTGTTGTTGATAAATACTTTGAGGCAAGATTTGTTCTTTCACTTCGTGATATGGGGTTTGATTTACCTTTACAAGTTGGTTCATATCTAATCGATGATATAAGAGGTGTCAAATCTCTTAAGGAAATTGAGCTTATGAAAAACGCAAGTAAAATTAATGATACTGTTATGGAACTTATGTTTAATTATATCGGCAATTTTGAGGGAGAACTTAAGGAAAGCCATTTAAGAGAACAACTTTCAACATTTTACAGTGATTATACAGAAGATGGTTTTTCCTTTGAACCAATTCTTTGCTTTGGTGGAAATGCAGCTGATCCTCATCACGAAATTGATGATACTATAGTTAAAGAGGGCGACTGTATCGTTTTAGATATAGGTTGCATGAAAGATAACTACTCTTCAGATATGACAAGAACTGTATTTTATAAAAAAGTTAGCGACTTTCATAGAGAAATTTACGAAATTGTAAAAGAAGCAAATGAACGTGCAACAAAACTTATAAAGCCTGGTGTGAAGTTTTCGGAAATTGATGCAGCAGCTCGTGATTTTATCACTGAAAAAGGCTACGGCAAATACTTCAACCACAGACTTGGGCATTTTATTGGTATGGAAGTTCATGAGGCTGGAGATGTTTCTGCAATAAACCACAATGTTGCAAAAGAAGGAATGATTTTTTCAATCGAACCTGGAATTTACATAAAAGACAAAAATATAGGTGTTAGGATAGAAAACTTAGTTGTTGTAACAGCTGATGGCTGTGAATCACTAAACAAAGTGCCTATGGACTTAAAAATTGTTTAATTTAGTAACTAATGTATGTTGCAACGATTAGCGAACGAAATCAGCAACTTTATAACTTGGAAATATTGTATAAATAGTTTAAAATATAACTTTGATGTATTTGGGATTACACAAAAACTATTTTAGCTATTAACGTAAAACAAGTTAACAACATTAAAATATGAGTTTTGGAGGATTTTATTCATGTCAACTACAACAATAAGTAAGAAGAAGCCTATTGGTTTTTACATTTGTTCACTTACTTTTACTTTTGAGCGTATGGCTTTTTATTCTGTTAAATGGATGCTTGTATACTTTTTTGTCGCATCAATTTCCGAAGGTGGTCTTGGCTTAACCGAAAGTGCAGGTGCCGCTTTTCAAGCTAACTTCGTTGCATTTACCTATATTACTCCTGTACTTATGGGAACTTTAGCAGATAAGTATATTGGTGGTAGGTACTGCGTTGCAGCCGGTATGCTCCTTATGGGTATAGGGTATATAGTAGCCGGTTTTGCCGATAGTATATTTTTAGTATATGCAATGTTGTTTTTAGTATCTGTTGGTACTGGTCTGTTTAAGAGTAATTTAACGGCTATGATAGGGCGTTTATTTTACAATCAAGAAGAACTTGATGCTGCCTTTTCAACATACTACTCATTTGTTAACATTGGTTCATTTATAGGCACAACAATAGTTGCTTTTTTAGTAGCAAGTTATGGTTACTCTATGACATTCATAATTTATGGAGTTATAACATTAATCGGCTTTATATGGTTTTTAGTAGGACTTAAACATTTAGGTGATGTTGGTAAAAAACCATTTAAAATTGATGAAAGAGTTGAAGAAGTTGAAAAAAAGGATACAAAGCCACTTACTACTAAGGAAAAACAACGTGTATTTGCTATATGTGTTATATCCGGTTTTTCCGTAATCTTCTGGCTATTTTGGTATCTTGCATATCTACCTGTATATTATCACTGGGACGCAGGAGGAGCTGCTAACTGGGTAGTTGCAGGATTTACTGTACCGTCAGCGTGGTTTGACTCACTTAATGCATTATGTTGTATTTCCCTTGGTCCTATACTTGGTAGTCTTTGGATTAAACTTTCAAAGCGTCCACAAGGCGACCTTAGTTTATTCAAGAAAACAGCTATTGGTTTATGGTTACTTGGTGCATCTTACTTAGTTTTTGCAGCAGCAGAAATCTCTCGTGGTGATGGTCAAGCTAGTTTATTATGGTTAGTATTGTTCGGTGTGTTGTTATCTCTTGGTGAAATGTTCTTCTCACCTCTTGGTAACTCTTTTGTATCAAAATATGCACCAGCAAAAATTTTATCTGTTATGATGGCTGTATGGATTGGTTCTGTATTCTTTGCATCTAAAACTTATGGTTATGTATATAACATTGCCTTTTCTGAAGGCTCAAACTTTGTTCTATCAAACATAGTTATTGCATCTATCGCTATAATTACAGGTTTACTTATTTTTGCCTCAGACAAATTTTTCGTAAAAATGTTAGAAGATGATAGTACAGAAACTGTATAGTTAAATAACAATAGGGCTACTAGAGATATTTTTCTTTAGTAGCCTCTTTATTCTATTTTAACCAATTGCTTCATTACAAAAAGACGTTTCAATATAAAAAAGTGCTGATAAAATATCAGCACTTTTTTTAATATTAATTATTTTGGTTACCTACTATGTAGTATAATATACTTCTTAAATCATAAATATCAATATCATTTATGTCGTAATTGTTTTTAACAAATTCTAGTTGTTCATCGCTTACGTTAAGCATACCATAGTTTGACGCATTCATAACTTCATCATATGCCCAATACTCTTCATCTGTAAGGTCTGGATATGTTACAACTGCATTGTAAGTATCTGGTCTATCAGTAACACTATTTACAAGAGTACAGAACTCTGATCTACTTGCATCTTCGTCAGGTTTAAAAGTACCATCTTCATAGTTATCTATAAGACCTTTGTCCATTAAATCGTTTATAGCATTTTCAGCCCAGTGTCCTGATATATCTGACGCTCCATTGTCAAATAAAAGCTTATCATTATGGTTATCAAAAGCATCTAAAACTTTAACCATTTCAGCTCTTGTTATAGGTTCATCTGGTTTAAACGTACCATCTTCATAACCTGTAACAACATCAAGCTCTGTTAAGAAAGCTATAGGTGTTGCATACCAAGAATCTTGTGCAACGTCTGAATAAGCATCAACTGAACTTACACTTGGTTCATAACCAAATCCATATAAGTTAAAAGCAACTTGTGCAACTTCGGCTCTTGATATAGAACCCTCTGAACGTACTGTATCATCTTCATAACCAAAGATATATGGTATGTATCTTCTAAGAACAGCTTCTTGATCATTATCAATGATTTCTTCTAAATCTGGGTTATCGATAACTGTTCCATCACCGTCGCCACCATTATCAGTTCCATCACCGTCGCCACCATTATCAGTTTCATCTTCGTCGCTACCACCGTCACCACCGTCACCACCACCAGTTGAGATGTCTGGACGTTCAGCTATAATTAAATCGTTGTTTGGTACTTCATCTCTGTCTGGTACTTCAACTAAGTCGTTGTTTGGTACTTCATCTCTGTCTGGTACTTCAACTAAGTCGTTGTTAGGTACTTCATCTCTATCTGGTACTTCAACTAAGTCGTTGTTAGGTACTTCATCTCTATCTGGTACTTCAACTAAGTCATTGTTAGGTACTTCATCTCTGTCTGGTACTTCAACTAAGTCATTGTTAGGTAATTCATCTCTGTCTGGTACTTCAACTAAGTCGTTGTTAGGTAATTCATCTCTTTCTGGCACTTCAACTAAGTAGTTGTTAGGTACTTCATCCTTGTCAGGTACTTCAACTAAGTCTTTATCTTGTCTACCTTCAGTTACTATGTCTTTATCTGGTCTACCTTCTGTTACTAAGTCGTTGTTAGGTACTTCATCTCTGTCTGGCACTTCAACTAAGTCGTTGTTAGGTACTTCATCCTTGTCCGGTACTTCAACTAAGTCGTTATCTGGTCTACCTGCAGTTACTAAGTCGTTATCTGGTCTACCTGCAGTAACTAAGTCGTTGTTAGGTACTTCATCTCTGTCTGGTACTTCAAATAAGTCGTTGTTATGTACTTCATCCTTGTCCGGTACTTCAACTAAGTCGTTATCTGGTC
>JBKEBX010000069.1:0-2964 GCA_047973385.1 Lachnospirales bacterium | reverse complement strand
TACCTAATTGGCATTTGTGGATTCCAGCTATCACGTCTTATTTGAGTTCCAGCCCAAATAAATACTTCTAAAAATCCTCTTGATAAGACTTTTACACCGGCTGTTTCTATTCTTTCCCACTGCAATTCTAAAGGCAGATTAAATTATCCCCAAGCAAAGCCAGAAAAGTAGAAAGTTTCATTCATATCAATTCCGTATAACTCATCAAGTGTTATAGCTTATTCTGTCAGATGAGTTAAGTCTGTATCAGATAAATCCCCTAGATTTTTCTTAACAGTAATTACTGTATCAGCTACAGAGTCCATACTTTCGCCAACACCTGAGCCATATACATTTTAAACAATAGCTGATGACTTTTCGGCTTCTGCTCCAGTTTCTGCAAAATAAGTATTAACTTTTATTACTGCATTTTCCGTATCAGAAAACACATCTAAAGCCGAACTACCTAGGTCTGTTATTTTATCACCTAAACCACTTAACTGGTCTGCTGACTCAAGCACGGCTATCCCTTCAGTAGTTTCTGCTATTTCACTAACATCTAATGCCGTTTGTTTCGCCATATCACCAGTTTTCTTTAAATCAGTAATGAGGTTCTTTATAGCTTGTCCATCATCAATAGTGTCTAGAGCATTAGTTAACTTATTAATATCCGACTTACTACCAGTTACAGAAGTTCCTATTTTATCAATAGCAGTTTTAAGTTAGCTTGATGATGCCGTTCCGTTTTTTATAGCCGAGTGCAATTTTGTACCCAGGGTATCTGCATATTCATCAACACTTTTATCTGTTGCTTCAAACAATTTTGATAATCTTTGGGTGTTAGTTGCAAGTCTATCTTGTTCTGTTCCTATACTAGATAAATCCATTTCATATTTTTTTAATGTATTCCTTGTGGCTTCGACTTCGCGTTGAAAGGCTAGGTATTTATCTTTGCCAATATCACCACTATTAAAAGTTTTTTCTACATCTATTTGTGCTTTTTCAAGTGACGTAAGTTTAGTTTTTGTATCTGCTATTGTATCTGTTAAAAGTTCTTGTTTTTGAGCCAAGAGTGTTACATTTGTTGGGTCTAGTTTTAAAAGCGAACTAACACATCTTTTAACTGACTTTGTATCTTTTAGAGCTATTGACATCTGACAGAGATTTTTCCAACCCACTTGTATCCCCGCCAATTTCAACTGTTATCCCTTTAATTCTACTTACCATATTTACCTCCTTTCTACATAGTTAAATTTTGAACTTAATAAAAGCACCTACCATTTAGATAGATGCTTAAATATTATTTTTCGTCTTTAAAAAGTATTCTCATATAATCTCTTTTACTATATATTATTCTGCCAACAAATACCGAATTCGATGCAACCCTATAAAAAGCTAAATAGCTCCCGTATTGTATGAAACGATAACCGGTGTCTAATCCATTTGGTAAACGTAAGGCAACTTCTATTTGAGAGAATATTTTCACTTTGTCTACTGAATTCATTATTCCATTTACTGTATATTCTGCTGCTGTAGGGCTATTAAGTTCCATATATTATCTAAATCATTTTGTGCTTGTGGTGAATAATAAATTTTATTTCCCATCTATTTTCGCCCCAAAATGTGCTCTTACATCACCGTCAGAAATCCACCCATTTTCTTCTCCAGATTTTCTTCCTTTTACAAGTTCGCACATTAACTTAAGTGCTGCTTTAGTTTTTTCATAATCTTCAGGTTCTTGAATATCCACAAACGTGTAACATCCACGACCATTTTTTGTTAAATACACTGGTGAACCCACTGCAACATCTTGTAAAACGCTGAGTAATTCCTTAAATCAGATATAGGTTTAATATTAGGCACAAAAATCAACTCCTTTTTCTAGTTGTTACTTTTATTATACCCCATTAACTTCTATTATCCCCCATTAACGAAATAAATTCAATGTTAAATATAACGTAATATCCAAGAAACTTGTTTAAATTATAGCATTGTTCGCAATATTTTAACTTTTCCCCCTGTTTATCTGTATAAGTTTTTAATTTTTCAACTTGACCACAACTTTCACATTCACCTTTACACGAAACAAGAGTAAACATTATTTAAGTACAACTAAAATTGTTTTAATTTTATAATATGCACTTTTCATTTACATTTTCCCTCCTCATGTTAATCTATGGAATCACCTTGTATTAATTCTTTTTATTTTGCAATAACATATTTTTTATAATTTATATAAACTCTTATTATCTGCTACTTAAATAGTCTTCATATTTCATTAATTTTGTTACTTCCAGAAAGCCATTACTCTTAAAAAGTTTGTAATTTCCTAAATAATAATCTGATACTTCAATATAAAAATCAATATAATTATCTCCACCAGCTTTTAAGTATTCTATTTCTTCATTTGTAAGTAGATTGTTAATTTTATTATCATCGCCCCATTCTAGATGATCATTTAATTTTAGTTCAAAATCAAATCCATCTATTATTAAAGTTGGTTCGTAAAATTCAGGGTCAACACCGCCAATTACATATGTATTGTTCAGAAACTCATCATAATATATACTTATTTTACCTTTATAAAAATCATCATAATCTACCTTCAAGAAAAAGTCTGATACTCCATCTCTAAATACATTGTGTGTTTTATTTTCGTAAGTTTTTCCATTTATATACTTATCTATAACAGTACCATTGCCAAATTTATCTCCTTTTTCTAAATCATCAAAGTTGTATACTTCATTGTTATATATATTGTTATTTTCATAATTACTCGCCATATCGTTGTATGTTTTTATTAATGCTGCATCACTTGGTGCTGAAATATTCATTTTTTCTGTAGATATATCAACTGTACTAGTAGCATTAGTCCACTTTACATCATAACCTAAAGTTTCAGAAATTATACGCACAGGTAAATAAACTCTACCATTAATATTTGGTACACTAACATTTTCAACTTCCCAATAAGTAGTTTGGTTA
>JBKEBX010000066.1:0-8364 GCA_047973385.1 Lachnospirales bacterium | reverse complement strand
TAGAAATAAAATACGAGTTGGAGAAAATATAGATTTTAACATTGATGATTATTTTGGATTTGAAAATAGAAATTAAAAGGTGTGACATAAAAGTATGTAACTTACAAGTTCTATTTGTGAAAGGGGTTATAGCTAATGAAAATTGATGGTAGCGAAAATATAAAATACATCATAGACACATATCCAAAAAGTTTAGATGTGTTTATTAGTAATGGGTTTAAATATAAAACTAAAGAAGAATTTATAGATGCAGTAGGGGAAAATACTATGTTAAAAACTGTGTTAAAAGTTAAAGGTATTAACACAGAGTTGTTTTTATATTATTTAGAAACTGCTATAATTGAAGAAGAACAAGAGAAAAAATATATACTTGAAGACTATAATGATGGAGAACAATTAGACTTTTATGGTAACACGATTTGCCCCTTGAAGTTTACATTTAAAGATGCACTGGAAGAGCTTGAAAGTGAATACTTTGAAAAAAATGGAGAAAAACGTAAATGTTATGTAGAAGCAGGGAAAAACACAAATGATAGTTGTGGGGATTTATGGTCTAACCCCAATCTTGAAAATTTTCCTGGCGTTGTTTTATCAAAAGAGTTTAACGAGTATTTAGGAAAAGATTTTAGAGAAAAAACAGCTAACAAAGAGTATTTTACTACAAATTTTTATTCTGATATTAACCTTAATAGTAAGTTGAAAGATGCAGGGCTAATAGATACAGAAGGTATGTATACGGTGTATGCTACTATGTTTGATGTTTTTCTAATTGATGATAATCATTTAAAAAAAATGGATATACCAGAAACACGAGAAGATTTATTAAATCCTATGTATAAAGATAATATTATACTATTTGGTAGAGATCGCTCTGAAATGTCAAATGCAACTTTCTTATATATTTATAAAGAATTTGGCATGGAAGGAATAAAAAAACTTGCTAACAATGTTAAACATGTTATGCATGGATCTCAAATGGCTAAAACTGCTGGATCTAAACGTAAAGAGGGAGCCGGAATATACATAGTTTCAGGTTTTTTTGCAAAAACATGCATTATGCCTAACACTAGAGTTGTTTTACCAAAAGATGGTTGTATGACACTACCTATGTATATGTTGGTACGTAAAGATATGTTGGAAAAAGAGCGTGATATTGTTGATTATGTTTTGAGTGATAATTTTTCAGATGCATGTGTGAAAGCATATACACCACATATAAATAGTAGTGCAACAAATAGCTTTATAGAAAAAGCAGAGTTCGAATGGCTAGGTTGGGATTTTATAAGAGAACATGATATTCCTGTTTTAGCAAAAGAATGTGAAGAAGTTTTTTTAAAGGAGTGGAAACGTTTGCATCCTAAGGGGGTGTTGTTTCTGTGAAGTTGATTACAGTCTCAGGACCACCATCGTCGGGAAAAACTTCTGTTATAACTTGGGTAATTGAACAACTTGGTAAAGAAACATCAAAAGTAGTTAAATTTGATTGTTTATCAAGTATGGATAAACAGTTATACTTAAATAAAGGTATTGAAGCTAAAGTTGGTTTGTCAGGAAATCAATGTCCTGACCATTTTTATATAAGCAATATTGAAGATTGTATACTTTGGGCTAAAAAAAAGCAAAGTAGATACTTAATCATAGAAAGTGCAGGGTTATGCAATAGATGTGCACCACACTTAAAAGAATACTTGGCTGTTTGTGTTATTGACAATTTATCAGGAATAAATACTCCCCATAAAATAGGCCCTATGCTAAAACAAGCTGATATAGTAGTTATAACTAAAGGCGATATTGTTTCACAAGCTGAACGTGAAGTTTTTGCTTATAAGGTTAAACAAGTAAATGCAAAGGCTAATATTGTTTTTTTAAATGGAATTACTGGTCAAGGTGCTTTTGATTTAAGCGAGTTTTTTAAAGAAGCTATGGATCTTAAAGCTAACGGTATTGTTGACAGTAGGTTGAGGTTTTCTATGCCAGCAGCTTTATGCTCATACTGTTTAGGTGAAACACGTGTTGGTGAAGATTTCCTTAAAGGAAACATTAAAAAAATGAAGTGGGAGTAGATGTGGGTAATAGCTTAAACGAATATAAAAAAACAAAATTAATGATATTAGCTATTGTGCTTTTAGTCAGTATAGTATGTTCTTTAATGATTGGTAGATATGTAATATCTATTACTGATATTTTAAGGGCATTTACAGGTAAAGAAGTATCTGATGAAATTACTCAAGTTATTTTTGTCGTACGATTACCAAGAGTTTTTGCAGCGACATTAATAGGTGGTTCCTTATCATTATCGGGTGCTTCTTATCAAGGAATGTTTAAAAATCCACTTGTATCACCTGATATTTTGGGTTCGTCAGCAGGTGCAGGTTTTGGTGCATCTATAGGTATTCTTTTATCTTTAAGTGTTACCGGTATCAAGCTTAGTTCCTTTATGTTCGGCTTGCTTGCTGTGTTTATAACTTGGTTTATAAGTACACGTTTTGGAAAAGGTGATGATAACTTGTTTTTACTTGTTTTAGGTGGGATTATTGTATCTAGTTTATTTCAGTCTATGATTTCTTTAGTTAAATACGTAGCTGATCCAACAGATAAACTTCCGGCAATAACATTTTGGCTTATGGGAAGCCTTTCTAAAGTGACAATGGGCGATGTTAAAGTCATGATATTGCCATTTCTTGTGTGTGTTTTTGTTTTGATATGCTGTGCATCGCAGTTAAATATTCTTGCACTAGGAGAAGAAGAAGCTAGAACTATCGGTGTAAACACAAAAATACTTCAGTTTACTGTAATTGTTATGGCAACAGTACTTACGGCATTTTCTGTATCGTTGTGTGGTATGATTGGTTGGATTGGCCTTGTAGTTCCGCATCTTGCAAGAATGATAGTTGGACCAAACTTTAAAACACTGATTCCAGCCTCGCTGTTACTAGGTTCAAGTTATTTGCTTATTATAGATAGTATATGTCGAAGTTTGTTTGCAGTTGAGATTCCATTAGGGATAGTTACATCACTTGTAGGGCTTCCCTTCTTTTTGTATTTGTTAACAAGAAAGGATAGAGGGTGGTAAAAATGTTGTTAAAACTTGATAAACTATGTTGTGGGTACAATAAAAAATCTATCGTTGAAGACGTAAGTGTTACTATGGCTGAGGGTGAGTTATGGTGCATTCTTGGAGCAAACGGTATTGGCAAAAGCACACTTTTCAAAACTATTTTAGGATTGTTAAATCCTGTTAGTGGTGAAGTGTTTTATAGGGATAAACTTTTAAAAAACTGGAAACAAAAAGATTTAGCGAAAATTGTGTCATATGTACCTCAAAGTCACACACCGCCTTTTCCCTTTAGAGTTTTTGAGGTAGTATTGATGGGTAGATATCCTTATCAAAATATCTTAGGTAAAACAACAGTTTCTGATGCAAGGAAGGTAAATGAGGCTTTAAAACTACTTAAGATAGAACATCTTACAGATAGAGTATATACCCAAATTAGTGGTGGGGAGCGTCAGTTAGTTTTATTAGCCAGAGCAATTGTACAAGAGACGCCTATTTTAGTTTTAGATGAACCTGTTTCAAATCTTGATTTTGGAAATCATGCCAAAGTTATAAAACATATATGTCAACTAGTTGAAATGGGTAAAACGGTAATTATGACAACTCATTATCCTGACCATGCCTTTTTAGAGCAAAGTAATGTTTTGTTGATACAAAATAAAAATAAAGTAGTTGTAGGCAGAGGAAAAGATATTATAAATGAAAAGTGTATTCATGATGTTTATGGAGTAGATAGTAAAATACTAATAGATAAGGATAACGATTATAAAACTTGTATTCCGATCTACTAATAGAGTTGTCAAAAATTACTACGTAATTTCACGATATTGTAGCTTGCAAGATTCTTATTGTAAACATTGCAAAATATAGAAAAATCCATTTTCATAGCAAAACAACGGCTTTGTGGCTTTTGACAAAAATTGTGGAAGTGGTATGTTATCGCCATTTCCTGCGTTTGTCAAAAGAATGAAAATTTGGTTTTACATTTGCGATGTGCCATCATTTTAATTTTGCAACGTTTACAAATAACTAATTTAATAGGTGAAAAATAAATTTTTGTGTTATACTATGCATAGAGCTTTTAGTATAAGAATTTTATGGGAGATATAAAATGGAGTGTAATCATTTGCAAAAAAAATTAATTAAAACTAAGTTGTTTTATTCCGTTGATGAGAATGATTTATGGATACCAAAAATAGGGTATATAAAAGAATATAGGGAAGATGAAATTATAATAAGTGAGGGACAAAATATTAGCTGTATAGGTATTATTTTAAATGGCGATGTTGATGTTATGAAAATGTTCCTAGACGGCAGACAAGTGCATGTTAATGTTTTAGGTGAAAACAATCTTATTGGTTTAGATTCTGTTTATGGATTTGAAAATTTAAGTTTATATTACTATATTGCGAAAGTGCCAACAAAAATATTTTTTGTACCTTTTGAAAATATATTTAAAGTAGGATATGTAAAAGAAAAAGTTCGTATATGTATGTTGACAAATATAATTAAAGTTTTGGCTCATGAACATAAACGACAAAACCAAAAACTTAACATTTTATCATCAAACAGTGTGAGGCATCGTGTATCTATGTATTTATCATATCAAGAAAGTAAACATAGATCATCTAGTTTTGAAATTCCATTTAATCGGGAGGAAATGGCTGAATATTTATGTGTTAACAGAAGTGCATTGTCAAGAGAGTTAAGCCGTCTAAAACGTGATGGAGTATTAGATTATGATAAAAATAAGTTTGTTTTAAAAAACAGAAGTTTTTAATATTTAATGTGATTTTAGAAGTTCTATAAATATACCTTTTGCAACGTCTTAGATTTTCATACAAACTCTGGCATAATTGCATTGTGCAATGAAACCATTTAAAAATAGATAAGGCAGTAAAGCTAAAATCTATATTGTTAATTATTTATTGTTTTATTTATATCTTACACTTTTTATATTGTTAATGTTAATAAAAACCATTTATAGCAATGTCTATGTGTGATATAATATTTGTAAGAATATTATATTTTTTAGGAGGAAAAATGAATAAAATTAAAAAGAAAAATTTGTTATCTATTATGCTTATAATGTGCTTAACGGTAGCACAATTTACAATGGTTCTTGCTTCTGGTGGTGGAGGTGGTAACGGCTCTGGTGGTGGAAATGGTAACGGCTCTGGTGGTGGAAATGGTGACGGTTCTGGTGGAGAAGATGGTCTACAACTAGTAAGTATTACCTATAACGATGGAACAGATGATTTGCCTGTAACTTCTGATGAACCTATACCTACTAATGTTGTATTAACCCTAGAGTTTAGTAACAATGTAACTGACGTTGCGGTACAAAGTACCAATAAAGATGCAATTTCTGTAACTGCTGAAGATGGGCAAAATATTGATGTTGAAGTTGCTTTTCCTGAAAGCTCTGACGCACCGTATAAACGTCAAGTTTATGTTAAGCCTTTAAACCTAGAACCAGACTCAAAATACAATGTTAATATTGACTCTAGCTTTATGGCAAAAAACGGTAATACGCTAGAAGATACACAAGACTTTTTGTTTTTAACTGGCGAAAGTACTATAGAGAATGTAGCTGAAAGCGTTAGTGAAACGGCTGAAGATGTAGCTGAAAACGTTAGTGAAACGGCTGAAGATATAGCTGAAAACGTTACTGAAACTGCTGAAGATTTTACTCCTGGCATGGTTGAAAATAATAATAGTGGATTAGTAAACATGCTTTTTGTATTTTCTGTGATTTTGGTAATTATAATTGTTGTGCTTTTTTACAAAAAAAATAAAAAATAATTTTAAATGTTGGTGATGGTAAATACATGAATAAAAAAACAAAAAGTACTATATATACATCTGTTCTTTTTTTTGCACCACTTTTTACTATTTTTGTATCATTGCTTATTGGTAGATACAGCATATCACCAAAAGAAGTTTTAGATTGCTTACTTTATGGTTTTGGTGTATCGAATCAAGATGTTACAAAAGAAGCCTATACCGTTGTATACAACTTAAGACTACCTAGAGCCATAGGAGCTGCTTCTATAGGTATGGCACTTGCTGTTAGTGGGACTGCTTTTCAAGGGGTTTTTAAAAACCCCTTAGTTGACTCAGGAATTTTAGGAGTAAGTTCAGGTGCAGGTTTTGGTGCATCACTTGCTATTGTGATTTTTGAAGGTTCAAAGTTTGTTGGTGTATTTGCCTTTTTGTTTGGCATTTTAGCAGTTTTTTTAAGTTATTGGATTGCAAAAATATACAAAGAAGTCCCTGTAATAATGTTGATACTGGGGGGGACAGTAGTTGCATCTATTTTTAGTTCTTTGCTATCGCTCTTAAAGTCCATTGCCGACACAAATAATGAATTGCCTGAAATTGTTTTTTGGTTGATGGGTAGTGTGTCTTCTGTCACGTATAGTGATTTTTGGACACTTATACCTATTGTTATTGGCATAACAATATTGTTATTTTATAGATGGCAAATAAACTTAATCTCGATTAACGATAAAGAAGCACGCCTTATGGGTATAGATGTAAACAAAAGTAAATTGCTTATTATTATGTCTGCTACTTTGGCAACTGCGGGTGCTGTATGTTTAGGTGGGACTATCGGTTGGGTCGGTTTAATTATACCACAAATGGGGCGTATGATTATTGGAAACGATAATAGAAAGTTGCTACCGTTATCTATTTCGATGGGGGCTACTTTTATGGTTATAGTTGACACTATAAGCCGAAGTGTAAGCACTCAAGAAATCCCACTTGGAGTATTAACATCGCTTATAGGTGCACCGTTTTTTATCGTTATTCTCAAAAAAACAAAAGGTGGGGGTTTTTCATAATGAGAACAAGTATAGAAATTAGAAAAGCAACTTTTGGATATGATAAAAATCTTGTTTTTGAAAATATAGATTTACGAACTAATATAGGAGAACTTTTTTGTCTTATGGGCAGCAACGGTTGTGGTAAAAGTTCTCTCATAAATTGTGTTTTAAAAGAAAACACTTTAGACAGTGGTGAAATATATATATCGTCGAAAAACATCTTAGACATAAAGGTTAAAGAACTTGCTCAACTTGTTGCGTATATACCACAAACACATAATCGAACTTTTCCCTATTTAGTTGAAGAAATCGCTTTAATGGGAAGAACTATTCATAATGATGCTTTTTCATCACCTGATAAAGAAGATGAAATGATTGTACATAAAACCCTTGATGAGTTAGGTATATTGCACTTAGCAAAAAGACCATATACAAAGATAAGTGGTGGTGAAATGCAAATGCTTACGTTAGCAAGAGCTTTAGTTCAAGAAAGCCCCATTATTATAATGGACGAGCCTACTTCACACTTAGACTTTTATAATGAGTTATTATTTTTAGAGAAAATTACAGAATTAATGAACGGAAAAAGTAAAAGTGTGTTTATGGCAACACATTCGCCAAATAATGCTTTTTATTTTGAAAATCTTGGGATACCTGTTAAAGTAGCTTTAATGTTAGATGGAAAAATATTTGCAATGGGTACTCCATCAAAAGTTTTGACTGAAGAAAACATAGAAAAAGTATATAGGGCAAAAACTAAAATTATTGATTATAACGGTTTAAAAGAAATAGTTCCAATTCGTACAGTTAGATAAGGGGGTGGTGATATCTTTAACAACTTTAAATTTAGAAAGCTAAAAATATTTGTTATATTAATATCAACTGTATTGTTAACTTCTTGTAATAGTATAGATACCATAGAGAATAAAGATTTCAACACCTTTGTTGATTGTGTTGGTAGAACTGTAGAAATTCCTAAGGAAATCAACAAAGTCGCTGTTATAGATTCTTTTTCAGGCGAGGCTATGGTGCTGATAGGTGCTGGTGATAAAATGGTTTCTTGCTCAGGAGGCTTAAGAACAGATAAGATTATACAAGACATATATCCCGATGTTGTAAATATACCATCCGTACACTCTGATGGCGCTATAAATGCTGAAGCTTTGTTAGAACTTGACCCAGATGTTGTTTTAGTCAAAAATTCTTTTTATATAGCTGATAAAGAAAAAACAAAACTTGATAAACTTGGTATACCATATCTTGTCATAACTTTTAACAGTATGGAAGAACAAATCGTTGCTATAAATATGATCGGGGATATAATTGGCGGTATACCAAGAGAAAAAGCTAGAGAAATTTGTGATTACTATCAAAAAACTATAGATTTAACTAAAGAAATAAGCTCAAAAATTTTAGATGAAGAAAAAGTAAGTGTATATCACTCTAATAATCAAGCGTTTAGAACAGATGGTAAAGATT
>JBKEBX010000070.1:0-2511 GCA_047973385.1 Lachnospirales bacterium | reverse complement strand
TATGGATTTCACAAGCAAAATAACAAGACAAAAATTAATTTTCATGTTAATAGTGTTTGTACTAATGATGATTTTTCTTATAACAAGACTTTTTTATATTCAATTTTTCTCAGAGGGTTTACAAGAACGTGCCTATGAGCAACAAACACGAGATAGGTTAATAAACGGCGAGCGAGGTGATATTTTAGATAGAAATTTTGAAACAATCGCCACAAACATAACAGTTGGAACTGTTTCAGTAGTAAATGCCGAAGTTGAAAATCCTGAAGAAGTTGCAAAAATTCTATCAGAAAAGCTAGAACTTGAATATGATGGCGTACTAAAAAAAGTTAATGAAAAAGTTGCACTTAACCGTATAAAAACTAAGGTTGATAAAGCCCTTGCTGATGAAATACGTGACCTTGATTTATTGGGTGTGAAGATAGAAAAAAGGATACTTAGTTTGATACAATGGGGATATAAGGAAACAGGGCGAAAAACCTTGAATTAAAGCCTTTTGGGAGTTTTGTGTAGACTCTTGAAAGGCTTTTATTGTTGTTTTTGTGGAATTGTTCAAGTTAGATTTTTGAGTGGGACTGTAATCTCAAATTAAAGGTACGGAATAATTTGAGGTTAAATAAAAAATCTGAGATAGGGATTTTAAAGTAATAACCTGTGGATAGTTTAGAAATTATATGGTATAATTGTAAGTAATTAAAAGGTTAGGAGTGTATTGTATGGATACAAAATTCTCAAAATTTGAAATAAGGTTTACAAAGCTTAAGAAGGCTTTAGAAAATTTAGAAAATAGAATTAGTTTATTAGAAAATAATGAAATTGAAATTTATAAAAGCGCACTTGAAGAATCTGTTATACAGTGTCATGAAATAGCTATTGAGTTACTTTGGAAGACTATTCAGGATTATATTTTAGAACAAGATAAATCAATTCAAATTAATTATAGTAAAGAAACTATAAGATTTGCTTTAAAAAGTAATTTGATTGAAGATAAAAATATAGGATATGTTTTGATTGAAGCAATTGACAATAGAAATAAATCATCACATGAATACTGGAACGAAAGTGAACTAGAAACATATATAAATGACATTATTGAGAGGTACTATCCAGCGATGGATTATGTTGTAGAACGACTAAGAGGTAACTAATATGTACGGACTTAAAGAGAGTGATATAAATTATATTATCAAACAAGTACAGAAAATTGATGAAATCAAAAAAGTTTCTATCTTTGGCTCTAGGGCGAAAGGTACATATAGAGAAAATTCAGATCTAGACATGGTTGTTTATGGAATGCATGTAAGTAAGCCTCTATTATATAAACTTTATGAACTTTTAGAAGAAAATGCCCCATATCCATTTTTTGTCGATATTGTACACTATGAATCGTCTGATAAAATTTTAAAAAAAGAAATAGAGGTAAGTAGTGTAGTAGTATACAAAAGAGATTAATCATAGTAATATATATAAAAGTAGCTTTAGATAAATCGGTGTTAAGTATTGTTTTATATGACGATGTATAAAAATGCACTTGTGTAGTGTTTTACAATTTCCAAAACCCATTGATGTGTTATTAGAAAATGTAGGTCATGATAAGGAGAATATCGATTTTATTTACTTTGCTTATTCAAATGATTTTGATGCAAAACTAAGTAACGCTGAAAGTAAAGAATTTTGTTAGATTACAAAGAGTAAAATAGAACAAAACAATAGTATTAAACCACACATATGAGAAATAGCGTTGAAAGCTTTGTATGTTAGTGAACAAATAAAAAGCAAGGTAGCTAGTTAACTTTTGAATAGTTGATAGCTTACCTTGTTTTTCTGTTTACAACAAAACTTTACCAACAGTAACCAAAGTCCAAGTCTTATCATTAACTAAGTGGCAACGTTGCAAAATAGATGAAAAATTTTATAAGTAATGATATAATAAAATAAAAAGGACGTAAGCCAATGCAGATATCATTATTTAGAGAAGAAACAAGTAAGTATACAAATTGAAAGAAGTTTTATGAAATAAATGAAATATTACCAATAAGTGTGTATAGAAGAAGGCTAGTTTTACGAAGTAAAAATACTGAAGATTCATGAAAGTATTTCTGCTAGAAACTTTTGTGGAATAACAAATGATAAAGAAATACCAGATGCAAGCACAATTTTTAGATTTGAAAATTTACTAACGAAAAATAAAATCCAAGAGCAAATGTTTGTAAATCAAGTTGATACTTTTATAGTAGAAGGCAAAATAATAAAAAAAGGAACAATAGTCGACTCTACAATTATAGATGCACCGAAATCAACAAAGAACAAAGACAAATCAAGAGATAAAGAAGCTGATTGGACTAAAAAAGGTGGCAACTATTGCCATGGATTCAAAGCACATACAGGTGTTGACGAAAAAACAGGGCTTATTCATAGTAAAGAACCCAATGAATAAGGGACAAATGCGTTCATTTGGTTTCACGGAGTGAAATTCCGAGTGAAGTTTACAGCTGTAAATGTTCATGATTT
>JBKEBX010000005.1:0-1920 GCA_047973385.1 Lachnospirales bacterium | reverse complement strand
ATTACGTCTACAAAATGACTTAACTGTATTTTCCGAAACATCAAGTAAAATGTCTATTTTTCCATAACCATATCCGTCTTGCCTTAATTTTGTTATCTGTTCTTTTTGTATCTCATTCATAGCACACCCCTTTAATTCTTTATATATACCTATTCAGAAACAACTAAAAAAAGCCCATAAAATTAATTATAGGCTTGTACTTATTAAATTTTATTTGCCGTTTTAGTAAACAACTCTTTCAGTTCTTATTTTTTTTACTTCATCAACATTTGCTTGTCTTTCAAATTTGTAGTCAAAACATTCATCTATTTTACTTATAAACTCATATTTTGTATAATAAAATTTTGTGGTTGTGCCATCAGAATCAACTAAATAATCTCCTACACACCAAATTGGAATAGCATGAAAAAATAAAATTACTACAATTGATAAAGCTTGTCCTATTTCGTCATTTAATTCACGTAATTCTTGTGTTCCTTCGAACCCAATTGTTCTACCGCTATCTTCTAATTTGAACCTCTCATTTATTTGCTTTATTGTAACGTGTGAATAATTACAGCATTCACCATAAACCCTTTTTGTCATAGTTACAAAGTCTGATTTTCCTTTATCATCAAAATAATGAAAATCTACATCTTTTACCATAGTAATATTAGTATCTTTTATTATTTTTCTAAATTCGTCTACCTGCTCTCTTGTACTACTTTCCGAATTTTTTTGAGAAATTAGACAAGCTTTAACTGACAACTCAATGAGATATCTTAGTTCTCTACGAATCGTATTTCGTATACCCTCTTTAGCCAAACATTCAATAGCAACTACCGATTGATAAATATCATCAATAACTGCAAGGAAAAACGAAGTATTTCTTACACTATCATTTCTAGTAAAATTCATTTCTACACAGAATAAACATTGCATTAAAGATCTCGTAATTTCCATATGTCTATCAAACTCAACCTTATATTCTTCTGAGTCTAGCTCTTCCTCAATTTCAATTTTTTTCATAGAACACCTTTCGCAAATACTTTATGTTATTTATAAACTATAGCATAAATATTTAAATATTGCATCATTATTTGCCTATTTTAAGTAACCTAAACGTTCTAAAACAACACAAAAGTCACCTTTAGTCATTACTTCACCACAATCAAAACTTTTGCCATCACCTACAAAAATTCCTTGTTCTATTGCCTTAGTAACAGCACCTTTTTAATATTCTTTTTCGTTAATTATTGTTAGTTCTCCTACCTTAAACACATCTTTTTCTCCTAAATTATTTTTAAATTTATCCCATAATGCCCAATTATCAGCTTTCATTGAACTAGGACACGTTTTGGCGCAAGCATCGAAATGCCTAACTACATTACTTGATGAAATATTGTAGAGTTTCATTAAATGCTTAGTTAATTCAATGGCATTATTGAATGCAACTTCACAGTTACTCTCCGGATTTACACAAATCTCAATCCCTATCGAATTGCTATTCGTTACTTCCCGTCTTAATTGACTTGTGCCATACTTAACCCCACAATGCCAACTCCTATCGTTATCCTCAACCACGTGTAAAACTAATTTATCATCCACAAAGTAATGTGCAGATGCACCTCTATCACCACCATTAAAATAGGTATAGTGGTTCATAGCACCTGCACCTTTTCCACTGTTTCCAGTATCGTGTATAACAATATATTTTTTACTATTTCCACATTTTGTAAAATTGTACTTTATTAATTTTTTAGTTATCTGCATCGTCATCACCACTTCTGTCTTTTATTTGTTCCAAAACTTCTTGTAACTTATTCTGTTTTGGAAGTCCTATCTTTGATACATTTTCTAAAATAGAAACTCCCTCATTTGAGATATAAAAAAAGATAGTGGCTGTTCTTATAACTGCACCACTACCTATTATTCTTGTAT
>JBKEBX010000039.1:0-2911 GCA_047973385.1 Lachnospirales bacterium | reverse complement strand
TTTACCCCTTCGGTTGAGTCCATAGAGCTGCTGTACAAAACCTTATATAGGCTTTCAAACTCAGGAAAAAGATTGGTGTGTGCGATTGCGGGCAACCACGACTCGGCAGCTCTTGTAAAGTCTGCCGACCCTCTTGCACTGCAATGTGGTATTTTGCTGATAGGATTACCACAGGATACAGTTGGCAATTTTGAAACGGAAGGTGGCATTATGCTCCTTAAGTCCGAAAAGGGTTTTGTCGAAATAAAACACCCGAAATACGATTATCCGCTCCGCATTATACATACACCCTATGCCAACGAGGCTCGACTGCGAACATGCTTTGGTGAGGAAGATAGAGAGCAAGAGTTGCAAAACTTATTAGCAGGGCATTGGCAGGACTTGGCAGAACAATATTGCGACAATCGTGGAGTGAATGTCCTCGTGTCCCACCTGCTTGTGGTAAACAACTCCGACGATGAAATTCAAGAACCCGACGAGGAGAAACCAATTTTGTATATCGGCGGAGCACAAGCCATACTGAGCGACAATATTCCACCGCAAATACAGTATTTTGCATTGGGACACCTGCATCGCCATCAATATGTAAAAGATTCGGACAGCAAGATAGTGTACAGCGGAAGCCCTTTGGCATATAGTTTTGCCGAAGCAAATCAGGATAAGTTTGTAGATATTATCTATATTGAACCAAATGCAAGTCCAAAGATAAGCCCCATTAAGCTGAACTCGGGAAAGAGGCTGATGCGTAAGACCTTTGAGAGTTCTGCGCAGGCTGTGGAGTGGCTTGAGGCAAATCAGGATACATTAGTGGAACTAACCATCAAAACCGATACTTTTTTGACAGCCGAAGAACGACGCTCTATCGAGAAAAGTCATGATGGTGTTGTGAGTGTAATTCCCTTAGTAACAGGCGAAAACGAACTGTCGAGAGATGAGTCGACTCTCGACTTGTCCGACTCAATGGAGGCTCTTTTTACTCAGTTTTTTAAATCTAAGAACGGAGGAACAGAGCCGTCGGAGGAACAGATGAATTTATTTAAAGAAATACTAGCAACAGAAGAATGATACCGATACGACTGAAAATAAAGGGCTTATACTCCTATCAGGAGGAACAGATGATTGATTTCGGAAAGTTGGTAGATGCCAACATTTTCGGGGTGTTTGGTAGTGTCGGCTCGGGGAAGTCTACAATTCTGGAGGCTATATCCTATGCTTTGTACGGCGAGGTGGATAGGATGAACAGAGCAGGGCGCAACTACAATATGCTGAACCTCAAATCCAACGAACTGCTCATCGACTTTGAGTTCAGGAATTTTGAGGATATTGAATATCGGGTGCTTGTTAAGGGGAAAAGAAATAGCAAGCAGTTTGAAGATGTAAAAGCATTTACAAAAACTGCATATCAGAAGATAAACAAAGAGTGGGAAGCTATTGAGAATTTTGAGCGTGATGTGGAACAGATTGTTGGCTTGTCGTACATTAACTTTCGCAGAACTATTATAATTCCGCAAGGGAAGTTTCAGGAATTTCTGCAATTGGGCAGTAAAGACCGGACGGAAATGCTGAAAGAGATTTTTAATCTCGGAAAATTTGATTTAAGCTCAAAGACTGCCGCAATAGACTCCGCCAACGAAGCAAAACTACAGACTGCACAAGGTAGTTTGCAGCAGCTGGAAGAATATACCGAAGATGTGGTGTCGCAATTGGAAAAAGAAATTACTGCGAAACAAGCTGAACTCGGCATTCTTGTAGATAAACAAAAGAAGAAGAAGCAAGAGTATGAGGAACAGAAATTGATTAAAGAGTTGTCCGACAAGCTAAAATCGGCTCAGCAAGAGTTTGAGAAACTGGCACTCCAAAAGCCCCATATAGAGCAGCTTGAGCTGAGCTTGAAAAATTTTAATCTTTATACACGTCTTTTCAAAAGCGATTTGGATTTCTGTAAGCATAAAAAAAAGAGTATTGACGAGAAAAATCAAAGACTTTCCGGTATTGATAAATCGCTAGAGGATAAGCATAAAATGTTGGAAGCCAAGAAGCAGGCTCTTGCTGAGGTGGAGCAGCAGAAGGAAAATATTCCGACACTCACTAAGCAGGCGGAGGAGTACAGAATGCTAGTGCAGATGCAGGAATCATCCGACAAAATAGCAAAGCTAAAGCAACGCCGAGAAAAAGGAAGAGAGACAATCGAAGAAACAAGAAGAAACAAAAATATCCTTGAGGAAAAGCTGAAAGAGCAAAAGGATAAGAATAAGGTATTTACAAAAAAACAGGAGGAGTATTTCAAACTGAAAGAAAGAGAACTGGCTGTCAGTAAATTTCTTAGTACAAAAGCAGATTTACAAAAAATCAAAGATAAGGAAAGAGAGCAGCTTGCTTTTGCAGCCTCTAAACAGCTTGAATTACAAGGTGTTGCAGATGAGTATAAGGTTGCAGGCAAAGATATTTCTTCAGAATTGAAAAATATGGCTTTGAAGCTGTCGGAGAAGATAGACAAGCTCAATGATGAAAAGAGTAGTCTCTTAATTCATAGAGAGTTGGGAAGTTTTGTCTCTCAGCTTCACGACGGTAAGGCGTGTCCTCTGTGTGGTTCGGCAGAACATCCTAAGGTGCTGGCAGTGGAGAATGTGGACGACGAGCTTGCAGCACTCACGGCAAAGATGGATAGGAGCATACAGGAAAAGCAAGAACTGGAAAAGGCAGAACTTAACAGCCTTAGTATTTCCGAAGCTATATCGACTTTGAAAAAGGAACTGTTGGACTTAGATATTCAGATAAAAGAACGTGCAACAGAGGTGGATACACAAAGGGAACTTTTATTGGCATCGGGTGGTGAGAAACTTGCTCCCGATGAGATAAAGTCTCATATTCAGCAATTGTCGGCAGAACTAGAGGAGCTTAAAATTATTAC
>JBKEBX010000008.1:0-12376 GCA_047973385.1 Lachnospirales bacterium | reverse complement strand
TCCAAACTCTAAACCCTCAACACCTTTTAGAACAGCAGCAAGACGGCTATTTTTATCTTTAACAGTGTTACCAAGTCTGTTACTTGTAGTGTCAAAATCGGCAAACAAGCCTTTTATATCTTCTTCTGACTCGTAGCCATTAGCCGAGCTTTCGATTGCCATAAATATACTAGCTAAATCAGTATTTAGGCTTTCATTACTATTAGCGTTTTTTGTAACGTTTGAAAACAATTGACTTGGGTATATAAAATACCCCTTCACTTTTATGGCATCTCTTTTTATCTCATCTGTAATTATATCATCAGAAAGCTTAGCGTAATTTACCTCATCATCTTCACCTTCTATATAACTTGCAAAATTCTCACTTATAAAACGATAGAAAAGCGTACCTAAAACATATTGTTTAAAGTCCCAACCATCTACTGACCCTCTAACATCATTTGCTATCTTCCATATTTGACTTTGCAATTGTGCCCTTTGCGTTGTACTTGTCATCTTAAACATACCTCCAAATTTTTTGTTTTAAACTTACTTTTTCTTTATTTTTACATTAATTAAATTATACCATAAATAACCTCAAATTTATATGGCGACGTCTAAAAAATTTTTTTTGCAATGAAGCCATATTTTATACGCCTTTATGCTCAACACTTTTTCTAGTATATTTTTTTATTAAAAAAAACACCTCACTAAATATTAAGTAAGGTGATTTTATTATGTTTATTTCTTTATACTTTTTTATACTTTTTTATACTTTTTTATACTTATCTATTGATTTATAAATTTTAGAGAAATCTTCTACTGTAAGCTTTTCTCCACGTATGGACTTATTATAACCAATATTCTCAAGTATATTTTCTATCTCAACTTTTGTCAAATCGTATTTTGTACTATTAAAAATACAATTTACTAGAGTTTTTCTTCTTTGAGAAAATGCTATTTTTACAAAAGCAAAAAAGCTCTTTTCATCATCAACTTCAATAGGCTTGTCATTGTATTTTTTAAGTCTTACAACAGCTGAATCAACAGTTGGTCTAGGCATAAAACAGTTTACTGGTACATTTGCAACTAAATACACATCACAAAAGTACTGCACAACAACTGAAAGGCTTCCATAGGCTTTTGTACCCTCTTTAGCACTCATTCTATCCCCGACTTCTTTTTGAATCATAACAGTTATACTATCGATATCAAGGTTTTGTTCCAAAAGTCCCATAACAATCGGTGTTGTTATATAATAGGGTAAGTTCGCTACAATTTTAGCCCTTTTATAACCACTTTCATCTATGATTTTTTGTAAATCAACCTTTAGAACATCATCATTAATAACTTCAAAATTATCATAACTTTCAAGGGTTTTCTTAACAATTGGTATAAGGTTTTTGTCAATCTCAATCGCAGTAACTTTACCAGCATTTTCAAGTAACTCTTGAGTTAAACTTCCAATACCACAGCCTATCTCAATAACAAAATCATCTTTAGTAATTTCTGAACCTTTAACAATTTTGTTTACTACATGGCTATCAACTAAAAAATTTTGACCAAAACGCTTTTTAAACAAAAACTCGTTTTCAGCTATAATTTCCTTAGTTCTCTTATGTGTTGCAATTCTTTCAATCATAAAATTCCTTATCTATTTATAAAATTATCTTCTAAAACAACATGTCCACTTTGATAGCTTTCGCCTTCAACTGTCAACATAACTTTATCTACATTGTAAAAATCACAAAATGTATCTGATATTGCTTTTAAAACCTCTGATTCTACACTTGAACCCCAATTACCGTTTTGGAAAGCCTTAGACACATCTATATGAACATAATTTTCAAGTTCATTAAGTTCAATTGATAAAATCTTAGTTCCAGTCGGCATAGGTGAAGCATATCCTGAAACAGTTGGATTTTCATAAATTCCATTAAACATCACAACTAAATCTTGATTAGTTTCAATTCCTATATTAATATTAACATCTTCAGATGCAAGATTTTGCTCATTTATAAGGTCTATCCTAATCGGCACATCAAGTAAGACATCATCGCTAACTCCTTGAAGTTCAAGCTTTACACCATAATCCTTCAAATCATAAATTGTTAGCCCTCGGTCTAATTCAAAATGTAAATCAGATAAATTATTACTTATTGTAAAGCCTTTATAGTCAAGACTTGAAACCCAAAAATCAACACCATTTGTTACCCAAGTGTCGCCTTTTGTTAAAGGTTTACGAAACAATAAAGTTTGATATTCAGCAGATTCATTAACTTGAAAATCATCAATATTAAGTCGTTCAAAAGGTTCTTGACTTATCATTCTAAATTCTGATTCATCATAATAAAATTTATTGGTAAATCTATTCCCATCTAAATTACTAATCGTTACAAAAGTATTATCATCTATATACACTTTATATATATCTTGATAATTTTCTCCGTCTAGTGATTCATAATGGTATAATGCATCTTCTACAATATAAGTGAAATCTGCAAGTTCATTGTCCAAAGACACTATAACTTCTTCTGTTGGAAGTTTTTCTTCACTATCACTTACTACTTCATCTGTTGCTGTTTCTTCTGTTACCGTAGTATCCTCATGTCTAACTCTACCTTCATCATCAGAATTATTAAAAACAAAAAAACGAAGGCTATAAGCAATCATAAAAACTGAAAAAGCAACAATAACATACTTTTGGAATTTTCCCATAATAATTTCCCCTTTTTCTTTAGTAATATACTTCTATCCTCAAACTAAATATGCAAAAAAACTAACTTTTTGCTAAATATAGAAAATTATAACATTCTAAAGTCATAGCTGTTTATATAACTATAACTTTAAACTATTATAATATATTGCATTTTCCCAAAAAACACAATATTCACAAGTCATAGCTATTTACATACTATAACCCATGAATATTATAACATAAAATTAAAAAAGTGTAAACATCATTAGGATATGAAATACGCTACCTAACAAAACAAAAAAATGAAAAATATCGTGAAAGTTCAACCATTCAACTTTAATTTTGGGAATTTTAAATGCATATATCACAGCACCAATTGAATAGGAAACACCACCTAAAATCAAAAACAAAACACCAAGAAAACTCATATTTTTAGTTATTGGATATATTGCAAAAACGGCTAACCATCCCATTACAACATATAAACCTGTTGATATATGCCTTACCGTCTTACTATCGCTCATAACAAAACCTTTAAACAATATTCCTAAAAAAGCTATACCCCATATTAATGAAACAATTGTATATCCCCATACGCCTCTTAGAGAAATCAGGCATATAGGCGTATAAGTTCCTGCTATAAGAACATATATCATCATGTGATCTATTTTTCTCGCCATAAGTTTAGCTTTTTTAAATGGTTCAGTTTTTGGTATAAGATGATATACCGTACTTGCTGTATAAAGTGCAAAAAGAGATAAGCCAAAGGTAAGAAATGCAACTATATGCCACATACTTCCTAAGTAAACTCCAAGACCTACCAAAACTACTGTAACAGGTATTGCTAAAACACTCCCACATAAATGGGATATACTGCTAATTGGGTCATTAATACTTTTAAACATTTTCATGCCTCCCTAAAGTTGTTATTACTGCTTTATGTAGTTTTAAAAACTATCTATTGAAAATATTATAACATTATGCTACAATAAAATCAAGTACATTTTTTAAAAAAATTATTGGCATTATTTCAAACTACAATTGTACCATAATTTGCAAGACAAATTCAAGACGTTTTTAAAAAAATAAAGGAGTTTATATGAAAAACATAATTTACGAAGCTTTACAAGAGCTGTTAGAAAAAAATATAGTTAAATCTCAAGATATCCCTAACATCGATTTATACGTTGACCAGGTAACTGGATTTATTGAAGAAAATTCATATCAAAAAAACAATGAAAAAACTATAACTAAATCTATGATAAACAACTACTGTAAAAACAAAGTTATTCCATCATCTAATAAGAAAAAATACACAAAAAATCATATAATGTTACTTATTTTAATCCATAACACGAAAAATATTTTATCAATAAGCGATTTATCTAAAATATTTAGTGTATTTGATGAAAACAGTGGAATTTTAAGCTATTATAATGATATAATGGATTTTATGTCTAGCTTTGACAACGAAAACTTTTACAATAGTTCTAGTCTTAATTTTGAACATAGTGAAGAAAAAACCTTAGAAACAGAAGACTATGCACTACTTGCAACTAAACTTGCAATTGAAGCAAATATAAAGAAAATACTAGCTGAAATTATTATAGACAAATATCTATAAATATTTCAGTCAAACAACTTATACTGTAAAAAAGGACTGTTTACAAATTCTAATATGAATTTTATACAGTCCTTTTTAATATTATTTTCTTGATATAGGCAACCTTACAATATATGTAGCACCAATTTCTTTATCATTTGTAAGAACAATTGTACCTTTATGAACATCAATAATTTTCTTAATTATTTTAAGTCCAAGTCCTGTTCCATCTTTCTCGCCAATCACCTTGCCGTCAAAGGGTTTTTCAAGTATTTGAGGAGGGAAGCCTACTCCATTATCCTTTATTTTGACTTCTATAAAATCATCAAATTCATCGGCTGATACAAAAATCTCATCACTTGTATATTTTATACAATTATATAAAATGTTTATAAATACTCGTTCAATTTTCTCTCTATCAACTTCTGCAACAATCTCTTGAATTGGTTCAAAAATTACATCAATTTCATTTATAATTACAACACTTTCGACTTTTTTAAGTGAAGATATAATAATTGTGTTAATATCAATATACTCAAAATTATAACTATCACTTAATGTATCAAGTTTACTTAAATAAATAACATTTTCAAGCTGTTTTTTAAGTCTTGTACATTCTTCTATTACAATTCCATGTGTTTTATCTACATCTTCAATTATACCAGATTGTATACCTTCTATATAACCACTTATAACAGCAACAGGCGTTTTAAGTTCGTGTGATATTGTTTCATAAAATAGTCTTTGTTCTTCATCTCTTTTTCTTAAATTACCCGACATTGTGTTTATCGCATCACCTAAAACTTTAAATTCATCATTAGTTTTAATATCTATCTTATTACTAAAGTTTTTCATACCAATATCTTCTGTTGCTTTAAGTAAGATGTTAATTGGTTCATTAATCTTGTTTTGAATATAAATTGTAATAAGTGACGATAACAAAATTGCAACTAAAACTACGTTAAAAAGAGAATAGGCAATTTCTTTTCGTGTTGCTCCAACTATATCTATGTCCGTAACAGAAATCAACAAATCATCATGAGTATGATTATTGTTATGTATATATGAATTATACACTATATAGGTTTGGTCACCAATATCCAAATTATAGATTTTTCCAGCTTCTTGACTTAGAAAAAAATCTACATTATTTATTGCAAAACTATGCTCAAACTCACCACTTGTAGACACAACTTTGTATGCTGCATCATCTTCGCAGTAATAAAACAATGTATGTATTCCTCTTAAATCATAGCTATCGTTTATAGAATCAATAAAACTTTGATAACTATCTATATTATTACCAGCACTAGAATAGGCTTCAGCAAAAATAACACTTTGAAATTTCAAATTGTTTTCAACTGAATTTAAAACTGCATTACCTACAATGACATAAATACTTGAGCCAACAAGTAAAATAGAAATCAAGCTTGTAACAACAGACGAAATTAAGATTTTTTTTGAAAGATTCATTTTTAATCACTCACCTTATAACCGTAGCCCCATATAGTTTCTATGGTAAACTCAGCTTCTGCTAAAAGTAATTTTTTCCTTAATCGCTTAATCAAATGGTCTACTTGTCTACTATCTCCATAATAGTCATATCCCCATATGTTCTCAATAATTTTTTCTCTCGAAAAAGCCATATTTTTATTTTTTACTAAAAGTTCCAACAACTCATATTCTCTAGTTGTAACTTGAAATTCTTCATTATTTATAGTAACTGTTCTTGAAGAAACATGTACTATAAGATCATTGCAAACAAAGCAACCTTCAATTTTTTCTTCATCTTCGATTTTACTTTTATTTGAACGTCTTAACATGTTTCTAACTTTAACGCTGACCTCTCTTAAACTGTATGGTTTAGATATATAATCATCTCCACCAAGTTCAAGACCTATCAACTTATCTATTTCCTCGTCTTTTGCCGAAAGCATAATAACAGGAATATCACTTAGTTTTCTTACTTCTTTACACAAATCATAACCTGACATAATAGGCATCATAATATCCGTAATTATCAAATCACATTGTTTCTCATTAAAACGCTCAAGTAAAGCCTTACCGTCGTAAAAATCCTCTACTTCATATCCATCGCTCACTAGCTGACTTTTTAAGATTGAGCATAAATTCACATCATCTTCAGCTATATAAATAACACCACTCATAACATCACCTCAGTATAATTATACCATTTTTTTCAAAAAAGTATATGTAAAAATTGTGTCAATTATCTTTTTTATACAAACATTAAATGTAATTATTATATTTTATTATTTATTTTATTATTTTAACAATGTCATTGAAAGTTACAAAGACTGCAAAGGACATAAGAAGTGCAAATCCGACGAAATGTACAAACCCCTCTTTTTCTGGTGGTACACGTTTTTTAGTAATTGCTTCATATACAAGAAAAACAAATCTTCCCCCGTCTAAAGCAGGAAGCGGCAACACGTTAAATACTGCAAGGTTCGCAGATAGAAACGCCATTAGATTTAACATATTTAAAAAAGCATATTTCACTCCACCACTTTCCATACTTTCGTCATATGTTGTTTCTATTGTGCCAACTATACCAACTGGACCTGACATACTTTCCATGCCAATAGTTCTATTAAACAGTAATTTAAAGCTTAAAAATGTACTTTCCACAATATAAGTTGTGTTATTTACGCCCATTTTTACACTTTCAAAAAAACTTGCGTGTTCATATCCTTCAATATCAGATGCGAAAACACCCCTTTTATATTTAGTCAAGACACCAATATAATAATTTGATGTTTCTGGATTAATTTGCATAGTACCAGAAGCTTCGTATTTTTCCCCTTCACGTTCATATACTAAATCAATCGAACCGTCTTGCGAAAACATTGTTTCAAAAAATATTTCATTATAATTTGTCATTCTATTTCCGTTTATTTCCTTGATTACGTCACCACTTTGAAGTCCAATACTACCTGCAAAACTATCTTCAACAACAGTATCAATTTCCAAAGTTCTAAATCCATCAAACAATGAAAATCCCATAAATATCACAAGGGCAAGTACAGCATTAAAAAACGCACCTGCTAAAATTACACTCATTCTTGCGTATACACCCTTTGAATTAAAAGAACGGTCATCAAAGTTATCACTATCTTCTCCAAGCATTGAGCAATATCCACCTAGAGGCAATGCTCTTATAGAATATTTAGTTTCGCCTTTTCTACTACTCCAAATAGCAGGTCCCATACCAATGGCAAACTCTTCAACTAAGATACCATTTTTCTTCGCTAGTAAAAAATGTCCAAGTTCATGAACAAAAACAATTAATCCAAATATAATAATCGCTATAATTATTGACATAAAATCTCCTTAACTATATCTCACAAAAACTATGAGATGCTTATATTACCTAACCTTACTTTTAACAAAATTTCTTGCAAAACTATCTGCATATGAAATTCCACTTAATGTATATTCCTTAGTATACTTTCCAACAAAAGCGTTCATACTATCATGCACTAAACCTTGTATATCTATATATTTTATCTTTCTTTTTAAAAACAAATTAACTGCTTCTTCATTTGCAGAATTATATATGGTACACATATTCCCACCAAGTTCTAAAGCCTCATATGCATAAGATAAACAAGGGAAACGTTTTTCATCAACTTCTTCAAATGTCAAGGCATGACCTATCAAATTCAAAGGTTTACATCTATTTTTAAGTCTATTTGGATAATTTAAGGCATACTGAATAGGGTGACGCATATCTGGATGTGACATCTCAGCAATTACTGTATTATCCATATACTCAACCATAGAATGGATTATACTTTGTCTATGTATGGCAACATCTATTTGCTTTAAATCTAAGTCAAACAACCATTTAGCCTCAATAACTTCAAGACCTTTATTCATAAGTGTTGCACTATCTATGGTAATTTTTTTACCCATATTCCAATTTGGGTGTTTAAGAGCATCTTCTAAAGTAACATACTGTAACTCATCTAAAGTTTTATCTCTAAAAGAGCCACCTGAAGCCGTCAAGATAATCTTTTTTATTTTATTATGTTCATTACCCTGTAAACATTGGAAAATTGCTGAATGTTCACTATCCAATGGTAAAATACTAACCCCATTTTCTTTAGCTAAATCCATAATAAGCTTACCACCTGTAACAAGAGTTTCCTTATTTGCAAGTGCAATATCTTTTTTGTTTTTTATAGCTTCTATTGTAGGGTATAGCCCAGCAATACCAACAACACTATTTACTAAAACATCATATTCTTCCATTTTTGCAAGTTGCAACAACCCAAGTTCCCCATGTAATATCTCAACTTTAACTTTATTATACTCAATTAAAGTTTTAAGTTCATAGGCTTTTTTTTCATCAACCACACAAACATATTTAGGCTTATATTCTATAATTTGTTTAAACAAAATATCAATATTACTATATACTGCCAATCCAACAACTGATATCTCATTATCTGTATTTTTTGATAAATCAACAACATCTAATGTTTGAACACCAATTGAACCAGTAGAACCTAATATTACTATTTTTTTCATAACAAATATCACTCCTTATCTTAATGTAAAAACATGTATAACACTAAATAAATTGGTGTAATCATAAAAACACTATCAAATCTATCTACTACACCACCATGACCTGGCATAAGCTTACCAAAATCTTTGATATCACATTTTCTTTTTATAGCACTAGCAAATAAATCACCGATTTGGGACATACCTGCTGCAAGGGCACCAGCAACAAAATAACCTAAACACCAAACAAATGTAAGTTCATTACTTTTAAAATCAAAAACTTGATGAAAATATGTGAAGTAGAACATTACAACAAGTGCGGACATAAATATTCCACCTATACTTCCCTCAACAGTTTTGTTAGGGCTAAGCTTCGGTGATAACTTACGTTTCCCTATTGCACGACCAACAAAGTACGCAAAAGTATCTGACATAAAAGCAGATATAAAAATTGGTAACAAATATAAAATACCACTATCCATAGAACGTATATAAACAAGTATTGCAAAAGTAAAAGCTGTATAAAAATATGAAAACAAATTTACTGATATATTATAGATACTTAGGTCTTCAAATTTAACCACTAAACATATCATGTTTGCTATAATAATTCCAAAAAAAACTGCAATAAGCAAATCATGTCTTCCCATATAAAGTACTAAGAAAGTTATAGGTATAAAAACTGCCGTTACTATACTTGAAATGTCGATTTTTTTGTTAACAGCTTTTGTAAATTCCATAAAACCAATCAACCCAAATATCGATGCCATAAAATACATAAACCAGCCACCATAATATATTATAAAAATTAATATAGTAAGTCCAATTAATGCAGTAATTACTCTAACTTTCATCGTTTCTTCCTCCAAAACGTCTATCACGTTTATTATATGACTCAATGGCTAAATCAACATCATCTTTAGAAAATTCAGGCCATAATTTATCTGAATAATAGAATTCTGAGTAGGCAAGTTGCCAAATCATAAAATTTGATATTCTATATTCCCCTGAAGTTCTAATTAATAAGTCTGGATTTTTACAATGTGCAGAGTCAAGATAGGACTCAAAAACATCTTCGGTAATTAAATCAATATCTTTATCTTTATAATCGACAACAAGTTTTTTTGTTGCTCGTACGATTTCATCACGACCACCATAATTTATTGCAAGGTTCAAAGTCAGACCCTCTTTATCTTTGGATTCATATATCAAGCTTTCAAGCTCCTTTTGAATATCTTCATCAAGTCTTGTCATATCTCCTATAATTTTAATTTTTACATTCTTCTTTTTAACATCTTTCTTAAACTTAGATATATATTCTCTAAGCAAATCCATAATGTCATTTACTTCCCCTTGCTCACGTCTCCAATTTTCCGTTGAAAAAACATAAGCTGTTACAACTTTAACCCCAATATCAAGACAATAATCGGTGATCGTTCTAAGTGTTTCAGCTCCAGCCTTATGTCCCATTTTTTTAGGAATAAATCTTTTCTTTGCATATCTTCCATTTCCATCCATGATTATAGCTATATGATTTGGTATTCTATTTGTTTTATCCACATTACACCTTCTATAATATATACTTAAATGTATATTTTAATACGTATTTTACACAATACGCTATAATATATTATATTATACTTTTACATAATTATCAAGTATCTGATTTAAATGTACATAATTATACATAAGGTGCTGATAAAGTCCGAAAGAAAAAAATATAGTAGTGGAAACGTAAGCAAAAATAGTGAGACAATACCTGCATATTTTTATGTAACAAAAATACAAGTCGAACGCTAATTTTTGTAGGGTACCTCTAAAAACTCGCTTTTTAAAAAGATTTTTATGAAATTTTCAAAAGGACAAGGAAGCCTCAACAACGCCTAACCGAGTGTATAAGCCAGAAGAGGGTGACGCCTAAT
Organism: Lachnospirales bacterium; assembly: GCA_047973385.1. Taxonomy (GTDB): domain Bacteria; phylum Bacillota; class Clostridia; order Lachnospirales; family CAMZNU01; genus JBKEBX01. The sequence continues at coordinate 1,638 of JBKEBX010000008.1, read as the reverse complement.
TTTGACAAATTTACAAAAATTGTTGAGAATTGAGTTTTTGGAGATTCCCTTTAGTATAATTTTTTTCTAACCTTTTTCAACACCTTCTAAAAAAAAACAGATAAGTTTCATCTGTTTTTTTACATTTATATAAACTATATATCTATTTTATAGATGACCCTTAATTTAGAAGTTAAAGTTGTTTACAAAATCGATAAAACACGTTACATTATCCTTTAAAACACAGTTCTTTTGCATAACCATAAAAAGTTCTCTCTTAGCATATTTAGTCGGCAATTCAAACTGCAATAATTGTCCACTTTCTACGCTATCTTTTACAACAGACTCTGATATAAGAGTTATACCAAACCCTCCAATAACTAGGTTCTTAATTATCTCAACATTATCAGCTTTTGCAGCAATATGTAACTCATTCTCATCAAAATTAATCTTTTGAAATAAGTCTTTAACCATTTTACCACTTCCACTTCCATCTTCACGCATAATAATTGGATTTTCTAAAATTTTCATCAAATCTTCTTCATTATTCAATTGGAGATCTGCATATTCTTGGGTATTTGGAGTTACGAGAACAAGAGTATCCTCATGGAACATTTTAAAAGTTAAATTTTTATTTTCCTTTTGCATACCAACTAAACCAATATCATACAAGCCATTTTCGACGCCTTCAATAATTTGGCTACTATCCTTTTGTTCAATTGCAAAATATGCATTATCATTTTTCTTATTATATTCTAAAATTAGCTTTGGCAAGTAATAATTTGAATAAATTGAAGATATACCAAGTCTAATTGAAGTAGATTCTTCTTCTCCCCACTTAATAAGTAAATCATCACGAGATTTTAAAATATTTTGTGCAAAAGAATACAACTGTTCACCTCTATCTGTCAACTCAAATCGCTTAGATGAACGGTTTATTAATTTCGTACTTAACTCATCTTCTAAGTTTTTCAAGTGCATACTTATAGTCGGCTGAGCTATTCCCAGCTTTTCCGATGCAACTGTAAGACTTTTAAATTTAACGCAAGTAACATATGATTGCAATTGTTTAAAATCCATTTTGTCCTCCTTTAACACTATACAAAATATTATATCCACTACCGATATTTACACTATAAAATGCTTTTTTTATAGTATCATTAAGTAATATTATTAAGTCTTAGCTATCTTTTGTTAGCTAAGACTTTAGTTTATTATACCATAGAGTAATTTACATGGAAATTACAATAATCTTAAGTCATAGCTGTCTTTTGGTAGCTAGGACTTTAGTTTATTATACCATAAAGTAATTTCTAACGGAAATTACAATAATATTAAGTCGTAGATGTCTTTGGTAGCTAGGACTTTAGTTTATTATACCATAGAGTAATTTTCATGGAAATTACAATAATCTTAAGTCGTAGCTGTCTTTTGGTAGCTAGGACTTTAGTTTATTATACCATAGAGTAATTTTCATGGAAATTACAATAATCTTAAGTCTTAGCTATCTTTTGTTAGCTAAGACTTTAGTTTATTATACCATAAAGTAATTTTCATGAAAATTACAATAATCTTAAGTCGTAGCTGTCTTTTGGTAGCTAGGACTTTAGTTTATTATACCATAGAGTAATATATATTTACTAGACTTATTACTACATT
>JBKEBX010000012.1:0-242294 GCA_047973385.1 Lachnospirales bacterium | reverse complement strand
ATTTCTAAGTGTTATCCCTGTGTTAAGGGTAGGTTATCCACGTGTTACTCAGCCGTCCGCCACTAAAGATATAAAAAACAAGTTTTCTATATCCTCCGTTCGACTTGCATGTGTTAGGCACGCCGCCAGCGTTCATCCTGAGCCAGGATCAAACTCTCGTTTATAGTTTGTATCCACTCAGACAATCTGACTTGCCTTTGTTTCTTTTTGTTTCCTTTTTTTATAGTAGTTCGAAACTTCTACTTTCTGAAATTCTTTTGAATTTTCCGAGTTGTTTTGTTGTTTTCGTCTATATTTAATTTTCAATGTTCATCTGTTTTTCGTCGCCCTCTTTTTCTCAAGGACAAGATTTATTATATCAAGTATTCTATCCTTTGTCAACACTTTTTCGAAAGTTTTTTAAAAAAAGTATAAAAACTTCAAAATACTATATGAATATACATAATTTAATAAAAAAGTTGCAATAAAATACCTATTGCAACTATAATTTGACAAATACTGTTTTAAATATAAATATTGCCTTTAATAAAGCTTTCCATATGCAAATCTAAAAGCTCATATATATAATCGTGTTCCATATTATCAGCTAGAACATAGAAGTTAAAAAAACCTAAGACTGATAAAATAAAAATATTTGCAAGTTTTTCAGGGTCATTTTTTATTAATCCTTTTTCTTTCAAGTGGTTAAAGTATGTTGTGCAGCCACTTACATAAGTTTTTGATAATTGCAATTTATTCATTTGCTCTATATTATCTTGCATTTTCATCTGTATCTTATAAATCTCAAAGTTATCAAAACAATAGTCCAAATACTCACGACCTATTTTTTTTACACATTCGTCAACTGGAAGTTTTTCATAAACTCCAATTTTTTGAGAAAACTCAAGACTCTCTACATATTCACGCATAACTTCTTGAAAAAGTTTATCTTTTGTGCCAAAGTGTCTAAATATTGTAACTTCATTTACACAAGCTTCTTGAGCAATTTGTTTTGTGGAGGTGCTAGTATATCCAAATTGTGCAAAAAGTTCTAGTGAAGTTTTTATAATTTTCTCTCTAGTATCGTTTTTTGCCATTTTAAATGTCTCCCTCGGTTATATAATTTTTATCTCGTCATTATCCATAAATCCTGATATAATTGACATAAATTCATTTGGTTTTTCATACATAGTTGCATGGCCACAATCAGGTATTTCTATATACTTACTATTCATTATACCATTTGAAATGTTTTTTGTAAACTTGCAAGGTGTAAGCATATCAAAGGTTGTACCTACAACTAAAGTATCTGCTGTAATCTTTTGTAAATTTTCTCTAACATCATAACTTTCGGAACTAGAAATAAGTCTTGCCATAGAATATAAATAATCCTTTGTAAACACACTTAATAACAGACTTTTCCTATCTTCAAACCATTTTTCGTTATTATTGTAAAAATCAGTTGAATATATTGTAGGAATTGATGCATAGTAAAATTGCTCTGGGTTATTTGCAAGAGCTGGCAATTTCCAAGATATACCGATATCACGTAGTTGATTTGATGTATTTGTAAGGGCATTAAAAACCATTAACTTCCCTACTCTTTTAGGGGAAATAGATGCAGTAATCAAACTTACATGAGCACCATAAGAAATTCCAAACAAATCAAATTTTGATACATTAAGATAGTCCATTAATTTCAAAACTACATCAGCTTGCATATTTATACCATATTCATCAGACATTTTTGAAGATTGCCCTTGATCTAAAAAATCAATTCTAATTACTTTTCTATTTTTAGCAAACTGCGGTATAAACTTATCCCAAGAACCAATACTCATCATTATACCATTTAGCAAAACTATCGTTTTATCATGATTTTCATTGTCAATTTTATAAGCTATTTTTTTAGTTTCATATTCAAAAAATTGCATATTAACCCCCAATATAACCAAGATTTATAGCCGTTTCACGTAGTTCACTACGGAATTTAGGATGTGCAACTTCGATTAATAAATGTACACGTTCGGCAACAGTAGTACCACGAAGTGCAGCAACACCATATTCAGTTACAACAAAATCAACATCATTACGACTAAGAGAAACAACTGCCCCCTCTTTTAACATAGGTACAATTTTTGAAACTTCTTCTCTTTCGCCCGTTTCTTTATTCTTAACCATTGCAGTAGAATGTAATGCAATAAAAGACTTACCACCCTTTGAGCGTTGTGCCCCTATGGCTGTATCTGCTTGACCACCTGTACCACTAAACTGCACATGACCTATAGATTCTGAACAACATTGTCCTGTTAAATCTATTTCTATTGTAGAATTTATTGAAATTTGATTGTCATTTAAGCCAACAACATATGGGTCATTTACATAATTTCCGTCCATAACTAAAACCGATGGGTTGTTATCTAAAAAGTCATATAAGTCCTTATCTCCATAAGCAAATGCACAGACAATTTTATTTCTATGCATATTTTTGTTTTTTCCAGTTACAACTCCAAGTCTAGCAAGTTTTGCAATTCCTGATGTTAACATTTCCGTATGAACACCTAAATCTTTTTTACTTTCTAAAGCCTTAGCAACTGCATTTGGAATTGCCCCAATGCCTAACTGTATACAATCTCCATCATTTATTAAATCAGCTATATAATTACCGATTTTAACATCTTTTTCCCCAGGTTCAATATTTGGAATTTCAGGAATTGCATAATCAGTTTCAACAAAAAAATCTATATCATTTACATGAACCTCCATATCTCCAAAAGTTCTAGGTAAATTATCGTTAATTTCAAGTATAACAAGTTCCGCCTTTTCTAAAGACTTGCGTTCATATACATTACTCAAAGAAAGAGATACAAAACCATGTTTATCAGGTCTTGTACAATTACCAATATATAAGTTTGTAGGCATAGCTTGTACACGTTTTTTCTCTGCTAAATGTAAATGGTTTGGTATCATAGATATATTACCATGTTTTTGTGATTTACGCATTGGTGTTGTGTAAAACCAACCATTCATAAAAAATCTATCACTAAATTTTTCCTCTGTATAATATGGTGCATCAGCAATTGGTAAACACGTTGTTACTGACACTTTTTCAATTCTATCATAAATTTCATGCAATCTAGACGCAATAGTTCTAGGCTCAGCAGGTGCCAAACCAAAAACTATATTACAATTTTTTGGAATTTTAGATAGAGCATCATCAGTACTAATTACTTTGCTTTTATACATTTTAAGCCCTCCAAAATTTTAATTTTAATATTAATATTATAATAATGAGGCTGTAAGTAAAATCACATAATGTGAGATTTCTTACAGTCCCTCTTTATATGTTTTATATTTAAACAATTATGTTAGAAATATTACTCACCTAACATATCACTCATAGATTGGATAGCTTCTTCATCAGCCCAACCAAGTGGTGAAGTTGGATCCATTTTTACAAGTCCCATTTCAGAAGTACCAAGTCTTGCACCGTTTGCGAAATCAATGTAACCACCAAATGGGTTTTTAACAGGCTCAGATTCAAGAGCAGCTATATAGTTTTCCCAAGTAATATCTTGGTCATCAAGTCTATCTAAACCTTCACAGAAGAAATGTGCAGCAATCCAACCAGTCATAGCATATGAGTTACTAGTAAAGTCCTCTGAAGAAACTTGAGAAACCCACTCACCAAATGTAGCTAAAGAGTCTTCTTGAGTTACGTCAACCCATGTATCAGCATAAACTTCAAACTTATCGCCAACATCAGTTGCAACTGACTCAGTCATTGTAGGGTCAGCATTTACATATGTTGTAATAACAGGAGCATCATTACCTTGTTTAGCAAGTTCTTTAACAACTTGAGGGAATGTGTTTTGTATAGCAGCAACTAAAACAACATCAACATCAGCGTCATTTATTTTAGTTACAGCAGCAGAAACGTCAACATCACCAACTTGAACTTGCTCTGCAACAACTTCAAGACCTAAGTCAGCAGCTTCTTTTTCAATACCTGATAACAAGTCTTTACCTGCATCATCATTAGTATAGATTACACCAACGCTTTCGCCTTCAAACTTACCCTTTGCCCATGTAGATAAAATTCTACCTTCCATTGGATAAACAGGTTGAACAGGGAATGTACTTAAGCCGTCACCCTCTGTTGCATTTTCATTATATAATATACCAGTACCTGTTGCAAAATAAACAGTTGGAATACCGATTTCGTTAATATCGCTTAATGTCGCACCTACAACAGGTGTACCAAAGTGACCAACGATTGCAAAAACTTCTTCATCATGAACAAGTTTCTCTAAAGCAGCCTTACCTTTTTCAGGAGAAAACTCATCATCTTGGTGAACATATTCGATTTGACGTCCGTCAATTCCACCACCATCATTTATCATTTTAAAGTAAGCTTCGATACCAGCTTTAAAAGGAACGCCAACAGGTGCAAGTGCACCAGATACAGCAATTGAGTTACCTACTTTTACTGTGTCATCAGTAACACCTTGATCATATTGTACTTCAACAACTTCTTCAGCATCTGAACTTTCACTACCAGTATCAGCTCCTTCGCTTGAACTAGTGTCAGAACTACCACCACATGATGTTAAAAACATTGCTGATGCTAACATAATACTTGTTGCTGATTTTACTATTTTTTTCATAAATACCTCCATAAATTTAAAACATTAATTTTTTTAGTAACATAAATATATAAACGCTATATTTTACTTTTTCTTCAAAGTAGCCTCATAGCAAAAAGGTCAAAAGTCTTTGTTTTAGCCTCCTAAATAGGCTTCAATTAGTTTTTCATTTGATAAAAGTTCCTTTGCCTCGCCCTCCATAGATATTTCACCTACTTCAAGTACATAACCATAATCGGCTATTTTTAAGGTCTGAAGTGCATTTTGTTCAACTATAAGAACAGAAACACCACTTTCACGAATTTCTTTTATAATATTCATAATATCTCTTACAATAAGTGGTGCAAGACCTAAAGATGGTTCATCAAGTAACAAAAGCTTAGGACTTGACATTAAAGCTCTAGATATAGCTAACATTTGTTGTTCACCACCTGATAAAGTACCTGCAACTTGCGAGTGTCTTTCTTTAAGACGTGGGAAATAGTTATAAACCATTTCTAAGTTTTTCTTAATCTCTTTTTTGTCTTTTAAAACAAAAGCCCCTGTATATAAGTTCTCCTCAACAGTAAGGTCAGAGAAAATTTGTCTACCCTCTGGAGATTGTGAAATATTGCTTTTTGCTATTTTATTAGGTGAAAGATTAGTTATTTTGCTTTGGTTGTAAACAACTTCTCCTCCTTGTGCTTTTACCATACCTGAAATTGTTCTAAGTGTAGTTGTTTTCCCTGCACCATTTGCCCCAAGTATAGCTACAATTTGCCCCTCATTTACTTCAAGGCTAATTCCTTTAATAGCTTTTATGCTACCATAGGACACTTCCAAATTTTTAATTTCTAAGATTTTACTCATCTGCATCACTCCCTAAATAAGCCTCTTGTACATCTTTGTTTTGTTGTATTTCAGAAGGTGTACCCTCACAAAGCTTTTCACCAAAGGATATTGCACAAATTCTGTCACAAATATCCATAACAAGTCGCATATCATGTTCAATAAGTAAAATTGTACAATTATATTGGGTACGAATTTCACGAAGTAATTTTACAAGGTCTAAAGTTTCATTATCATTTAAACCAGCTGCTGGTTCATCTAAAATAATCAATTTTGGATTACTTATAAGAGTTCTTCCAAGTTCGATTTTTTTAAGTACACCGTATGGTTGACCTGAAGCAAGTTGGTCTTTTATATCAATAAGTCCTAAAAACTCAAGTATTTCTTCAGCTTTTTTACGGAAATTTTCTTCCTCTACTCTTGAACTTTTTGTTCTAAATGAATGTGAGAAAAACCCCTTTTTAAAGTATATGTGAGCACCAACTAATAAGTTATCAATTATAGATAATTCTTGAATTAACTCAACATTTTGGAAAGTTCTTACAATACCTTGACTTATAACTTCATGAGTTTTAAGCGTTGTAAGGTCTATATCATCACCTTTTAAATTGTTGAAAATAACTTTTCCATTATCAGGCTTATAAAATTGTGTAATACAGTTAAAAACAGTTGTTTTACCTGCACCATTCGGTCCTATAAGACCATATATTTCACCCTCATCAATATGAAAATCCAAAGAGTTTACAGCTTTTATACCACCAAAAGAAATAGATAAATCTTTAATTTCTATACATTTTTTACTCATTAGCTATTTCCTCCTTTTGATTTTTATCACCTTTTTTAAACAATTTATTATACCAATTTTTCACATCATGACCTAAATATATTAAACCATTTGGATAGAATAAAATAACTACAATAATCAAAATACCTGTGAAAATATAAGATAATCCGTCTATACCTGCAAGTAATGGAATGTTTTTAAATACAAGTTCTGGTATACCAAAAACTACAAACGCACCAAATATAGGGCCTGTAATTGTTCTAACACCACCGATTACAACAACTGCAAGTATTTGAAGTGATAGATTAAGTGTCCATGTAGCTGGATATGCCGAACGGATAAACGCCATATATAAAGCCCCCCCAAGTGCTGCATAAACTGTTGAAACTATAAACGCAATTAACTTGTATTTAAACAAGTTTATTCCCATAGCTTGAGCTGCTGCTTGACTACCTTTCATTGTAAGTAAGGCACGTCCTGTTGCTGAATGTATAAAGTTATATGTCACTATTAATAAAATTACTAAAACAACAACTATTAAATCATAAGTTAAAATTTTAGAGGTTTGTGAACCGAAAAAATCAAAGTTATCAAAAATACTAGGGTAGCTTGTTTGAAGTCCCGAAAAACCACCTGTAAACCATTCAAGTTCAACAAATACTACTTTTAAAACTTCTGCAAAACCAAGTGTTGCAATAGCTAAATAATACCCCTCAAGTCTTAAAGAAATCAATCCTACGATTGCACCTAAAACAGAAGGAACAAGCATCGCTAAAAACACTGATAAGAAAAAGTTAAGTTCAAGAGTTGCCGAAAAATAACCTGTTAAATATGCACCGAAGCCCATAAAACCTGCTGTACCAAGAGATACAAGCCCTGAATAACCAAGTAAAACATTAAGCCCTATACCTACAATCGAATAAAACAAAACTGTTCCTATAACTGTTATGTTAGAGTTACTTATAAGTATATCATTTTGTTGCATTATCGGTAAAATCATAAGAAATACACCGAATAATATATATTGTAAATATTTTTTTAAATCTTTATTCAAACTACCCACCTACACTTTCTTAACAACTTTTTTACCAAATAAACCGTTCGGTAAAATTACTATTGTTAATAATATGGCTATATATAAAATAGCTAATGACCAAGTAGAAGAAATATAAAAAGAAATTAAATTCTTCGCAAAAGCAATTAAATATGCTGCAATAACTGGGCCATGGAAAGTTTGAAAACCACCTAAAACAAGTGCTATAAGTGCAAAAATTTGTACTGTATCCATAAGTCCGACTGTTACAGTTGTAGCTGGTGCAACCATAATTGCTGCAAGTGTACTAAGCATAGAAGCAATTGCCCAAGCTCCCATGTTTACAAGTTCTGTTGGTATACCCATAAGTTCAGCAGTTTGCTCACTTGTCGCCGTTGCACGAACAGCAAGACCCCATTTTGAATATTGTAAAAAGGAAAAGAGAATAACCATAAGACCAATACCTACAACAATGTTAAACATTGCATTATACGTAAGACTTGCTCCAAGTAATGTAAATTCACCTGTTTTTATAAATTTACCAAATTGTAGTGGAACACTACCAAACAACATTGGTGCTACACCTAAAACAAGCATAATTACACCGAAAGTTAAAATTTGCTTAGAAACTGGTGATGCATTTTTAGCAGGACGTATAATTACAAAGTTTATACACGTACCTAACAAAAATGCCGTAATCATACCTACAAATGCAGCCACAAACTCATTTGCACCTGTCGAAACAAGAAAACTTGTTGCCGCAAAAGCTCCAAACATACCAATTGTACCTTGTGCATAGTTTGTTACTCTACTTGTTCTAAAAATTATTATAATACCTAGCGTGGCGAGTGCATAAACACAACCTGACTCAAGAGAACTAAATAATATTTGAATGAAATTTGACATATTACACACCCCATTTAACAACACTTGCAGACCATACATAACCTATACCTGCAGCAACCAACAGTACATTTGAGCCTTTTTTGATTTTACCTTGTTTAAGTCCTAGCTCCATTGACAAAATCTGGTCAACTTGACCAATATGCCCATAATCTTCTAAATATATACTTTGGCTTTCATCTAAGTTTAAAGCATCAAGTATTACGTTATGCATAGATTTTTTAAAATGTAAAATACCTAGATAATCTATATCATCTCTTGTAAGTCCCGATTCTTCCAAAGCTTTATCTATACAAATAAACCAATTTTCCATAGAAGTAGCATTAAGCTTCGCTTTCATTTCTTTAGGTCTTGCAATAGTTAAACTTTTATATGCATAATCCATATTTTCTGAATTAATTAGCTCGTTTACTCCACCAACTTTAACATGTGCATCACGACACATTGAGCCATCACCTAAAATATGTGAACCAAGTACAAAATTCTCTTTTGCCTTGTTGCTAACTATCATAGCTCCTGCTCCTGCACCAAGGTTATACAACATTGACGCATCATTATCTGTATAATCAACTAAATCACCGTTACGATAACCACCAACTATCATAATTGTGTTTATCGAATCATCACCTATTATCATTGCCTTAGCCATTTTAAGAGCTGAAAGACTTGTACAACAACGGTTTTGTACATCTATACCCCAAGCATTTAAAGCACCGATTTTATCTTGTATATAAAGTGCCGAAGTTGATAGAGGATACTCTTTCCACTCCTCACCCATACACAAAATAACATCTATTTCAAGTGGGGAAATTTTAGCATTTTCAAGAGCTTTAAGCCCTGCTTTAACTGCCATTTCCTGTGTGCCGTCATCAACACCTGGAATAGGTTTTTGCTTAATTCCAAGTTTATTTATAACTGCATCTTCGCTCCAAGCACCTTTTGTTGCTTCAGAAATATCCTTAGCACTCATTACATTTTCTGGTAAGTAAGTACCAAGACCAAGTATTCCTACATTCATTTTTATTCCTCCTAAATTCAAGTAATTAATTACTTGCATAATATACATAAATATTTTGTTTTTTGTAGAAAATGTAAGTAGATATAAGAAAAAAGAAAACTTATATCTACTTATTCATCTCACACTTTTTTTATTATATAGTCATATAAATACTTAAAACTCCAATTTTTAATATTTATAATTTATAATTTATTTTAACCTATTTAAAAAAATCAATAACAGTTTCACAAATAAACGAAGGACAATCTACAAATGGCGAATGTCCAAAATCACCTGTAACAAGTTTTGCCTTTTCTCCAAGCCCCTCTTTTATAGATAAAGCCATTTCCATAGGCACAACATAATCACGTTCACCTTGAATAATTAAAGTATCAGCTTTAATTGTTGATATTTTATTATTCCCCTCTTTCACACCATTATGTTTATTCGATATATTAAAGGATAAAAGAGAGTAATATACATCAGCTATACTTTTTTGTGTAAGTACATCTGAAACATATTCTTCATACTTTTCAGGTGTTGGTTTGTTGTGAGTGTATATAACAGCTTCCCACGTAGCCTTTACAAAATCTCTGTTATTTTCGTCAAAAGCTTTTTGAATAGCAATAGTTCGAAAGGTATCACCTTCTACATCTTCACGAGTTTTTAAAATCTCGTTCTCTATAGGTTGACCAAGTTCTGAAAGTTTAGCCATAGGATAACCCGTTGTACCAACAGATGCTATGAGTATAAGTTTTTGCACCCTCTCATTTTCTATACTTGCAATCTCCATGGCTATACCACCACCTGTTGACCAACCAAGAAGTGAAAACTTATCAATTTTCAAAGCATCAATTAGTTCTATAATATCATTTGCATATTCTTCCAAACTATTCACTTTCTCATTATAGCTTGATTCTCCAAAGCCTCGTAAGTCTGGTACTATAATTCTAAGATTTTCTGGGAAGTTCTCAAACAATACATCTAAATGTTTACTAGATGACATATTTCCATGAATTGCAATAAGAACCTTTTCGCCACTACCCTTATCCTCATAAGCAATAGTTTCGCCATTTTTCAAATTCATTTTATTCATAACATTCACCCCTTTATAATATAGACTAACAACTTTAGTAAATTGTAAATCAAACAGCATTTACAAATATAATGAAATCGTTTACTTGCATTGAGTATAACATATGAATAAAAGTATTTCAATATATTTTTTTAAACTATACTATTTTTGTATATAATGTATGATTGTTTAAATAATCACAAAATAATAATAGTCTATTCTTACTAAGCTTTGTAAAATTCCACCTAAATATTCCTTATATTACCACTATATTGTTAAATTTTTATTTATGCAAGTAATACTATACAAATTATAACCAAATAGTTATGCAAGTTTACACATGCATTATAAACTTTACTAAATTATAAGTATATTTCACATGTATTTTAAGTTAACTATACAAAATTGTTATTTTTTCCACATATACATTGACTTTTACCAGTTTTAATGTTATTCTTTTAACAGAGATGTAAGTGTTCACATTCATTTGTGAAAAACATTTCTAAAAACTAAACTAAAACTAAACTAAAACTAAACTATATTACATGTCGTAAATTTTATCTACTATTTATATATATTTTTTATACATATATAGTAGAACATTTTAAGGAGGAAGTAACATGAGAAGACTCTACGAAGATTTTGAAGTAGGCGAAAAACAAGAATTTGCAAAAACAGTTACTGAAGCTGATGTTTATAACTTCGCTGGTGTTACAGGAGATTTTAACCCTGCACACCTTAATGAAGAATATGCAAAAGGAACTATGTTTAAAACTAGAATTGCACATGGTATGTTATCAGCAGGTTTTATCTCTGCTTGTCTTGGTACTAAACTACCTGGAGAAGGGGCTATATACATGTCACAAGAAATGAAGTTCACTGCACCTGTTCTAATTGGTGATACAGTTACAGCTACTTGTGAAATCATTGAGAAACTTGGAAAAGGTAAATTACGTGTTAAAACTACATGTACAAAACAAGATGGTACAGTTGTAATAGACGGTGAAGCTATTCTTATGATACCAAGAGCATAACACTAATTGTATAAAAAATGTATACAATGGTAATATTACAATATTGCCTATATGTAATAATTAATTATGAAAATGCTAAGCATTATAATATGGAGGAAAGTATAAATGAATTTTTTATTATCAAAAGAACATCTTCTTGTACAAGAAATGTACAGAAAATTTGTTGAAAATGAAGTTAAACCAATAGCTGAAGAAGTAGATGAGGAAGAGCGTTTTCCTGAAGAAACTGTTAAAAAGATGGTTGAATGTGGAATGATGGGTATACCATTCCCTAAAGAATATGGCGGACAAGGTGGCGACAACTTAGCTTATATTATGGCTGTTGAAGAACTTTCAAAAGCTTGTGGTACAACAGGTGTTATCTTATCAGCTCATACTTCTCTTTGTGCAGCTCCAATATATGAGTTCGGTACTGAAGAACAAAAACAAAAATATCTTGTACCTCTTGCAAAAGGCGAATACCTTGGCGCTTTCGGTCTTACTGAACCAGGTGCTGGTACTGATGCAGCTATGCAACAAACTATGGCTGTTTTAGATGAAAGTGGAGAAAACTACATCTTAAACGGTACAAAAATATTCATCACAAACGCAGGTTATGCAGATGTATATATAATTATCGCAATGACTGATAAATCTAAAGGAACTAGAGGTTGTTCAGCTTTTATAGTTCATAAAGATATGCCAGGTTTCTCTGTTGGTAAAAAAGAAAAGAAAATGGGTATCCGTGGTTCATCAACTTGCGAGTTGATTATGGAAAACTGTATTGTTCCTAAAGAAAATCTTCTATTAAAAGAAGGTAAAGGCTTTATGATAGCTATGAAAACTCTAGACGGTGGACGTATCGGTATCGCAGCTCAAGCTTTAGGTTTAGCTGAAGGTGCAATTGAAGAAACTGTTAAATATACTAAAGAACGTAAGCAATTTAAAAAGACTATTTCAGCATTCCAAAATACTCAATTCCAACTTGCTGATATGCATACTAAAACAGAATCTGCAAAACTTATGGTTTATCGTGCTGCATTCTTAAAAGATAGTAAATTACCTTATGGTAACGAAGCAGCTCAAGCTAAGCTTTTAGCTTCAGAAGTTTCAAGCGATGTTACAAGACGTGCTGTTCAACTTTTCGGTGGTTATGGTTACACTCGTGAATACCCAGTTGAAAGAATGATGAGAGATGCAAAAATAACTGAAATTTATGAAGGTACTTCAGAAGTTCAAAAAATGGTTGTTTCTGCAAATCTATTAAAATAATTGTAAATTAGTATAAGGAGATTTTAAAATGAAAATAGTTGTGTGTATAAAACAAGTACCTGATACTACAGAAGTAAAACTTGACCCAGTTACAGGTACATTGATTAGAGAGGGCGTTCCAAGTATTATAAACCCTGATGATAAAGCAGCTCTTGAAGCAGCTCTTAAAATAAAAGATAAAGACGGTAGCCATGTTACTGCAATCACTATGGGCCCTCAACAAGCAGATGTTGCACTTCGTGAAGCTCTTGCTATGGGCGTTGATGAAGCTATCTTACTTTCTGATAGAGTTTTTGGTGGTTCTGATACATGGGCTACATCTAGTGCTTTAGCTGGTGCAATCAAAAAGCTTGACTACGATTTAATTATCGCAGGTCGCCAAGCGATTGACGGAGATACTGCTCAAGTTGGTTCACAAATCGCTGAACATCTTGGTATACCTCAAGTAAGTTATGTTGAAGGAATCGAACTTGAAGGCGATACTCTTGTTTTAAAACGTCAATTTGAAGATAGATACCAAATTATAGAGGCTCAAACTCCCCTACTTTTAACGGCACTTAGCGAGTTAAACACACCACGTTATATGCGTGTTGGTGGTGTTTTTGACGCATATAGAACTAAAGAAGTTCAAAACTGGACTTATGAAGATGTTAAAGATACAGTTGAAATGGAAAACTTAGGACTTAAAGGTTCACCTACAAAAGTTAAAAAATCATTCACAAAAGCTGTTAAACCAGCTGGTGAAGTATTTGAAGTTTCAGCAGACGAAGCAGTAGAGCTTATCATCAATAAGCTTGAAAGCAAATTTATTATATAGGAGGCTAAGTAAAAATGGGAGATATATGCGTTTTTATTGAACAAAGAGATGGTATTTTTCAAAAAGTTGGATTTGAGCTTATAAGTGAAGCTTCAAAACTAGCTAGTAAAATAGATGAAAAAGTTGTAGCAGTTGCCTTAGGTCATAACATTGCTGATAAGGCTGAAGAATTAGTTAAATACGGTGCTGATGAAGTTGTAGTTATAGATAACGAAATGTTAAAAGAGTTTGTTACTGAGCCATATACAAAAGCACTTGTAGAAGTTATAAAAGATAGACAACCAGAAGCTTTCCTTATAGGAGCAACTTCAATCGGTCGTGACCTTGCACCTCGTGTATCTGCAAGAGTAAAAACTGGTCTTACAGCCGACTGTACAGAACTTGATGTTGATGCAGAAAGTAAAAACTTCTTTATGACAAGACCTGCTTTTGGTGGTAACATAATGGCAACAATCATTTGTGAAAATCATAGACCACAAATGGCAACAGTTCGCCCTGGTGTTATGAAAACAGTTGTTGATGAAAATAAAAAAGGTGTAATAACTAACTTTACTGTTGATTTCAAACCTTCTGATATGAACATCAAAATTCGTGATATTATCAAAAAAGAAAATAACAAAGTTGATATACTTGACCAAAACATACTTGTTTCTGGTGGTCGTGGTATTGGAACAAAAGAAAACTTTGAGAAACTTCAAGGACTTGCTGACACACTTAAAGGTGGTGTTTCATCTTCAAGAGCTTGTGTTGATGCTGGTGTAATGGAGCGTGATTTACAAGTTGGTCAAACTGGTAAAACAGTTCGCCCTGATGTATATTTTGCAATGGGTATTTCTGGAGCTATCCAACATGTTGTTGGTATGGAAAACTCAGAACTTATTATTGCAGTAAACAAAGATAAGTTCGCACCAATCTTTGAAACTGCTGACCTTGGTATAGTTGGTGACGCAAACCAAATCATACCAAAACTTACAGAAGCTTTAGCTAAAAAATTAGCTGAGAGATAATAAAAATTCATTAAAAAAGGACTATTAATTTAGTCCTTTTTTACTTTTTAGCATTATTCCAATGATATAGACTAACATTTGAGTATATGCCGACTTCTTCATCAACATGTCTAGTCTCAGACTTTAAAACTGTATCATTTGGAAAAGAATACAAAACTAAGTTCAATAGGTCATAGTTAAATCCAGCTTTATTCTCTCTTTCAGAATTCATGTCATCATCTATAACATTTTTTATATCCTCAAAAAGTGTATCTACTTGGTCATCTGACAAAGGTAATTCATCAATTGTAACATAGACCCTACTTTCCCCTTTGGAACTTTCATTTCCATTTATATCAGTATCTTTTTGAAAATCCACTTCTTTTATATACACACCATTTTCAAGGGATTTAATGTTTAAAAGAACATCATCAAAATTAGAATTGTAATCATCTCTTTGGAACGCATTATTTATAATTATAGCAAACGCAATAACAAAACCTAAAACAACTAAAATCGTTTTTCTTTTTTCAACACTGATTTTATTAACCGAATCCACCTCTTTGCCCTCCTGCTATAAAAATTACTATTAAAATGTTTAAACGATAAGAAAAAGAGGTTTCCCTCTTTCTCTTATAAACACATTCTCTCACACTTTTTTTTTATATTTTATATTTTATCTTTATATTTTTATATTTTTTTACTTTTTTATATTTTCTTAGCTTACTTTTTTTGTTCTTTTTTCATTTTTTTCTCTGCCTTTTTCTCAGCTTTCTTTACTGCTTTTTTCTTTTCTTTTTTAGCTTTCTTTTCAGCTTTTTTAGCTATTTTTTTAGCTTTACTAGCCTCTTTTTTCTGTTCTTTTTTGGCTTTTTTATCAGCCATTTTCTTAGCTTTTTCTTCAGCTTTTTTTGTTTCTTCTAATACCTTTTCTTCTTCTGTCATATTTTTTTCTCCTTAATCAAATATTATTAAAAAGTAACATTAACACAAACATTGTGTCTATTCATATATGTAATTTGCTCCAAAACACATTCCTATGGCAATACCTAAGGCCAAATTATCAAATAACACTCCAAAAACAACCCCGATACTAAGAAACAAACTAAAGTTAGCACCTTTATTATTTTTCTTTTCTTTATTATCGTTACTTTCCATAATTTTACCTCTTTTTATTTATATTATAACATTTTTTTAAAAAAATCAAGTATATATTTTAAAATTCATGATATTTGAATATAAAATTTAATAACATTAGACAAATTAGTACTAGAAATTTATTTTCTACTCATTTTCATTTCTCAGTCTTTCAACTATACTATCCTTGTCAATATACCTTTGACTAAATATAGGTATGAATATAGCTATCACTAGAAAGAAAGGCATACAAACAAATGATGGAACAATGGTGTATTTTATAGTTAAAAACCACATTTGACTGTTGAGTAAACTTGCATATCCTATTATAGTTCCTAGAGTAAGGGTTATACAAAAGGCTACACCTATATAAATTACACCCTCATACATAAGTATTTTGTAACTTTGTTTGTTAGTAAGCCCTATACTTCTTAACATAGCAATTTCTTTTTTACGTGATATAATAGAAGAAATTGTAGTATTGATAAAATTGACTATACCAATAAAAGCAATAATAGAACTAACTATAATTCCTATCATTTTATATGATTTTTGTAAACTTTCAAATTCTGCTATATAAGTAAATTTCGACACATAACTTAAGTTTTCGTTGTTTTCACATAACTCATAAAAATAGCTTTCAAAATTGTTTTCATAATCATCATCAACATTTAGAGTTGCCAACATTGGTTGTTTTTCTTCTATATTTTCAAGAAAAATATCAGATGGCAGATAATAGTTTATCCCCATAAAATGAGAATGTTTAACTGTAATAGGATATGGATAATTTACAATTCCCATTATTTCATATTCTTGTTCTGTATTATCATCAATTGAATGTAGCGTTACTTTATCACCAACATTATAATATTTCACTTTCCCCTCATAATCAAAGGAATCTATCAAAATATACTTACCTGTTTTAAGCTTTTCAAGGTCTATTTCACCTTCCAGCAACTCCATTTCTGAAAAAACATCATCATCAAGTCCATATATATGATTTGCTAGAGGCAAATCCCTATATTTAACTATCCTACCATGGTTATAATGTTTTTCTTTATAAATATCCTCATAGGTCGTCAAAATATTTTCATAATTTATATTATTTTCTACAGTATTTTCTGAAAAGTAAATGTTGTTATAACTTTCTACTCCCTCTCTATATTTCAAATCTTCTATAAGTTCAGTAGAAAGTGTATCTTGGTCAATATAGCGAACATAGTGGCTAAAGTTTGACACATCACCAACTTGAAAATCAAAGGTAACGCTTCCCTTTAGATACTTATCCATATCAAAAGAGTTAGAATATGAATAAGCTATGTTTAAAATCATTAATCCAATCGATATTGATAATGTAACAAAAATAAACTTTTTCTTATTTCTCTTTAGATTTAACCAAGCTAATGATAAAAGGCTTATTTTACCATTTCTTTTAGTGGTCTTTTTTGAGTTGTTACTTACATTGTCTGTTTGTCTAAGTGCGTCAACAGGGCTTACTTTTGAAGCAATTTTTGACGGTCTGTTTATACTTATGAATACTGTAACCATAGAAAACATAGCAGATAACAAAAATACCAATGGTGTTACAAAAATTTTTATAACATAAAGATTTGCCATAGAAAAAATAAAAGGACAAATAACAACACCAATAAAGTAACCTAACAACAAACCAATAGGCAACGCTAAAGCACATAGTATCAAGGCTTGTCTGTTTATAATACTTTTAATTTGTTTTCCAGTAGTTCCAATAGTTTTCAACATTCCATAAAACTTTATATCTTTAGCCACACTTATGTAAAAAATATTAGATATAATCAAATAACCACAAAAACCAATCAGAAAAACAATTCCTAAAATAGATAACATAGATAAGAGACCGACAGAGCTATAATTACCTATATATGCCCAATTTACCCCTATTGATATTTCATCACTCGTAAATCCACAGTCACCCAGTACTTTATTCATTTTTTTCTCAATATTCCAAGAATTTGAAAACATGACATCTGCATTTATTGTACCAATTATATCCCCACTTTTTACACTGTGGTTTTTCAACTGATTTGTTACAAAATCTTCATTTAACCAAACAAAACTAGCACTGTTTACTATATCCCCTTCCCAAAAACCAACTAGTTCAAACGTGTCACTATGGCTTGTTCCGTCTATTGAATATTCTATTGTAACTTTCTCGCCTAACTCGTGAGGGATACCTAATCTATCTAGTACAAGGGTATCTGTTGCAAGTTCGCTGTTGTTTTCAGGAAGTCTACCAGTAGTAGGTTCACTATAACTTCTTTTAGCTTCATTTGGGTCTGATAAATATCTGATTTCCGTAGGTCTTTTTACAAGTTCCTTATTTTCTGCAACTCCCATAAAAACAGAGTAGGATATTTCTTTTATTGATGGATGTTCTTTAATTCTATCATATTGCTCTTGGTCTAAATATTTAAAACCACCATGGGCGTTTGTGCCAACTTGTCTCATCGTACTTTCTTCCATGGAAACTAAAAAACTACTTGCAATTGTAAACAAACTTGTAAAAAGAATCGTTGTAAGTATTATCCCAATTATGGCAAAAATATTTCTTAATCTATTTCCTCTAAAAGACGATTTGGCAATAAGTTTAATCGTGTCTTTGTTATCCACTTTATTCATATTACTCACCACCTAAAATTTTTCCATCTTCAATTCGTATAATTTTATCAGCTAATTGAGCAATTTCTTCATTATGGGTTATCATAACAATTGTTTGTCTAAACTTTTGGCTAGTTACTTTTAACAAACTCATAACATCTTGACTAGTTTTGCTATCTAAGTTTCCCGTTGGCTCATCTGCTAAAACAATAGCTGGTTTTGTAGCTAACGCTCTAGCTATAGCAACTCTTTGTTGCTGACCACCAGAAAGATTATTTGGCAAATTGTTTAGTTTATCTTCCAACCCAAGTGAAGAAATTATACTATTTACATATTCAACATCAACGCTTTGTCCGTCTAATCCGATAGGCAAAATAATATTGTTATACACATTTAAAGTAGGTATTAGATTATAGTTTTGAAAAATAAATCCTATTTTTCTTCTTCTAAAAATAGTTAACTCCTCATCATTTAAAGTAAAAATATTTGTGCCGTCAACAAATACCTCTCCTGAAGTTGGGTAGTCAAGTCCACCTAACATATGTAATAATGTAGATTTTCCACTTCCAGAAGTTCCAACAACAGAAACAAATTGCCCATTTTCTATTTTCAAATATACTCCATCTAAAGCATTTAAAACATTTTCACCATTTCCGTACTGTTTTTTTAAGTCTTTTGTTTCTAAAATAACCATAAATTCCTCCTAATATCTTTTTGTAAAGCAGCCTTAACATTATAATATCATATTGTTATGTCCACATTCTTTCTCAAAAAAATAAAATCTTACAATATTGAAAGATTTTACTTTTTTTCATTAGGTAAGAAAACTGAAAAAGTAGCCCCCTTATTTTCTTCTGAACTTACTTTTATATATCCACCTTGATTATTCACAATTTCTCTAGATAAGTATAACCCTAGCCCAGTACCTTCATATTCACTAACATTTTTTGAACGATAAAATCTGGTAAAAATTTGTGCCTGTTCTTCAAGACCAATACCAATCCCTGTATCTTTTATATCAATCTTTGAAAATAATGGATATTGTGTTACAGATATAAAAACTTTTCCGTTATTTTCAGTGTATTTTATAGCATTATCGATGATGTTAACAACAGCCTCTAAAGTCCATATTTCGTCAAAAAATGCTTGTACTTTAGATTTTTCTAAAACAAGAGATATATTTTTACTTTCTGCTAAAGATTTCATCAGCCTTATAGCAACCTCAAGCAACTCATTAACACTTTTAAGCTTTGGTGTCAATGTGATAATACCTGTTTCAATCCTTGAAATTTTAACTAATGAAGATAACAAAAAATTTAGCTTTTCTGATTGTTCGATTATAGCATCTACATACATTTCATTTTTATCATTTGCTCCCATTGCTTCTTTTAATAACTGACTATACATAAGTGTATTCGTAATAGGCGTTTTAGTCTGATGTGAAATATCAGAAACTAAAGCATTTATTTTTTCTTTTTCATAATTAAGCTGTTTTTTTGTGGCATTATTCATAGCTAAATATTTTGATAATCTTGTTTCTATGGCTGACATTTTGCTTTCATCAAACCCATTTTCTATTGGCTTTCCCTCAATAGCATTATCTATCATTTTATTTAGTCTATCTAATTGCTTATTTTTTTTGAACATATTTGTTTCACCTTAGATTTTTAACTTAGTTGCTATCCTTCAAATCTTCCATTATATATAAATTAACTTACACTAAAATAACAATATCTAAAGAGCTATCATTAATATTAAATATGTTACTCATCTTGTTTCCATGAATAACCTATACCATAAATTGTTTTTATATACTTCGGGTTAGACGGATCATCTTCAAGCTTATCTCTTAGTCGCTTTATAGAAACTGATAATGCGTTTTCATTAACATATTGGTCATTATCCGTCCAAATTTTGTCAACTATCATATCTCTTTTTAACGTTATGTTTTTATTTTTCACAAGATAATGCAATAATCTCTGCTCCGTTTTACTAAGTTCAACTATACAATCATTCTTATAAAACTGTACATTAGTAAAGTCAAGATATAAATCATCTATTTTAAAGCAAGTTTTTTCTACACTATCATACCTTAACTGTGTGCGAACTCTAGCCCTTAACACACCTAAGCTAAAAGGCTTCGTTATATAATCATTCGCACCCATTTCTAAACCCGTTATAATATCTAACTCTGTATCATTTGCTGTAAGTATTATAAAATTTGATGACGTTAAATTTTTTATTGTTTTTATAAAGTCTAATCCATTACCGTCAGGCAAATTAATATCAAGAATTATTAAATCAAAACTTTCACTCATAAGCTTTTCTTTAGCATCATTTAAAGTGTATGCCGGTAGAAGTTTAATATTATCGTCTGCCAAAGTTAAAATTATTCCATTAGATAATGTTCTATCATCTTCTATCAACAAAATATTACTTATGGCAATCTCCTCCCAACTATAAAATTATGTAGACTACTCTACATATGACTCATCGCTTAAAATTTCAATTGTTTTCGTATCTGCATTCCACACAACACCAAAATCAAAAGCTTTCCCTAAATCACGAAGTTTAAAGTAATTGTTTTCATCAATAGTATAAGCTTCTAAAGAAACTGCTTCACCGTCAATATATATAGGTGCAGTGTTTAAAACATACTCTTTTTCTAAGCCGTCACCTAGTATCATTTCTTGATTTACAGGGCTATATGGAGCTCCTGAAATAAGGTTTATAGCCTTTTTATTTGCGTCCCAAGCCACCTCAAATTCCTTGTCAGTTCCATTTAGCACAAAGGCAATATCACGTAACTTAAAATAGTTGCTATCTTCTATATTATATGCATTAAATGAAACTTCTTTGCCGTCAACTAATATTTTTGATGATGTAGGCTTAGTTGTAGGTACAACTTCTTTCTCATCTTCTGAACTTTCTTGTGAGCTTTCTATATGTACATATTCAACATCACAAATAGTAGGTATAGTTACATATGATTTATTTTTGCTAACATCACTACCAATTTGCCCTGAATTATTATTACCCCAAATAAACAACTCGCCATCATTATTTATAGCATATGTGTTACCGTCAATAACTTCTGCATAGTTTACATCTTTTAAAACGCTTACAGGCGAAGATACAAAGTCCCCTAAACTACCACCTGAACCGTTTCCAACTTCACCATATTCATTTTCTCCCCAAAGCCATAAAGAACGATCGCCTTTTATAGCCATAGTTGTACGTCCGTTCGTCTTAACTTCTTCAACATTATCTAAAACTTTTACTGGTTTTAAAACAAACTCATTATCTGAGCCGTTGCCAACTTGACCATTATTATTATATCCCCATGCATAAAGACTATTATCCTCAGTTATAGCATAAGTAGTATAGCCGTCAGTAGCTATACTTTGAACATTGTCTAAGACTTTCACAGGAGTTGAAACAAAGTCATCTTCTTCGCCACCTCGACCGTCACCAACTTGACCAACATCGTTACTTCCCCATGCATATAAACTTCCATTATCTTTTATTGCAAAAGTTACCATTCTATTACTTACAACATCAACAACATCATCTAAAACTTTGTTGGGAGTAGAGTTAAAATCTTGGTTATCATTACTTTTACCGTCACCAAGTTTACCATAAACATCACTACCCCATGAGTATAGTTCGTTACTTTTAGTTATTGCATAAGTTGTAGTGCCTTTATATTCTACCTTTGAAACATTATCTAAAACCAAAGTTGGTGTAAGTACATTTTCCTTTGTTCCAACGCCTACTTGGCCATAATTATTGTTTTGTCCAAAACCATATAGTTCACCATTTTCTGTAATCGCAAAAGTTGTATTAGTCTCATTTTCAACACTAACAACATTTGTTAAAACTATTGTTGGATTTGTTTGGTTTTCTCCACTTTTCCCGTTTCCTATTTGACCAAAAGAGTTATTCCCCCATGCATAAAGATCCCTATTAGAATTTATAGCATATATACTACTTCCATCAGCGTCTATACCTAAAGTAATATCATCAAGAATTTTCACAGGTTCAGTTTCATAATCTCCAGCGTTTCCACCTTTCCCATTACCTACTTGCCCATGACTATTATTTCCCCATGCGTATAAACTTCCATCAGTTTTAATAGCAAAGCTACCTTGAACTCCTTGTACGTTATCAAGAACAATTTTGGGAGAAGTTACAACATTATATCCACTTCCACCAGTTCCGTTTCCAACTTCCCCATATTTATTATATCCCCATGAAGATAAATCTCCACTATCATCAACAACATAGTTAGTCATACCAAAACTATATGGTAAACCTTTTGCTTCAACACTTTCACCTAAATTATCATTAAAAAGCGAACAACCACATAAAAACATAGTTGCAACGCTTATTGTAATTGTATTTATATATAAAGATTTCATAAAAATTCTCCTATTTCAATTATTAAAACTATCTATAATAAAGGTATGTTAAACACACTTTTAAATTCCAAGTTATTCTATTATAGTATAACACTAAGACTATAAAAAAACAAGAAACCTTGTTATTTTTTGCAATTATTTAGGTTATTTTACAAAAAAAATAACCTAGCTTTTTAACTAGGCATTTTTTTAATATATGGGAATATTATTGTTTGTCAATTTTTAGTAATCCCAAGCTGGAAGTAATGCACCTTTGTATACTTCTTCAATAGTTGCTTTTACTTCATCAGAATGGTAAGCTTCAACGATTTTTTTCAAAGTTTCATCATCTGCGTCTTCTGTTCTAGCAGCAATAACATTTATAAGAGATGGTACAGCCTCATTTTCATTAGGATTAACATTCTCTACAAATATACCATCAACTTTAGGGTCAAGTCCTGCCGTAAGTGCATTTTCACTATTTATAATAGCAGCTGTACAGTCAGGTAAAATATTAGCAAGTGTTGCAGATTCACCTTCTAAAATTTCAAGTTCAACTTTATATTCAATAATATCAGCCTTTGTCGGTACAACTCCTTTTTCTGGGTCACATACAATTAAACCTGCATCTTCAAGTAATTTTAAAGCTCTACCACCATTTGTTAAATCACTAGGTATAGCTATAATATCACCGTCTTTTATATCTTCTAGTGTACTTATTTTCTCACTATTTCTAAATATAGTAAGAGGTGCAATAATTGTATCTCCAATATCTGTAATTTCATAACCTTTTTCAGCAATTTCATTAGCTAAAAAAGCCTTATGTTGAAATGCATTTATATCAGTTTCACCGTCATTCAATGCTCTATTTGGTGCTATATAGTCTGTGAATTTCACATATTCTAAAACAATTCCATCATCTGCAACAAGTTCTGCAACAGTGTCCCATTGTTGATTGTATTCACCAACTAAACCTACTTTTACAACTGTTGATTCATCAGTATCTGCCGTACCACCTGAACATGATGCCAAACCAAACACACTACCTACAACTGCGAATGTTATAATACTCTTTTTAAAATTTTTCATAATCTTAATCCTCCAAATAATTTAATGTGTAACTTTTTTTATAATGTAACTTCCTATAAGTTGAAAAACACTTATAATAATTAGTATAATTAGAACTGTTATCCATGTCATATCCGTATAACCCATTTGATAACCATATCTTATTGCAAAATCTCCCAGACCACCAGCACCAATCGCTCCAGCCATAGATGTAACACCTACAAGACTTACGAAAGTTATCATAGTAACCCTTGTTATTCCTGCTATACTTTCTCTTAAATATACATTTAAAATGATTTCAAGTTCATTAAAACCCATTGCCTCACTTGCTTCTATAAGACCATAATCAACTTCCGAAAGTATAGTTTCAACTTGTCTTGCAAAAAAAGGTACTGTGCCACATATAAGTGCAATGTATGAACCTGTAACACCTGAACCTGTACCAACAATCGCACGACTGACAGGGATAAGCAAAACCATTAGTATGATAAAGGGAATTGAACGAACTATGTCAATCACTTTATCTAAAATATTATAAAGCACTTTACACTCAAGTATTCCGTCTTTCTTTGTTACTATAAGAATAACTCCAAGGGCTATACCAAAAACAAAAATGAATATTCCAGAAACCGAAAGCATTTTCATCGTTTGTCCTATACTTTTGAGTAGCTCTCCTCCAAGTCTTTCAATGTTTGGCATTAGACTATACAGTATGCTCATAAACGATTTCCTCCACTTCTACATTTTTGTCTTTGATATAAGTAATCGCCTTTTCAATTTGACTTTTTTCGCCTTTAAAAATAACTACAAGTTTACCAACTGGCACATTTTGTATAAACTCAATATTACCAAAAACAATATTTGTTTCTACGTCAAATTTTTTAACTAAATCAGTTATAACAGCCTCGCCTACATTTGTGCTTTTATATGTAAGTGAGTATACATAACTTTCATTGCATAATTGGTCATTAATCTCAAGAAATTTATAAATTTTCTCAGTATCAATATTACTTGTTGTCGAAATAAATTCCTTTGTTGTTTCTTCCTTAGGGCTGTGAAATACAGTTAAAACTGAACCTTCTTCAACAACAATACCATTTTCCATAACTGCCACTTTGTGACATATTTCCTTTACAACTTCCATTTCATGAGTAATTATTACTATTGTAATTCCTAGCTCATTATTTATTTTACCAAGTAATCTTAGTATAGATTTTGTTGTTTTAGGGTCAAGGGCACTTGTTGCCTCATCACACAATAGAACTTTTGGGTCATTTGCAATTGCTCTTGCAATTGCAACCCTTTGCTTTTGCCCGCCTGACAACTGTGAGGGATAAGCATCAACTTTATCTTCTAAATCAACAAGTTTTAATAGTGCTTTTATTTTTTTATCCTTTTCATCTTTACTTAAATTACTTTTTTTTAGAGCATAGGCAACATTTGAATATACTGTTCGTGATGGTAAAAGATTAAAGTGTTGAAAAATCATACCAATTTTTGTTCTTTGCTCTCTTAGTTCTTTTTTGTTTAAGTCTTTTAAATTTACTCCGTCAACATATACATCACCTTTAGTTGGTGTTTCAAGTAAGTTTATACATCTTACAAGTGTAGATTTTCCTGCACCTGATAAACCTATAATACCGTATATCTCTCCCTTTGCAATATCTATGCTAACATCTTTTATCGCCTCCACTTCATTTATTCCATCTTCAAAAACTTTATTTATCTTTTTAAGTTTAATCATATCTTGTCTCCCTCATTTTTGGTACTTAAGTTTACTTTACATTTTAATTAAAAACTAAAAAAACTCCCGTCCTATTTGTATATAATACAATTAGGACGAGAGTTAATAAACTTCGTGATACCACCTAAATTCGTCAATTTTTCGCAAAATCAACCTCAACAAGTACGACCGAAAACGGCTTATACTCTGGCACTGTAACGGGTGCACCCGTCATAGTCTAAACTTAAAAAATCTCGACTACGCAACTCCAAGACCATATTCATAAGTTTCTCTTCTCTCTTTTTCACCACATCAAGAGTTCTCTTTGCAAGATAACCTTATTACTCTTCTTTTCAACGTCTGTATTTTGTTCGTGATTAAATAATAACACAGGTAAAAATATATGTCAACACTTTTTTGAAATTTTTTTTACAGATAAATTCAAAAACTTATACATAACATACAAAGAAATATATTGTTTTTTTGTGTAAAATTACAAGCACAACTTGCAATATATACCATTATTATTTTAAAAAGGTAAATATTTGTTGCACTTATAATTAAAATTATAATTTCTTATTATCAAATACTCACTAAATACTATTTTTATTTGTGTATTTATGTCGTCTTGTATAATGAGTATGTAAATACTTATGTGCTTTATGGCTATTTGGTTTATCCAAAAACTCATCATAAAGCTTGATTATAAAAGGATTTTCATGGGATTTTCTAAGTGGTAAATCTTTATCTATTTGATATATTGCATCTTTTCTAAGTGTCCAAACATCAAACCTTTCTCCGTCACGAGCCGAAACAATTGGTTGACCACCACCAGTTATGCAACCTCCAGTACAACCCATAATTTCTATAAAGTCATATTCCACTTCACCGTCTTTAATTTTTTTGAGTAAGTCTTTTGCATTTCCTGTTCCATGAACAACAACACCACGAACTTTCACATCACCTATTGTAACGTTAAATTCCTTATTGTTATTTTTCCCTCGGCAACTTTCAAACTCAACTATATCTTCTTGACCATTTGATAAAACATGGGCAACCGTTCTTATAGCTGCTTCCATAACACCACCTGTTGCACCAAATATTGCACCTGCTCCCGTTGCCATACCAAGTGGATTATCAAACTCGCTATCAGGTAGCATGGCAAAGTTTATACCTGTTTGTTTAATCATATTGGCAAGTTCACGAGTTGTAACAACAGCATCAACATCTCTATGCCCATATACTTCCATTTCAGGACGTGACTTTTCATATTTTTTAGCCGTACATGGCATTACCGAAACAACAAAAATCTTACTTGGGTCAATACCTGCAACTTCTGCATAATAGGATTTAAGCATAGCACCAAGCATTTGATGAGGCGACTTACATGATGATAAATTATCTAAAAAGTCATGGAAATTATGTTCACAGTATTTTATCCAACCTGGTGAACAAGAAGTAATCATAGGCAACTTGCCACCCTTTTGAATTCTAGATAAAAGTTCATAACCTTCTTCCATAATCGTTAAATCAGCACCTGTATTTGTATCAAAAACCTTATCAAACCCTAACTTTCTAAGTGCCGTAACCATTTTACCCGTTGCAATTGTTCCAACAGGCATACCAAACTCCTCGCCAATAGCAACACGAACAGCAGGAGCTGTTTGAACGACAACATGAAGTTCAGGGTCTAAAATTGCAGTCCACACATCATCAATCTCACTACGCTCTTTTAAAGCACCTGTTGGACAAGCCATGATACATTGACCACACATTATACAAGATGTTTCATTAAGAGATTTGTCATATATAGAACCGATAATTGTTTCAAAACCTCTATTTACAGGCTGTATAGCGTATACATTTTGTACATTTGAACAGACAGAAACACATCTTCTACAAGTAATACATTTGTTGTTATCCCTTACAATCGCCGGTGATTGTAAGTCAAGTTCAAACTTAGGATTATATCCGTCATACTCAATAACGTCAATACCAAGTTCATGAGCTGCTTGCATAAGTTCGCAAACACCTTTTCTTGAACAAGTAAGACATTTTCTATCGTGAGCAGATAAAATCATAGAAAGAACTTCTTTTCTAGCTCTTTGTACAATATGAGAATGAGTATAAATCTCCATACCATCTCGTACTTCTGTA
Source organism: Lachnospirales bacterium (assembly GCA_047973385.1). Lineage (GTDB taxonomy): Bacteria > Bacillota > Clostridia > Lachnospirales > CAMZNU01 > JBKEBX01. The sequence continues at coordinate 214,839 of JBKEBX010000012.1, read as the reverse complement.
ACACATGAAGCTTGTAGGTTTTTAGCACCTTTAACCTCAACCATACACATACGACAAGCACCAATTTCATTTATATCTTTTAAAAAGCAAAGAGTTGGAACATGTATATGAATTTCTTTTAAAGCACTTAAAATCGTTCCTCCACCTTCGACATGATAACTTATACTATTTACTTTTATATTAATCTTAGACATTCTAATAACCCCTTTCGCTCAATTATTGAGTATAAATCGCCTTAAATTTCTGACATTTTTCTATACATGCACCACATTTTATACAGACATTTATATCAATTTTATGAGTTTCTTTGACGTTACCTGAAATAGCACTAGCAGGACAGACTCTACTACAAGCCGTACAACCAACGCATTTTTCTTCATCTATATAATAATTAATCAAATCTTTACATACACCTGCTGGACATTTTTTATCTCTAGCATGAGCAACATACTCATCTCTAAAATATCGAATTGTGCTTATAACTGGGTTTGGTGCAGTTTGTCCAAGGCCACAAATAGCTGTACTTTTTATAGAAAGTGCTAAAGATAAAAGAGAATCAATATCTTTAATCTCAGCTTTACCTGAAGTGAATTTTTCAAGCATTTCTTTCATTCTAACTGTACCAATTCGACATGGTGCACACTTACCACAACTTTCATCACAAGTAAACTCAAGGAAAAACTTAGCAATATCAACCATACAGTTATCCTCGTCCATTACAATCATACCACCTGAACCCATCATACTACCTATGGATATAAGTGTATCAAATTCTATTGGTGTATCAATCAAATCAAGAGGTATACAACCACCTGAAGGGCCACCTGTTTGAACAGCTTTAAAGGCTTTCCCCTTTGGTATACCACCACAAATATCATATACAACTTCACGCACAGTCGTACCCATAGGTACTTCAACAAGACCTGTAAGTTCAACTTTACCACCTACAGCAAAAATCTTTGTACCTGTTGATTTTTCTGCTCCTATATTTTTAAACCAATTTGCACCTTTTAAAATAATTTTTGGTATATTTGAAAAAGTTTCAACATTATTTGTTATTGTAGGCTTTCCATACAATCCTTTTACTGCTGGAAACGGTGGGCGAAGTCTTGGCTCACCACGTCTACCCTCGATACTCTCCAAAAGTGCCGTTTCTTCGCCACAAACAAAAGCACCTGCACCAAGTCGTATTTTTACATCAAACGCAAAGTCTGTTCCAAAGATTTTTTCACCAAGTAACCCCTTTGCTCTCGCTTGGTCTATTGCAACTTGTAGCCTTTCAACAGCAATTGGATACTCTGCACGAACATATACATAGCCCTCACTTGCACCAATTGCGTACCCTGCAATCGCCATAGCCTCTACAACACTGTTAGGATCACCTTCTAAAATTGACCTATCCATAAACGCACCAGGGTCACCCTCATCAGCATTACAAACTACATACTTTTGGTCAGCCTCTTGGTCATAGGCAAACTTCCACTTAGTACCTGTTGGGAAACCTCCACCACCACGACCACGTAGCCCTGACTCCAAAATCTCATTTATAACATCAATAGGCTTCATTTGCGTAACTACTTTTTCAAGGGCAAAATAACCGTCTAAAGCTATGTACTCATTAATATTTTCAGGGTCAATTAAACCACATTTTTCCAATACAATTCGTTCTTGTTTTGAGTAAAACTTTGTTTCATTAAAACTTTTTATACTACCGTCCTCTAAAATAGTTTCTTGATATACAAGTCTTTTTACTATTTTACCTTTTAAAAGATGTTCGGCAACAATTTCTTCTATATCCATCTCATTTATTCTAGTATAAAAAACACCACTAGGATAAACTATAACAATTGGTCCAAGCTCACAAAGACCAAAACAACCAGTTCTAATTATCTCAACTTCAGATTGCAAGTCATATTTTTCAAGCTCATGATTAAACTTTTCGATAATCATCTTAGAACCAGACGACGTACAACCTGTACCACCACATACCATAATGTGAGAACGCACTAAACTCATAAAATATGCCTCCTTATTTTATTTTTTCTATAATATCGTTTACATTACTTAAAGTTACATTTTTAAATACAATATCTTCCTTACCTTTTGATGATAAAACAACAACAGTATGTTCATCAAAAAACTCATTATCATCTATTTGGTCAACGACTATATCTTTTTTATCTAAATCATATACTTGTTTAACTATTTCTTTAAACACATCTCTAGAACCTGCTTCAAAACCACTATCACCAACCACAACTTTTACTACATAACTAACATTTTCATGTGTTCGTATGTTAAATTGTTTAACTAAACTGTTTTTAGTTTCCAAAATACTTTTTGATAAATCCATATAGTTCCCCTTTACTTATATTTTTCTAAAACTTTTAAAACTTCCTCATTGTTAAGTCTACCATGTACATCGTCATTTACACTCATAACAGGTGCAAGGCCACAGGCACCTATACATCTTGTTGCTTCAATGGTAAATTGTCCATCATCTGTTGTTTCACCAGCTCTTATACCTAAATCTCTTTCTATAACCTCAAGCACTTTCCCTGAACCTTTTACATAACAAGCCGTACCCATACAAAGACAGACTTTGTACTTTCCAACTGGCGTAAGTGAAAAATGTGCATAGAAAGTTATAACCGTATAAATTTCAGATATTGGAATATCTAAAACATTTGATATAACTTGTTGTGCTTGATAAGGAATGTACCCGAACAATTCCTGTGTTTTGTGTAAAACAGTCATCAAAGCACCTTGTTCATCTTTGTAACTTGTAATGATTTCCCTAAGCTTAAATAAATCTTCTTGACTTACTTCATTATTTACTGCCTCATTCATAAGACCCCTCCTATTTGTTTAATTATTCACTTCTAATTGTTAATAAATATACTATTACCAACCACGTATATGTACTATTTTACTATAAATTTAGTTAAAAGTAAATAATTTAATGAAAATTTAATAAAATATTACATTTTTTTTCGATTTCTTTATGTAAATTGTTATTAAATTAATTTAATTGTAAGGTTTTCACAAAGCATTAATAAAAAACTATACTATATTATATTGTTATCTATTTTTAACAATATAATATAGTATAGTTTTTAGAGAAAAATAACAAGAGGTATGTTCAAGAAAAATTTTTAACAAATTGTTTTTCTTTGTAAAATGATAAGAAATTTAAAATAATGACAAAGGTATTGGTAAAGTCCAAAAGAAAAATACAAGAAAACAAAAAAAATCCTATAATTAAAATTATAGGATAGCTGGGCTGGAAGGATTCGAACCTTCGAATGCAGGAGTCAAAGTCCTGTGCCTTACCGCTTGGCGACAACCCATTATTAAATTTAAAGCGCGAAACGAGATTCGAACTCGCGACCCTCGCCTTGGCAAGGCGATGCTCTACCACTGAGCTATTCACGCATATGCAGTTGGAGGGACTCGAACCCTCACGAGCCAAAGCTCACAAGATCCTTAGTCTTGCGCGTATACCAATTCCGCCACAACTGCTAATTAATAAAACTTAATCAACGATACTAAGTATACCATAGACTAAATATTTTGTCAATACTTTTTAAATAATTTAAACAGGGGTAACAGGACTTGAACCCGTACTTACGGTGTTGGAGACCGTTGCTCTACCAATTGAACTATACCCCTTTATATGAATCATTTATTGACTACTTATATTATTATAACAGATTTTTAGTATATGTCAATAGGTTTTTCACATTTTATCCTTATTTAATAATTTTCATTAACAAATATGAAAAAGACTGTAAAGAAATGTGGGAGTTGTAAGGAAACTCACATATATCCGTACAGCCTATTTAACTTTGGAAACAATGTTACATTTTAAAAGGCAACCGGAACTATTATTCAACTTCAACAATTACAGCTACTGGCTCTTCCTCAAATACAGCAATTTATTCATTAATATTTATAGCGTTTTTTAAATCAACTTTATTATCTCCTGTTGATTCTTCTATACGAATTTTGTAATCTTGACTCATAACATTTTCGCCATTTTCACTTGTTACTGTATGACTAGAGTTTTCAAACACTTCTTTACTAAGGCTTTGAACAGAGTTAATAACAACTTTTGTAGCTATTGTTTTCTCGCCACTTTCAACAAATTCTAAATAATTTTTATATTCTTTCAACTCATTTTGGTAATCTTCTTTTGCCCATTCCAAATACATATCATAATCTTCTTTAGAACTAGATTGAAAATCATTCCAATATGCTTCTGCATTCTCTATCTCAGCACTAGTATAGTTATTAAACTCTTCTAAAGTTTGTAAATACACATCTTTATCCGAAACACTTAAATATCTTTCAGGATTTTCAGAGTAAGAACTTGACCAAACTGCTGAATCGTATAGTTTATTATCATCATTGTACATTGTTTCAAAAGTTTCAAAATTTACAAAGTAATCATAATCGTTGTAAAATTCCGAATAACTATCAATGGTTAAATCATTAGACGTTAAAGACTTAACTCTTTCTATTTCTTCATCTACAAGATTTATTGTACTTTTTAAGTCGCTAATATATTTATTATTTTCATCTTCATACTCTTTAATCCAAGAATTATAGTCTAAAATTTCGGCTGAAGGTTCTTCAGTAACTGTAAAATGTGGCTCAGTATACATGGTCATTTCACCATTTACAGCGATATCCATACCGTTTATTTCATACTTTAAGTCATAATCGTAAACTTTTTCACCGTCAACCTCATAATCTAAATACATATCTAATCCATCGCCAGTATTTACAAGGCTATAATTATATGACATTTCCATATCGTCATCATACATTTTAACATCAACATCTGATAAAACACCATTTCCAATATCATTGAAATTCATTTCATATGTAAAATAAGTCTCATTATATTCATTCCATTGTATTTTATTGTTTACAAAAATGCCATCTTGGATTATTCCAGAGTAAATTAGCTCCATACTTGGATTGTTTTCAAGTTCACTTGCCATATACTCAAACTCGTCAGCAATACCTCCTACAACTTCTTCATAGGACACAGTCGTAAATAAATCGCCACCAAAACTTTCATATATATTTTTTAGGCTTTGGTCATTTCTAACTTTAGTAGAAAGTTGATTAAGGTACTCTATCATAAGCTTAGAGTCTACAACCACAACTACTTTGTCATTATACTGTTTAACATCAGCTTTAGCTAAACAATCAACTAGATTATCTGTATAATCAGCTACTATTTCGTCTACTTCACCATTTATCTCAAGGTCAATAAGTGCATTTATATACTTTTTAACTTGACTATATTTTATGTTAAAAAGAAGTGGTACATCGCTATTTGCTTCACCTAACTCATACAAATACTTTTCCCCTATCATAGAATTTTCTGTAACTAAAACTTCATCATTAAGAAATAAACTTCCACTCATATCATCTATAATATAATTGGCAAGAATACTATCTCCATCATCATTATAATCAAAACTTATATTGCTTTCCACAGGTTCATCATCAAACAATGAAAATACAAAATTACCTTCAAAGTTTATACTATGACCATCTCTAATATTTTCTAAAAACTTTACAAAAGTACTGTTGTACTCCTCAACAAACCCATCTTCATAAATCTCATCATTAATTCTTTCAAGAGTATTTTCCATTGTGTCAACTAGCAATTTTTTTGCTTCAAGATCTGATATAGCCGCATAAGTCGGCACAGTGTTAGTACATAACATAGATAAAGCAACAGTTAAACCTAAAAACTTTTTCATATAAACAGCTCCTTTTAATTTTATTTGATATATATAAAATCCTTCATATACAATATTTTTTATATTTCATATTATATTTTTCTACCTTTCCTATTTTTTATGTTTTTTATATTGTTATATATGAATAATTTATCTTTTATAAATAATCATCTACATCAAAGACTTCATTTTTGTAAAAAAACTTTCTATCTTCTTCAGTTATCTCCCTTATGACTTTACATGGGTTACCAACTGCAATCACATTGCTTGGAATATCCTTAGATACAACACTACCTGCACCAACTACAACATTATCCCCAATTGTAACATCAGGTAAAATCACTACATTGCCACCTAGCCATACATTATCACCTATGGTTATTGGCTTTCCATATTCATAACCAGAGTTTCTGCTATCAGGATGCACTGGGTGTCCTGCTGTATACAAGGCAACATTTGGAGCAAACATAACGTTGTTACCTATTTTTACTTTAGCTATATCAAGTATAGTAAGATTATAGTTTGAAAAGAAGTTATTTCCAATTTCAATATTGTAGCCATAATCACATCTAAAGGGTGATTCCATATATATCTTTTTCCCACTTTTACCAAAAATGGTTTTAAGATTTTCCATAGCCTCTTTTTGTTTACTAGGGTGACTATGGTTAAAGTCAAAAATCTTCTCTTTACAAACCATTCTTTCTTCACTTAATCCGTCAAAATTTGCTTTATAAGGCAAACCATTTATCATTCTTTCTTTTTGATTCATATAATTATCTCCATTTTTTTATTTTAAAGCATACATCAATAAAAACCAACACCCAACTCCATAACAAACAATGTCTTTTATATCAAAAACTCAACCAACAGCTATGCTAACAAATCTATTACTTTCCATAACAAGTATGGCAACGTTGCAAAATAGTTTCTGATAAAATTGTTTGTAACAAAAATGGCAATAAAAATTTCAACTACAAACACCACTATAAACATAATTGCAAGTTAAACTTTTTATTGCCATAAAACTATTCCTCTATTAAATTTTAATAATTCATTATATAATAATCTACCAACTTAACTTTTTACTAAGACATATTTATCTTTACCTGATGTTTTAGCTTGATAAAGAGCATCATCAGCAAGAGCAATCGCATTTGCAAAAGTCATTTGACTATCATAATCAACAAAGCATACACCAATAGAAACCGTAATAAAAATCGCTGTGCCGTTAAAATCTATTTGTTTTTCTCTTGTTAATTGGTTTATTTTTTCTGAATACTCACGTATTTCTTCTTCAGTATAACCCGTCATGAGTATAGAAAATTCTTCACCACCATATCTTCCCATTACTGTTTTATATCGTTGTGAATTTTTAAGTATTTGTGCAAAAGTAACAAGCACTTCATCACCGGCTAAATGCGAAAACGTATCATTAACTCTTTTGAAGTTATCAAGGTCCATCATAAACACAGCAAAGGACTCTTTAGATTCATCGGCATTTGAAAGAAGTGTTTCAGCCTCTTTCATATAAGTACGTCTGTTAAAAATACCTGTTAAATAATCTTCTTCTGCAAGTCTTTTTTGTTTTTGAAGTGCAACAGTTATAGGTGTTTGGTCATAGATAACTATACCATATCCAACTAACACATCATTTTCATAAACAGCAGAAATAGACGCTTCTAGATACTTTATACATACATCAGTAAAAATTGTAAGTTTTACTCTTGAAAAATCTCTACCCATTTCTGTAGCTATTGAGCTAAGACTTGGAATATCATAAATCTTCTTTTTATATTGATTTGAATATTTAAACTCTGGTATAATCTCTTTTACTGCATCATTTATACCTACAATTTCACGTTTAGAATTACAAACGAAAAATGGTTGTTGCATTCTTCCCATTACTGTACTTAAAATAGCATTTGTATGACTATAATTATTCACTTGATACATTTCGTAGAAATAACTCATTGTACCAATTAAGAAAATAATCATAAAAATAATAATCTTATACATTGACTGGAAAGCAAATGTACTAAGTGCTATAAGAAGCATAATGTTTATAATAAAATTATAAATCAGAAAATATCTACGGTTATCATTTATAACTTTCAACGCCTTGTAAATTTTTAATAAAACATATATAATCGCAACATATAAATAAATCAAAAATACATATAGTATAATTGGTAAATTAACATATGTTAGCCTAAAAATTGAATCGCATTCATACAACATCTCTGCCATTGGTGATAGTATATTAACAACAATATACACAATAGCCGGTAAAATACCTAGCTTTATGACGCTACTGCTCATTGGCAATTTATCAAAATCAAATTCATCATCAACAATTACACCTGATAGCGTAAGCAAAAGATACATAGGTATAAGTAAAGCAAAAAAAGATGTAGTCAATTTATAAAAAATATGGTTTATAAGTATATTAGTTGTTACAGTTGTGATATACGCACAAAAATGCAAACCAGCTAGGGCAACTACAAAAAACAAAAACAGTTTTGTTCTTTCCGTTCTTTTAAACCTAACAAGTTTCCAACCTAAAGTTATATAACATACAAAAAATACAATTGTCATAAATTTAAATATCTCAATAAGCATAATTTTCCTCGATTTTCATTTAAAATTACTAATATTAGTATACCTTATGATGAATACATTTACAAGTACAAATCGTTTATTTTACATAATTATTACAGATTTTTTGGTTCACTACCAAAATACACCCTTTGCCCACTTGACTTAACTTTATTAACTATATCGTTTATTTCATCCATCTTGTTCAAAATATTCTCTGCGTCTTCCCTTGGCACATTATAATATAAATACAAATCTTCAAAAGAGGCAATAGTTTTATTTAACCCCATATTTATTTTAATAAACTCATTAATATTATGTGAATGTTCAGCTTGTTCAAACTTTTTAAAATCGTCTACTATCTGCTCAACAACGTCAAGTTCACTTTCAAAAGTATCAAGTGGCTCAGGATACGGCTTTATTCTCTCAATAAAAATCTTATCATGTAGATTTATGTTATACACATATTCCACATCTATATCACCTACTTTAAATGAAACATAGCACACCCTTGAATAAATTTCAGTAACTTTTGCACCCATTTGTTGTAACTTCATTCTGTGTTGTGCTGCTAAAATCTCTTTACTTGCTCGATTTGAGTCTTTTCTACTACTATACATGTAAACCCCCCATTTTATGCGAAATATTTCGCATATAAAAATACAGTTGAAACAATTAAGGAAAGGATCGTAAGTGGCATACCAACTTTCATATACTCACCAAATGTTATTTTATATCCTTGTTTATCACTTGCACCTGCTACAATCACACCAGCTGAAGAACCGATTATAGTACCATTGCCACCAAAACAAGCACCAAGTGCCAAAGCCCACCAAAGTGGCTCAGTTGTCATACCATCAGCTCCAAGTGTTGTAATAAGTGGTATCATAGTAGCAACAAAGGGAATATTATTTAAAAAAGAAGATACAATACCTGAACCCCATAAAATAACCAAAGTTGTAATAAGTAAATCGCCTTTTGTTACATCTAGCATACCTTGTGCAAGTATGTCGATTGCACCAACTTCTTGAAGTGCACCAACCATAACAAATAATCCAATAAAAAATGCAATTGATGACCATTCAACATGTAAAAACACTTCTTCAATATCAACTTTTGTAACTGCAACAATTATACCTGCAAAAAATAAAGCCATAACTGCAAGTTCAATATCAAAAAATTCTGCCAACCAAAAAGATACAATTGTCATGAATAAAATAACTAGGCTTTTCTTAAGTCTACCCTTGTCACGAATAGATAATTTTTCATCTAATCTCATGAGTTTTTTAATATTCTTTTCATCTGCCCCCATATTTTTACCATATAATAAATATAATGCGCCTAAAAATACCACTACTGTAACTAAGACAACAGGACCAAGATTAATAATAAAATCATTAAATGTTAAATGTGTACTACTACCAATCATAACGTTTGGTGGGTCACCAATTAATGTTGCTGTACCACCAACATTAGAAAGTAAAATTTGTGAAATCAAAATAGGCTTTGGGTCAATTTCAAGAGTTTCTGTAATTACTAAAGTTACAGGAACAACTAAAAGAACAACTGTTACGTTATCTAAAAAAGATGAAGCAACTGCCGTCATAATCCCAAGTACACTTAAAATGCCCCAAGGATTACCCTTTACTCTTTTTGCAACATAAATCGCTAAATATTCAAAAACACCTGTACTTCTAAGTACACTAACAATAACCATCATACCAACTAACAACCCAATTGTGTTGTAATCAATATATGTTACTGCAACATCAAAATCAATTATTTTTAAAATAATGATAATTGATGCACCAATCATCGCTATGGCAACTTTATTTATTTTCTCCGAAATAATAATACCATAAACAACAACAAAAATACTAACTGCTAAAATTAAATTCTCCATTTTTTTCTAGTTTACCTTTCTTTATTTATAGAAATCTCTAAAACTCATTTTTTTTAGAGATGACCTTATATTTGAAAAGTAATACGCCTGATTTCAATTTTATGACAACTAACCTTAACCATTTATTCCTCCTAAAAAGAGGCTAAGAGATTATTTACATAATCTGTTAAGCCTCAGGATAGGGATTGATTCGAAAAATATATAATTATAGAAAAAATTATTTATCGCAACCTCCCATATAACTTAAAAGAATTATACTACAAATTTGCATTTTTTGCAATAGCAATTCTTTCTTCAGCAGATTTTAATATATTATTTTTCAAATCAGATTCAATTTTAACAATTTCACGTTCAGTATTTTGTCTTTGGGATATGCCACCACGTTGAATATTTACAACTTCGTCAAGGGTTGCAATTAAGTTGCTATTTATTGTTTGTATAGTATCAAGGTCGATTATGCCACGTTCAGCCTCTTTAGCAATTTCTATTGTACTGTTTTTAAGCATTTCAGAGTTTTGCTTTAACAAATCGTTTGTCATGTCAGTAATTGCTTTTTGAGCTTCTAAAGCACGTCTACTGTTTTCAAGCCCCATTGATATGACCATATTTGAACGCCAAATAGGAATAGCATTACTTATAGTATTTTGTATTTTTTCAAGTAATTCAGAATCATTGTTTTGAATTAATCTAATTTGTGGAGCAAATTGGATACATACAACTCTAGTAAGCTTTAAGTCATGTAATCTTTTTTCAAATCTCTGTGCTTGATTTAACAAATCTTGTAACTCTTGTGCGTGGATTTGGTCGCCTGTTTGTGTAGCTTGATTTCTTTTTGTCGCAACTTCATTATCATAAAAACGTCTAAGTCTTTCTTCACCTGCAATAATATACAAAGTAAGTTCCTTATATTGTTCCTTATTTGTTTCATACAAATTATCAAGGTTATGAATATCACGAATAAGCTTAACTTTATGTCCGTCCATTTCCGTAACAACAGTATTTATATTTGCATCAATTGATTTATATTGTATTTTATATACATCTGTTTTATTTTTTATAGCTTTTGGCTTTAAGAACCCTAAAAAGCTTTTTTCTTCTTCAACTTCACCCATACCTTTTAACTCTTTTACAAGTTTTGTAATGTTGTCCCCAACTATACCAGAATTACGAGTTCTAACCTCTTTTAGCATATTACTAGACATGTTACTTATATTTTTTTGAGATTTTTGACCATAAACAACAACAGAAGCAGTATCATCTAAGTTTATTTTCTCAACGAAATCAGAAACAATTTTTTGTTCTTCAGGTGGCAACTTTTCTATTTTGAAATCATCTTCAACTTCATAGTTATCGGCTTCATTTTTTAAAACATTTGTTGCTAAATCTTCGTTTCCAAATTCTAAAGAAGTTTTAACGTTACCTGATTTTGGGTTACTATCAAGTTCTAAAATATTTTCTGAACCACTATCGGTTTCTACCTTTGTACCGTCAAATTCCAAATTTAATTCACTCATATTATACCTCATCTTTTGTTTTTATTATTTTTTATCGCCGTCAATATCCATATCTAAAGTATCATATTCCATAACGGTTTTAACAGTTTTTATATCAACATAACTATCCTTATTTCTTCTTTTTATACAAGCATCTTTAAGATTTTCAATTATATCCGTTATCTCATCAATTGAAGTTACAACTTTTTCTTTAAAGTAAGTTACTTCGTCACTTTCAATGTTCAAATCAACAAATTTATAATATTCTGAAACAAGTTCATAAACAGTAGGAACACAATATTCAAACAAATTATTAAGTCCGTCTAAATCATCTTCTTCAGCAAGTTCAATAACTTTAGCAGTAGAAACAATGAACTTGTCCACTTTAGAACTTAGCTCTGGATTATTGATTTTTTTAGATTTAGCTTTGATTTTAACAAGATTTTCTTTTGTACTTCGTATTTTAAAGTCAAACTCTGTCATTTCAGGCTTTGGCTGTAAATTTTTCTTATTACCTGTTCTATCTTTGTTACCTAGCATAAAATACACTAAAACAAAAATCCAAACGAAAATTGGAATACAAGTAACAATGGTTATTGTAGTAGAATATAAAAATCCTTTTAAAATCAATAAAACTATGAATAACAAAAAAGTGATTAAACAACTTAATATGACTGTATATTTAAATGTACGTTTAATTCTATTCGAAAACATTGCAAACACCCCTTTAATAATATTATATAACTATATACGATAAAATAAAATTAAAGTTTAAGTTTAACTACTCAAATCATACTTTTTCTTAAATCTAATATTTTTATCATTAATTGTATTAATCAATTTGTAATGTCCAACAAGTCTTGTTGCAACTCGTGGAGTGTATCTTTCATCAACATTTTTAAGGTTCAAGTTACTTGTTATAATCGTTGACTTATTTGTCCTAATTCTATAATCAATAATATTATAAATTTCCGATAAAATAGGTGTTGTAAAAACTTCCGTTCCTAAATCATCAATAAATAACAAATCACAATTTTTCAAAAAATTATAATAACTGTTTGTTGCAAGTGGGTTATCATTTTTAAAAATATAATCATTTAAAATGTTAGAAAAATCTGGTGCTGTTTGATATATAAAAGATTTACTTTTCTTTAGAAACTCGTTTAAAATACAGTTTAAAAGATAAGTTTTTCCTGTTCCAGTGTCACCATAAATATATAAATTCATAGGCAATACATTTTCATTTAACCTACTTTTTATATCTAAAACATAATTTGTCATTTCGTCATAGGGAACATACCCACTATTGGGATTTTTTTCCTTTGAGTACAAACTCATATCAAAATTATCAAAATTCTCCATGTAAATTTTTTTATCTAAATTAGATAACTCAACTAACTTTTTAGAAACCATAAAGTTATAACAATCGCAAGTTTTTCCACTTTCTTTTATTCCACTATCCTTACATACATCACAATTATACTTTAAAGCCAAAAAATCTTCGTCATAACCATTTTTAACTAAAATTTCCTTTTCTCGTGAAAGAGCAAAGGCATAATCTTGTTTAACCTGTTTCTCGCGTATAGCAATTTGCTTTTCTCTTTCCTCTTTCGACATTTTTTGCAAAAGAGAATTTTTAGAAAGAATATCACGAGAATATTTAATTATTTCTTCTTTAGAGCTAATGCTTAAATCCTTATATTCCTTTAGCTCCTCATATATTTTAATTTTTCTATTTCTTAAAACTTCACTATTATAAAATCTTATCTCTCTTAGTTGTTCTTGAACTTCTCTATGTATTTTTTTTAGCATAAAACCTACCTATATAAAGTTTTTATCTTTTGCAAATAGTGTTTATAATTATCCAAACTTTCGTTCCAAATTTTCTATTGCATCATAATCGTTTTGTTTTTCTGTAAAGTTCGAAAAGGAATTTTTTGTTTTTGCATTTGTTTTTTGATTTCCCTTTGCAAAGTTTTTTTCATGTTCGGCAATATCCGAAACAGAGGTAACTCCTGCATTATACCAATTTTTAAGTATACCTCCCACATAATTTATGTTAGGATTATTTGTGTTTATAACAGCCTTATCACAAGCTTCTAAAATTATATCCATTGAGTATGCAAAATCTTCATACCATGAATTTATAGTATTTTCTTGAACAGGTTTAAGCTTACCTTTAATCCCAAGGGCATTTAAAATTGATGTATATTTATCCCCAGAAACTCTCAAAAACTGTTTTGCTTCTTCTTCTGTATATGCATCATTGCTATTTAAAAACTTACATGTTCTTTCAAGTTCGCCCATAGAAAGTCTATTTTCACATTTACAATGATTAATTGAAAACAAAATAGTTTTAAGAGGTAATTTATAAACATCATGTAAAGTTAATAATTTTTCATAATCACTATGAGAAAATTCATAATCAAAATAACTTTTAGCATCTTGATAAAACTTTTCAAGTCCTCTATCACTTTTAATTAGCTCCTTTATATCCTCAGGTGAGTAATATGAACTTACTTGTATACTTTCGGCATATGGCTGTTGTATAGGCTTTGCAACATCAAAAGAAACTGGTTCTGAAAAAGATATATGTATATCACTATCCTTTTTCGCAAAAAAGAGTAAACCAGCCTCATTAAAGCGTTCCAACATTAAAAAAACATCAGTACAAACTACGTTAAACTTCTTAGCAACACTTTCTAATTCAACAAACTCCTCTTTTTTCACTAAAGCATTTAAGTGTAAAAAAATCGCAACATAAGTAGCTGGATAATTAAACACATTCCCTATTAAAAACTCATTTAGTTTTGCCGACTTCAAATTGTTCGACAGATATATTTTCGTCATTTGTGTACCTTTCTTTCCTTTATCCCTCTGTGTTTCTATACTTTTACAACTAGCTTAAAAACGATTCTCCAATCTTATAAACATCACCTGCACCAATTGTTAAAATAATATCTCCTCTTTCAACTTTTTTCTCCAAATAACTAAGACAACTTTCAAAAGATTCTTCATACTTACTATTATAACTATTTTTATTAATTTCTTCAACAAGTTTTTCAGAATTTATAATTCCTTCATCAGTTTCACGAGCTGGGAAAATATCTACTAAAATTATCTCACTTGCATCATAAAAAGCTTTAGAAAAATCGTCAAACAAGCTTATAGTTCTTGAAAATGTGTGAGGCTGAAAAACTGCATAAACTTTTGAATTAGTTAATTTTTTTATAGATTTTAAAATTTCTACACAAGCCGTAGGGTGATGAGCATAGTCGTCATACACAACTACCCCATTTTTCTCTCCCTTATATTGAAATCTACGATTTATCCCCGAAAACTTCATAAGACCACTTTTGCATTTTTCAACTGACACACCATTTTCTAGTGAAACAGATAATGCAGACAAAATATTATACAAGTTGTGATTTCCAAGTAATGTACTTTCAAAATCTCCTAAAAACTCACCTCTTTTAAACAGCTTAAAAAGAACTAAATTATCTTTATTTTCAACATCGCCAATGTAATATGTTGCATCTATATCCTTTAAAGAATAAGTTATAATCTCATTTGTAACCCCATCTAAAATCTCATCAATTCCATCAATCTCTTTGTTAATTATAACTTTTTCCTTTGATAACTTCGCAAAATCATTGAAAGATTTTCTGATTTCTTTAACATCTTTAAAAAAATCACTATGATCCATTTCAACATTCATAATAAGTGATGTTGTGCCTTTAAAGTTTAAAAAATTATTTTTATACTCACAAGCTTCTAAAATAAAATATTCATGTCCTCCAATTTTAAAAACACCATTTATTATAGGTAAATGCCCTCCAACAGAAATTGTAGGGTTTTTATCTGCCTCTAAAAATATAGTCGATACAAGTGCCGTTGTTGTTGTTTTTCCATGAGTTCCACTAATGCAAATAGGCTTTTCATAATCCTTTAAAATCTCACCAATAAACTCACCTCTTGAAATGCTTTTTATATCTGTTTCCTTTAATTTTTGCATTTCTAGAGAGTTTTCGCCAATTGCCGAAGAATAAACCACAAGCTCAACTTTATCAAGATTAATATCAGAAACTTTGTAAACAACTTCAATTCCTAAACTTACTAATTTTTTCGTTATACTACTTTCCTTCGAGTCATATCCGGATACATCTATACCCTTACTTTTAAGTAATTCAGCAAATCCAGCCATACTAACGCCACCAATACCATAGAAGTATATTTTTTTTATATTTCGCATTCTCATAATTCACCCTTTTTAATTATAATATTCAATATATAATTATACTATGAAAACAATAAATTTTCAATAGTTACTATAAGAAGTAAAGAAGAAGTAACGTTTCAACCTTAAAAATATGTAGATTTTAAATTTAATTTTTGTATATAATTTGAATTTTTTTAGTAAAAACACTTCAAACCATATCATATAAACCAAAATTTTAGTATATTTTTAATAATTTTATACACAAATCTTAATAAAATTACTAATTATGACATTTTATTAATTAATCTTACAACTCTTAAATTAATAATTGTAGATTTTTTTAGGAATATTGTATATCTTTTATGTAATATTTATGCTATAATTATAATATGATATAAAGTTAGGGAGGTGCAAAATGCGCAGAAAAGAAATGATAGCTATGTTACTTGCTGGTGGACAAGGAAGTAGACTTGGCATCCTTACTAAAAACAAAGCAAAACCAGGTGTAGCTTTTGGTGGTATGTACAGAATTATTGATTTCCCACTTAGTAACTGTGTTAACTCTGGAGTTGATACTGTCGGTGTTTTAACGCAATACGAACCACTTACACTTAATAAACACATCGGTATAGGTATACCATGGGATTTAGATAAACCAAATGGAGGCGTAACCGTACTTGCACCATATGTGAAAGGTGAAACTGACTCGTCTTGGTACACAGGTACTGCAAACGCTATATATCAAAATATAAACTACATTGATAGCTATAACCCAAAATATATTTTAGTTTTATCTGGTGATCATATTTATAAAATGGATTATTCTGAAATGCTAAGAAAACATAAAAAAAGTAGTGCTGATGCTACAATAGCCGTTTTAGAAGTACCCATTGAAGAAGCATCACGTTTTGGTATAATGAATACTACTGAAACTGGTGAAGTTTATGAGTTTGAGGAAAAACCTGAAAATCCTAAAAGCAACTTAGCTTCTATGGGGATTTATATTTTTACATGGAAAACCCTTAGAAAATACTTAATTTCTGATAATGAAGAAAATGCTGATTCTGACTTTGGTAAGCATATTATACCAAAAATGCTTGCTGATGAGAAAAAGTTGTTCACATATACTTTTGATACATATTGGCGTGATGTTGGTACGATTGAAAGTTACTGGCAAGCAAATATGGATTTAATTAAAATTGTACCTGACCTTAACTTGTTTGAAGAAAATTTACAAATCTATACTGAAATGCTTAGTCAAAGTCCACACTATATTTCAGAAGATGCAACAGTTCATGCTTCTCTTGTATCTGATGGTTGTGAAATTTTTGGAGAACTATACAATAGTATAATCGGTTCAAAGGTTACAATAGGCAAAAACTCAATTATCAAAGATAGTATTATACTAGGCGATACAATCATCGGAGAAAATTGTGTTATAGAACGTACTATAATTGACGAAAAATCCATTATATGTGACGGTGTAAAAATAGGTATTGGAGATAATATTCCAAACGAAGAAAAACCTAGTATTTACAATACTGGAATTACTGTTATTGGCGAAAAGTCAAATGTACCATCAGAAGTTATAATAGGTAAAAACTGTGTACTTATGGGGGATATTGACCATGAAGACTTTGAAAACAACTTCCTTGAAAGTGGTAAAACACTTATCGTAAATACAAACGCAAAGAGAGGTGGTAAGTAATGCATGCCTGTGGAATTATATTAGCTGGTGGCTCAAATAACAAACTTGGTTCACTTATAAAAACAAGAACAAACTCTGCTATGCCTGTTGCTTGTTCTTATAGAGCTATCGATTTTGCATTGTCAAATATGTCAAACTCTGGTATAAATAAAATAGCTGTTGTAACACAGTATAACTCAAGGTCTTTAAACGACCATATAAACAGCTCTAAATGGTGGAATATTGGACGTAAAAATAGTGGTATATTTGTTTTTACACCATACGCAACCGACCATAACCAGCCTTGGTATAGAGGTACTGCTGACTCGATTTATCAAAATTTAAACTTCCTTGAACGTAGCCATAACAAATATGTTGTAATCGTAAATGGCGATGGAATTTATAAAATGGATTATAACGATATTATTAATTCGCATATAAATAATAATGCAGACATTACAGTGGCTGTAAAAGAGTTCCAAGAAGATGAAGTTGATGCTACAAAATACGGTAATGTTATCGTTGATGAAAATAATAATATACTTGAATTTGAAGAAAAACCATTGGAAAAAATTTCAAACACTTTGTCCATTGGTGTATACGTTATGGAACGTGAACTTCTTATTGACCTTGTTAAAACTGTTGTTTCCGAAGGACGTTTTGACTTTGTTAACGATATCGTTCTTAGATATAGAAGACACATGAAACTTTCTGCATATAAATTTAATGATTATTGGATGGCTTTAAACAGTGTAAACTCTTACTTTGAAATTAGTAAATTGTTTTTAAATAATGATTTTAGAGATAGTATGTTTAACACTTTCCCATACATAATGACAAAAAACAAAGATGTTCCACCTGCAAAATATAACTATAAGGCAACAGTTAAAAATTCTCTGATTGGTAATGGCTGTATAATAGATGGTCATGTAGAGGGGTCTACTCTCTTTAGGTCTGTTAAAATTGGAGAGAATGCTATTGTTAAAAACTGTATTATTATGGAAGGTAGCGTTGTAGGGGAAGATTGCCATTTGGAATATGTTATTATTGATAAAAATGTTAAAATATCAAACTTTACAAAATATATTGGTTCAGAAGACGATATTAAAATTTTAGATAAAAATAGAAAAGTATAAATTTAAAAACAGTAAAGAATTTTAAAAATTCCTTACTGTTTTTTTTAGTTATAGCAAAATGATTTCATTATTAAACAACAGCTACTTTGCATTGTGCCATTATCTCAATTCTCTAGCATTTAAAAATCACTCCGAAAAATCTCCATATTTTCTGTATCTTTCGTATCTTGCATCTTGCACATCAGATATATTTTTGCTCTGTAATTCCTTAAACTTTTCATATATCTCATTTTTCAAACTTTCATATGAAAAATTGTCTTCATCAATTATTTTATCTACAATTTCGCTTTTAAGCAAATCATTTGGAGTAAGTTTCATAAGCTTACCTGCTTCTTCCGTACGTTTACTATCTTTCCATAAAATACTAGCAAATCCCTCTGGGCTTAAAACAGAGTACATAGCGTTTTGAAAAATCCAAACCTCATCAGCAACGGCAAGTGCTAAAGCTCCACCACTTCCACCTTCTCCTAAGATTATAGACAAAATAGGCACTTTTAAGTTGCTCATTTCATATAGATTTTTAGCAATTGCCTCACCTTGTCCTTTTTCCTCAGCATTAACTCCACAATATGCACCTGAAGTATTTACTAGACACAATATTGGACGGTTAAACTTCTCGGCTTGTTTCATAAGTCTTAGAGATTTTCTATAACCCTCAGGAGAAACTTGCCCAAAATTTCTATATATGTTATCATCTAAGTCTTTACCCTTTTGGATACCTATAACAGTTACTGGCATATCTATAAGCATACCTACACCACCAACTAAAGCTTTATCATCTTTACTTTGTCTATCACCTGAAAACTCATAAAAGATATCTGTTATATTGTTTATTATCTCAAGGGACGTAGGTTTTTCAAGACTTCTAGCCTTACTTACCACTTCCATAATATTTTCCATATAGACTCCTTTATTTTATACCTTACTTTGATGTAATACTAAAATATCACTTAAGGTACTTTTGATATTTTCTCTTTCAACAATTTTATCAATAAAACCGCATTCAGTTAAATGTTCTGCTTTTTGGAAATTATCTGGCAACTTTTCCTTTGTAGTTTGCTCAATTACACGTCTACCCGCAAATCCAATTAAAGAATTTGGTTCAGCTAAAATAATATCACCTAATGATGCAAAACTTGCTGTAACGCCACCTGTTGTGGGGTCTGTAAAAAAAGATATATACAAAAGCCCTGCATCACTATGCCTTTTAACAGCAGCAGAAACCTTAGCCATTTGCATAAGGGATATTATTCCCTCTTGCATTCTAGCTCCACCTGAACAAGAAAATAAAACAACCGGCAATTTCTCATCTTTAGCTTTTTCAAATAGCCTTGTAAGTTTTTCACCAACGACGCTACCCATAGAGCCCATAATAAAGTTGCTATCCATAACCCCTATGCAAGTTTCGTTTCCATCAATTTTACACTTTCCTGTAAGTACTGCATCTCTTATACCAAGTTTTTTATGTAAATACTTAGTCTTTTCTTTATAGTTAGGAAAGTCTAAGGGATTGTTGGAACTCATATATACATCAAATTCATCAAAAGAACCTTCATCTATAACAATAGATAAACGTTCTCTTGCTGATAATCTAAAATATCCATTACATTTTACGCATATTTGCATTTCGGAAATTAAATCTTTATGCAAAATATTACTACAATGTTTGCACTTAACCCATTTACCATCAGGTATATTGGGAACTAGCTCTTTTTTTCTAAAATCATCATTTGCTATGGTTAAAGTAGCATACGATTTTTTCTTAAATAAATTCAAACAATCACCGTTTCTTAGTTATTTATTCAGAAAGCTTTGGTAAAATCTCACGTTCTAAATATTTAGTATCAAAGTCACATTTTAAGTAGTTTTCATCATCTAAAATTATGTTATGAAAATCAATATTTGTTTTTACACCCTCTACAACACATTCATATAAAGCCCTTCTCATACGCATTATCGCTTCATCACGGGTCTTACCTTTAACAATGATTTTAGCTATCATACTATCATAAAAAGGAGGTATTTTGTACCCTTGATATGCACAAGAATCAACTCTAACATTTGGACCAGATGGAGATAAATATATTTGTATAGTACCAGCCTCTGCCTGAAAATTGTTAAAGGGGTCTTCAGCATTAACCCTACATTCAATGGCAAAACCGTCGATTTTAATATCTTCTTGTTTAAAAGACAAAGGTAGTCCAAATGCAACTTTTAACTGTTCTTGAACTATATCAATACCTGTAACTAGTTCAGTTATAGGGTGTTCAACTTGTATTCTTGTGTTCATCTCCATAAAGTAAATATTTTTAGATTTCGGCTCATATAAAAACTCTATTGTTCCAGCGTTTTCATAGCCAACAGCTTTTCCTGCCTTTACAGCTAAGTCGCAAATTTCCTCACGTTTTTCATCAGATAAAATAAAAGCTGGAGCTTCTTCAATTACCTTTTGATTACGTCTTTGTAGTGAGCAATCTCGTTCATAAAGATGACATATATTACCATGTTTATCACCTAAAATTTGCACTTCAATATGTCTAGCATTTGTTACAACACGTTCAATATATACACTATCATCACCAAATGCAAGTTTTGCTTCTTGTTTAGCAGAATAAAAATTATTATCTATTTCATCAAAGTTATTAACAAGTCTAATTCCTTTACCGCCTCCACCACTTGAGGCTTTAATCAAAATTGGAAAACCAAATTTTTCACAAAAATCATGGATTGTTGAAACATCTTCAACAACTCCATCACTTCCAGGAACAACAGGCACACCTGCTTTAATCATGGTTTCTCTAGCATTAGATTTGTCACCCATTAGCTCAATCAAATCAGCTGACGGACCGATAAATTCAATATTACACTCTTCGCACAACCTTGCGAAAGTTTTATTTTCTGATAAAAAACCAAAACCTGGGTGTATAGCTTCTGCCTTTGTAACAATACAAGCAGACAAAATATTTGTCATATTCAAATAGCTATCAGAACTTTTTGCACTACCTATACAAATAGCCTCATCAGCTAACTGTGTATGAAGTGCATCTTCATCAGCAGTTGAATACACTGCAACGGTCTTTATACCCATTTCACGACAAGCACGAATAATTCTTACAGCTATTTCTCCTCTATTAACAATTAAAATTTTATTAAACATTTGAAATCTCCATATTTCTAAAAAAGTTTAAAACATAAAAGTAAATGTTCCTTGAGCAACTACTTTGCCATCAACATATGCAACACCTTCACCTATACCTGCATTCTTTTTAAGTTTAACAAGTTTCATTTCAAGTGTCAATGTGTCGCCAGGAATTACTTTTTTTCTAAACTTAACTTTATCAAGTCCTGCAAAAAAAGCAATCTTTCCCTTGTTTTCTTCCATAGATAAAACACAATATGCTCCAACTTGAGCAAGAGCCTCAATAATCAGAACACCTGGCATAACGGGTTCAATAGGAAAATGCCCTTGAAAAAAAGGTTCATTAATAGTAACATTTTTAATTGCACGACAACATTCACCAGGTTTTAAACCTGTTATTCTATCAATAAGTAAAAACGGATATTTATGAGGTAAAATGTCCATTATCTCTTTTATTTCTATGTTAACTTCATTCATTTCTATCATATTTCACCTCTTATAATATATACATAATAGGTTGACCAAACTCAACAATATTTTCATTTTCTATAATAATCTTAGCTATTTTACCATCTCTATCAGCTTTAATCTCGTTTAAAACTTTCATAGCCTCAATAATACATAAAACATCACCTTTTTGAACAACATCACCAACTTCTACAAAAGGCTCTTTGTCAGGTGCCGGTTTAGAATAATACACTCCAACAATCGGTGATACAATTTCATGTAAGCCTGTTAAATCGTCATTTTCTTGAACATCATCAAATAAATCTAGACTATCTGTTTCTTCATCATCAATATATTCATAACCTTTGCTAACTACTTGTTCCTTAGTTGCAACATTATTTTTACCAAGTTCAAGTTCAACATTTTCATATTTTAATTTGAAAGTCGTAAATTTTGATTTTTCTATTTTATCAATTAAGTTTAATACTTCATTGTATTTCATTATTTACCCTCCCACTTTTTCAAGCAAATTACAGCATTATGACCACCAAAACCAA
This sequence comes from Lachnospirales bacterium, assembly GCA_047973385.1. Lineage (GTDB taxonomy): Bacteria > Bacillota > Clostridia > Lachnospirales > CAMZNU01 > JBKEBX01. The sequence goes on along the minus strand of JBKEBX010000012.1, from coordinate 191,901 downwards.
GAGAATTAGATAATGCATATTTTATATCTTTTTCAACTAATTCAGGTGTATAATTTAAATCTAATTCATCATCTCTCACCTTAAGATTAATTGTAGGTGTAACAACCCCTTCTTTTAAAGAAAGTAAAGTTAAAATACCTTCAATTCCACCTGCTGCACCTAAACAGTGTCCAAACATGGATTTAGATGAAGAAATGTTTAAATCATATGCGTGTTCACCAAACACTTTTTTAATCGCAAGAGTTTCTATCTTGTCATTTAAAGGCGTTGATGTACCATGTGCGTTTACATAGCCTACCTCTTCCTTTTGAATTCCTGCCTCTTTTATAGCCTTTTCCATAGCTTTCATAGGTCCTATGCCTTCAGGGTCTGGACTTGTCATGTGATAGGCATCACAAGTTGAGCCATATCCAACAACTTCACCTAAAATATTCGCACCTCTTTGTACAGCGTGTTCCATTTCTTCAAGAAACATAACCCCTGCACCATCACCCATTACAAAGCCATTTCTTTCTTTATCAAAAGGTATAGATGCTCGATTTTTATCATCGCTTTTAGATATAGCTTTAAGGTTCGAAAAGCCCACTATACCAACATTGGTAAGTACATTTTCAGTACCTCCTGCAAGTATGTATTTATGATATCCATGTTTTATACTTCTATATGCTTCCCCAATACTGTTTGTACCTGATGCACAAGCCGTAACAGAAGCTATCGCCGTACCCTTAGCACCATATTTAATAGCAACATATCCACTTGCCATATTTGAAATACATTTTGGTATAGTTAAAACTTCAACTTTATTTGGACCAATCTCAAGTAATTTTTTATGGTTTTCTTCTATAACATCAAGTCCACCAATACCAGAGCCTATAAACACACCAAACTCATCTTGGTCTATTTTTTCAAGGTCTATACCACTCATTGTAACAGCCTCACCACTAGCCTCAAGAGCATATTGGCAAAATTCTGCTAAACGTTTTTTCTCTTTTCTATCTACGTACTTTGGGTCAAAATCTTTTATTTCCCCAGCAAGTTTCACATCATACTCTGAAACATCAATTGATTTAATTTCATCAATACCACAAGTACCTTTTTTTACATTCTCCCAAAAATCATTTACATTGTTTCCAACAGCAGAAACAACCCCATATCCTGTAACAACAACTCTATTCAATATAACATACCTCCTACATCAACATTCCACCACATACGTTTATAACTTGACCTGTTATATAAGTTGTTTCAGCTAAAAAGTAAACAGTTTCCGCAACTTCTTCGCACTTTCCAAATCTACCAAGTGCAATATTTTGTAAAGACAAATCACGCAACTTATCATTCAACCCATTTGTCATATCAGTTTCAATAAACCCTGGGGCAACAGCATTACAACGTATGTTTCGTTTACCTAGTTCCTTAGCAATGGACTTTGTAAATCCAATCAATCCAGCCTTAGACGCAGCATAGTTGCTTTGACCTGCATTACCTGCGATACCTATAACTGAAGAAATATTAATAATAGATCCACTTCTTTGCTTAGCTAAAATACCTGATATACATTGTGTAGTATTAAATGCACCTTTAAGATTTGTATTTAAAACCTTATCAAACTGTTCTTCTGTCATTCTTAAAATAAGTGTGTCAGCTGTAACACCAGCATTATTTACAAGAACATCGATTTTTCCGAACTTTTCGATAGCTTTATCAATCAAATTTTTGCAATCAGAATGAACCGTTACATCTCCCTTAACTGCTAAAACTTCAGTTTTTGAACTTATTTCTTCAAGGAAATTTTCATCTATATTTGTATGATAATTTATAACAACATTGTATCCTTTTTCTGCGAATTTTTCAGCAATACCACGTCCTATGCCCTTTGCACCACCTGTAACTATAACTGTTTTTTTATCCATTTATTTGTAACTCCTCTACATTTATAACTTCAACTTCTTTATTAATCTTTTTAACAAAATTAGTTAATGTTTTACCTGTACCAACTTCAACAAAAGTTGTAACACCTTCATTTATAAGAAATTCAATACTTTCACAAAACTTAACTTCGCTTACAAGTTGATTTAAAAGTGTTTCTTTAACCTTTGTTTCTACTTTTGCAGTATAGTTTGAAACAACTTTTTTATCTACCGCATTTATCTCGATTTTATCAAATTCTTCTGCTAAATACACAGCAACTTTATCTAAATATGGACTATGGAAAGCACCTTTAACATTTAGTTTAATAGTTCGGATTTTAAAATCTTTTAAATATAAGGCAAAATCTTCTAAAGCTTTTTCAAGTCCTGATACAACTATTTGATTATGTGTGTTATAGTTTGCAATATAGATTTCCAAGCCACTATTTGTAATATGTTCTTTTAAGTCATCATAGGCACATTTTAAAACTGCAATCATACCATAGTTATCATCATCAAAGGCTTTTTCCATGATTTCACCACGTTTTTTAACAAGTCTTAAGCCGTCTTCAAAGGAATATGCACCTGAAACTCCAAAAGCGTTATATTCACCAAGGCTAAGCCCAAGAAAATAATCACCTTTAAACTTTTCTTCTATAACCTTATAGATAGCATAATTTGTTGTATATATACAAGGCTGTGCATACTGTGTTCTATGCAAATCTTCATTTTCTTCAAAGCACATTTTTGGCATATCAAAGCCACAAATTTCACTTGCCTTTGCATATATTTCTTTTACAAATTCATATTTATCATAAAAAGCTTTACCCATTCCAGCTTTTTGAGCACCTTGCCCTGAAAACATAATACCTATCATAAGTTCCCCTTTATTTTAATATTTTATCACACTCTTCAAACAATTCTTCTATAATATCCTTACAACTTTGTCTTTTATCCACAAGTCCTGCAATTTGACCTGCCATAACAGAGCCATTTTTTATATCTCCGTCAACAACAGCAAGTCTTAAAGCACCAGCACCAAGTTCTTCAATCTTAGTGAAGTCTGGTTTATCTTCTTTATACAATTCTTTTTCAATTCTCAAAAACTTAGTTGCCAAAGGATTTTTTAAAACTCTAACAGGGTGACCTGTTATGTTCCCTGTAATAACTGAATCTATATCTGTAGCTTTTGCTACTTTATCTTTATAATTTTCGTGAACAATACACTCATCTGCAAGTAAAAATCTTGTACCAACTTGAATGCCATCAGCTCCAAGACAGAACATAGCAGCAACTCCACGACCGTCACCAACGCCACCTGCACCAATAACAGGTATATTTACATTTGACACGACTTGAGGCAAAAGTGCCATAGTTGTAAGTTTTCCAATATGCCCACCTGCTTCCATACCTTCAGCTATAACAGCATCAGCTCCGATACTTTCCATTTTTTTAGCAATAGCCACAGAGGGAACAACAGGCAAAACTTTTATATTTGCATTTTTAAATTTTTCCATATATTTAGCAGGGTTTCCAGCACCTGTTGTAACAACTTGCACACCTTCTTCACAAACTGCATCAACTATATCATCAACAAAGGGCGAAAGGAGCATAATGTTAACAGCAAATGGTTTATCTGTAAGTTTTTTACATTTTCGTATTTCTTCAACAACAAATTCCTTTGGAGCGTTTCCACTTGCTATTATACCAAGTCCACCTGCATTTGAAACAGCACTAGCTAAACTACTTTCAGATATCCAAGCCATAGCACCTTGAGTAATTGGATACTTTATACCTAACAACTTACATATTGCATTATTTTCCATAATTCACCTTCCATATTGAAATTCTTTACAAATAAAGTTGATGGAATAAAATCTCCACCAACTTTATTAGATGACTGATTAACCTTCGATTACTTTGATAAGGTCGCCAATAGTTTTAAGATTTTCTAAATCTTCAAACTTAACTTCATACTTATCTTCAGCATCACTTACAAGTTGGAATAAGTCAAGACTATCACAGTCAAGTTCTTCCATTAAATCAGTATCAATCTTGATTTCCTCTGGGTCAATTCCTAGTTGCTCTGCAACCATATCTCTAATCTCTTCAAACATAAAAAATTCCTCCGTTTATTATATTTTATATAGTTAAGATGCCACTTCCATATGTGAAGCCAGCACCATAGCCAACAATAAGTACTTTCTCACCAGAGCCAAGAGCTAAGTTTTTAGATTTTACTAAATCATCAAATGCAATCGGAATACTCGCTGATGAAGTGTTACCATAGTTTTGAATGTTTACAAAAACATTCTCCATACTATTATACAACTTTTTCGCCAAAGCTTCAATAAGTCTTTTATTCGCTTGATGAGGAATTATTTTATAAATATCCTCAAGATTAATCTTGCTATCCTCTAAAAGCTCAGTTATATTAAGGGGTACAAGTTTTGTAACAAGCTCAAAAACATCACGACCATTCATGTGTAAAAACTCGTCGTCAGTTATATTTTCCTTAGAAAATGGACTATTATTTTTGATTGGGTGTCCATATAAAGAAGCAACTTTTGAACTTTCTGTTTTCATATTATTATAAAATTCTTCTCCACCATTTTCAACTAACATACAACCTGCACCATCACCAAAAAGCACACATGTGTTTCTATCATCAAAATTAGTAATCTTCGAAAGGGTTTCAGCAGAAATAACTAAAATCCTATTTATTTTTGAAGATAGAAAACTATTAGCTATACTCATTGCAGAAACAAATCCAGCACAAGCAGAAGATATATCAAAAGAAAAAGCATTTTTTGCCCCAATAGCCTCCTGTACAATGGAAGCTGTTGCTGGTGTTAAATAATCAGGTGTAACAGTTGATAAAATCACCATATCAATAGTCAATGGGTCAATATTATAATTTTCAAGTAAGCTTTTACTCGCCTTTATAGCCATATCTGAAGTCTTTTCATCAACTACTATATGACGCTTTTCAATTCCAGTTCTAGAAACAATCCACTCATCACTTGTATCAACTATACTTTCAAAGTCTTTATTTATTAAAACTTTACCAGGCACATATGAACCTACTCCTAAAACTTTCATAATCTCTCCTAAAATTTTATTTTGACACTCAAAGTATATTACTTTTATAGCGTTTTGTCAAGAGTATTTCACATTTTTTTTATTTTTTGTTAGTTTTCTTGCAATATAAAAAGCTATGAATATACTATTTTTGTATAAACATAACTTTAGATTATATATGGAAACGTTGCAAAATTAAAATGAGGGCACATTACAAAAGAAAAAGCAAATTTTCATACTTTTGACAAACTTAGTAAATAGCGACTTTATGCTATTCCCTTGGGTTTTGTCAAAAGCAGCCGTTGTTTTGTTATGAAAATGGATTTTTCTATATTTTGCAAGGTCGCCATATGTTTTATAAATATTTTTTCAATTCTTTAATATTGTTTTCTTCAGTGTCCAACAACTTTTCCATAAGCTTGATTTCTTCCTCAAAACATTTACCCTTATACTTGTTTATTGACCTTGTAGCTTGTATAGTTCCCATAGTACTACCGATTATCAACATTTCAGAAATATTAGAAGAACTTTTATCCTTTAAAGTTTTGATATTAAGTGTAATATAGCTTTCAATTTTTTCAAATAGACTTAAACCTTCTTCATCTTCATCATTTTTAGATATAAGCATCTTTGTTTCATCTAAAATTGATGAATATTCTTCAAATTGACTTTTAAGCTCATTTTTGAAGCTTTTATCTTCTGTAATGTTTATAAGTCCCGAAAGTGTTTCTACGCCCATCTGAGCATTTTTATATACATAGTTTAACAATTCTTTTTCCATTGTAACTCCTTTTAGTTTAAATACTTTTTAATATTTTTTAAAGCAACCTTTTCAAGTCTTGAAACTTGAGCTTGACTTATACCAATTTCTTCTGCAACTTCACATTGGGTTCTACCAATAAAATATCTTAAATTTATTATTTCTTTTTCTTTAAAATTTAAGTTTTCAATCCCCTCTTTTATTGACATATTTTCTATCCAAAGTGCATCAGTGTTTTTATCATCTTTAATTTGTTCTAAAACAAACATACTGTCACCATTATCATTAAAAATAGGCTCATATAAAGAAATAGGTGTAACTATACTTTCAAGAGCATAGGCAACATCTTTTTTACTCATGTTTAAACCCTCTCCTATTTCTTCAATTGTAGGCTCTCTGTTTAATGTTCTTGTAAGCTTTTCCTTTTCCTCAAGTGCTTTAAAAGCCGTTTCCCTAATGGACCTTGAAATGCGTATAGGTGAATTATCTCTTAAAAATCTTTTTATTTCACCAATAATCATTGGACAGGCATAAGTTGAAAACTGCACACCTTGACTTAAATCAAAGTTATCTAAAGCTTTAATTAAACCTATGCAACCTACTTGAAAAATGTCATCTATATTACTTTTGTCAGCCCTATGAATATATTTTTGAATTAGACTAAGCACAAGCCTAAGATTTGAAAATATAAATTTCTCCCTTGCGTCTATATCTCCATTTACAGCTTTTTCTAACAGTTCTTTTTTTTCCTTCGATGATAAAAGCGGTAGTTTACTCGTATCTATACCACAAATTTCTACCCTATTACTATACATACATACCTCCGAAGAATTTTAGTGAGTTTCACTTATACATATATTTTCTTCATTTTGTAGGATAGTATACTATATAATTTATGGTAAATTGCAAATATATATAAAACAACATATTTATATTTGTATTTTTACAAAAAAAATGTTATAATTTGTATATAACGAATTATAACATTTTTTAGAACAATCCTTCACAATTGTTCTCGAAAAGTAAAATATAAATTATTTTCATTTTCTAACCAAGTAATATTATAATATAAAACCAATTAATTTACAATAGTATTGTTGATTTTGTATTTTTTAAAAGTAATGAGGTAATTTATATGAGTACTGAAATAGGAGATATCCTAAAATATTTTAGAGATGAAAAAAAGTATACTGTTAGCCAAATTGAAGCACTATCAAACATTTCAAGTCGGCAAATTCACAGAATTGATAATAATACATACAAGTCAAATATCAACACTATATCTGCTTTATGTAAGTCTTTAAAGATTTATGTTGGTTCATATGCTGATGTTATTATTCATTTTAACTCAAAAGAACAGTATAAAAGATACCAAGAAATAAAACGCTATATTGAGCATAAAAATATATCTAAGCTCAAAACACTACTTTCAAAATCTAGCGATGAAAAAATTCTATCTCTAGATTATTCTGCATACAAACAAATCATTTTTTTAGGAAAAGCATATATTGCTTTTTATGGTAACAATGAGGATAACAAAGCTTTGGACTATTGTTTTTACGCCCTTAACACTACGGAATATGATTTTGAAAAAGCTCACAAAGAAAGCTTTTTAGGCTATGAATCTTCATATGCTGTTTTTAACTTAATGGCAGTCATCTATGCAAAAAAATCAAAATATAAAAATAGTAAAACACTTTTAGATCTTATAATAAACTCTATGCGATCACATTATTCTAGTGAAACTATACCTTGTTTTATGATACCTATGTCTGTATACAGAAATTATATAATAGCTAACAATAGCTTGGCTAGTCTATATTTAGAAAAAGGTAATTATATTTTTGCCAAAGAAATATGTCAATCACTGATTAACTTTTGTATAGAAAATGATTTTTCCTATGATTTAGAAACATCATATAAGATATTGTTTAAGATTACATACGCAGAAGAAATAAACAATGTAGAACCTGCTATATGTATTGGCATAAAAGCTATTTTACACGCTAAACACAAAAGAAATCAATGCTTTGTTGATGAGTTTTGCTATGATGTTTTACAACATTATCCTCTTGCATATACTAAGCTAAAGTACTATTCTGATTTTTTTTAATATAACAAGTAAATAACATAAAAGATATTCAATATAAATTGTAAATTTTAAATATAATTTAGGAGAGTAATTTATGAAAAGAGATATTGCACAAAAATCAATAACTGATTTACCAATTTCTTCACGTTCTAAAAACGCCCTAAAGGAAGCTAATCACAATACATATGAAGATTTGTCTAAGCTTACCTATATGGAAATTTATCAAATGAAAAATATAGGCGATAAAAGCCTTCGGGAAATTTTAGATTGTATAGACAATCTTAAAGTTAAATACCCTAGTCTTTTTAACGAAAGCAAAAAACTTTTTATTAATAATAAAGATGAAATTTGTATTGATATTTCTATTAAAAATATTAAAATGAGCATAAACACATATAATTCATTAAAAGAAAATAATATTTTATATTTTTCTGATATTTTAACTTTTGAAACACAAAACCTAAAGAAAAATTCAACACTTGGTACAAGAGTTATAAATGAGATTGAATATATAAAAAATAACACTGATTTCACTTTATACTCAAGTAATATATTGATTTCTAATTTTACAGAAAAAGTTTGTGTTGAACTCGCTAGAGAAATTACAAAATATATTGACATATCTAAGCTAAGTTTTTATAAACAAAAAACTAAAACTTTAGGCAAATTTATAAGCAATATTAAAAAAAATTCTTATGTAGATAAATATGATTTTTTAAATAGTGATGAGTTTAATGAGTTTTTATATAAAAGTGTTTATTTACAAAATATCTTTGAAAATTATTTGTTAAATATTATATACAACCAGCCATACGGCTTAACTACAAGTGATATTTTGAATATTATGCCAAAATATTTCAATAGTTATGCATACATAAATTTTATTTTAAATAATTTATGTAGAGAAAACAGATTGGAATTGTTAGAAGAAAACAGATATATTATATACTCTCCTCCCATTAAAACAGTTGCACCAAATTTTCTAAACACAAAAAAGCTTAACATTTTAGAAAGTCGATTGAAGGGGCAAACTTTAGAAACTGTTGGGAAGAATTTAGGACTAACTCGTGAGCGAATTCGACAAATAGAAAAAGATATTTTTAAATATTTTGATAAAAACAAGTTGAAATTTCGTGAGGACTTGTATAGAGAAATATATGACAATTATAATATTTTTTCTGAGGACTTTAAACTAGTTTTCGGTTCAAATACAACATATAACTATCTATACATACGAAAAGTTAAAAACAACCCTAATAAACGTCCTTTAAATGATATTTTAAATGACCATACCATTCCTAAAAGTGTAAAAACAACTTTAGAAAAAGCAATCTATAAAAATTATGTTAAAATAGATAAAAAGTATATACCTTGTACTAAAAATGATTTATCTAACTATGTTTTAAGAAATTATACTAAAGATAGTGTTACATTTAAGGAATTTGTTAACATATATTGTGACCTGTTAAAAACTTCAGGGCTTTCAAATAACGAAAAATTAACCCCTCTTGATAGAAGCTATGAAAATAAGCTTTCTGCAAGTCCATATGCTTTGTGGAAATATGGTAAGCGTTTTAGATATTATGACACAACTCTATACGATTTTTCTGATTTTCTAAGCACTTTAAATCTTAACTCAAATCAATATCAAAATACGAAATATTCGACAAATAAATTTTTTAAGATGTATCCTGAACTTATGAAGGAATACGATATAGTTGATGAATATGAACTGCATAATTTACTTAAAAAAATTTGTACAAAGGAAGAATACCCAACCCTAAGCTTTGCAAGAATGCCAAGTATTGAGTTTGGTACACCTGATATTGATAAACAAGTTTTAGATTTGCTTATAAAACTTGCTCCAATCACTAAATATAATTTTGCAAAAGCCTATCAAGAAGAGTTTGGAGTTTCTTATAAAACTGTACTTTCAAACTGTTTAGATACTATTGATGTGTATTTTTATGACGATTACTATAAGGTGGATTTTCCCGAGCTAAGTGAGGAATTTGAAAAAAAACTACAAGGATTACTTGTAAAGGATTTCTACTTTTTTTATGAAGTAGAAAAAATATTTTTAGAAGCTTTTTCTCAAAGTAGCCAAAAATATTTGAATACTTATACAATGAAATCCATTGGATTTAAAGTATATTCTAACTACATAATTAGTGAAAAATACCCTACAGCCTTTGATTTTTTCAATAATTATATTTTAAAGTATGATTATTTTGAAACCTTAACTTTTCCAAAAGAAATAACTACAATCGTTTCATATGTGTCCTGTATAAATAAACTAAAATTGGACTATGAAGTTATAGAATATTTCCCCAAAAAATATATTAATATAGAAACCCTTACAAAAAAATATAATATAGATAAAAATGATATAAAAACCTATGTTAATTATGTTTACAATAATGTTTCCAACGATTATTTCACCGTATACAGTCTACTAAAATCAGGCTTCCATCATAGACTACATAAATTTGATTTTCCTGATTGGTTCTTTACTTCAATTTTAATAGAGGCTCGTGATTTGTTTTCATACTTAAGAGTTGGAGGCAATAAGGTTCTTGTTAAAGGTAAAAAAAATATTAAGCTTGATGAACTCCTTGAATTTTTCCTTGAACAAAATAAAATCAAATGTATTGATGTTTTTGACCTTATTAAAGAGGTTTCTTTACAATACTCTATATCTATTAACTCATCAAGAATTTATACTATTTCCGAAAATACAAATCTTTTCTATGATAGTATAAATAATAATATTTACAAAGACTATGAAACGTATATGGAAACGTTGCAAAATTGAAATAATGGCACACAAAGGGCTGAAAGGCAACTCATATAATGTGAGATTTCCTTACAGCCCCTTTATATTTTAATTAACTTAATTGACAATGCCATTAATACGGCATTTACCTTTTTCGTTTATGCCCATCTTGATTTTTTCTTAATAGGTTTTTGTCGCATTTTTATAATAATAGGCTCTTTTTCCGTAATACTCTCGTCATTAACGATCTCCGGAGGTTCATTGTTTGTTATAGTCCCCTCATGGAAAATTATTTTCTTAATATTAGGATTTGATGGTATTTCATACATAACATCACCCATAATACTTTCTAAAATAGCTCTTAAACCTCTTGCACCTGTTGATCTTTCAATAGTTTTCTTAGCAATTGCACGTAGACTATTTTCATCAAACTCAAGTTCCACACCTTCTAAACCAAACAAATATTTATATTGTTTAATTATAGAATTTTTAGGTTCAGATAAAATGCGTACTAAACTTTCTTCGTCTAAGTCCTCTAAAGATACTATAACAGGCAAACGACCTACAAGTTCAGGAATTATACCGAACTTTTGCAAGTCTTTACCAATTACATTTCTAAGTACCCCTTTACTTTCATCTAAGCTAGTGTCCTTATCATTATCAGTATTAAAACCAATTACTTTTTTGTTAAGTCTTTTATCTACAACTTTTTCTATTCCTGCAAAAGAGCCACCACAAATAAACAAAATGTTTTTAGTGTCAACTGAAATCATTTCTTGATTAGGGTGTTTTCTGCCACCTTGAGGTGGAACACTTGCAACAGTACCTTCTAAAATCTTTAAAATAGCCTGTTGAACACCTTCACCTGAAACATCACGAGTTATAGAAACTGTTTCTGATTTTCTAGAAATCTTATCAATTTCATCTATATAAATAATACCTTTTTCTGCTCTTTCTACATCGAAATCACAACTTTGTAAAAGTTTTAATAAAATATTCTCAACATCTTCACCTACATAACCTGCTTCTGTAAGTGTTGTAGCATCAGCAATTGCGAAAGGTACATTTAAATATTTAGCTAAAGTTTGTGCTAAATAAGTTTTACCAGAACCAGTTGAACCTATAAGTAACACATTAGATTTTTGAACATCTACATCAGTTTCTTCAGCATTTCCAACGCCAATTCTCTTGTAGTGGTTATACACTGCAACAGCTAAAGTTTTCTTGGCATTTTCTTGACCAATAACATATTCATCAAGAAAATTCTTCATATCTTTAGGCGTTGGCAACGTAAACATTTCATCGCTTTCACTGTTTTCTTCACTGTTTTCATCTAAAAAGCCTTCATAATCAAAGCCCTCATTTTCGAGCAATTCACCCATTTTTTGAAGTTTTTCATATATATCAGTTTTTGATATAGCTCCCTCATCGAGTAAATCAAAAAAAGGATCACTGTCGTACTTCAAAAACAGTTCTAAATTAACATTAAACACTTCTTCTATTTTACTTAAAATATATATACATTCGTTACAAACAAAGGCATTTTGCCCTGCAACAATAACATCTACTTCTGTTTTGCCTTTACCACAAAAATTACAATGTATATTTTTTCCTGCGCCAAAGTCATTACTCATTTAATATCCTCCATATACAACCATTTACGGTTTTGTTACAACCTTATCAATAAGTCCATATTCTAAAGCTTCATCTGAGCTTAAAAAATTATCTCTCTCTGTATCTCTTTGAACAACTTCAAGAGGTTGACCCGTAAACTCACTTAACATTTTATTCATCTTCTCTTTAGATTTTTTAAGTCTATCTGCGTATATCAAAACATCTGTTGCTTGACCTTTTGCACCACCAAGTGGCTGATGTATCATAACTTCAGAGTTAGGTAATGCAAGTCTTTTTCCCTTTGTTCCACCTGCCAATAAAAAGGCACCCATAGATGCCGCCATACCAACGCAAATCGTTGAAACATCTGGCTTTATATATTGCATAGTGTCATAAATAGCAAGACCTGCCGAAATAGAGCCTCCAGGGCTGTTTATATAAAAACTTATATCTTTTTCAGAATCTTGTGCTGCTAAAAACAATAATTGTGCAATGATAACGCTTGCAGTTGTATCGTTTACTTCATCAGCTAAAAAAATAATTCTATCTTTTAAAAGTCTAGAATAAATATCATAGGAACGTTCACCATGACCTGTTTGTTCAATTACATAAGGTACTAAAGGCATATTTTTCACCACTTTCTTTTTAATATAAAATATTATATCCAATTTTTTACCAAATATACATATTAGAAAAAGGGGTTTTCACCCCTTTAAGTTTGTTATTTATACTTCTACTGCATTTTCCACAATAAACTTGAGTGCTTTTTGAACAGATAAATCATTTTTCAAACTCTCAACGTCTTGAGGTTGCATAGATGTTTTTACATTTTCAACTGGTATTTGATACATATCAGCTATTCTTTGAACTTCTTCATCAACTTCACCTTCTGAAATTTCAAAAGCTTCTTTTTTAGCAATATCTTCTAAAATCAATCTACCACGAACTTGCTTTTCAGATTGTTCTCTGTATACATCTCTTAGAGATTGTACCGTTTGTCCCATAAACTCTAAGTATTGTTCAAGTTCAATACCTTGTTGCTTAACTTGTTGTTCAAAAGAACGCACTTGATTATCAATTTGATTTTCAACCATAACAAGTGGTACATCAAACTTAGTTTCTTCTATTAATTTTTCAACAACATCATTTTCTTTTTTAGATTTAGCAGAAGTTTCTTTGTTTTTAGCTAATTCTTCTTTAATAGATGCTTTATATTCATCTAATGTATCAAACTCACTAACATCTTTAGCAAATTCATCATCAATCTCTGGTAATTCACGAGCTTTAACATCTTTAATTTTAACTTTAAAGTCAGCTGGTTGACCTGCTAATTCTGCTTGACCATAATTTTCTGGGAAAGTAACCGTTAAAGTTTTTTCCTCATCAACTTTAAGTCCAATAAGTTGTTCTTCAAAAGTATCAATAAATGTATGGCTACCAATAATTAAATCGTAGTCTTCACCTTTTCCACCTTCAAAAGCAACTCCGTCTTTAAATCCTTCAAAGTCAAGTGTTACAAGGTTGCCATCTTCAATAGCTTTATCACTTGCATCAACATGTCTTGCTGATTTTTCTTGTTCTTTTAAGATATTTTCCATAACTTCTTCATCAGAAACTTCTAAGTCAGTTTTAGGAACTTCTACACCTTTGTAGTTTTCAACATTAACTTCAGGTTTAACAAAAACTTGTACTTCAACTAAAACATTTTCTTCGTTTTCTTCAGTTATCTTAGTATATGGTCTTGAAACAACTTCAAGTTTATGTTCATCAACAGCTTCCATTAATAAGTCTGGCATAAAATGGTTTAAAGCTTCCTCATGAAATACTTCTTTACCATATTGAGAAATAATCATTTGCTTAGGTGCTTTACCTTTTCTAAATCCTTGGATATTAACTTGACCTCTAATTTTTTTATAAGCTACTTCTATACCTTCTTCAAAAGTTTTCTTAGGCACATCAAAAGTTAACTTTACTATATTCGCCTCTAGATTTTCTACCTTAACAGACATTTATGTTCCTCCTAGTTTTATAATTCAAATTGAGCATTTTATATTAATATAAAAAAACATTCTCTTTATTATAACATATAAAAAATATTATTTCCATAGTTTTAACTAAAAAAAATGCTTTTTATACAAAAAATCATACCAACAAAAAAGGGCATAGCCCTTTTTTAAAAATTTTTTATAAATTAGCTTTAACTCTTAACATAGCTATCTTTGTTTTTTCGAAATCCCCAAAGGCTGAAAAACGTATATAACCTTCACCACAATCACCAAAACCACTACCTGGTGTTGCAACTATTTGACATTTTTCAAGTAGGAAATCAAAATATTCCCACGACTTCATTCCTTTAGGAGTTTTACACCACACATATGGTGCATGATCACCACCAAAAACTTCAAGTCCGACACTTTGTAGCGTATCTTTCATGTGTTTAGCATTTCTTAAATAATAGTCGATATTTTCTTTGATTTGTTTTTGGCCTTCTTCTGTGTAAATAGCAGCTGCAGCTCTTTGAACAACATATGAAGTACCATTAAATTTTGTACCTTGTCGTCTATTCCACAATGTGTTAAGCTTGACACCATCAACAACTAAATCATTTGGTATAACTGTGTAAGCACATCTGACACCTGTAAATCCTGCTGTTTTAGAATATGATCTAAATTCGACAGCACAAGTTTTTGCACCCTCAATTTCAAATATACTTCTCGGTAAATTTTCATCAGTAATAAAAGACTCATATGCACTATCGAATAAAATAACTGAACCGTTTTTATTTGCATAATCAACCCATTGTTTAAGATATTCTTTTGAACCTACAACACCCGTTGGGTTGTTTGGGAAACAAAGATAAATTAAATCTAGCTTTTCTTCTGGAATTTCAGGTAAGAAGCCGTTTTCTTCATTACACTTTAAAAACACCATATTTTTACCACGTCCACCCATTATATTAGTATCGTTATATACTGGATAAACTGGGTCACAAATTCCCACTGTGTTGTCAACTGCAAATATATCGCCTATATTACCACAATCAGATTTTGCTCCATCTGAAATAAACACTTCATCAGCACCAATATTCACACCTAGCTTACCATATTCATGTTCTGATATAAGTTCTCTTAAAAAAGCATAGCCTTGTTCTGGGCCATAACCTTTAAACCCCTCAAAAGTTCCCATATCATCACTTGCTTCCTTTAAAGTTTCTACAACTTTAGGAATAAGTGGACGTGTAACATCACCAATACCAAGTCTAATTATTTCTTTATCAGGATTTGCTTCCTCATACTCACGAACTCTTTTCGCAATTTCAATAAACAAATAACTAGCCTTTAAATCTAAAAAGTTTTTATTAATTTTTGCCATAACCTTCTCCTTTTTATATTTTATCCTAAGTATTTACCAATAAACTGTACATCGCAACTACCAGTCATATATACAAAATTATCCTTTGGATTATACTCAATTTCTAAAACTCCACCAAGTAAATGTATATTTACTTTTTCATTACATAAACCCTTTAAAATTGAAACAACAGCAACTGCACAAGCTCCAGTTCCACAAGCTAAAGTTTCCCCCGAACCTCTTTCGTAAACACGCATTTTAAGGTTATCTCTATCAATAATTTCCACAAACTCTGTATTTACTTTTTTCGGAAAAAGCTCATGATTTTCAAAATATTTACCTATACTTAAAAGGTCAAGTTTTGCAACTTCACCTTTCTCTAAGTATATAACATTATGTGGGTTACCCATAGAAACACAATTGGCTAAATATTTCTTATCTAAAACAGTAATTTCTTCATCAAAAACTCTATCTAAATCCTTAGATACAGGAATAAGTGAGCCTTGTAAAATCGGCTCACCCATATTCACTTTAACACTTAAAACCTTATTGTCAGTTTCAAGTACATTTAATTTTAAAACTTTATCTCCTGCAAGGGTTTCAATAATTATTTCTTTTTTTGTAGTTAAATTACTATCGTAAACAAACTTACCAACACATCTAATTGCGTTTCCACACATTTCAGATTGTGAACCATCAGCATTATACATATCCATTCTAAAATCGGCACTAGAATTAGTATTTTGTGGATTTCTAATTAATACCAATCCGTCACTGCCAATACCAAAATTTCTATTACTAACTTTTATAGATAGTTCTTTTTCGTTGTTAATTTCCTTTTTAAGATCAAGTACATAAACATAATCGTTTCCTATACCATTCATCTTCCAAAAATCCATAATTACCTCGCTTTGTATATAAGGTAAACTCTAAAAACTCACCAATTTAAATTATCTTGTAAATAAAAACAAACTGAATTTTTAAAGGTAACCATAAATATTAGTATATTCCTAAATACTCATCAACTTCCCATTTAGAAACTTGTCTCGTATATTCTTTATATTCTTTTTTCTTAGCTTTCGCATAAGTTTTGTGTAAATGCTCACCAACAACTTCTTTAATGAATTCACTTTCAGCAAACATTTTCGCCGCTTGACCTAAGTCACGAGGTAAACTTTCAACACCTTTTTCATCAAGTTCATCACTTGACATATGATAAATATTTTCATCTACTGAATCAGGAGCTTTTAAGCCTCTTTTTATACCGTCAAGCCCTGAAGCAAGACAACAAGCAAGTGCTAAATATGGGTTAGCTGACGGATCTGGGCATCTAAGCTCAACTCTTGTACCTGCCCCACGACTTGCTGGTATACGCACAAGTGGAGTTCTGTTGGAGCTACTCCAAGCAATATAAATTGGAGCTTCATAACCTGGTACAAGACGCTTGTATGAGTTTACAAGTGGGTTTGTAACTGCAGTCATTTCTTTAATATGTTCTAAAATACCTGCTATATAACTATTTGCTATGGAACTTAAACCATCACTTGATGACTCATCATAAAACACATTGTTACCATCTTTATCCGATAATGACATATTTATATGCATACCTGAACCATGTATTCCAAATACTGGTTTTGGCATAAATGTCGCATGTAAATTGTTACTTCTAGCTAAAGTTTTTACAACAAGTTTAAAAGTCATAATTCTATCAGCTGTAAGAAGTGCTTCGCCATATTTAAAATCAATTTCATGTTGACCGTCAGCACATTCATGGTGACTTGCCTCTATTTCAAAGCCCATTTCTTCAAGAGTCAATGCAATTTCACGTCTTAAGTTTTCACCATTATCAATATGACCTAAGTCAAAGTATCCTGCTTTATCATGAGTAATTGTTGTTGGTTCTCCCTCGTCATCAGATTGGAAAATAAAAAACTCACACTCTGGGCCAACATGGAAAGTATAACCTAACTCATCAGCCTCTTTAAGCACTTTTTTCAATATATTTCTTGGATCACCCATAAATGGTTTTCCATCTGTTGTGTATACATCACAAATTATTCTAGCTTCTCTACCTTTTTGTGGTTTCCAAGGTAATAACATAAACGTTTCTATATCTGGGTGTAAAACCATATCGCTTTCTTCAATTCTTGCGAAACCTTGAATAGAACTACCATCAAAAAACACCTTGTTATTCAAAGCATCTTCAAGCTGGTTTGCAGTTATAGCAACATTTTTACCCTGACCAAAAATGTCCGTAAACATCAATCTAATAAACTTTACATCATGTTCCTCAACTAAATTAAAAATATCTTGTTTCGTTTTCATAATTACTAGCCCTCCAATAAGTTTTAAATGATATGTTCAACTAATTTTATAATATTTATCGAAAATCGTCAAGCTTACATAAAATTTTACAAATTTTATCCATAAAACTATGACTAAAATTTAGTATCACATTAATGAAAGAATATACAAATTGTAAATATTGCAATAAAAATTATTTATTTTTTGTACATTTTATATACTAAGCCTTAGATTGTCACTTTTTAACAAACTTTATTTACTTGCTTAAATAAAGGATTTAAGAGTAATTTTCAAATATATGTAATTAACGCTTTTTTAAAGTTTAACGAAATTATTTATTTTTTAAACACACTTTTTTGTATAACTCTAAATGAAGATAACTTGTTACCATAATTTAAAACACCAAATTTATAAATACGAATAGCTATATATGCACTATACCAAGAAAATAACACAAGTGCAAAGTAAGCATAAGTCATTTCCATATTAGATGCCGTGCCTAAAGTATACCTCGCAAACATGGTTAATGGCGTAAAAGGTGGTATATATGATATAAATCGTAATATAGTATTATCACCTATCATAAGCACAAAAATTGCAGAAAAAAGTGCAATTAAAAAGGTATATGTTGCTATTGAAACTGATGCTGATATATCTTCTGCTTTAGATACAGTAGCTGCAAAAGCAGCATAAATAAATAAATAAATCAAATAACCAAATAAATAGAAAAATATAAAATTAAACACATATTTCGCTGTTAAACCTGATATTAATGTAGTATATATGTTTGAATCACCTGACAACATACCTGTTACATTGGTTACATCAAGTGCATTTACAGCACCAAAATGCAAAGATATAAGCGTAGCTATAAGTATAGTTCCCATTTGTATAAGCCCACCAAAAAAAACACCGATTACTTTACCTGTAATTAAATATTTAATTTTTGTAGAAGATATTAAACTTTCCATAGTCTTGCTTAGCTTCTCATTTGCAACAGAAGTTGTTACATATGAACCATACTGAGCAATTGAAATATACATAAAGGTTATAAAAATATATCCAATTGCAAACTCCATAAAAACAGTATCGTCATTCAAGTCTACTTCTTCTATAATATTATTTGTACCAACGCTAACTTCAACAGGTCGAAGGGAATTGAAATACTCGTTTATTTCTACTTGAGCCTCAATTATGCCCACTTCTTCCATTTTAGCCGTAACATAGTACTTTCTAAAAATTTGCACAACATAATCTGTACTAGTGGAGTTAATATAATAAGATGTAGTGTAATGACGAATTTCATCATTATCAAAATAGTAATAATCCTTTAACTTTCCATCTATTAAATCTCGCCTAAGTTCACTATAATCCTCATATATAACACAATCACTTTGGATAGTTGGGTCATCATAAAAACCACTAAAAACTTCACATTCAATATCAATATACTCTATGTCACCAATGATTATACCTATCTTTTTTTCATCTATATTACTTTTAACATAATCAACAAAAATCGGCATAACTGAAAAAATAGCTAAAACTGCAACGGAAATCATTGTAATTATCCAATTTTTTTTGTGTTTTAAAAACCCTAACAGTTCAAAACTTAGAACAATAAAAAAACTCCTCATTTATACTCTACCCCACTTTATCAATGAAAATTTCCTCTAATGTTGGTGTATGCACTTCAAAATAATTAAAGTACCACGATTTGTCAATTAATACTTTTTGTAATTTATTCTTGTAATTTATGTCCTTTAAATCAAAAATCACATCATTACCATCAATATCAACATTATTACATAACGATAAAACTTCAGCATCATAAACGGCAAGTTCAGCCCTATTATAATTACTAAAGCACACCTTTATTAAATTTTTAGAGTAGTTACTCTTAATTTCACTGATACTCCCTGTTATCTCAATTTTATTATTGTGCAAAATAGCTAAATATTCACAAAACCCTTCTAGATATGTAATTTCATGACTAGAAAAAATAACCAATTTCCCATTACTTGCAAAATCTTCTATCAAATCCTTTAAAATCTTTGCGCTTACTAGGTCAAGCCCCGAAAAAGGCTCATCAAAAATTATTATATCAGGATTATCTATAACAGAAATAGCAAGTTGAATTTTTTGTTGGTTACCCTTAGATAAAGTTTCAAGTCGTTTAAACTTATACTCTGTTGCCTCAAGTTTCTCCAACAATAAATCAATAACTTGACTACATACTTCTTTAGATAAACCTTTTAATCGACCAAAATACATCATTTGTTCATAAACAGTTCTTTTTAAATACAAACCTCTTTCTTCAGGCAAATATCCAATCTTTATTTTATCTTTATCAATGGGTTTTCCATCTATTAATATTTCACCATAATCATGATTTATAATACCAAGTATTGTTCTAAATAAAGTAGTCTTCCCTGCACCGTTTCTCCCTAAAACAGCTATGCATTTACCACTTTCAAATTCAAAATTCAAGTTGTCAAGAACAACCTTGTTGCTAAAGCATTTACACAAATCCCTAACTTCCATTTTCATTCAATCACCTCTAATTTAATAATATACCACAATATGTAGAATTTTGCAAGATAGTTGTAAATATGTATATTTCTTTTATCAAAATATGTCTAAACTGTATAAACTTTTTTTTGTTTATTTTTCACTGTTTACACAAGTGCCAATAAATGTTATACTTTAGGTGTAAAAATGATTATTTTTTAGGAGGTCTTTATGATACCAACAACTATGAAAGCTTTAACAAAAAAACATGATAAAGTAGGTTTATGGCTAGAGGAAGTTCCTGTGCCAAAAATCAGTAATAATGAGGTATTGGTTCGTGTTATGAAAACTGCCATTTGTGGTACTGATGTACATATATACGAATGGAATGAATGGGCTAAAAATACTATTCAAGTAGGTATGACTGTGGGACATGAATATGTAGGAGAAATAGTTGAAGTCGGAAGCGATGTCAAAGCTTTAAAGATCGGCGATATTGTTACTGGTGAAGGTCACTTAGTATGTGGTGAATGTAGAAACTGTCGTGCTGGTCGATATCATTTATGTAAAGATACAAGAGGTATAGGAGTTAACATTAACGGTTGTTTTGCCGAATATGTTAAAGTTCCTGCTGTTAATATATGGAAAACAAAGAAAAATGTTCCAAAAGAGTTGTATTCAGTTTATGACCCATATGGTAATGCTGTCCATACTGCACTTTCCTTTGATACTATGGGAGAAGATGTTTTAGTCACTGGTGCTGGTCCAATTGGTATAATGGCAGCTATGATATGCCAACATATTAGAGCAAGAAATGTAGTTTTAACAGATGTTAATCCTGAACGTATTGCACTTGCAAAAAAAATAGGTATCAAACATGTTATAAATACTAAAGAGGTTGCTCTTGCAGATTACCAAAAAGAACTCGGTATGAGAGAGGGCTTTGATGTGGGACTTGAAATGAGTGGTAACGAAATAGCTTTAAGAGATATGATTACGAACATGAAACATGGTGGAAAAATTGCCATGCTTGGTATCCAAGACACTAACGCAAGTGTTAACTGGAATGATGTTGTTTTCAAATGCCTTCATATCAAAGGTATATACGGACGTGAAATGTTCGAAACTTGGTATAAAATGGAAATGCTTATTGATACTGGCTTAGAACTTGAAAAAATTATAACTCACAGATTTAAGTTTGAAGAATTTGAAAAAGGATTTGAACTTATGTTAGCTGGTAAATGTGGTAAAGTAGTTTTAGACTTAGAATACTTATGGGAGAAATAATATGAGAAAAAACTTTTATGAAGAAACAAGACAAACTCTTGATAACCATTTAAAAAATGGTACTTATAAAAAACTTAATATCTTACAAAGCCCTTTAAATAGTACAGCAACTGTTGAAAACTTTGGTGAACGTATAATTATGTGTAGTAACAACTATGTTGGTATGAGTAATAATCCATATGTAGTTGAAAAAGCAAAAGAAGCTTTGGACAACTATGGCTGTGGTGCAAGTTCTGTAAGATTTATATGTGGAACTTTTGAAATTCATAGAGTTTTAGAACAAAATATTGCCGATTTTTTAGGCTTTGAAAGTTCAATTACTTATACATCTTGTTTTTCAGCAAACAATGCAGTTATTCCTGCTCTTGTAAATGACGGTGATGTAATTATATCTGATGAACTTAACCACGCATCTATAATTGACGGTTGTAGACTTGCCGGCAAGGGCGTACTTAAAAAAGTTTATAAACATTCTGATATGGAAAGTCTTGAAGAAAGACTTATTGAAACAAAAGATTGTGGTGTTGCCCTAGTTGTTACTGACGGCGTATTTTCAATGGAAGGTGACATTTGTAAGCTACCTGAAATTATTGCACTTTGTAAAAAATATAATGCTATACTTATGGTTGATGATTCTCATTCCACTGGTGTGATCGGTAAAACAGGTCGTGGTACTATGGAATATTATAATATTACAGAGGGCGTTGACCTTGTATCAGGTACCTTAGGTAAAGCTCTTGGTGGTGCAGGTGGAGGTTTTATAGCAAGTACAAAAGATGTAACAGAGCTTCTTATCCAAAAAAGCCGCCCTCATCTATTTAGCAATTCACTTCCTCCTGTTTTATGTGCAATAGGTAGTGCAAGTATTGACTTTTTAAGAGATAACCCAAATATTGTTTCATCTTTAAAAGAAAAAACAGAATATATGCGTAAAAAGTTAAAAGATGCTGGACTTAAGCCTCTTGACGGTGATTCTGCTATTATACCAATTATTGTTGGTGAAACAGCCGTTGCTATAAAAGCTGCTGAAATGATGATGGAGCAAGGCTTGTATACTACTGGTTTTGGTTTCCCTGTTGTTCCTGAAGGTGAAGCTCGTGTTCGCTTACAAATATCTGATACTTTAAGTTATGAAGAACTAGATAAAGCATTTAATATTATTGTTGATGTTATAAATAAACTTATGTAATTTTACCTTAAATTGTCCCTAAATAATAACAAATATAAAAAGAAAGTAGTAAGGTTTTTAACATAGCCTTGCTACTTTCTTCGTTTTTTGCTAAATTTTCTTGTTTTAGGTTGCCATTCCATACGCAGTAGCTGTTAGCAACCTAGAGCCTTTATTTATCATGTAATATCGATTTGCTTTTTTATTCCAACCGTCTTTTACTATAAAGTATAATTCACCATTTTTATATTGTCTATATCCTATACCAACAATCCAATGCCACCCTTTTACACCGTTAGCAACTAAGATACCTACAGGCATATTGTTATGGATAGCTCTTTTATACTCTGAAACATTTTTAACTTTATAAATAGTCAAATCTTTCCCAAGAGATTTATAATATGCTTTAAGCCCATAAGTTATGTTAAATATAGGCCCGTTGCCAATTGTTTTGTGAACTTTCCTAAAAATCAGTTTATTAGATTTTTCTTTAACTCTATACTTTTTATCTAAGTACATAATAATATTTGTAACAGCAACTGCTCCACAATGATTTTTAGCAATATTGTTAAAATCCTTTGTAGCAACCCAATCAACTTCATTTACTAAATCTAAACTTTTTTCAAAAAACCCATGAATTTTCATGTTCTCTATGGTTTTAAAACCAAAATCAGAAGTAGTTATTATCATATTTATCTCCTTATTTTACGGTAACCTACTTCATATCCTTTGCATTTTCTCTAAACAACAAGCTTTTCAAGTCGTTAAAATTAAAGGGAACAATCGGATAAGTATACTTTTTTGCTCCTTTAACAACTTCCGTTGAATAAGTTATACCAATTACAATTATCAAAGAAATAAGTAAACCTACAATTCCAAAAAAGCCTGTCATAAGTATCATAAAAAACCTAAAAATCCTTATTGCGTCAGAAAACTCTATACTTGGTATACTATAAGTGTTTATAACTGTTATAGCCATAGCTATGAGGGTTATAGGATTTACTATACCAAGTTTTATAGCAACATCACTTAAAAGCAAACCTCCCACGATTGCAAACAAAGGGGCAATTTGTGTAGGTATGTGTAGCGATGACATTTGTAAACTTAAAAATGCAATTTCTAAAATAATAATTTGTACAGAAAAAGAAAAAAGCATTTCTTCAGGTGTGTCACCTTTTTTTGATAGTTCCTCAAAAACCTTAGTATTCTCTGCTAAATAAATAAAAATCGGTATAAAGATAACAGAAGAAATTATAGCAACAAAACGCATTATCTTTGCAATAGTGCCGTTTATAAACTTTACATTATAATCACCAATATGTTGGGCAAATTGCAAAATAGTAATAGGTAACACAATACCTACTGGACAAGTGTCAATTATAAGTAAAATATGCCCTTCAGATAAATAAGCTGCAGCTACATCAGGACGCTCTGTGTATTTAACAAGAGGCAAAGGATTATACCATTTCTTCTTAAATAACAAATCTTCTATATATTCAGCTCCTAAAATAACAGCCTTTGTATTTATACTTTTTATCCTTGATTTTACTTCTTCTAATACTTTTTCATCAACTAAACCATCAATGTATGATATAGCTATATCAGTTTTAGAATATTCACCTATTTGCTCCATTTCAAAAATCAGTTTTTCAGACCTAATTCTTCTACGTATTAGTGCCGTATTAAAAACTATTGTTTCAACAAATGAATCCTTTGCACCTCGTATAACTTTTTCAACTTCGCTTTCTGTTACAGAACGCATAGGGTATTGTCTGGAGTCAATTAATATATATTCATCATATCCGTCAATAACTAAAGCAAACATACCACATAAAACCGATAAAACTAATTTATCATACTCATTGTCGTCTTTTACTATTTCGCTTTCTATATATGCTATTTCTTTTGCAAGAAAATCTCCAAGATTACTAAAAGGCTTAGCCTTTTGAATATTTTCAAGTAAATAATACAAAACATCGTCTTTAGCAAAACCATCGACAAATACAAAATATCCTTTTTTATCACCAATAAAAATATCCCGACCAACAATATCAAAGCTTTTATCAACATTTAACTTACTTTTAATTTTTTCCACAACAAAATCTAATTCCATAATACCTCATAAATTTTTTCAGAAATCTCTATACACTCGCTTGTTTTTATCTTTCGATTAAACAAATTGAGTTTTTAGAGGTAACCTTTTTATTTAGTATTTCCATATATAGATTTTATATGTGTTAAATTATATTATATTTTTCTTGTCAAAAAATTTATTCCATAACATTACTATAAAGCAATATATAGCAATACCTGTTAAAGAACCTGCACTATCTATAAAAACATCTTTTACTTGAGGTCCTCGGCCAGGCACAAACATTTGATGAATTTCATCACTTATAGCGTATAATACACATAAACCCAAAGTAATTAGAATAAACTTAAAACTATACATATCAGATACATAAAATGCATTTAAAAGCAAAAAACCAAGTCCAAGATATACGCAAAAATGAGCCATCTTTCTAATTATGTGGTTTAAGTTTTCTAAATCAAAAACTTGATTTGGAGCAATAGACTCTAAAAAGTTTTTAATAATTTCAGTTATGCCTGTACTTAAAGTATTTGAGGTTTCTCTAACTTGTGATGAAAATCGGAAAATAAGCAAACACCAAAGTATAACTAATGCCCAAGATATAATAATGCAAATTTTATTTCTACTCATAAATAACTCATTTCTATATTGTCTGTTTAAAACAAATAATTTTATTTGCCACTTCAAATCCTAGTTCCATATGAAACTTATAACTTTCAACATTGTTAATTTCACAGTCACTTGCAAACTCCTTCGCACCATTTTCCTTGCACCAAAACTTACAATTATCGACAAGAGCTTTGCCTATGCCTTGACTTCTATACTCTTTTTCAACATATATTCCTTCTAAATAGCCTTTCACGCCATCACTTGTTCCCTCAACATATTCATAACGCATAGAACAATGAGCAAATCCAATTATCACATCTTCTTCATCTGCACATAAAAAAACTCTTTGTTTTTTATCAGATAGTAATTCTCTATTTTCTCTATATAATAAATTAAAATCCGTACCCTCGTATAACTTTATCATAATTTTCGTGACAATATCTACATCTGAAGGCGTAGCTACTTTAATTTTAGACAAAATACTATTTAATTTGTGCAGTACTATTTTTTCTATCATTTATCAGCACCTTCAATACGTTTATACATTAATTTTAAACTGATTTTCTATTAAACTCTCAAAAGAATCCCTTTTTCTAAGTAAAACAACTTCACCATTCGAACGTATAAGCACTTCAGCAGGACGTAATCTTTGGTTGTAATTTGACGCCATAGTATATCCATAAGCACCTGCATCATAAACTGTTACAACATCGCCAACACTTGCCTTTGGCAATATTCTATCTTTGCCTAAAACATCACCACTCTCGCAAAT
Source organism: Lachnospirales bacterium (assembly GCA_047973385.1). Taxonomy (GTDB): domain Bacteria; phylum Bacillota; class Clostridia; order Lachnospirales; family CAMZNU01; genus JBKEBX01. Next base: position 165,571 of record JBKEBX010000012.1, on the reverse strand, counting down.
GTTTCCTACTACGGTAACTTTTTCAAGTTCACCGTCTTGACTGTCAATTTCAATTTCATGGTAACTATCATACATAACAGGTCTTTGAAGCACGTTAAATCCTATATCGCAACCAACATACTTAACTCCACTATTTTCTTTTATGGAAGTTACCTTTCCAAGTATAACACCACATTCACAAGCTATGTAACGTCCCGGCTCTACTTTAAAGATTATTTCTCTACCCAGTTCTTTTGTAAAGTCATTTATGTATTTTGAGAGTATTTCTCCAAGTTCTTTTAAATCTAAAGCCTTTTCACCATGTTTTCTATTATATGGAATACCAAAGCCTCCACCTAAATCCACAAATTTAATTAAAGGAAATTCTTTCGCAAGGTCAATCATATTTTTAGCACCTTGAATATAGCTTTCACCGTCCATAAACAAAGAGCCAATATGTTGATTTATACCGATTATTTTCAAATCATATTCCTTAGCAATTGTTTTTACATCTTCAAGATACTCGCTATTAATACCAAATTTAGTCTTTTTACCACCTGTAACAACTTTTTCGTGATGACCTGCACCAACGCCACTATTAAATCTAACACAAACTCCACCGTCAAAACCTTTAACTAAAGCTTTCTTATGGATGTTACCTATCATTTCAAGTTGTGATAAACTATCTATACTTACTATTACGCCTTTTTCAAGAGCAAAAATCAATTCATCTTCATTTACATTGTTACTTATATAAAAAATCCTATCACTTGTAAAACCTGCTTCCATTTCAACAAAAATTTCTCCTGGACTCATAGCATCAACGTGTAAGCCTTCTTTTTCAATTATCTGTAAAATACCAAGACTTGTATTTGCCTTAGCACTATAATTTACAACAAAGTTATCATAATCAACAAGTTGCTTTATTTCCCTAGTTCTTTCAAGCAGTATATCTTCACTATATACATACAATGGAGAACCATATTTCTCCATAAGTTCATTCGCATTATTATTCTTAAAAAAATTCATTTCCTTTGATAATTTCTCCATACTATACTCCTCTTAATTGCTTATAAATATTATATCATAAAGTAATTTTCTTTGAAAATTACAATAATCTTAATGTGTAGCTGTATTTTATGTAGCTACGCATTTAGTTTATTATATCATAAAGTAATTTTCTTTAAAAATTACAATAATCTTAATGTGTAGCCTCGTATACATGGCTACGACTTTAGGTTATTATAACATCTTACAAAAAATATTACAAATCTTTTTTTCTTGCAAAAAATATAAAAACGTTTAAAATATATAAAAATATAGTTGTTTTTAAAAAGCCTCTATGATATAATTATTTTGAATAAAAGGAAAATTAAAAGGTGCAAATATGAATATCATAAAAATTTATAAAAATGCAACACCGACACAAATAATTATAACAGGTTTCCTAACTATTATTTTTTTAGGAACAATTCTTTTGATGCTTCCTGTTTCAAGTAAAGCAGGTACTCCAACTGATTTTTTAACAGCACTGTTCACTTCAACTTCAGCAGTATGCGTTACAGGTCTTGTTGTTGTTAACACCCTTGCTCACTGGAGTTTTTTTGGAAAAGTAGTCATACTTATATTAATCCAAATCGGTGGTCTTGGATTTATGGCAATTATAACAATGTTTTATCTTGTTTTCAGAAAAAAAGTTTCTTTAAAATCAAGATTAGTTATACAAGAAAGCTTAAACCAACCAACTTTTCACGGAATGGTAAAACTTGTAACAAAAGCTATTAAAGGTACATTCATATTCGAAGGTATTGCCGCTATAATTTTTACAATTGTTTTTTATATTGACCTTGATGTTAGTTTTGGAACAAGTTTGTTTATGGGTATATTCCATGCTGTTTCAGCTTTTTGTAATGCAGGTTTTGATATTTTAGGAGATAGTAGTTTAACTCCATACTATAACCACTTACTTGTAAATTTAGTGTTAATGTTCCTTATAATTTCAGGTGGTGCAGGTTTTGCACTTTGGTTAGACGTAAACAGAGTTAGAAAATTTAAGTTTAAAAACAAAAAAGCTACTTTAAAAGAAAAATACCAAAAACTAACTTTACACTCAAAAATAGCTATTAACGCATCAATCGTTTTAATTTTAGTTGGTTGGGTAGCCTTCTTTATAATAGAATATACTAATGATTTAACAATTGGAAATCTAAGTTTTGGTAGTAAAATCCTAACTTCCCTATTCCACTCTGTTTCCCTTAGAACAGCAGGTTTTAACACAATATCTATGGGAGGTTTAACGGACGCATCAAAACTCGTATCTATATTCTTTATGATTATAGGAGGAAGTCCTGGAGGTACTGCAGGTGGTCTTAAAACTGTTACACTAGCTATTGTAATCCTTACAGTTGTATCTGTAATACGAGGTCAAAGCAGAACTATTGTTTTTAACAGAACTATACCTTCATCTTTAGTTAGAAAAGCACTTTCTGTTACAACTATTTATATTATTGTATTTTTCCTTGCAACTTTTTTACTACTTGTTATAGAAAAAGAATCAGGATTTTCATTTATTGATATTTCCTTTGAAGTTGCTTCGGCAATAGGAACAGTTGGTCTTTCAACTGGTCTTACTTCTAGCCTTAGTACTTTAAGTCGTATTATTATTATAATTTGTATGTTTTTAGGACGTCTTGGTCCAATTTCTGTTGGTGTAGCTTTAACTGCTAAAATGACAGAAACAAATAACTCATTGGAATACCTAGAAGAAAATGTACTTGTAGGTTAGGAAGGAATTTTTTATGGCAAATAACAAACAATATGCAGTTCTTGGACTTGGGAGATTTGGAGAAAGTATCGTACATGCTCTTGCTGAAAATGGCAAAGATGTTCTAGCTTGTGATAAAAATCCTGAAATTGTACAGAAACTATCTAACGTGGCAACTCATGTAGTTCGTGCCGATATAAGCGACGAATCTACACTTAACGCACTTGGACTTAACAACTTCGATTGTGTTATAATAGCTGCTGCTTCTGATATGGAGGCAACGATTATGGCTACAATGTCTGCTAAAGAAGCAGGTGTACGCCAAGTAATTGTTAAGGCAAAAAACAAAACTCATGAAACTATACTTAAAAAAGTTGGTGCAGACAGAATTGTTTCCCCTGAACGTGAAATGGGTACAAAAGTAGCACAATCATTACTTAACCAAAATGTTGTTGAATACATAAACTTATCAGAGAATTACACAATTGCTGAAATTTCCCCTATAAGTAAATGGGTTGGAAAAAATTTAATTGATACAGACCTTAGAAATGAGTACAATATAAATGTAATCGTTATTAAGCGTGGTAAAAAACTTATTATTTCACCTGCAGCAACAGAAGTTATCGAAAAAGATGATGTTCTACTTGTAGTGGCTAGTAACTCTAGCATTAACAAAGTTGGGGAGATATACGATGCTGAAAACAGTGACGAGCAAGGAGAATAAGACTCTTAAACTTATCCGTTCCCTTGAAACAAAAAAAGGCCGTATAAAAGAAAGCTTATTTATTATAGAGGGCTACCGATTTATAAATTATAGTAAACTATACAACCCTAAGTATCTTATACTTACTGAACAAGCCCTTGATAACATAAACTCTAATGAAAATTTACTTAAAACTTTTCAGAATTTAACTATGGAAATTTTAGTTGTGTCCGAAGAAATTTATAAAAGTATTTCTGATACTAAGACACCTCAAGGAGTAATGTGTGTTTTTGAGTTTAACTCACTTAACGTTGATATGGACAATATTTTAAATCAATATAAAGATTATAAAAATATTTCTATTTTAGTTTGTGAAAATATACAGGACCCTGGAAATGCAGGTACACTCATAAGAACTGCAGATTCAGGTGGTTTTGATATATGTATATTTACAGGCAACTCAACTGACCCATTTAGCCCAAAATCTATAAGAAGTACGGCAGGTTCAATTTTAAACATTCCTTGCTATACTTATAAAGACACTAAAGATTTAATTAATATTTTTAAAAAATATTCTATTACTACATATGGTACATATTTACATACAGACAATTTTTATGATACTGTTACATATTCTGATAAATCTGCCCTACTTCTCGGAAACGAAGGCAATGGCTTAGATATGGACACAGTAACTCTTGTTGATGAACTTATAAAAATACCTATTATAGGTAATGCTGAAAGTTTAAATGTAAGCGTAGCCGGTAGTATTATGATATATGAAATTTTACGTCAAAAAAGGTCTTTTGACCATAAATAAAGGAGATTTATATGAGCAATCCACAAGTAACATTCTATTTAAGTAACGGTAAATCCTTTGTTGTTGAACTCTATCCAGAAATCGCACCAAATACTGTTAACAATTTCTTATCTCTCGTAGATAATGGTTTTTATGATGGCTTAATCTTCCATAGAGTTATCGAAAACTTTATGATACAAGGTGGCTGTCCAAATGGCACTGGTATGGGAGGCCCTGGTTATGCAATTAAAGGGGAATTCTTGTCAAATGGCTTTGATAATGATTTAAAACATACAGCAGGCGTTCTTTCAATGGCACGTTCACAAGCATATAACTCAGCAGGTTCACAATTTTTTGTTATGCACAAAGATTCACCTCATTTAGACGGAGAATATTCCGCTTTTGGTAAAGTTATTGAGGGCATGAATGTTGTTGATGAAATTGCTACTTGTGAAACAGGTATGCAAGATAGACCTTTAGAAGATATAGTAATGGAAGAAGTTACAATTACTCAAATTGATGATGAACTCCAAGAACCAGAAATTATGTAATTGGTATCATCAACAAAGTGCAATTATGCCAAAATTTGCAATACAAATTCAAGACGTTTCAAAATTTTCATTTTTATAGGAACGGCTTAAAGTATAGCTTTGCCATGTATATATAAATACACAAAAAGATGTGTTTTACGCTAATGTCCTCGGTAAAACGAATTTTGCAACGTTGCCTATTTATTTTCGAAAAAGACTGTAAAAATCGCTAATGCGATTTTTACAGTCTTTTTTACTTTTGCAACATTTAAAAAAGTATTTTTGTATAAAAATTTATTTTTTTGTACAAAATACATATTACAAGTTATAAAAGCAATATAGTTTAAATCAATTGTTTTGAAAAACTTGATTTTTTTAAGATTGCACAAATTTATTTCTTGTAATTTTTGGTACTGTATTACTTATCTTTAAAACTGTACCTTATTTTTCCTTTAAAATTTAACAATATACCAAAAACAAATAGTATAGGTGGTGATAGTTATGGATATGCAAAGACGTGCAATGATGGGAGCTTTAACTCTTGGTGTTACAACATATGCAGTTGTAAGAAAAAATAAAAAGAAAGCTATGAAAAGTGCTAAGAAAATAAAAAATAAAGTAAACGATATTTTCTAAAACATATTTCCATACCTTGTAAAAAATTCATTTAAGATTTTAAACTTCTCTTATAATGTAACTAAAAAAAGCTAGTACGCACTAGCTTTTTTTAGTTAACATCTTCACTTACTTTCCAATACACATCAAAATCACCAGTAGCCCACTTAGCTTCAATAGATATTGTAATATTTTGGTCTACACCTGAACGAATAGATGTTACATCTATACCTTCCCCAATTCTCGTGATTTCTTTACCTTTTTCATTGTAAACGGCAATATCAACATCGCCTTTACTTATAGTAACATCACTATATATATTTAAAACATTATCCTTTGGAACATAAACCTCTCTTTTTTCAACTCCATTAAATGCAGCGAAAGAAGAAACTAACCTATCATCATTATCTGTTACAAGGGTAAAAAATCTAAACTCTTTATTTATCATAAAAAAAGTAACAATCATTATACACACAATTATAAAAATAAAAAACTTTCTATACATATACACCTCTTCAATTAGTAACTTTTATCCCCATAATTATTATACATCATACAAACTATTAATTCAATAATTTTTTTTAAAAATGTATACAAAAATTTACTCTTAAAAGTTTTACTTGTTTTTTTCTACAAAAACATTTAAAATAGTATATGGTAACCTTGAAATACAAACATTTCAATATTACATAGTATTTTAAGTAGCTTTATATAATAAATATCTAAAGTATAGTTTAAAAGCTACTAAATTATATATTAAATCTTAATGTCACCTCTAAAAACTCCATTGTTTAATTTATGATATAATAAACTAAATGCGTAGCTACATAAAATACAGCTACACATTAAGATTATTGTAATTTTCTATGAAAATTACTTTATGATAGATTAAAATAAGCGATTTTTTAGATATTTACTTAATAAATAATAAAAAATAGAAAGAGGTAGGTTATGGAAAGTAAAAATAACCAAAATAAAATTTTTCCAAAAGAAAATTATATTATTCCTGAAATTATAGATAAAAACGATACTTCTATACCACTGTTACAACTTAACAGTATAACTGTTTTTCCTTGTACCTTTGTAACTATTGACGTAGATAAAGAGTCTTCTAAAAACTCTATTTTAGCCTCTACATCTAGTTTAAAAGAAATTTTCTTAGTTACTAAAAAAAATCATAAAAATAAAGTTAACAGTAATAAAGATTTACATCTTCTTTACGATATTGGAGTTAAATGTAAAATTTTAACTTGTAAAGAGTCGGACAACTCTTATAAACTCGAGTTATATTGCATACACGCTGCAAAAATTTTGGAGCTAGTAAATAAAAGAAATTACATATCATGTAAATTTACAGAAATATCATATCCTGTTACAAAAGATTCTGTTAAAGAAAAAGCATATATAAGTATGCTTAAAAGTATTGGTGCAGATAACTTTAATGTAAATTTCGATGAATATTTTAATATTGGTGCAAAAGTTGTGTCGAATTTTTACAATTTTAAAAATTCTCATACATATTTGAATATTCTAATTACAGAAAGTAATTTTAGCAAAGAAGAAAAAAATAAGCTTTTAAAAAACAAAAGTGCTTTAGATAGAATAACTTGTTTCCTTGAACTTTTAGAAATGCAAAATATTAACCATAATATCGAAAAAGAAGTAATGGAAAAAGTTAAAAAATCTATGAACGAAGCCCAAAGAAACTATATGCTTCGAGAGAAGCTTAAAGTAGTTCAAGAAGAACTCGGGGATAGCACCAGTATAAATGCATATTTAGAGGAATGCCGTAAAAAACTTGCTGAAATTCTCCCACCTGATTATGTAGTGGAAAAAATAGAAAATGAGTTTTCACGTTTAGAAAGCTTACCACCTAATTCTCAAGAAATTGGTAATATAAAGGATTACATTGATAGAACTTTAAGTATTCCTTGGGGTAACCATCAGGTTACTAAAGTTAATAACAATATAAAAAATGCTGAAAAAACACTTAATTCTGACCATTTTGGGCTTGTTAAAGTCAAGGAACGTATACTTGAACATTTAGCCGTTGAGCAATTTTCAAATGAACATATACCAACTATAATTTGTCTTGTTGGACCTCCTGGAGTTGGAAAAACATCTATTGCCAAAAGTATCGCAAAAGCAACAAATCGCAACTATGTTAGGTTGTCGCTAGGAGGTATTCGTGATGAAACTGAAATACGAGGACATAGAAGAACTTACCTTAGTTCTACTCACGGTAGAATTATTTCATCTCTAATTAAAGCTAAAAGTAATAACCCACTTATATTGTTTGATGAAATTGATAAAATGAGTAGCGATTTTAGAGGAGACCCTTCAAGTGCAATGCTTGAAGTACTTGACCCAGAGCAAAATATTGCTTTTAGAGATACGTACCTAGAACTAGATTTTGACTTATCAAATTGCCTATTTGTTTGTACTGCAAACAACCAAAGTAAAATACCTGCTCCACTTTTAGACAGAATGGAAATAATAAACCTTAACACATATACACTTGAGGAAAAGCGAAACATCGCAAAAAGTTTCCTTATACCTAAATTACTTAAAAAACATAATCTAACAAATAAGGACTTATCAATTCCACTTACAGCTATAACTACTATTGTTGAAAACTACACTTTAGAAGCAGGTGTAAGAAACTTGGAAAAATCTATTGGAAAAATATGTAGAAAAGTGGTTTTAGAAAAACTTACTAATGAAAATTTTACTAAAGTAAGTATAAACAAAAACAATATTGTAAATTATTTAGGTGCAAAACGTGAACTTAAAACAATAAATATAAAAACAAAAACTGTTGGAGTTGTAAACGGCCTTGCATACACTTCTTACGGTGGTACAGTTCTACCTATGGAATTTGCTATATTTAACGGTAACGGCAAAATTGATTTCACAGGTAACATAGGAAAAGTTATGGGAGAAAGTGCAAGAATATCAATGGCTTATTTAAAGTCTAATGCCAAAACTTTTGGTTTCCAAAAAATAGACTTTAGTAAAATTGATGTTAGTATTCACGTTCCTGAAGGTGCTACACCTAAAGATGGACCATCTGCAGGACTTGCCATCACAATGGGATTGTACTCTATCTTGTCAAACTCCAAAGTCAATGCAAATATTGCAATGACTGGAGAAATCTCAATGAAAGGTAATGTTTTGCCTATCGGTGGATTAAAAGAAAAAATACTTGCCGGTAAAAACTATGGGATACACAAGTTCCTCATACCTTCCAAAAACAAAAGCCATTTTTATGATTTAGAAGATTATATCACAAAAGACATTGAAGTTGTTTTTGTTTCAAAAGTTACAGAAGCTTTGCCTCACTGTTTTGATGAAAGGAAAAAAAATGAAAGTAAATAATGTATATTTAGATAAGGTTGGTACAAAACTTAGTCAATATCCTACAAATAGACTTATGGAAATCGCCTTTGTTGGTAAATCCAATGTTGGTAAATCTAGTCTTATAAATTGTATGATTGAGCGAAAAGCTCTTGCTAGAACAAGTAAAGAACCTGGTAAAACTCGTACTATAAATTTTTATAACGTGGAAGAAAAAGTAAATTTTGTTGATTTGCCTGGATATGGTTATGCTAAGATTTCAAAAAGTGAACGTGAAAAATGGGGTAAAATGATAGAAACTTACCTTAAAAATCGTGAAGAACTTGAAGCAATTTGCTTGTTGATTGATATACGCCACTCAGTTCAAAAAAATGATTTACAAATGTATGAATGGCTTAAATACTATGGTTATGAAATTATAGTTGTTTGTACTAAAATGGATAAACTTAAAAAAAGTCAAGTTCCAAAGCATGTTAAGGCTATCAGAGAAGGCTTAGGACTTACAAAAGACGACTTGCTCATTCCTTTTTCATCAGAAAAAAAAGACGGTAGAGCTGAGTTATGGGCTGCTATAACAGAACATTTAAATTCTTACACAAGATAAATAAAGCCAAAAACACATAATCAATGTATTTTAAGATGCTAACAAAGTCCAAAAGAAAAAAATTATGGTAGTGGAAACTTAAACAAAAATTGTGATATTGCATAAAATATAGTGAAGTATGAACGCTTATTTTATGCTACAGACTATGTGATTTGCTACACAAATCACATAGTCGAACGCTAATTTTTGTTTAGTATAATTTTTTTCTAACCTTTTTCAGCACCTTTATGTATTTTGAAGATTATGTGTTTTTTCTTCTCTAATCTCTAAAATCAAAAAGTTCCTTCGGCTTTATGTTAAAAACTTCACACATTTTAAACACTAAGTCAAAAGAAACTCCTACATTTCCAAGTTCAATAGCACTAATATGACTTCTCTGTATGTCTAATAATTCAGCTAACTGAAGTTGCGTAACCCTTAATTTCTTACGATAGTATACTACATTTAATCCGAACTTTCTGTATTGTTCCTTGTATTCTTCTTTCAAATTATATCACCTCTTATATAGCTTATAGGTTTATACAAACATTGTAAACGTGCTGTAAACATCATAACGACGTTGACAGTAGTCATTATATGTGTTACACTAACAATATATTTATTTGCAATATTATACTTTTTTCGAGGTGGCAAAATGTTTTTTAAAAAGAAAACTAACAAACTTTCTCCTAAAGAAAAATTACATAAAATTACTTTTCCAAATTTAGGCTTTTCACCAACCTATACTTTAGAACAATGTAAAAGTATAACCACAACACATACAATTATATACTTTGATGATAATTCTAATCGTTTAACTTATACAAACTCAACAGATTCAAAAGATAAGTTATATATAGCTTACAAAAAAATTGTAAGTTGTGATATTGTGATTGAAAGTTCTGAAGAACATGATAATATAACTAACCTAGGACTATGCAGTGTTAACACTAATTATAGCATAGTTGATAGAATTACAATAAAAATAGGGCTTAGTCATTCTTCAAAAAACGAAGTTAATATAGATTTAGTTTTTGCTCCTATGAAAGACGATTCAAGTGCCTATAAATTAACTATGAATTTCGCAAACAAATCAAAAGAACTAATAGATAGCATTATTTTAAATAATACGCTTAAAATTTAAAAGAGGCTTTAAAAATTCATTTTGAATTTTTAAAGCCTCTTTTAGATTAAAATCTAATCATTGAGTTAACTATATTTGTAAAACCCTTCCTTTGTTTTTCTTCCAAGTTTATTCGCTCTAACCATCTTTCTAAGCAAAGGACTAGCTGCATATTTATCTAAACCAAGTTCTCTATGTAAGATGTCCATAATAAACAAGCATACATCTAAACCTATCAAATCACCTAACGCAAGTGGACCAATAGGGTGATTTGCACCAAATTTCATAGCAGTATCAATATCTTCAGCAGTTGCCACACCTTCACTCAAAATAACTATCGCTTCATTTATCATAGGAACCAACATTCTATTTACAACAAAACCTGGTGCTTCTTTAACTTTAACAGGATTTTTACCAAGTAAGCCCGATATTTCTTCTATTTTTTTTGTTGTTTCAGCAGAAGTTGTATATCCATTGATTATTTCAATCAAATTCATAACTGGTGCAGGATTAAAAAAGTGCATACCTATAACGTTTTCAGGGCGACCTGTAACAAGTGCTAGTTCTGTTATAGATAAAGACGAAGTATTTGAAGCAAGTATAGCATCATTATTTATAATTTCATCTAAATTTCTAAATACTTCTTTTTTAACTTCTACATTTTCAGTAATCGCCTCTACAACTAAATCTACATCTTTACCATCTTCGAGATTTTCTATAACCTTTACATTACTAAGAAATTTTTCTTTATCTTCTTCGCTTATTTTACCCTTTGTTACAAGTCTACTAAAATCTTTCTCAAGTAATTTTAAAGCATTATTGCTATACTCTGCTAATATATCATAAAAGAGTACTTCAAAATTATTTTGTGCAAAAAGTTGCCCAATTCCACGACCCATTGTACCTACACCATAAACTAATACTTTCATAAATCCTCCTTTTATTTAAACGAATTATGTTATAGGCGACTTTGCAAAATATAAAAGATCCATTTCCATAAAAAACAGTTGTTTTGTCCTTTATCAAAAGTAAAAAATTTCATTTTAAATAAAATTTTGTATTATTAAAAAATACAGAACCACAAAAAAACGTGTATTCACTGGGTTTAACAATACTTAGTTAAAACACTAATAGTTTGTTAAAGCACTAACGGTTTGTTAAACTATTCACTATCTTTTCGCTTTTTATTTCGCAATGTTACCATATCTATATAATAAACCAACCAATTCAATATGTCAACTTATTTTATGTAATGTCCCCTATAAACATTTCTTTTTAGTTCTACAATGTGCCTAAATATGCTTTCCTATAAACATCTAAAACATCTTTTCTACTAGGTTTAACAAGATTATCATCTAAACAAGTGTCAATCAAAGCTAAATCAGTTAAATCTTCAAAATCATCACTTTGCAAATCAACAATATCTTTAATTGCCGTAGGCATATCCATACTAATCATTAATTCTTTAATAAATTTTAACGGACATTTTCCCCCACATAAATGCTTTGTAATCTTCTTTAATCTATACTTATACTCATCTTGAGTATAATAGTATTCTAAGACATAGGGCAATAAAAGTGAGTTGCATATTCCATGAGGTAAATTTAATTTACCACCTAAGGAATGTGCCATTGCGTGAACCATACCAAGCCCCGCATTAGAAAAAGCTTGACCCGCAACGTTTTGTGCGTACGCCATCATAGTTCTAGCTTCCAAATCATTCCCATTTTCAACAACTTTTGGTAAAAACTCTGCGATAGTTTCAATAGCCCAATAAGCATCTTTATCTGTGTAGCAAGTTGCTCGTGTTGATAAAGCGGCTTCTATTCCATGAGTTAAAGCATCCATACCAGTTGCTGAAGTTAAACTTTTTGGCATTGATAACATAAAATCTATGTCATTTATTGCAATATCTACAACACAATTAACGTCAAACATAACCATTTTAGAATGTCTTTCTTCATCAGTAACTACATAAAAAGCAGTAACTTCCGAACCTGTTCCAGCCGTTGTATTTATAGCTACTATGGGAATACCAGGTTTTTTTGATTTACCTACACCCTCATAATCTTGAATATTTCCACCATTTTTTGCAACTATACTAACAGCTTTTGCTGTATCAATAGGTGAACCACCACCTACTGCAACAATTAAATCAACCTCCAAAGCTAAAACAGCTTCTAGACATTCATTTACAATATCAACAGTAGGGTTAGGCTTTACATTGAAATATATAGCATATTCAACTTCTGCTTCGAGTAATTTCTCACCAACTTTTTCAGCAATTTTTGTTTCATACAAAAACTTATCAGTAATAATTAAACCACGTTTTACTCCTTTTTTTTTCAGTTCATCAGGTAACATATTTATAGCACCCTTGCCAAACAAACTTGTTTTAACGGAGTTAACACGCTGTGCATTTAAATTGTTCATATAAAAACTCCTTTATATGTTAGGTTTTGCATCGACAATACCTACAATAAAAGCATCTATTGGCACTTTTTTTGTTAAAGCATGTTGTGTCGTTTCATCAGTAGTTACAATAACCAACTCATCTATCCCGGCCCCTAGTGTATCAGCTGCAATAAAAATATTACTTTTGTCACCATAGAAAGGCTCTATCAATAACAATTTGTATCCTACTAAATTATCCATCTTTCTAGTTGATACAATTGTACCTTTAACTATTCCTAGTATCATATGTATCTCCTCTCTACAACAAATTATCTTCTAATTATTTTTTCTATACTATCACTTGGACGTGGAATAACATGAACTGACAAAACTTCACCTACATTAGCCGCAGCCAAGCTACCTGCCTCTATAGCCGCCTTAACATTTCCTACACTACCTTGTACAATTATAGTTGTAAGACCTGAGCCTATTTTTTCTTTTTTAACTATTTCAACATTTGCCGATTTAACCATAGCATCAGCAGCCTCTATACTCGCAACAAAGCCTATTGTTTCGATCATACCAATTGCCTGTAATTTTGGGCTTTCATAATCTTCCTTAGTATTTTGGGCTGTGGTTTTAGCTATTGTTTTAGTAGTTTTTTTTATTACTTTTTTTGCTACATTATCTTTTGCGTCACTGTCTTTTGTGGAATTTTCATTATTTTTAACATTTCCATTATCTTCCATAACTCGCCTTTAAGCCTCCTAAATAATTCTAAAGCCACCGTCACCAAGCATACATCTTCTTCTTCTAGTAAAGCTTCTAGCACTTGTAATACCTTCACCTGTTGGACCTGCAATAGTCATACTACAATGACCTTCCCCATTAATTCCCAGTCCAGCTAAAGTAGCACTGTTTTTCACAAAAATAGTAGTCTCAATTTTCTTAGCGTAATATGTCATGTTGTCAACATTTGTTGAGAAAATTGAAGCTGTATGTCTATTTCCCTCTTCTGCGATAACTGCATATCCTACTGCTTCCTTAAAGTTTTTGCAACGTACAATTGGTAAAATCGGCATAAGTTGTTCAACCTCTACAAATGGATGGTCATAAGGCACTTCACAAATAATCAACTTACTTTTATTGCCATAGTTATCCATCACACCAATTGCATCAAGAATTTTAGACGCATCTTTTCCTACCCATTGTTTATCAGCAAAATATTTACCATTATTATATTTAAATACTGTGTTAAGAGCTTTTTCAACTTGAGAACTGTTTAGCATAAATGCACCTTCATTAATCAGTCCCTTAACAAGTTTGTCATATATTTTTTCAACTGCATACACTTCCTTTTCTGCAATACATAATAAGTTATTATCAAAAGAAGCACCTTTATAAATTTCACTAGCCGCTATATCTATATTCGCCGTTTCATCAACAATAACAGGCGGATTTCCAGCCCCTGCTCCAATAGTTCTTTTACCTAATCTTAGTAACGAATCAACCATAGCCGTACCACCTGTTCCAACCATAAGTCTAATGTTAGGATTAGCTGTTATTTTAGTAACATTATCCATAGTTGGTTCTTTTGCCATAGTTAACAGATTAGGTGGCCCACCAACATTAACTATGGTTTTATTTAATAGTTGAATACAATAAGCTGATGATTTTTTTGCACTAGGATGTACATTAAAAACAATCGCATTACCACCTGCAATCATACTAATTGTATTATTTATGATTGTTTCTGTTGGGTTTGTTGAAGGTGTAATAGAACCAATAACACCGAAAGGAGCATATTCTTCAATCATTAAACCATAATCACCTGAAATTGCATCCGTTGTTAAATGCTCAGTACCAGGAGTTTTGTTTATTACAGCTAAATGCTTTTCTATTTTATCTTCATATCTACCCATGTTTGTTTCATCTCTAACCATTTTTGCAAGAGTTTCAACGTTTTTTCTACTAGCAACTCTAATAGCATCAATAAATTGTTGACGTTCATGTATTTTATAATTTTTTATGTAATTTTTTTGAGCAATAACAGCTGCTTCAATTGCATCTTCAACATCTTCAAAAACTCCATAATTATCACGATTACGACAATCATCCTTTGAAACTTGACTACTACAAGATGCAACTTTAGGTTCACTACTTAACTTTTCAACAACTTGCTTAACAATCATTTCTATATCATTTGAATTTATATCCATAATGCACCCCTTAACTATTTATTAGAAAATGTACCATTTTTTTAATATTTAGGCATTGCCATCTCAACCCTTTACAATTAATTATGGCTTTACAATTTTTGTAACACCTTTTAAATTTGAGCTAATTTTTCTTTCTTCTTTATCTTCTTTTTTACAAGAACATTTAATACATTTACTTTTCTTAACTTGATTGAGTATTTTTGTTGTGTATTCAATAATATCAAGGTTAGAATATGCTTTTAAAATATTTTCTCCCCACATAAAACAACCCAACTCTTTTAATATAACACCATTGTAACTATTTACGATTTCACTTTTTAAAACACAGCTATCATCATTTCCGTAAAGTGATACATAAGGTATTTTACCAAGTCTAGATGTTGGTTTTGAAAAGCTTTGCTGTTCAATATCTGTTTCATTCATAGAATAAATAATAACATTTGGTGGATAAGAATGTATTACTGAAGCAATTTCAGAATTTTCCTTATATATGTTTATATGATATGACAATTCTTCTGGAAGAAAATCATTTTTATATAATTTATAAGAGCCTTGCAAAAACTTTCCTTCTAAATTAATTTTCAACAATTTATCTAATGTTAGCATACTCAAATTAAAGGATTTTGGAGTAATCCAAATAGTATCTTTTGAAACTCTAACACTAATACTACCGTCTTCACCAATGATATATCCTTTATCAGATAAATCCTTACATATACTTATAATCTTTTCTTTAGCTTCAAAATCTCTCATATAATTAACTCTATCGCTATAAACCATAAACCATTCACCACCTTTAAAATTGCATGTTTAAAACATTAAACGTTTTGGCTATTTTTGACTTTTTCAATAGCTTCGTCCACTGTTATATCGCCTTTGAAAGTTTCATTAATTACTCCATAAATTATGTCAAGTTTATCTCTTGTATCACATAAATCAATAATTGGTTTAGCATTTTCAATCATCTTTAATTGTAGGTCATACCAACCATATCCTTTAGAATTTTCTTTATAATTGCTTATTCTAATGGGACAACCACAATATTCCCCTACCAATTTATCTATCTCTTTTCCTCTTAAATAACTTAAAAGACTTTCAGCTACCTTTTTATTTTTACACTTCTTTGTTATCGCAAAAGACCAAGTAACGTTCCAAGCCGTATCAAAAGTAGCATAGCCTAAATTGTCTTTACTTTCATATTTTGAATTTAAGATACCAAGCTGTCCGCTCCAAATTGAGCAAATTGCAGTATCTTTTTCTAAAAAAGCATCTATTAATTCATTGTTACCAAAATTGATACTATTTTCATGTGCAAAAGTTTTCAAACTTAGATATTTCTCTAAACCTGCTTTCATATTCTCAAAATTACAAACAACATTGTCTTTTTCTTTATATAAAATATCTTTTTCATCGCTACTTCTTAGAAAAGGAAGTGCATCTAAAAAAATCTCTGAAACATGACCTTTTAAAACCAATGGCTTAGTATTACCTTTTTTTCCTATATTTTTAACTATTTTTATGTACTCATCAACATTTAATATCTCTTTAACATCATCTTTTACCAAATCTTTTTTATACACAATCATATGTCCATCACAAAAAGATGGTGATAAAAATGTTTGATTATCTATTTTCATTTCTTCTTCAATTCGACTTGGAATATCAGAAAAATCATATTCAAAGCTATGTAAATATCCCTTATCAACAAAATCCTTTAACCATAAATGTCCTGCAATCATAACAATATCATAATCTAACAAACCTTCAAAAGATTTTTGAAGGTTTGTTGAATAAACTGCCCAAGGTACTATATCAAATGAAACTTTAACATCTTCCATGTTAAAATCCTTGATAATACCATACTTATCATCTACATAAACATCAACAGCAGGATCAGATACAGCCAAAATTTTTAAATCAGTCATAACTGCCTCCTTACCCAAATTAACATTACTTCTTTCCAACCTCAACCTTGAGCTTCTTCCCATTCAAAATTTTAAAAGCATTTGCATCATCAGTATCAATGTGTAGTTCTAGCTTATATGCATCATTTACACGAACAATGACATTTGACAAAACACCGCCTTTATCACCATCAACAGTTACATCTACAACATCACCGTCTTTGACCCCAAGCCTAAGAGCATCCTTTGTTGTAGCGTGTATATGTCTAACAGCAATTATAACACCCTCTTTTAAAGTTACTTTCCCACATGGTCCAACTATGGTTACACCACAACTATTTTTTAAATTACCCGATTGCCTAACTGGCACTTTTTCAAAACCTAAAATTCTACATTCAGAAGTAGTAATCTCTACTTGAGTTTTATCTCTAAAAGGTCCTAGAATTCTAAGATTTTTTAAAGTTCCTTTTTTCCCAACTAAATCAACTTTTTGTTCTGATGCAAATTGGTTTGGCTGTGACAACTCTTTATAAACTGTAAGTTTACCATTTTCGCCAAACAATACTTTAAAATCTTCTTCACTAATATGCACATGTCTAGCCGATACACCTACTGGTACAAGTTCGGCTTCATTGTTTAAAGATTTAAGTTCATTTAAGACTAATTGGGATATGTATTCAACTAGCTCTTCATTTCCCATATCATCAACCTACTTCATTGCCGCTATAATTTTTGTAACATCTAAGTGTGGACGTGGAATAACGTGTACTGCTATAACTTCACCAAGTCTTGAAGCTGCTTCTTGACCTGATTCTGTTGCCGCTTTAACTGCTCCAACATCCCCTTGAACTGTTACTGTCACAAGTCCAGAGCCTATTTTCTCTGTACCAACAAACTCTACATCTGCTGATTTTAACATGGCATCAACTGCTTCTATCGCTGCAACTAAACCTCTTGTTTCAATCATTCCTATAGCTTTCATATAATTTGTTCCTCCTATTATTTTAATATATTAAATTAAGTTAAATACTTTTAAAATTTCACTATGTGGATTGGATATAACTTCTGCTAATTTCAGGTTGTTTTCTCCGATTGTTTTCTTTGATGCTCTTGCTACATCAATGCCCGATTTCACATCAGAGACGCTTCCTACTATAATTATAGTAACTAGACGACCACCAAGTCTTTTTTCACAAGACACTATTTCAACCTTTGAGGATTTTAAAACTTCATCTATAACTATAATTGCATTTACAAAAGCACTAACATCAATAATGCCAATTGCACTGTAATTTTCTTTCATCATAGACTACCATTTTTGAAAATACTTTCTATAACATCCTCAGGCTTTGACATAACGTTATAAGCTACTAACTCGCCTATATTTTCTACAACCTTACAACCAACTTCCACAGCTATCTCTACTGCACTAACTTCGCCTTTTACAACAACACTAACAAGTCCAGACCCTATTTTTTCTGTACCTATAAACTCAACATCTGCCGCTTTTATCATAGCGTCGACTGCTTCTACTGATGCCGTTAACCCTATCGCTTCTATGAATCCTAATGCCATAAATCACCTCTGATTAATTCTCACTTTGCTTATTTTACAAATTTCAATAGTTTGAGAACTTGCATCACCAATAAGCCTTGCAACAATTTCATTTTCTTTGTTATACTTTAAAGCCTCAGTCTTAGCTATTTCCAAAGCTATTTTAACTTCAGAAATTTCACCTGAAAACTTAACTTGTACAGATAAAGGTATAAACCCATTTTTATCTTTAGGATTTATAGTATCAATGCCTAATATTTCAACATTTGCCCCTTTACAAGCTTTATCAATACTAACTATGGCAACTCCATAACCTGCCGTTTCTAAAAAACCAACTGCCATGATTTTCACCTCTGCATTATTTAGACACACTGTTTTTTATCTATCTATTTTTCATTACTTAAAGCCTCAATTACTTTTTTAGTAACAAGTTCAGTTATAGCTGACATTTCATCAGATTTACATTTTGATTTACATGTACCAATGTCCTTTGAGCTTGTTACATCTTCCGTATTACTAGCTATAAGTGCACAAGGTGGTATTCCACCACTAGAAATACCAAGCTTAGTTCTAATTTCAATAAGTTCTTCGACTTGATTACAACTAAGTTCGTTGGCACGACCTATAATCCTACCTGTGTACATTAAAACATTTGCATAATATTCTAAGGATTCAAGTCTAAAATAAGCTTCAAACAATTCTTTCCCCCAAGCTAAAGCTCCATGATTTGCAAGTAAAACTGCATTATGGCTATTGCAGTATGGTGCGATTGAATCAGGTACATCATGGCTACCTGGAGTTGCATATTTTGCAACAGGCACAGAACCTAGATTTACAACAGCTTCAGGTAAAATAGCCTTATCAAGACTTATTCCTGCAATTGCAAAAGAAGTTGCTATAGGTGGATGAGCGTGTACAACAGCTGTAACATTTGGATTTTCTTCATATACTCTCATATGCATTTTAACTTCTGAAGACGGCTTATGTGTTCCTGATAGAACAGTACCATCAAGTTTCATTTTAACTAGCATGTTATTATTCATAAATCCTTTTGAAACGCCTGTTGGTGTTGTCCAAAAAACATCTTTTGCTACTTTACAGCTTATGTTACCATCATTTGCAGCAACAAAGCCTTTATTGTACATTCTTCGACCAACTTCTATTATATTTTTCTTAGCTTCATAGTCAGTTGGATAATGCACTTTTTTTATATCTAGCATATCTTTCCTCCGAAGTCCTACTTATTTTTTTTAGCTTCTTCTTTCTTTTTAAATATTTCTTCAAATGATTGTTCAAAAGGTGCTCTTGCAATTCCATATTCAGTAATTATAGCAGCAATACAATCATTGTCAGTAACATCAAATGCGGGGTTAAAAGTTTTAACACCTTTTGGTGCCATTCTTTCTTTATACCACATTTCTGTTATCTCTTCTCCTGGTCTTTCTTCTATTTCAATATCATCACCTGTTTTACAGTCCATATCAATCGTAGATGTTGGAGCACATATATAAACTGGTATGCCATAATGTTTTGCAAGTATAGCAACTCCTGACGTACCGATTTTATTTGCCGTATCACCATTTCTAGCTACTCTATCACAACCAACAAAGATAGCATCAACTAAACCTTTTTTCATTACAATTGATGCCATGTTATCACAAATAACAGTAACATCCAAACCTGCTGAGAACAATTCGAAAGCTGTAAGTCTGGCACCTTGTAGCAAAGGTCTTGTTTCGTCTGCAAACACTTTAAAATTGTATCCACGTTCTTGTCCTAAATACATAGGAGCTGTGGCAGTACCGTATTTAGAAGTTGCTAGACTGCCTGCATTACAATGTGTTAAAAGTCCCGCATTTTTTTCTACAAGACTTAAACCAAACTCACCAATAGTTTTACAAACCCAAGTATCTTCTTCTTTTATTTCTATACACTTCAACTTTAAAAGCTCTTTTATTTCAGAAGTACTTTTATCTTTATTATCTAAAACAACTTTTTCCATTATTTTTAAAGCCCAAGATAAATTTACTGCCGTAGGTCTAGCAGAATCTAGTTTATCTTTTATTTTTACAAACTCACTATAAAAAGTATCGAAATCTTCTGTGTCAATTTCTTTAGCACCTAGATATGCACCGATAGCACCAGCTATACCAATAGCAGGAGCACCACGCACTTCCAGTCTATAAATTGCATTCCAAATATCTTTTTGGTCTACAAGTCTTAAAATTTCTATATCATATGGTAACTTTGTTTGATTAATAATTACTAACTCATCATTTTCTAAAGTAACAGTTTCAAAATTCATTTTTGTTTCGCTCATTACAAGTCCTCCTAAAATTTATCATAAACATCATGAATAGCATTTACAAAACTTTGCCCTGTTTTATATGAATTTCTATTGAAAATAAATTCTTTAGCTACTAAAATACAAGTTTTTGAAGCAACAACTCTTTTGTTTTCATCTTTGATAGATGTAATATCTATAACGTTAGCAAGACCTACCATTCTTCTTATCAATTCGAGTCCTGCAACACTTGCTGTATCTCTTAAGATACTATCTATATACCATTCTTTAAAACCTTTAGTTTTTGCCATTGGGTCGGTTACATTTTCATCAAACACTATATTGAATTTTTCTATAAATAAATCAATTGTATCTGCTATTGCACTTTCAACCCATTTTGTAAACTCTTTTTCCTTAGCTTCATCTTCTATTTCTGCCCTACCATTATTCCAAGCAAAAATAAGATTTGCAACAACATTACCTACATCATAGCCAATTGGACCAAAGAAAGCAAACTCTGGGTCGAAAACCTTTGTTGAATTTTCTTTTATAAATATTGAACCTGTATGTAAATCACCATGTATTAAAGCTTGGGCATTATTCATAAAATCGAATTTACACTTTGCAACTTCTAAATGTAGTTTTTCATCGGAATACAACTCTTTTTCAACAAAATCTTTTATAGGTTCATAAACATTGTTACGATTACGCATATTGTTGTATGGTTCTGTAAATACTAAATCTTCTGATATATCGCATAATTCTGGATTTATAAAGCTTTTTACATATGCTTTTTTAACTTTATGGTCTAAACAAATATCCGTTGTTTTTAAAGTTGTTTCAACCATAAATGTTGAAATATGTTCAGCAAATTCTGGGAAAATCTCATGGTCCATTAAAGCTTTCCTCATAATTTTGTGATCTGATAAATCTTCCATAATACAAGTTGCCATAACATTATCATATAAGAATAGCTTAGGTACAAGCCCTTTAGCATGTTGGTCTTGAAGTATCAAAATCTCAGATTCTATTCTAGTTCTATCCGTAGAGAGTTTTATATCTGCTGAAATTCTAGCTTCACCACCTGCTTGTTTTACAATTATAGACTTGTTGTTTTCATCCCAAACTTTAAAAACATAATTTAAGTTACCATCACCTATTTCTTTAACAGATAACTTTGCATCTTTATCAAAATAATCAAGTTTAGACTTAATATATTCTGCTACTTCGTTTTCTTTCATTAAAAAGTAAGTTTCATAATTACTCATAATGCAATTCCCCCTAATCTTTCTTTCTAAAATATGTACTTGCAAGTGCTAAAGCTAAAACTAAACCTTTAACTATATCTAATGAGTAATATGGCACACTCATCATTGTTAAACCATTTTCTAAAACACCAACTAAAAATGCACCTATCAAAGTACCAATTGCGTTTGGTTTACCACTACCTGCAAAAGAGAACCCTATATATGCAGCTGCAACTGATGGCATCAAATAACCTGACCCTGCGTTAATTTGTGCTGAACCTATTCTAGCTACAATCATCATACCACCAATTGTTGCAAAAACAGCTGATAAAACATAAGCTAAAGTTCTGTATCTGTTAACATTTATTCCTGATAACTTTGCAGCTTCTATATTTCCACCCACTGTATACATATACCTACCATGTTTTGTATAAGTTAAGAAAATATGTACTAAAATTACAATCGTTAACATTATAATAATTATCCACGGTTCTTTACCAAACATTAGAAATGCGTCTGGAACTTCACCTGTTGCAATATCTCCACTTTTCATAATCATGTTTTCAGATATTGAACCACCACCTGAATAAGTCATAGCGACACCTTGAAAAACAAACATAGCTGCAAGTGTAGCTAATGTATCCGGCACACGTAATTTTGTGATTAAAAATGCATTAAATACACCTATCAAACTAACTAAAAGTATAGTTATTAAAATAGACACCCCTGTTGATAAGCTGTGCCATACAAACATTGACATAACAACAGATGCACCAAAAGTTGCTGTTGAACCAACAGATAAATCAAATCCATTGACTGTCAAAGATATAGTTACACCTATAGCAATTACTGTAACAATAGAAATACTTCTAAGTATAGTAATCAAATTACTCTTTGTAAAGAAAGTTTCTGGCATAGTTACACTAAAAAATAATATTAAAAGTATCAGTGTTATAACTGTACCCCATTTACTTAGAAAATCTAAAAAACCCTTAATTTTATTATTTGACATTTTTATCACTTCCCTCCAGTTGAATAATACAATAATTCCTCTTCGCTAGTTTTTGATGTTTCAAGTTCTTTAACTATTTCTCCATCATACATAACATAGCTTTTATCTGTTATACCTAATATTTCACTAAATTCACAAGTCGCATAAATTACTCCCTTACCTTGTTTTGCTAGTTCTTCAATTAGATTAAAAATATCTTCTTTTGCACCAACATCAACACCCTTTGTAGGTTCATCAAAAATGTAAACTTCTGCTTCTGAAACTAGCCATTTACCAACAGCAACCTTTTGTTGATTACCCCCCGATAAATACTTTACAAGTTGGTTTTCACTCGGTGTTTTTATACCAATATCTTTTATCAATTTTAAAGCTGAAGTTTTTTCATCTTTTTTACTTACAAAGCCAAAATTGTTTGAGAACTTCGACAATGCTGCAACTGATAAGTTGTTAACGACAGAAGCACCTACTAAAATCCCTTCTTTTCTTCGTTCTTCTGGAACAAGAGCCATGCCTTGTTTAACTGCATCATTGGGCGAATTGATTTGTAGTTTCTTGCCATTTAAAACAATATCACCTTCTGTATGCTTTAATGCACCGAATAAGGTTTTACATAATTCTGTTTTTCCAGCACCAACCAATCCAGACAATCCAACAATTTCACCTTTTTTTACAATTAAATCTATATTCTTCACAGTATTTTGCTTTTCAGTTAGTCCTTTCACCTCTAGTAAAACATCACCAATTTCAATATCTATTTTATTATACATATCATTTAGTTTTCTACCTAACATAAGCTCAACTAAAGTTTTCTGTGTTAAATTCTCGTCTATTTCTCTAACGCCTACCGTCTTACCGTCTTTCATTATTGTTATATCTTTGCATATTTCAAACAGCTCATTAATTCTATGCGAAATAAATACAACGCCAACATTATGATTTTGAGCTAAATCTCTTACAATTCTAAACAATTCATTTGTTTCAGTGTTGCTAAGTGGTGCTGTCGGCTCATCTAAAATTAAATACTTACATTCCTCACATACAGCCCTTGCTATAAGAACCATTTGTTTTTCTGCTAAAGAAAGCTCACCAGCTAATTTTTTTACATTTATATCCACGTTCATTCTATCTAAGGTTTCTTTAGCCTTAGTGTTTATACTTTTCCAATTTACAAATTGTTTTTTGCTCATACTATTTACAATGCTATTCAACAAAATGTTTTCAGCTACTGTGAAATAAGGTATCAAAGCCGTATCAACTTCTTGATATACTATCTCAATTCCATAAGATTTAGCAGCTTTAGGAGAATCTAATTTAATAATTTCATTATCTAAATATACTTCACCAGTATAATGAGAGTTAACTCCAGATAGAACTTTCATAAGCGTAGATTTACCAGCACCATTAGCTCCAATCAAAGCTTGAATTTCGCCTCTACACATTTCAAACTCCGCATTATCTAAAGCTTTTACTCCGGGAAACTCAACAGAAATATTTTTCATTACTAAATCAAATTTTTTACTATCCGTCATCACTACACCCCCTTGTTTTTTTATATTATCTGTTATTAAATGGGTATATTTAAAATCAGTAAGTAATAACTCAAATATACCCATTATGTTATTTATAAGTAGTTTAGCTAACTTAACTTCTATTTGTTAGCTTCTCTAAGTTCGTCCATCCATGGTTCATTAAACGCATCACTTACACCCCAACCAGGTACAACATCAATTAAATTCGCCATTGTTGTATCTTCTGATAAATCTTCAGCTTTAATTAAGTGAGCTGCAAGGTCATAAGTTTCAGGTGTTTCTTCATCATTTAATTTCTTAGCAAGAATTCTCATATTAACTTGACCTATTAGTGTAGGGTCAACTGCTGCTGTTGCACTCCAAATACTATCTGGTTCTGTCATAAAGTTAATATCTTGGTTAGAAACGTCAATTGAAACTAAATTAATGTCTTTTCTATTCGCTTCATTAAGTGCATTTAAACCACCTTTGGCAAGTTCATCCCAAGAACCCCACATAGCATCAACTTCACCTTCTGCATATTTAGGTAAAACAGCTGCAACTCTTGTTGTAACTTCACCTTGTACGTCATCAAGTGTTGATGGACCAATAAACTCAACTGTTTCAATCAAACCTTCTTCTTCATATTTTCTATAAACAACATCACGTCTATCTAGTGGTGGAACACCAGGACCATACCAAAGTTTTATTACTTTAGCTGGAGAATTCTCCGAACTAGCAACGATTTCATCAAGAGATAATTCAGCTAAAGCTAAGTCATCTTGCGAAGTTGAAGTTATGCCTTCAGGGATAATATCATCTTCAAAAACCGTATCAAAAGTTACAACTTCAATGCCTTTATCTAAAGCTGGTTGAAGCATAGCATTAGAATACTCTAGTTTACCATGAGAAATAATTAAGCCATCATATCCTTTTTCAATTTGTTGAGCTACAAGTTCTTGAAACTTAGCGTCATCTCCATTTGAAATAAATGTATCAACCTCATATCCAAAAGATTCACCTTCTGTTTTTGCACCATTTAAAAACTGTGCCGTATGGTCATCAGATGGTAAGTTTCTAACAACAGCAATTTTTATATCTTCTTGTGCTGGTTCTTCTTCAGCTGTTTCTTCTGCTGGTTCATCAGCTGTTGGCTCTTCTGCCACTGGCTCTTCTGCTGTTGGTTGTTCTGCTGCACTATCTCCCCCACATGCCGATAAAGCAAACACCATAGTTACACTTGTTGCAATTGCAAAAAATCTCTTCATAATTTTACCTCCAAAATCTCTTTAAAATTTTTTATTTTACTACATTTGTAGTTGTTACATTATTTTCTCGGTTCTTTTGTTGTTTCTCTAACAATCAACTTAGTTCTACTTAAAGTTTTAATCGCACCATCTTTAGCCGTACCTTTTTTTATTTTATAATCTAGCCTTCGCATAGCCGTTTCACCAATTTGACGTTTATCAACCCTCATAGTTGTTAAGCTTTTTTCAAGAACTTGCCCCGATGGAATATCATCAAAACCTACAATAGACATATCATCAGGAATTTTAATTCCTTTTTCTCTAAAGGCTTTTATAGCCCCTATTGCAAGAGAATCGTTACCTGCAATAAATGCCGTAGGTAGTTTGTCATAATCGACAATCATTGCATCACCAAGTTTTTTTAGTACTCCTGAATATGTACCTTTAATGCTAGGATACACTTCAAAAACATACTTTTCATCTATCTCTATACCAAGTTTCTTTAAAGCATTATAATAACCTTCGCTTCTTTGAACAAAATTACTTAACCGAATTGTACTATCTATATAACCAATTTTCCTATGACCGATTTCATATAAATATTTAGCTGCATTAAAAATACCTGACCTATTATCCATAACTACGCAATCAATATCGTAGTATTCTATCATATTATCAACGCATACAACTGGAATTTTAATCTTTTCTATGAAACTAGCTTCAAATTCTAAAATTTCAGTTGCTAAAACAACACAACCTTGATATGTTTCACCTTTCAATAAGTCGTATACTTGACTCACACTTTTGTCTGTAAGGTTTTTAATTATTAAATTGTAACCTAATTCACTTGCAGTATTTTCAATAGCATCAACAAGTCTTGATACAAAATCTCCATTTTGTTCAATAGCAATTCCACTTTCCAAATATTTTATAAGTAAAATATTTTTGTTTAGAACTTGCATCCCTCTTTTTGTATATCCATACTTTTCAGCAATTTCTAAAACGCTTTTACTTGTATTCTTATTCACACCTTTTTTATCGTTAAGTGCAAGTGAAACCGTAGCTTGAGATATTCCTAAAATTTCTGCAATTTCTTTTATAGTTATACTCATTTCAAACCTCTTTTAAATTTTTAAAAAATATTATATTAAAATACTATCACCAAATACAAAAAAAGTAAATATAATGCCCAACCATATTTTAAATTCTACTATTTTAACTAAATACTTATCAACAAACTGTCTAAACTTAGAATAATAATATACTAAATTTACAAAAACCTTTTAAAGTTTAAATAAATCATTTAAACTCTACATCTATTATTTAAACAAACTTTAAATAATTTTAAATAAATCTATTAAATTTTTTAAAACAACTTTAAATAACTTTAAATTCAGTTAGAAAAAAGCAATTTTTTTACTATATTTGGCACAAAAAAAATAAATGGCGTTTATCATTTAAGACCTTAGCAAAAATGGACTTCAACGAACCTCACATTATGCGAGATTCGTTGAAGTCCCATAGTCAAAACATTATTCACTTAATTTAAATGTAGAAATCCTAATATTTTCAGCATCAAAGCCTGTTTTTCGTTGTACAATGTCTTCAATTTGTGCAAGTTCACTTTCGGATAAAGTTTCTTTACTTACAATTACATCAACTGTTTCATCATCAATTCTAACGTAAACTTCTTTAAAGCCCTTAGCTTCAATCATAGATTCTGTTGCCGTTTCTTTTTCAATTCTCTCTTGAATGTTTAAAATTCTTGTTGCCGCTTCTTTTTTCTCACCTTCAGCTAAATGCGTATTGTTTATAATTTCAACTAAAAAGTCCTTTTCCTTAGCTCTGGCTTGTTCTCTTTCTAATTTAGCCTGAACAAAAAAAGTATCTTGAGTGTTTGAAGAAACAAAAATTGCATCACCGATTGGAGCAAGGTCTTCCTCTGTTGAAGCTATTGCAGACGTAACAACTGATGTATCTTCACCATCTGTTATATCTGCTGTTTCTGTTGCTTCATCAGTTTCAGGCAATAATAAACTATCCCCAATTGTTGTTATTATATCACCCTCATCACTAAGTAAAATACTTTCATATGTATCGATACTAGCCACTTCACCATTACTATCTAAGTAATTTAAATAACCTGCTACACCAACCATAACAACTAATAAACCTAAAACTATTTGATTTTTTCTTAATTTTAAAATCTCACCCATGTAAATTTTCCTCCCAGAATGTTTTATAAAAATAATAAGTATAACAGTAGTTACAATCTTAAAACAATTACAACTATTTTTGCATTTTTAAAACAGAAATCTTATAGCTAGAAATACCCAGTAAACTTTCTGTCGTCCTCACAAATGAATCTTTAAGTATCACATTATCACCACCCTCAGCAACAATTAAAACTCCCTCTATTTCAGGGCTTTTATCATAAACAATAAAAGGAGTTTCTTCTTGTTTAGAGTTAAAAATAACTTCTTCTGACACTTCTTCATCAATTGTACTTTTTGTTTCGCCTTCTTTTTCTTCTGTCGTTTCATTCATTTTACTATTTGTGTTTTTAGCAATAACTCTTTCACTGCTTTTTGCCAAAGTAATAAGGACTTCCACTTTCCCAGCACCCTCAACCTTTGTTAAAACTTCTTCCAACTTGCTTTCCAACTGATTTTCATAGTAGAAATATGTATCACCCTTAACACTTACTTCATCATAGTCATCATAATCACTAACTATGTTTGTATCATTTGTTTTACCTAAATACAAAAATAATGCAACTAAAATAGTAATGAGTATAAGTATCTGATTTTGTTTTTTACTGTCTATTGACAAGTTTTCAAACAAATTTAACTTTTGCACCCTTTTAACTCCTCTCCTTTGTACCTAATAACATTTATGTATTGTTATCATTTACAATATTTATATTCTCTGTTATAAAATAATATTCATTAAATATTATTTTTTCTATTTTATTTTTTTCTGTTTCGTAATTTGTCTCAGTTAAATCCCCTATAAAATCAACATTTATTAAGATTTTTTCAACTTCTATATCATCATAAAAAACCACTTGTACATCATTCACTTTGAAAGTAGAATTTGTTTCTATAAGCCTCGATATATCAACTTTAATACTCATTGATGTAAAGTTTTTTTGACTTTCATAGGAAAGTTCTTCAATACTTTTATTGTATTCACTATTATCGTAATCATAATCAAAACTAAAATCAAAAAAATCATTACTTAAATCACTAATAGGCTTTAAAAAGTAACTCATAATAATAAACCCAACAACAAGTTTAATATATTTACCATGGCTACTTGTTGGTATAATCATTTCCACAAGGGCTATTATGACTAAAAATATAGCTAGTTCAATTATATATCTATCCATTTACTTCTCCTATATGAAAATTATTACTATTATGCTATATGAAACAAATATGAATGTCGAAAATCCAATAGCTATGTATATTTCTAAAAACTTAATTGAATTGTTTATTGCCCTTGTAATTTTCTTATCTGTTACAACAGAAACCACAATACTAGATGCATACAAAACTAAATTTTTAATCACAACTTGTACTATGTATATAAATGCATATAATAAAGAAAAAATTACTACTGTTGTAACAAAAGTATTTTTTGTAACATCACCTAAAAGAGAGTATGTATCCATAGCAGATTCTAAAGTGTTACCTACAATTGGCACTCCTTTTATAAAATATTTACCTGTTTTAATAGCTAAATTACTTGATATAGGTGCATAAACTCCCATAATTGATATTATGCCTATAAATCCAATGGTAACATACTTTATAAACGCTCTTATAAGTTTTAAACTTATCTCAATAAAGTTATCTAATATAGATTTTTCCGTTAAAATATTTATTAAATTCATAATTGAAAATACATATACAATGTTTAACAATATATTTTTGTAAAAATGTAAAACTACATTTGAGTAAAATAAAATAATAGGCGATAGGGTTAAAGCTGTACTCACTTGTAGATTAAAGGACAAAACTGAAACATACACAGGTATAAGTGCATAAACAAACTGGACAATAAAGTCAAGATATGTACCTATAATACTCATACTATCGCCTATAACTTCAATTATAGTAATGATGAAAACTGTATAAATCACATATGTACATAGGTTTGAAACACTTTTTAACTCAAGAGATGTTTTTAAATTTGAAAGTATGCTTTGTAAAATAGCTATAACTATTATTTTTACAAACAAACCTGTATATTTTCTACATTCTCTTAACAGAAAATCCCTTAAAAAACCTATAAAATTAAAATCACTTATATCTTTGCCAGTAAAAATATCTATAAAAACTTCTTTAAAACTATATTCTATATCTTCATCTAACACTTTTTGAATTTCATTAAAATGATCATCAGTTATTATACTATTTATCTCTTTATAGTCACTTGCAAAAATCATATTACTATTTAAAAGTATTAACATAAGTATTAATATTGATTTTATCACAACTGTTATATGTGTGTTATTGCTCATTTTACCTCCACATACTTATATTTAAAATAATATTAAGTAATTCTGAAATTATCGGTAATCCTATGTATAAAACGGCTATTTTACTAACTATTTCAATTTTTTGACCTATTGCATTTTGTCCTGCATCTTTACATATTGCAATGGAAATTTCAGATAGATAAGCAATACCAATCATTTTGCCTATTTCTTCAATGTAAAAATTCGAACTATTTAAAATTTGAACCATCTCGTATATTACTCCAGCTATTTCCTTTATATAAGGTGCAACTTCAAAAAAAATAATAACCGTTAAAATAATAGGAACAAATATAAGAAACTGTGGGTTATATTCCTTTAAAATAACTGCAATAATTAGACTTATGCCACAAAGGGCTAAAATGTTAAGGTAAAACATAGGCAACCTACAACATAAACAATTGAGTTATTGTTGTAAACAAGTCGTTTATGTATCCTACAACCCAATATAAAACTACAATTATGCCTACAAGTGACGTCATCATAGCTTGATCATCTCGCCCTGCTCGTTGTAAAACTTGGTTTATAACTGCTACTAATATTCCTACAAATGCTACTTGAAAAATAATATCAACGTCCATAATACACCTCTAATATAAAATAATAATTACTGCAAGACTTATAAAAATACTTAGTTTTCTATACAATATTTCATCATCTCTTGCTTTTTCTTCCTCAAGTTCAACCTTTTTCTTTAAATAATCTATTATATAATCTATATTACTGTTGAAGTCAACTTTGTCTTTTGCATAAAGCAACTTGCCTATATTTAAAAAAATTTTATCCTTTAAAATAGAATAATCACATTTATTTTTAAAATTTTCATAGCACTTCAAAAACTCTTTATCAACTTCTATGCTTTTTTCAATATCATTATGTAAATTATTGAAAAACTCACTAAAATAATCAGATTTTGTATTTTTAAATGTATCTAAAATAGGTGTTGAAAAATAATTTACCTCATTTTTTACATTCACTAAAAAAAGTATTAAATCCCTTGTAATTTTTATATTCCTTATTCCACCTTGTCCATAAAAATTTATAATTTTAGTTAAGGATAAAAAAATTATAGATAAGCCTATTGCTTTTATCATAGTAACACTTCCCAATCAAATTTATCATAAACTTTACTTCTATATTCTCCCTTTTCCTTTGAAAGAAAAATAAAAAGTTCTATTTCATCTGATGATAACAACTTTTCAAAACCTATTTTTTTTCTTAAAGTTGTCAAATTTTCACTATGTACCGTTGCTAAAACTTTAATACCACTGTTAAAAGCTCTGTATAACCCCTCTATATCTTCATCAGTGCCTATTTCATCTAAAACAACTATATCAGGACTTGTACACCTTAGTGCTATGTTTAGCCCTATATTTTTAGGACAACTATCTAAAACATCAGTTCTTCTACCTAAATCATTTTGTGCAATACCTTTGTACATTCCTGCTATTTCACTTCTTTCATCTATAACGGTAACTTTATACCCTCTATTGCTTATGTTTCGTGTTAAATCTCTTAACATAGTTGTCTTTCCACAAGCAGGTGGCGAAACAATTAATGCACTTTTTAAAGGGCTAAAAAGAGGACTTATATTATCTGATACGTTTTTTACTTCCCTTGCAATACGAATGATTATACTTGATAACGATGTGATTTTTAAAACTCTCTGATTATCGCTTATAACCTTTCCACAAACACCTATTCTATGTCCTCCTGATACTGTAAAAAATCCGTTTTTCATATCTTCTTCAATAGCGTATAAAGAAAAGTCTGCTAAAGATACAACTGTATCATTTATATGCTTTAAAGTTAAAACAAATCCCTCAATATCTTTTTCATAATTATTGAAAATCAATTGTATATTCTGCCCTACCCTAAGTCGCACTTCTGTTAAATTGTCAATATCATTTCCTTTTAAATTCAAGAGAACAAAGTTTTTCACTTCATTATCGAACTTACTAATCAATTTTGATATATTCATTTTTCCTCCTTTGTACAAGTTGTTATCCTATTTATATGCAAGTTATATTTGTATAGAACTTTAAAACAAAAAAAGCTGTATGAACTTAGTTTAACTAAATTCATACAGCTATATAGCTTCATTACAATATATATGAAAATTTGATTTTTCATTTGTAATGTGACATTATTTTGTTTTTATAATGTTGCTTTATAATTATTTTATTAAATTATTTTGATTTTTGACTTTCTGAATGTTTCGCTTGTCTATATAAAGCAGCTCCTAAGCCACCCCATGTTATACAAAGCCCTATACACATAAATATAACTGCTTGTAATTCCATATATATGCCTCCTTATTTCTATTCTTCAACAAAATCTGTATCTGAAGGATTTTTCCATGGCATATTATTTAATATACCTGTTACTATTGCGATTACAAGTAATGTACCGCCACCAAATGCTGCAAGTTCACTAAACGAATACCCACCGTAGCCACTTGTAAATAACGTGAAAGCAGAAACAACTAAGTTTAATGTTAAGAATATTGGAACAATAAACATTAATGAATATACCCACATTTTTCCAACTTTTTGAATTGATACTCTGTTTGCGTATTCTTTAAAGCTATCAAGTTTAAATACGTAACAAACTACAACAGCTTCAATTATACCTACTGTTACGATTACATATGTATTTACAAAATAGTCGACGATATCAAGAATTATAAGACCTGCACCTGTTGAATATATACTACTTATTAAGAAACCACCACCACATACTATTGCATATGCTTTTTTACGTTCGATTTTAAATTTATCAATAAATGGCATGATAAACGCTTCTGTTAAGCTTATAAAAGATGTGAAACCTGCAAATACTAAACTTGCAAAGAAAACAACACCTAAAACTCCACCAAAACCACCCATTAGGTTAAATCCTGTTGGGAATGCAACAAAGGCAAGACCCATACCAGCTGTAACAACTTCTGTAACAGGTTGACCACTTGTAGCAGACATATAACCTAAAATACCAAAGATACCGATTGCAACTGTAAACTCAAATGCTGAGTTTGCAAGACCTGTAATAAATGCCGTATTTACAACATCACTATCTTTAGGTAAGTAACTAGAATAAGTTATCATAACACCCATTGCAACTGACAATGAGAAAAATACTTGTGAATAAGCTGCCATCCAAACTTTTGCATCTAAAAGTTTAGAAAAGTCTGGTGTAAATAACACGTTAAGACCAATTGTAGAACCTTCAAGTGTTACACCACGAATTATAATAATTACCATTGTAATACCAAGTAATGGAAGAAGTACTTTATTAACTTTTTCAATACCCTTATCAATTGATTTAGAACACAATAGATATGTTCCACCCCAAACAATTAGCAATCCAATAAGAACTTTAAAGTTAATAGTACCAAAGTCAAAACCTGAACCTGTCATTTGTAAGAAATCACCGAAGAAGAAAGCATTTGGATCTGCTCCCCAACCACGAGTAAATGATAAAATCATATAGTTCATAGCCCATGATACTATCGAAGAATAATAAAGTATAATCATAAGACTTAGAAGCGTTGGAATCCAACCAACCCACTCAAACTTCTTGTTATTTCTTGCAAATGCAAGAGGTGCAGAACCTCTATACTTACTACCTAAAACATACTCAAGTATAAGAATAGGAATACCTGCTGTAAAAACTGCTACAAAGTAAGGAATTAAAAATCCCCCACCACCATTTTCATATAATGTATAGGGAAATCTCCAAATATTCCCTAAACCTACTGCAGAACCAACTGCCGATAATATGAAACCCATTTTAGAGTTCCATTTTTGCCTAGAACCACTTTCGCTCATAATTACTCCTCCTTTAAATGAATGAAAATTAAAAATTATATACTCAAAAGCAATAAATGTAACGGGTAAAAAATATAAGTAAACAATTGAAAGGCGAAATCAACTGTTTTGTTTCCAAATGTACCCTTGTTACCATTGTATAGCTTTATAAATATCAAAGATGATACAGCACCGAGTAATAACTCAGCGTTAAAATAATACAAGATTATCGCAAAAGTAATTACAACTATTGCTTGTGCGTTGAAACTATTTCTTGCCATATAGAAAAATAGCACCATGGCAGTTCCTACCATTCCATAATCTTGATTTGAAACCATGGATATTGCAAACGTTACAACAATACCAATGCTTAAAACTACTTTTTCTTTCTTATCTTCACTATTCCATAGCTTTTCTACTAAAACACAAGCTAAAGCCCCGAAAAACAGTGTAAACATAACGTTCTGATGAGATAAATCGAAAAAAGCTTTTTGTGATAACTCAAAAGGGTTTCCACTAGATGTGTAAAAGAAAATATCGAAAAATGGATCGCTTATGAAGGCAAATAGTAAAAGCCTCATCAGATATTTTTTTATATCTCTTGTATAAACAACTCCTTCTGCTATCATAAATGCAAATAGGAAAAAAGCAATCCTCCCTATAACTCTAAAATAAAATAAATCATTTACAAGTCCTATATGATCAATCGCCATTGTTAAAATGGCAATAAGTTTCAAAACAATCCCACTCATGTAATTTACCTTTCTTAAACTTGCATAAACCTATTTTACCACATTTTCAAGAATTGTAAAGAGGTTTTTTTACATATTTTCTTTTAAATTTTATCATCATAAACTAATATTTGTGCTAAACTACCTAAATTTTATTTAATATTTAGTCAAATTTATATATAACAACTTCATCAAAGTTAATCCTTTTTATTTGATATGTCTAAAATCGTCATTAACTTTTCATAAAAAACTAAAATTTCTCAATCAAAAAATACTCATTATTGCAATTTATTATTGATAAAATTTCATCAATGTACTGCAAAATAAGTACTTTTCGTTAATATATTATCCAACTAAGCCTTTTGAAATTGGGAATTGTAAAGGTCATAGTAATAACCTTTATCATTAATCAACTTTTCATGATTACCTTTTTCTACAATATCTCCATCTTTCATTACTAAAATCATATCACTATCTAATATAGTAGATAATCTATGAGCTATAACAAAAGACGTTCTGTTTTTCATAAGGTTGTATGTTGCGTTTTGTATCTGTTTCTCTGTTCTAGTATCTACATTTGAAGTAGCTTCATCTAAAATTAAAATTTTAGGATTTGAAACTATGGCTCTAGCTATGGTTAAAAGCTGTTTTTGACCTTCAGATAAATTGCTTGAATCTTCGTTTAAAACAGTATCATAACCCTTTGGCAAAGTTTTTATATGGTGATGAATATGTGCCATTTTACAAGCTTCTACAATATCCTCTTTTGTAGCATTTTCATTACCGAATTTAATATTTTCCATAATTGTATCACTTAGTAGCCAAGTATCTTGCAATACTATACCAAACAGACTTCTAAGGTCACCACGACTCATGTTTGTAATATTTTTATCATCTATAAAAATATCACCACTGTTTATTTCATAAAACCTCATAAGTAGTTTTAAAATTGTAGTCTTACCTGCACCTGTTGGTCCAACTATTGCAATTTTCCTACCATTTTCAATTTTAGCTGAAAAATTCTTAATAATTTCTAAGTCTTCAGTATATCCAAAATGTACATTTTTAAACTCTACTTCACCTTTTATATCTGATAAATCAACGGTTGTTTCAGCCTTTACTTCATCTTCTTCGTCTAAAAATTCAAAAATACGTTCTGCTGCTGCAACCGTTGATTGTAAAACTGTTGTAGCTTGTGATATCTGAACAATTGGTTGCATAAATCTTTTTACATATTGCATATATGCCGAAATATCACCTATTGACATTTTACCTGCTGCTGCAAAAAATGAACCGATTATTACAACTGCTACATAGCCTATATTTCCCAAAAAGTCAGTTATAGGCATCATAAGCGATGATACAAAAGTTGCTTTCCTTTGAGCATTTGCTAAATCATTGTTAATTTCACTAAACTCTCTTTCAGCCTTTTCTTCACTATTATAGCTTTTTATAACTTCAATACCTGAAAAAGTTTCTTCTATATAACCATTAGTCTTACCTATTAAACTTTGTTGTGCTTTAAAGTAACTTTGAGATTTTTTAATTATAAGTCCTGCTAAAACCATAGATATAGGTATAAGCACCATACATACCATAGCTAAAGTAGCATTTATACTAAACATCATTATTATAGTCCCGATAAAAGTTACTGTACTGTTTATAACTTGAGGTAAACTTTGGTTAAGTGACATAGTTATTGTATCAACATCATTTGTTATTCTTGAAATTGTATTTCCTGTTTTGTTTCTATCAAAATAATTAAGTGGCAGGGCACTTATCTTTCTGCTTAATCTTTTTCTTAAATCTACACCTAAATTTTGTGAAACTTTAGTTATCAAAATACCACTGAAAACAGAAAATCCTAAACTTATCAAATAAATAGAAATTAAAATACCACAAGTTTTACTTAAACTTAAAATATCAACTTTTCCAACACTAAACAAATCTGTACTAATCTTTGTGATGGCACTACCTAAAATTTTTGGACCTACAACATTGAAAGCTGCACTGAATATTGAACATATAAGAACTATAAAAATAGCAATCTTATACTTTGAAAGTTCCTTGCGTAATTTAACAAATGAGTTTTTAAAATTCTTAGGTTTTTCAAAATCGCCTCGGTTTCCATGCCCTCCACCTCTACTACGGTTTTGAGTTTCACCTTTTTCAACTAATTTATCTTCAGCCATTAAAACTCACCACCTTTCTTTAATTGTGAGTCAACAATCTCTTTATAAACTATACAACTTTCAAGCAGTTCACTATGCGTTCCTTGTCCGACAATTTTACCACTATCAAGACAAATTATGCTATCAGCATCTTTTATTGTACTAACTCTTTGTGCAACTATAATTACAGTTACATCATTCATTTTTTCTTTTATATTTTTTCTTAAGTTAAAATCTGTTTTATAGTCTAGTGCAGAAAAACTGTCATCAAACACAAGTATTTTAGCTCCTTTAGTTAAAGCTCTTGCAATGGACAAACGTTGTCTTTGCCCACCTGAAACATTTTTACCACCCTGATGTATAGGAGCATCAAAGCCCCCCTCTTTTTCCATGATAAAGTCTTTGCTCTCAGCTATCTCGGCTATTTCCATAAGTCTTTCATCTGTAACATCATGAGCATATTTTATCGTACTACCGATTGTCCCACTAAATAGAAATGATTTTTGGGCCACCACAGCAATTTTATGTCTTAAATCGCTTATTTTGTAATCTTTTACATTCACATTATCAACTAAAATTTCACCATCTGTAACATCATAAAAACGTTGAATTAAATTAACAATTGTAGATTTTCCTGAGCCTGTTGAACCAATTATAGCTGTAACTTGCTGAGGTTTTGCTGTAAAGGTAACATTTGCAAGAGCATTTTCAACTTCTTCAGATTGATTATGTTTAAAAGTAACATTTTTAAACTCTACTTTACCTATATTTTCAAAATCTTTAACCAATCCATCTTTTATAGATGGTTTTGTATCTAAAACTTCACTTATTCTTCCAGCAGACACAAAGGCTCTAGGAAGTTGAAAACTAAGCATACTAAGCATCATAAACGCCATAAGAATGTTTATAGAGTATTGCATAACTGCAAATATACTACCTAATTGCATATTTCCATTTTGTACATTTATAGCACCGAAATATACAACAGCAAGAATAGTTAAGTTCATAACAACTGATATTATGGGAAAAATGGAAGATAGTATATACCCAACAAACAAGTTGTTATTCTTCACTTCTTGGTTTACTTCATCAAACTTTTCTTCCATTTTAGTTTCTTTATCAAAGGCACGTATAACCAAAATGCCTGATAACATTTCTCTTGTTACAAGATTCATTTTATCAATTAATTTTTGTATTACCTTGAATCGTGGAAAAGATACTCTCATTAAAACAAAAAATATTATTACAATTGCTATAACAGAAAATGCATTTACTAAAATTAGATTAGCTGCCGTTGTGTATGTTTTGTAAATTCCCCAAATACCTAAAATCGGAGCATACAAGGCGATTTGAAAAACCATATTTGTAGTGTTTGTTATTTGAACAACGTCATTTGTAGTTCTTGTAATTAAAGATGCCGTTGAAAACTGTTCCAATTCTTTTTTTGAAAAAGATAAAGTTTTATCGTATATAGCCTTTCGTATATCCCTTGAAGTTCTTGAAGAAACATAGGAAGAACATAGGGAAGTTGCTACAACCATAAATAAAATAAAAAAGGCAACAAGTACCATTTCACTTCCTTCCCTTAGAAGATAATCTGTTCTTCCTTGATTTACATCATAACCAAACATTCCATATTCACTTTTTATAAATTCTAGGGTTAGTAAATCTTTTATTGTGCTAGGTATATCTTCTAAAGAAAAATCTTCCAAACTTGTTTCACTTGTTATCATAGATTGATATTCTTCTGGTAAAGTAATTTCGCCACTTAATGTTTTTTCAAAAAACAAAGTTAAAAGACTATCTTGAAAATTTTCATTTATCTTTGCATCATCTTTTAAAACATAAGCACCATTTAAATCACCTGAAAAATTTTCAAAGTTCTTCTCCCCTTCATATTCACTATAAGATACATATAAATCTGAATCCACACCATATTCATCTAAAAAACCATAGATGTAATCACTTATAACAATAGGTACTTCTCCTATTCCGTCTCTTGTAAGTCCAACATCTATTATTTTTTCTGAAAAACTCGGTAAATAAAGTGTACCGAAAGCTCTTAAAAACCCAATAATTAGCAATAATAAAATTACAGCTAAATAGGGTTTGTAATATTTTAAAATCCCTTTCATATGCCCTCCTCAAATATACTTTTAAATCTATTATACACTATTTATATTATTTGTCAATATAGTTTTAGAATAAAATCATTTCAATAATAAAAACAAGTCAATTAAGCATCTATAAATAATTTTTTGTTGCAATATTTTGCTTGATTTATAGCATTTAATATGTTAAAATATACAACGTTAACTAAATAAACCAAAAGGAAGTATTACAATGAAAAAGAACTTATTTGTTATAGCTGTGTTTATTGGTCTACCTATTGTATTGGCGGCTTGTACAGATTCAGGCAACTCAACAGAAGAAACTAATGATACACTTGTTAACTCTGACAATCCCGCTACAATTGGTATGATGTCAAGTATCGAGAACCTACC
Organism: Lachnospirales bacterium; assembly: GCA_047973385.1. Lineage (GTDB taxonomy): Bacteria > Bacillota > Clostridia > Lachnospirales > CAMZNU01 > JBKEBX01. The sequence continues at coordinate 125,994 of JBKEBX010000012.1, read as the reverse complement.
TTTTTTGTACATGGAAGAAAATAAAATAGATGAAGAGTTTGGAATAAACTTAGAACTTGAAACTTTTTCATCTGCTAAAGATAGAGATATAGCTTATTTGGCTGATGAAATAGATTTTATTATTGGTGATTTAATCGGTATGGCTACATACTACAAAAGTGAAAAACCTGCAATAGTCACAGGTACATACGCTTCAAATATGGGGCTTGTTGTAGGAGAAAACTCTGGAATTGAAACATTATCAGATTTAGAAGGTAGAAGTATTTTATATTCTAAAAACACTGTAATAGATTATACAATTGATATGTTATTAGAAGAAGTTGGTCTAAGTCCTGATTTGGTAACAAAAGAAGCAGTCCCTGCTATGCCTCTTAGACTTGAAATGCTGTTAAAAGGAGAGGCCGATTCAGCACTTATGCCTGACCCATTTTTTACAATGGCTGAAGCTGGTGGTGCTAAAAACATCGCAAATTCTTCCGATTACGGCATTAACGTTTTAGCTTTTGGGGTTGAAAAGGAATTTTTAGCAGAAAATCAAGATATAACAGACGCTTTTTTACTTGCATATGATAAATCTGTGGAAGAGCTTAACGCTATGAGCGATGATGATTTTTTAAACTATGTATTCGAAAAATTTGAATATGACGAAAGCATAAGAGATACACTAACAAGAACTATCCATATACCTTTAACATTACCTAGCGAAGAACAGTTTTATAGTGCTTTTAACTGGTCAAAGGAGCATGAGTTGATTGACACAGATGTAACTTATGAAGAAGCTACATATACTATGGAGTAAATTTTTATGTTAGAGCTTAAAAACTTAAGTATCAAATATGACGATGTAAAAGTAATAGATAACGTAAATTTCACTATTAATAATGGTGAAATTTGCGTATTTTTAGGTTTTACAGGTTCAGGCAAAACTTCGATTTTTAATGCTATCACAAACTTGATTGACTATGACGGTGAGATAATTTTCAATAAAAAACCTATCATTAATAAAGATGTTAAAATCGCTATGAGTACCCAACATTATGATTTATATAATTTTAAAAATATATATCAAAATATTATTCTTGGGTTGAAAATAAAAAAAATGCCCATTGACAAGTGTTACATTGAAAATCTTATGAAAAGTTATGGTATGTATGAACATAAAAACAAATATCCTAACGAACTTAGTGGTGGGCAAAAACAAAAGGTTTCATTTCTTAGAAGTATTGTTCAAAACCCTAGCCTTTTCCTATTAGATGAACCTTTTTCAGCTTTAGATTATTTTACACGTGAAGAAATGCAAAAAGAGTTATTAAACTATTTAGACAAACAAAAATGTACAACTTTACTTATTACTCACAGTATAGAGGAAGCCCTTTATTTAGGAGATAAAATAATAATTTTAGGAGACAACCCAAGCACAATTATAGAAGCTTTCGATAACGAAAAAGGATTAGATAAAACTAGCGATGGTTTTTTACAAAAAGTAAAAGAAACTCGTAAGTTGTTTAATATTTAGGTGTATTATGATAAATAAAAAATTCAAATTCAATAAATATATCGGTATACTTATTGCAATTCCCATTCTTATACTTGTATGGTATATCTTAAGTATTGTATTAGATAGTAAAATATTACCTAGTCCCTTTATGGTTTTCGCTGATATACCTGAAGTTTTAAGCAAACCCGAAACTTTTAATCATGTGTTATATAGTTTAAGACGTATAACTATTGGAATGTTTATATCTGTTTTTTTAGGGACAATAATCGGTGCATCTATGGCTTATAATAAAATAGTCGATAGTATTTTAAGTCCCATTGTTTACCTAACCTACCCTATCCCAAAACTTGCACTTCTTCCTATTGTGATTTTGACTTTTGGTCTTGGTGAAACATCAAAAATTATTATGATTGTTTCTATACTTATTTTCCAAATTATAACAAGTGTCAGAAGTGCTATACAAAATATACCTAAAAGTAATTTTAATTACTTCAAAATTATGGGCGCAAGCAAGTTAAAAACTTTTTGTTACATTGTTATACCTATTATTATTAAACAACTTTTTGTAACATTAAAAATAGCTACTGGGACGGCAATAAGTGTACTGTTTTTTACTGAAACTTTCGGCACTAAAAACGGTGGACTTGGCTATTATATTATGGATATGTTTCAATCTGCAAATTACATACATATGTATACAGGTATAGTTTTGCTTAGTTTAATCGGTTTTTCCATATTTATTTTGTTAGATGTTCTAGAAAAATTACTCACTCCTTGGAGCGTATAAAAAAAATCTAAGAAACTTATTAAAAATTGTTGATAATCTACAGTAAATATGTTATACTAATATGTGTGCCGATACTCAGTTATAGGGTTCTCCGTCCTATTACTTAGTTTTTGGCAAAAAATATATTATAGGAGGTTTTGTTCAAATGATGACAAAACAAGAAATTATCACAAAATACGGTAGAAACCCACAAGATACTGGTTCTCCAGAAGTACAAGTTGCACTTCTTACAGCTAGAATCAACCACTTAACAGAGCATTTAAAAGTGCATAAGAAAGATCACCATTCACGTCGTGGACTTTTAATGTTAGTTGGTCAACGTAAAGGTTTACTTAACTATATCAAAAACAATGACATTGTTAAATACCGTGAACTCATTGCTGATTTAGGTATCAGAAAATAATTATTATTAGGCTGTTGTGATTTTTTACAACAGCCTTTAGTCGTTATGTAAGCCTATTCTAATCTATATGAGAGTTTTTATGAGTGCCTTTGCTTTCATAAAAATTCTTATAAATTAGACTAGGCAATACCAAAGTCAAATTTCAACCAAAGATGGAGGTTATTATGGTTAAAATTTTCGAACACAATTTAGCTGGTAAAACAATTTCAGCTGAAATCGGCAGAGTTGCCGAACTTGCAAACGGTGCTGTTATCATGCATTATGGCGATACTTCTGTACTTGTTACAGCTACTGCTAGTGAAAAACCTAGAGATGGTATCGACTTTTTCCCTTTATCAATTGATTATGAAGAACGCCTTTATTCAGTTGGTAAAATACCTGGTGGTTTCTTAAAACGTGAAGGTCGTGCATCAGAACGTGCCGTTCTTACTTCTCGTGTTATAGATAGACCTATTAGACCACTTTTCCCTAAAGATTATAGAAATGACGTTGCCATAGTTGCTACTGTACTTTCTGTTGACCAAGATTATAGCCCAGAAGTTTGTGCTATGATAGGTGCGTCAATTGCCCTTTCAATTTCTGATATTCCTTTCCAAAAAACAATTGGCTCTTTAAACGTTGGTTTAGTTGATGATAAACTTGTTATAAATCCAAATGCTGAAGAACGTGAAAAATCAGACCTTGCACTTACTGTATCCTCAACAAAGGATAAAGTTATGATGATTGAGGCTGGAGCTAACGAAATATCTGACGATAAAATGTTTGAGGCTATCATGTTTGCTCATGAAGAAAACGTTAAACTTGTAGAATTTATAGATTCAATTGTTGCCGAAGTTGGTAAGCCTAAAAAAGAATATATCGAAAGCGGCGTTGATATGGACGTATACAACAAAGTTGTAGAAATCGTTACTGATGACCGTATGGAAGAAGCTGTTTTCACAGACTTTAAACAAATTCGTGATGAAAAAGTTTCAGCACTTAAAGAAGAAGTTATTCAAAAACTTGTAACTGAAGATATCGAAAACCCTTCAGAGCTTGAAAAATCAATAAATGAGGCTATGTATAAGTTTGAAAAAACTACTGTACGTCGTATGATTTTAGAACAACACAAGCGTCCTGATGGTCGTAAACTTGACCAAATTCGTGAACTTACTGCTGAAGTTGACATATTAAAAAGAACTCACGGTTCTGCAATTTTCAAAAGAGGTCAAACACAAGTTCTTACTGTTACAACTCTTGGTTCAATGGGAGAAGTTCAAAGACTTGATGGGCTTGATACATCAGAAGATAACAAACGATATATGCACCACTATAACTTCCCAAGTTATTCCGTTGGTGAAACAAGACCAAGTCGTGGCCCTGGTCGTCGTGAAATAGGTCATGGTGCTTTAGCAGAACGTGCCTTACTACCTGTTATACCATCAGAAGAAGATTTCCCATATGCAATTAGACTTGTATCAGAAGTAGTTTCATCAAACGGTTCTACATCTCAAGCTTCTGTATGTGGTTCTACTTTATCTCTTATGGCAGCTGGTGTACCTATAAAAGCTCCTGTTGCTGGTATATCTGTTGGTCTTGTAACAGGTGCTGACGTTAATGATTTTGTACTTCTTACAGATATTCAAGGTATTGAAGACTTTTTCGGAGATATGGACTTTAAAGTTGCTGGTACAAAAAATGGTATTACGGCTATCCAAATGGATATCAAGATTGAAGGTCTTACACCTGAAATTATTAAAAAATCTCTCGTTCAAACGAACGAAGCAAGACAATATATACTTGATGACATAATGCTTAAAGCAATACCTGAAGTTAGACCTCAAATTTCTGATTATGCACCAAAAATTCAACAAATTAGTATTCCTGTTGAAAAAATCGCAGAAGTTATTGGTTCAAGAGGTAAGACTATTAAAATTATTCTTGAAGAAAGTGGTGTTGAGAAAATTGATACTGAAGATGACGGTACAATTTACATCGCTGATATGAGCCAAGAAAAAATTAATAAAGCAATTGAAATGATTAAAGGCATTGCTTTTGACCCTGAAGTTGGTACTGTTTTTGATGGTACAGTTACAAGAATTATGAACTTTGGTGCTTTCGTTGAATTTGCACCTGGTAAAGAAGGTCTAGTTCATATATCTAAACTTGCTAAAGAACGTACTGAAAAAGTTACTGACGTTGTAAACGTAGGCGACTCTTTAAAAGTTAAAGTTATGGAAATTGATGAGCAAGGAAGAATTAACCTATCTCATAAAGATACTTTATAAAATAATTTAACTTTAATATTTACAAATTGTTCTATGTAATATATAATTAAAATGAAAAACAAATAATCACACATTAAAATTGTTAGCAAGGCTAACAAAAAGTTAGGAGGAATTTTTATGTCACCTTTTGTAGTTAACGTAATCAGTGTTGTAATGGCAGTCCTTGCGATTTTCTTACCACTCATTGCTATTTACAACAACAAGTTTGTTCTTGTAACTTCATTTTTTAGTACATTTTTATGCTCAGTAACTCTTTTTGCACAAATATACGTTTTCCGTATACATGTTTTCCAAGGTAATGACATTGAAGCGTTGATAGACAACACTTTCATCGCAACAGGTGTATTTCTTATTGTTATAACTGTCCTTAATGTAGTTTCTATAATTTTTTACCAAATTAAAATGGGTCAAGAATTTAAAGAAGTAAGAAAAGCTAAAAAGGCTGAAGAAAAAGTTCAAAAAGCTGAACAAAAAGCTGAAGAGAAAATCCAAAAAGCTGAACAAAAGGCAGAAGAAAAAGTTCAAAAAGCTGAAGAAAAAGCCCAAGCAAAAGCTCAGGCTAAAGCTGATAAAAAAGCAGAAAAAGAACTTTCAAAGCAACAAAAGAAAGAGGGCAGCTCTGTAGGTAATGTAGAATCTGTTGAAGCACCTGAAGTTAAAGATGCAGTTGTTGAAAAAATTTCTAATGAAACAGAAACGCCTACTTTGGAATCTCTAAACGATATTACACCTAAAAACGATGATGTAGCTAACTAACTTTAAAACTAAAAAACATCACAAATTTCAAGTTGAAATTTGTGATGTTTTTATTTTTCCTATTGTTCTTTTTCTCTAAGTATATCTAAATTTACATGGCAATAGCCGTTTTTGTTTTTTTCTAAATACTTTTGGTGTTCTTCATGAGCTATATAATAACAGTTAAGTGGCAGAACTTCGACAACTATTTCTTTAGCGTAATCTTTTTGCTTGTCATCTATAAATCCTTTTATAATAGCTAAATCACTTTCATTAGTATAGTAAATTCCTGATCTATACTGGGTTCCACGGTCTAAACCTTGACGATTTATTGTTGTAGGATTTATAGTTTCAAAGTAACTTTCAAGTATTGTTAATAAATCAGTGTAAGTTGTATCATATACAATGTATGTGGTTTCAGCATGGCCTGTATCACCTAAACACACTTCTTCATAGGTTGGGTTTTCTACAACACCATTTGCAAAACCAACTGATGATTTATATACACCTTTAATCCTGTCCATATATGCTTGAGTACCCCAGTAGCACCCACCAGCTACGTATATTTCCTTAAAATTTTCTTTGTTAAATGTAAGATGTTCATTTATGTTTTTAGGTAAATGTTCGCTCATTTTAAACCTCCATTTTGTTAATTTCAATTTTTAATTTTTTTCGTATTCTCTGTATTGCATTATCAACTGCCTTAGTATCCTTTGAAATTTTACTACCAATATCTTCATAGCTTTCGCCTCTTAAATATAAGTATAAAACGTCTTTTTCAATAGAAGATAGTATAGCATAAACACTATTTTTTATATTCTTAACATTTTCTCTTGATAAAATAATCTTTTCAGGGTTATAAATACTAGCATTACTCTCCATATAAGAAATATATTCATGCTCAAAGTTTTCATCAGCAACTTCTCTGTTATAAGATAAAGCTTGTGACAAGACTAAATGTTTTTTTCTATTAGCAGATTTAACAGCCGTTAAAATTTGTCTTTCTATACATACACTTGCAAAAGTTCTAAACTTCACATCACCATGTCTATACGCTTTTATGGAGTTAGACAAGCCAATAAGCCCCTCTTGAAATACATCTTCGCTATCACTACCTGATATAAAATATGAACGGCTGATTATCTCTACTTGCTTATAGTATCGATTTATTAGAACTTCTTGAGCAACTTCGTTATCTAATGCAAACTTAACTAATTCTTCATCATTTAATTTTCTATAATCAATACCCATTAATAGCCCCCATTACATAATTCTTTGTCTTACAGCCTCATAAAGTATTACACCAGTAGCAACAGATGCGTTTAACGAACCTATTTCATCATTTGTCTGTGGTATTTTAGCCACAAAGTCACATTTCTTTTTAACAAGGCTTGATATACCCTCACCTTCGCTACCTATTACAATAGCAGTTGGTATTTTCATATCAACATCATACATTTTCTTGCCATCAAAGTCTGTGCCTACAACCCAAACGCCTTTACTTTGTAAATATTCAATTTCTCTTGAAAGGTTTGTAACTTTTGCAACATTAACAAAGCTTATCGCCCCAGCAGATGCCTTAGATGCACCATGGTTTAAAGTGGCTGAACGTCTTTTAGGTATGATTATACCATGAACACCACAAACATGTGCTGTTCTAATTATCGCACCTAAGTTATAAGTATCTGTTATTCCGTCTAAAATTAAAATTAACGGTTCTTCTCCTTTTTCTTTGGCAAAATTCAAAATATCTTCTACTTCAACATACTCTTTAGCAGGACAAATAGCTATAACACCTTGATGATTATGACTTCTTGACATTTCATCTAAACTATTTTTAGATGTTTCTATGCAAACTATACCTTTTTCCATAGCTTTTGCTTTTATAACTCTAAGAGTACCTTCAATTTCCCCTTTTTTAAAGAAAATCTTATCAATATTCTTATCTGCATTTAAAGCTGCAAGTATTGGGTTTCTACCCTCAAGTTGAAGTTCATTAATTTCATTTTCGTCATCTTCAAAATCTCTAGTTTTTTTACTTTTATCTAAATCATTTTTCTTAAAGCTACCTTTGTCGCTTTTTTTACGGTCACTTTTTTTAAAGTCGTTTTTCTTAAAACTACTTTTAGAGTTCTTCACACTTTTCTTTTTATCTTTGTTGTATGCCATTTTTTCTCCTATTCATCTAATACAGTTATAATATATCGAAACATTTCTTCTAGTCTATCTATTTGTCCCGTTAAGTACAAATATCCAAAAAGTGCCTCAAGACCTGTGGCTTGTTTATATTCGCCAACAGATGCATTTTTAGCATTATGGTTAGCTTTCGCATTGCGTCCACGTCTAAGTACACCAATTTCTTCTTCTGTGGCTATTTCAAGGGCTTTATGATACATTTTGGCCTGTGAAACTGCCTTTACATATTTCTTCGTGAAATTATTCATTTTATTTACATTACTATTATTTTCCATAACTACTTTACTTCTTGCAAATATTTCAAAAACTGCATCACCTATATAAGCAAGGGAAAGACTGCCATATCCATTTATAATAGCTTTATTATTATTATTATTTTCTTTTAGTGTTTTTTGTAATAAAGTACTTTCAAAATCTAAATCCATTATTTAACACTCCATTTTACACCTTGTCTTGTATCTTCTATAACAATACCTTTTTCAAACAAGTAATTTCTGATTTCATCGGCTCTTGCAAAATCTTTTTCTTTTTTTGCTTTTTTTCTATCTTCAATCAATTGTAAAATTTCTTCTTCGCTTATGTTAGACTCCACTTCACGAACAGGCTTTACACCTAGAATATCAAGAATTACATTAATTGTATTTAACAACAAATGTGCTGTTTCTTTACTCATGGTATCAGCTTTTATATTACTATATTTAACTAAATCGAAAACAACAGAAATTGCATCAGCAGTGTTAAAATCATCACTCATCTTATCATCAAAAACTTGTAAAAACTTATCACATTCTACCTTTACTTCTTCATCGGCACCTGTTACAGATGAATTTTCCTTAATCATCTGTAGTTTCTCAACACCATTAATAATTCTCTCTAAGCCTTTTTTTGATGAATCCATAAGTTCTCTAGAAAAATTAATTGGAGAACGATAATGACCTGATAAAAGAAAAAATCTAACTTCATTATAAGAATAGTTTTCTACTATATCCCTTAAAGTGAAAAAATTCCCCTTTGATTTTGACATTTTTTGATTATCTATATTAATGAACCCATTGTGTAGCCAATACTTTGCAAAAGTTGCAGAGTTTGCACACTCACTTTGTGCAATTTCATTTTCATGGTGAGGAAAAACTAAATCTTCGCCTCCTGCATGAATATCAATTGTATTTCCTAAATATTTTTTTGCCATAACAGAACATTCAATATGCCAACCTGGACGTCCATCACCCCAAGGCGACTTCCAAAAAGGTTCTCCATCTTTTGCAGGTTTCCATAAAACAAAGTCTACACTATTTTTCTTCTCTGTATTGATTTCTATTCTTGCTCCGCTTAATAAATCATCAATATTACGTTTTGATAATTTACCATAGTTTTCATATTTAACTGCATCAAAAAACACAGAACCATTTACTTCATAAGCAAAGCCCTTATCAATAAGAGTCGTAATCATTTCAATTATTCCGTCAACTTCTTCTGTCACCTTAGGGTGTTTTGTGGCAGGTAAAACATTAAGTTTTTCCATATCAATCATAACTTCATCAATATATCTATTGGAAATTTCTGAAGATGAAACGCCCTCAATGGCAGCTTTATTTATTATCTTATCATCTATATCGGTAAAATTTGACACATAGTTAACCTCATACCCTTTATATGTCAAAAATCTTCTAACAGTATCAAAAACTACAATTGGTCTTGCATTACCTATGTGAATAAAATCATAAACAGTAGGTCCACAAACATACATCTTAACCTTTTTATCTTCAATAGGAATAAACTCTTCTTTTTGCTTACTTATAGTATTATATACTTTCATATTTATCTCCTTTCACAAATCTAAATAAAGCTACCTCTTATATTTAAGAGGTAGCTTCGCTACGGTTCCACTCTATAGCTCTCATCAAGCTAATCTCATCTGCTATAACGTTGCAAACGTCTTTGACTACTAAATTTTCGGCAAAGAACTCCAAAAGGCACTTCACATATACACCTCAAATCTTTTCACCAACCAGATTTTCTCTAAAGAAGAAATATATGTTACTTTCTTTTATCATCGTTTTATATATATTTTATCATTTTTTTAAAATTGTAACTACACATATAGATTTCATTCCCTCTAAATTACCAGTAAAACCAAGATATTCCTCAGTAGTAGCTTTAACGTTAATGTTGTCAATATCTATACAACAAGCTTCTGATAAAGATTTTCTCATTTCATTAACATAGGGTAAAATCTTGGGTTTTTGAGCAACAATAGTTAAATCTATATTATTTATAATATATTTTTTTTCATTAAGTATCAACATAACTTCTTCAAGTAAAATCATACTTGAAATATTTTTATACTTATCATCAGTATCAGGGAAGAATGTCCCTATGTCCCCTAAAGCCAAAGCCCCTAAAATACTATCCATAAGGCTATGGGTTGCAACATCAGCATCCGAATGACCCAACAGGCCAAGTTCAAAGGGTATAGTAACACCACATAAAATAAGGGGTCTATCTTTAACTAGCTTGTGAACATCATATCCAAAACCAACTCGCATAAAAACCTCATTTCTTTATGAATAAAAGGACGTCTAAAAGACGCCCTTTAAAATAGCGGTAGACGGATTTGAACCGCCGACACTACGGGTATGAACCGTATGCTCTAGCCAACTGAGCTATACCGCCATGATGGGAACAAGTGGGCTCGAACCACTGACCCCCTGCTTGTAAGGCAGGTGCTCTCCCAGCTGAGCTATGCTCCCATATTTTTTAACAACAAATATATTATACACCAAAGCTATATATCTGTCAATAGTTTATTTCAAAAAAACTAAAATTATCTTAAATTTTTGTTTTAATATATATTTAGCTAGTTACTACAAGTAAAACAAAGGATTTTCTCAAAAAATAACTGCCTAAATTCCAGATATTACTTTAGTTAAAACTTCTTAAATAATCTAATTGTTTATAAATAACTTACATATAATTCTATTAATTTTCTTATAATTTTAGAAGATTAGTATAGTGGTTATATAGTATAACTACTACGTTATGAACCATATAAACATATACTAATTTTACAGATAATCTTTAAAATGTTATAATATTATCATATAAAATATATGATTTATACATATGTTTTATATGAATATAATGCATTGTTTGTATAATATCAACAATATTAAGTATAATCGTAAGGAGAAGAAAAAATGAAAATTTTAGGTATATCTTGTGGTACAAAAAACGGTAACAATGATGCAATGTGTAGAGAAGCTCTAATGGGAGCTAAAGAAAAAGGTGCAGAAATAGATTTTATCAATCTTTTCGACTTAGATTTAAAGCCTTGTACGGGCTGTATAGCATGTGTTGGTAACCTTATGCAAGGTAAAGACGGTGGTTGTGTTATACGTGATGATTATTATTGGTTAAGAGATAGATTGCTTGATGCCGATGGTATTGTTTTTGCTATTCCTATTTTTGAAAAAGGTGTTCCTGCAATTTTCAAAATTTTACAAGATCGTTTTGCTGGGCCTTCCCAAGACAGAGGTATGGTAAGAATTTCTAAAATGATTTCTGGTAAAACTGGTAATGCTGGTCCTGACCCAAGAATTGATAGAGATAAGTTTGTATCTTTCATTTCAATTGGTGGTAGTGACTGGACAACTAGAATTTCATCAGATGTTAAAACTTTCTGTATGTCACCAATGTGGACAATTATTGATGAACACGCTTTCCAATGGTCAAAAAGTATTGCTGTTGATGATGAAAAAGTTGATACATGTCATAATGTTGGTGTTAACTTAGTTAACGCTGTTAACAACCCTGAAGAAGCAAAATACTTAGGAGATAAAGGTGTCTGTTCACATTGTCACTCTAGAAACTTCTACATAGATAAAGACCAAAAAGCTATTTGTACAGTTTGTGGAATTATCGGTGATTTAAAAGTTACAGACGACAAATATTCTTTTGATTTCCCAGAAGAACAACTTGAACATGCACATGATACTATTTCAGGAAAAATGATTCATGCAAATGATATAAAAGAAAACGAAGGTAAATTGCGTGAAGACAAGCAAACAGATAAATACAAAGAGCGTATGGCAAAGTACAAAGAGTTTATCCAAGGTTCAAAGCCTAGTAAATAGTTTAAAACTTATAGGCTCAATTAAAACTATAATTTAGGGAGGCACTTTAGTATGAAAGTTATTTTAATAAACGCATTTATAGCAGGTCTTTTCGGTTTTGCAATTGGATTTTTATTAAACCTATTCGCAATTCCTATGCCTACAACAGTAATTTCTAATGCTATGAATAATGGTATTGGTGGATTTTTATCTGGTTTCATTGGTGTAACTATTACTTTAATTATTTTGCAAAAACAAGGTAAATTTAAGCACGAAAGCTAGACGAAAGCATCCTATATAATTAAACAAAAAAATGAGCTGTTGAAACGTAAAAGTTTCACAGCTCAATAATTTTGTATATGGAATCGACAAAAAATTGAAACAAGGCACATTGCAAAAGAAAAACCAAATTTTCATACTTTTGACAAAAGCTACAGCCGTTGTTTTATTGTAAAAATGTATTTTTATATATTTTACAATGTCGCCATATAAAACATGCCAATAATTACAACAGTTTTTATTTTATCTCAAAATTTTCTAAACTATGTTGTAATTCTTGTATAAAGGATTTTATTAGTATATTAGTATTATCCTTTCTCCACATTGCCGCTATTGTTGCTGTTGACTCCAGTACAATACAGTGGCAATGTTTTTTTAATGATTCATATGTAAAGTAATCGACTACGGCTACACCTAAACCATTTACAACTGAGTTTGTAAGCGATTCAGTATTTCTTACTTCTTGTACATTTGGCTTAAATCCATAAGGTTCACAAAAACTATTCAATAAATCATTTATATAGCTTCCCCTATTGGTTCTAGGTACTAAAAACCATTCATCTTTGAAATCCATAGGTTCTAAAATAGTATTATTTTTTAAATTGTAATTTTTTGAATAGACCAGAACTCTCGGTATCTCTGTTAAGACACAACTATCAATAGTAGGTGCTTTTAAAACATCAGTTTCAAGGGTTATGCCAACATCTAGTTCTTTTTCAATAATCGAGTACAAGATACTACTAAAGGATAAGTTTTCTAAAACAAAGCGTACATCACCGTGTTCAGACCTTAAAGACTTCAAACCATACTACTCCCATGGATATGTTAAAAATAAATCTATTGGGAAAACCTCCGAACTCACTTTACCAATTACATCAGAGTATATATTTTTACTTACACAAAGAAACTCTATCGGTTTATACTCACCAATCATCTCAAAAACCTTTTCATTTCCTATTATAATATCGTCTAGTGTTGTTGAAATTCCCAAGTTAGGATTGCTAACAATTTTCACTTTATCTATTTTTACATGTGAAACACCTAAAATACTTGACAAAACCTTATCTATGCCCTCGATGTTCGTTGACCAAGGTCTATAAGGATTTACTACATAATAAGTTAAACAGTTGTCCTTGTTTATTTCACTTGCAAAGCCACCAATAGCTCTAGCCCCCATATAGTCACCACCAATATCCATAACTACATAGGCGTCTCTATTTTTAAGATTTCTCCTTACACCACCAACTATAGTTGGAGCGTCCATAAACTGTTTTTCATAGTGCATTACTATATTTAAATCGCTTAACTCTTTTTCTAAATCTCTTGAGCGAAACAAAGGCTTTGTCATGTCCATATCAAAGAAATGTACTTCTTTTTTTGTATGTTTCTTTAAATATATAGCGAAATTTATAGCTATTTCACTTTTACCGCTCCCTGCTTCACCTAGAAAAATAAAGTTATTACAAGTTTCTAAATTTTTATCTACAAAATTCATATCTCACCTCTTTGGTTATAGAAGTATAACTAAGCAAAATTAGTAAAAAAAATAATGGAAACTGCCATTATAATTTTAAAACTAAACTCCTTTGTTTCTATATGATGTAACCCACAAAATGCAATGATGCAACAATTTGCAAAGCAAATTCAAGACATTTCAAAATTTGAATTTTTCTATGTTTTGCAAGGTCGCCATATTAATTTATACAAGGTTCAAAATATTCTTACACTTTAAACCTTGTATAACTATAACTAACATTATACTACAAAAATAATGTTAATCTAACAACTATGTACAAAATTTCTTTATGTTTAAGCATTATGTATTTTTTTGTTCTGCTAAAAAGTCCTTATTATATTTTTTATCTTGTATCATAAGTACAAGAACAACATTTACTATAGCAACTATTGCAAAAGCAACATAAGCCATTCTTAAACTACCTGTTAGCAACATAACAAAACCATTAACAGCAAAACAAAGTGCTGTTATCGCTCCCTGAATTGGGAAAATTACACTGTTAACTTTTGAAAAACCGTGTCTACCAAAAATTGATGTTGGTAAAGATGTGGTAAAGTTAGCAGAACCACCAATACCAATAGCAATCATAAACAATGATAAATATACAAGTGGCATAATTTCGGTAGCATTGCATAAAAGTGCCGTTGCATACCATAAACCAAAGCCTACCATTGTCTTTTTTGTACCTAGCTTATCATCTATAACTCCAATCAGCCATGACCCACCAACACCAACAAGTGCGAGTACAGTCATAGTTGCGACAGCTTTCGCTTCTGTGAAACCAAGTTCAATATTTCTACTTACAAGTTGTGTCATAACCCCAACAGAACATATTTGGAAAGCTCCTGTTGTTATAGCAGCAAGCCATAGTTCCTTAGTTTTAAGCAAACTTTTTGTTGTCCACCCACCATCTTCATCATCTTCATGAGTGTTATCATATTCTGTCTCAAAAATTTCATCACTTACATTATCTGGATTTATCCCACGTTCTTGTGGAGTATTTCTAATAAAAACTATACCAAAAATACCAAGTAAAATAGCTGCCACAGATATAGGCATAACACCCATACTTATACCCATTGAGCCAATCAACATACCTATAAGAGGCACATAAAATGCAGAGGCTAAGTTATGACCCATTGTTGTATATCCCATAACTATACCTTTTTTCTTAGGAAACCATTGTGCAACCAACGACCCCCCTGCGATATAACCTGCTGACATCATACCACCCACTACAAAACACATAGAAACTGCATACATAAACAAACTTGATGAATTACCTAACATAAAGTAAGATACACCTGCGATTATAGTGCATATCCCTGATGTATATCTTGCACCAATTTTTCTATTCACTTGACCTATTACTATAAAAAACAACACTCCGACTAACCCGGCTAAAGAATTTAAGTTTAAGATAATACCTTTGTCAACATTTAATCTTTCTGCAATTGCTGGAACTGTGAAGTTAGAACCATCATTGACCATTCCCACATAAAACCAAAACATAAGTAAGCAATATATGATAACCATCCAACCAGCTTTTCCAAAATTTATAACTGAATTCTTATTTCCATCTTTCATTATTTAACTCCTAAAATAAAATTTTTACTAAAACTAAAATTCCAATAAATTTTCACTTACAATCAAATTACATTCAGTAAGCTTTTTTACTTCCTCTAACGTTGTTTCTTCGGCAATCTCTTTTAAAAGCAAGCCCTTGTCTGTTACTTCCAGAACTGCAAGTTCAGTTACGATTAAGTTAACTTTACCCTTTGCCGTAGCCGGTAATAAAATATCTTTTAGAATTTTATGTTTATCCCCTTTTGCAACATGATTCATAGCTACAATAACTTTTTTAGATCCTGTTACAAGATCCATAGCTCCACCCATACCTGGAACCATTTTCCCTGGTATAATGTGACTTGCAAGATTTCCCTTTTCATCAACTTGCAAAGCACCAAGTACTGTCAAATCAACATGACCACCTCGTATAATTGTAAAAGACATTGAGCTATCAAAAAAACAAGCATTTTCTTTTACAGTAACAGGGTTACCACCAGCATTTACAATATTTTTATCAAAATTTTCTTCATTTGGAACATCTCCCATTCCAATAATTCCATTTTCAGATTGTAAATATATGTTTACATCTTCAGGTATATAATTCGCAACCATAGTCGGAACACCAATACCAAGGTTTACAACCATATTATCTTTAAGTTCTTTTGCAACACGTCTTGCGATTTTCTCTTTGCTATTCACTATTTCTCAACCCCCTCAACTACATAATCAACAAAAATTGACGGAGTGATAACAGCTTCTTTTTGGATTTCTCCAACTTCAACAAGTTTCTCACAAGTTGCAAAAACAACGCTACAAGCCGTTGCCATAAGTGGATTAAAGTTCCTTGTTGTTCCACTATAAAATACATTTCCGGCTTTATCAATCAAAGTTCCTCTTATAATTGCCAAATCAGCCCCAAGTGGCTTTTCAAGTAAAAACTCTTTACCGTCAACTTGTAATGTTTCCTTGCCATTTGCCACGTCTGTGCCAAGACCTGTTTGAGTTAAAACACCTCCAAGACCTGCACCAAAGGAACGTATACGCTCAGCAAGAGTACCTTGAGGTACAAGCTCAATATCAAGTTTACCCTCATTCATCAACTTACCCGCTAGAGGGTTCAACCCAATATGAGAAGTAATAAGTTTTTTAACTAAACCATTAGCTATAAGTTTACCTATGCCTTTATCTTCATATCCTGCATCATTACAAATCAAAGTTAAATCCTTAACTTCTGATTCTACAATTAAGTCAATCAAAATTTCAGGAGTTCCATTTGTCATAAAACCACCGACCATAATGGACATTCCATCTTTTAAATGCTCTTTAAATATATCTTTTCCAATTACTTTCATATTCACCTCTATATCAAAATATATATACCAAATATATTCTAAAATCAACTAAACTAAAAATCTTTATTTCAAAATCTAACATAAGTTTAAATAGTTTTTTTAGGTATATGTGTACTAAATAAACCATATTAATTTTTTCTAACAAAGTAAACTAAAATTTCAAAAAATATTCAGTATATACTATTTTGTTGTGTAATTACCTTAAGGTCAAGGGTCTTATTTTAACTATTTAAGCCCTAAAATTTGTCTTGCTTCATCAGGAGTTGCAACTTCTAAAGTAGCTTCTTCTATACATCTTTTTGCTCTAGCTACAAACTGCATGTTAGAGTCTGCAATAACACCTTTTTTATAAAGTACATTATCTTCCATTCCAACACGTATGTTACCACCCATAGCGATAGCAGCGTACATGATTTCCATAGCACCTTTACCAACGCCAAAAGCCGACCATGTAGAACCAGGAGCAACCTCGTCTAAAACACCTTTCATAAATACAAGGTTTTTAGTTGTTGCCGCTATACCACCTGGAACGCCCATACAAAATTGGAAATGTGCAGGAGTTTTTAAAATTCCTTTTTTAATATAGTACCCTGCTTCATAAATCATACCTGGATCAAAAACTTCTATTTCAGGTTTAACATTAACTTCTTGCATCATTGGTCCAAGCTTTTGTAAAAAATGTGGATGATTTTCAAAAACTGCGTTGTATTGCCAGTTCATAGAACCACAATCAAAAGTTGCCATTTCAGGCTTCAACTCATAAAAAGGACGTAACCTATCTTCTTCTTTTAAGTTAATCCCGCCAGAAGTAGTTAAATTTATTATTATATCACAATCTTTTCTTTCTCTAATAAGTCTAACAGTTTCTTCGAATTTTTCAAATTCCATAGCTGCCCTACCCTCATCATCTCTACAATGAATATGGGCAATAGAAGCTCCTTCTTTCCAACAATTATAGATTTCTTCAGCTATTTCATGTGGCTCAATTGGTACATTTGGTGTATTTTCTTTTGTTGGCCATGCACCTGTTGTCGCAACAGTTATAATTCTTTTATTTTTTAAATCACTCATTTTTCTCTCCTATATTTGCAATTATAGGCTGGATTATATAAATAACCCAACCATACTTTCTTTTATTAAATTTAGATGCAACCAGCATAAGTATATGTACGCTCTGGAACGTCTACTACATCATCTTCATCAATTTCTGCAACACAGCGAACCATTGCACCATCACCCATATACCAACGAATTGGGAAACAGAAAAATCTGAAACGCTTACCTGCTACTTGGTCAAGGTTACCGCCTAAGTTTTCAACACCAACAATACCGTTTCCAAGCATTAACTTATGGCAAGGTTCCCATGTACCCCAACCTGATACACTTTCAAGTTCTCCATAAACTTCATCATATTTTTCTTTACCATGAACTTCAATGTATAACTCTTTATCAAACTCGGCATAAGCCTCTTTACCAAATTGCTCTGTATATTCTTCAGTAATAGGTCTGCCAGAAGCACCAAGTAAGTTAAGTCTTGTCATACCATTGTTACCCATAGCTGTATGGAGTGGGTGGTCAAGAGCCTGCATATCCATAGCAACACATTTAACTTTATGTTTTACAAACCATTTACCTGCTTCAACACCTGTACCACAAGAATAATGATAATAGTCTTTAGAGTCATCAAACAATCTATGCATACCTGTGTTTAGACAAACAACCATACCCTCAAGTTCTTCAGGCTTGATATTTGCACGTTTACAAGCATCTTCTAAATGCTCAGGTAAAATAAGCCCCCATTTGTCAACTTTTATTTCTAAACAAACAGCTTCACCTGTATAAGCATCAACTGGCATTTCATGAGTATATCTAGCACGTTTACCGTTAAACTCTTTTTCCATAACATGACGAGGTGCATCACAGTGTGTACCTGTGTGTTGAACACAATCTATACGTTGAGTTAAAACTCCACCTTTTGCAAGTGAATGCATATTATCAATAACTGGCTTAACAAAATAAGGCCAACGTGGTGTATCCGCACTAAAAGGGTGAGTTAAATCAACAAATACTTTCTTTCCCATAATCTAAAAATCCTCCATTAAAATTTATTCTCTGCATTGTATTTTATCAAATATTTTTGTAAATTATCTTTAATACTTTTCATTTCTTCTTCAGTATAATCCTGCCAACCTGAACCTGTTTTGAAACCATTTTTTCCACTCTCATACATTTCCTTTAAAACCTTTGATGGTTCATGGTTATCAGCTAAATGTTTCAAAATATAGTTATGTATGTTTAAAGATAAGTCAAGACCTACTAAATCAGAATTTTCCATAGGCCCAATAACAGGCCATCTAAGTCCTGGACCATAGTTACAAGCTTCATCAATTGTTTTAGGATCAGCTATACCTTCATCAACCATATAGAAAGCTTCTCTCCATAATGCATGTTGTAAGCGATTTGCTATAAAACCTGGAACATCTTTCTTGCATAAAATCGGTTTTTTACCTGATTTTTTAAGAAGTTCCATAGCAACATCAATAACTTTATCATCTGTATCAACTGTTTTCACAACTTCAACTAAAGGTATCAAATGCCCTGGATTCCAAAAATGTGCACCTATAACTCTATTTCTAATTTTACATTTTGAAAAAATTTCTGTAACACTCATAACAGATGTATTAGTAGCAAGAATTGTACTTTCCTTAACATACCCTTCAATTTCAGCAAAAACATTTTGCTTTAAATCTAAAATTTCAGGTACACATTCTATAACAAAATCTGCATTTTCAACAGCTTTTTCCAAATCTTTTTCATATGATATTTTTCCTAAGATTTTATGGCTTTCATCATTAGTCAAAATGTTTCCATCTATCATAACATCTAAAACTTCTTTTATTGGTGCTTTAAAGTCAGGTTTATCAACAACATCAAACAAACAAACTTGTATGTCAGGATTTTTAGCAAAAACAATCGCAATTGCATTCCCCATAAGTCCTGCACCAATTACTGATACCTTTTTTATTGTCATATTAGTTCCCCCAGTACCCACCAGTTGCGTCATAGTTTGCACCTGTTAAGAAATTTGAAGCATCAGAAACTAAGAAAGTTGCAAGACCAACAAAATCTTGTACTTCACCAAGTCTACCAATCGGTAATCTCTTTAAGAAATTTTGGTAAACTGCTGATGTTTCATCAAACATCCACTCTGTTAAGTCTGAACGGAAAACAGTAGGGTTAATCGTGTTAACATTTATTCCATGTGGTGCAAGGTCACAAGCCATTGATTGAGCCATGATATCACAACCACCTTTTGAAGCACAATAACCAGTATAACCTTTCATACCCATTTTACTTCTAGCAGATGAAGTTATAAGGATTTTACCACCCTTACTTTGCTCTACCATTTTCTCAGCACCAAATTTCGTTACAAGGTACACGCTTTTAAGGTCTGCATCCATAATCTTCTGCCATTCTTCAACGCTTTGATCTAAAATTCCCTTTGGAGCATTGTACCCATGACATAAAGTTAATATATTAAGTTCGCCATAAAGTTTTATAGCTTCATCTATAAGTTTTTTTGCATCAGCCTCAACACCTGGATCAGCTACAACATAGCTACACTCGATACTTTCACCTTTAAACTCCTCGGCTAAAGCCTTAAGTTTTTCTTCATTTCTTGCTGTTAGAACAACTTTTGCACCTTGATATCCGTAAGCCTTAGCAACTGCCGAGCCTAACGCACCCGTTGCACCTGTAACGATAGCAACTTTATTTTCAAGATTAAACATTTTACTCACGAATTCTTTTTCTAACTTAATCATTTATAAAAATCCTCCTACTCTGGATAGTTGATAACAACAAGCATTTGAACAGGTGCGTTTGTTAAGTTATCTAAATAACGCCCTTCATTTGGCTTAAATGAAATACTTTCTCCTTTGCCAACAACATGCACTGTACCATCTTTTTCTTTTACAGTTATTTCACCTTCTAAAACATAGTAAAATTTTTCAAGTGGGTTATCTTCATATGCATACTCTGCTCCACCACCTGGTAAAAATGTTGATAAACCAACCCAAAACTTTTCTGCTCCTGTTTCTTCTTTACCATGCAAACGCATAGCCGTCATTTTATAATGCCCCGGTGCATCATACGCTTGTAACTCCTCTAAAGTACGTTTAATCATAACAAACCTCCTACTATTTTTTGTCAAAAAAATATCAAACAACAAGTATAAAAAAAACTTTTTTCTCAAAAAGTAGTGACACTTAATTAACATTGTTGTATAATTATTATATATTTATTGTAACATTTATTAATTTTAAAGTGAAATTCATAATACTTATTACAGTAATAAACGGGAGGTATAAGTTGAATATTGCACAATTAGAGTACTTTGTAACATTAGCAGAAACACTAAGTTTCACAAAAGCCTCAGAGAAATTACATATTACACAACCTAACTTAAGTAAGGCAATTGTGAATATTGAACAAAATTTAGGTTGTAAATTGTTTATTAGAACTAAACGAGATGTTCAGCTTACAAATGCAGGTAAAGTTTTTTATAATGAAGCAATAAAAATTATTCAAAAATACAAAGAAGCCATAAAAATGACTCAAGATATGGGTACTGGTATAACTGGTAATGTAAAAATCGGTTTTTTAGGTACAGCCGTTATAAGAACTTTGCCTGAAATAATTAATAAGTTTAACGATTTATATCCAAATATAAAAGTTGATTTGTTTGATTTTTCATATTCGCCCCTTATAAATGCACTTCATGAAAAAGAAGTTGATATAGCTATATTACCTGATAGTGAGTTGCCTAACATACCTAATCTTTTAAGAAAACACTTTTTTTATGATGATATGTGCGTTGCTGTACATAAAAGTCATCCACTTGCAAAGTTTGATTCTATTTCTATTTTAGAAATTGAAGATGAACCCTTTGTGCAAATCAACCCTAAAAAATCTTATCACGACTATAATCTAATCAATAATATTTGTTTAGAAAATGGTTTCAGCCCAAAAGTTGAATATAAAGCAAATACTTTGTTTAATATGCTTATGATGGTTGAATGTAAAGTAGGTATAACCTTACTCGCAAGTCATATGCAACATTTTGCAACGGAAAATGTAAAATTTGTAAAAATAGATGAATATAAAGATTTTTTCAAAGTTATATGTGCATATAGACAAACAGATAATACAAGTATAGATAAGTTTATAAATGTGTTAGAAAAATATACTTAAAATAAAAAAATGCCTATGGCATTTTTTTATTTTATATGGCTAATTGTAAAATCTAGAAAAAGTAATTTGGCACCGTTGCCCTTTTATAATTTGCCATTATTTTAATCTTTAGGTGTTGCCATATCTTCTTTACTCTCCATTTCAGAAATATAAGTTCTCATTTCAGCTATTTCATTATTTTTTAAATAAATTTCAGTTTTAAGTTGGTTTATTTGTTCAAACAAAGAATCTGATTTCAGTTTTTCTTTTTTAACTTTCTCATCATTTTCTTTCTTCACCTCTTCAACTACTTTTTCATCTATGTCCTTTTCAGTATTTTCCACTTTTCTATAAGGAACATCTTGAAAAAATGGGTTAATACTGTTTATGACAATAGGTTGATATGGACTTTTTTCATCTGCAAGCATCTGGTTATATTCTCGATCTTTATTTAAAATACAAATCTTTTTTATATTATTTTTTATATTGAATTTACTTAATAATTTATGTGGTTTCGAGAAAAAAACATCATTATCTTCTTTACCATAAACATAAAAGAATTCATCGCCGTAGCTATAAAAAATGTATATAAACTCATCATAAAAAAACATGAAAATATTTTTCAGTTTAGTCCCCTCAACTACAACTTTTACATTATTTGTACCATTTCTGCTTTTTTGTCTAAACATAAGTTGATATGAAAATAGAGATTTTTGTAAAAATGCAGTATAAATACTATTTTTTGTTACTAAAAAAGTTTTATCAATTAAACCGTATGTGGTTGTATGGTAAACTGTTTTTTCTGAAATCTTGTTTGGAGTAATTTCTCTATAACATAAATTCAAGCTATTTTGAACAGTATCATAAAATAACATATAATGGTTAAGTGATATTTTAACAGTGTAAAAAGGTACACCATTTGTTGAGTATACCGTATCTATAAAAACACTATCCGACCAAACTCCATCTTCTAGTACCATTTTTTCAATATTAAATTTATATTTTTCAATTTGATAAGCATAAATAATTGTAAACAAATTTCCATCTATCATACAAAAGAAGTATGGATTTTTTTGTAAATTATTAGCTTCTAAAATTGGCTTGTTTTTAAATTCTCTATCTTCATCTTCATATAGAAAATGTACAATATTTTTTATACTATGAGTGAATATTAATATCTTTTCTGACTCAATTATATTTAGTGAAAAAAACTGTCTTACACCTGTTTGAATAACAGATGAGTTTGACCATTTCCCTTTAAAATAAACTCTTTTGTATAATATATTATTTTGTGTGTAATAGGAAATCAAACCTTTATCAGTATGTATAACATATGAAGTGTACATAAAAACCCCTTTAAATACTTTTTATATTGTATTCAAAGGGGCTAGAAATATTATAAAATTTTTGTTAAAATATCATTGCTTCTTGTTAAAAACTCGTTCATTTCCTCAGAAGTTAAAGGCTTATGGCTAATTTTTGCAAGGTCATATAAATATTTACAAATTAAATTTTGAGTGTCTTTATCTTCACTACTTATTAGCTTTTTCACAATTGTAGAGTTACCGTTTAAAACAAGAGTTTCATCCTTTGGCATATCTCCCATACCCATAAAGCTACCACCATACATCTTCATCATTTCTTCCATACGACGACTTTGTTCAGATAAAAGTAACATAGATGTTATCTTCTCGTCTTTTAAATTTTCAATTTTTATAGAAAGACTATCATCACTTAAAGCTGATTTAAACACTTCTTCAATCTCAGTTGCATTTTCAACTTCTTCATCACCTTTAAACACATCAGAAACTTCACTATCTATTCTACCAAACTTAACATCACTTTTATTAGATTCTATATATGACATAAAAGGCCCATCAAGCTTAGTTTCAAGTACAGCTACATCTATCTCATTATCTGTAAACATCTTTACATATTGAGCCTGTGTATTAGGGTTGTCCGTATAGAAAATTGTTCCAGTTGTTTTATGAGTGTTATTATCTAAGTATTCAGAAATTGTTAAATACTCGCCCTTTGTTGATTTAAAAACTAAATAATCTTCCATTTTTTCATAGAATTTAGAATCACGTATACAGCCATATTTAATAAACTGATTTATATCATCCCAATATTTATTATATTGTTCACGTTCGCTTTTAAAAATAGACTTTAACTTATCAGCAACTTTTTTAGTTATATAATCACTCATTTTCGTTACATATCCGTCATTTTGCAAGAAACTTCTTGATACGTTAAGAGGTAAATCTGGACAATCTATTACACCTTTAAGTAACAACAAATATTCAGGTATAACTTCTTTGATGTTATCAGCTATAAACACTTGATTGTTATACAACTTAACTTGTCCCTCAATACTTTCAAGTTCATGTTTTAACTTAGGGAAATATAAAATACCTTTTAATCTAAATGGGTAATCCATATTTAAATGAATATGAAACAACGGCTCATTAAAGTCCATAAAAGTTTTGTTATAAAACTCTTTATATTCTTCTTCTGTACATTCATTAGGATTTTTTAAATAAAGAGGAAACTTATTGTTAATAGGCTTTTCTTCCTCAACAACTACTTCACCATCTTCGTTTACTTCTGGTTCTTTATTCAAATCCGTAAAATACACATCATTAGGTATGAACCCACAATATTTTTCAATTATACTACTTACTTTGTAACTCTCTAAAAAGTCTAATCTATCATCACTTACATTTAACACAATTGTTGTACCACGAGTTGTACGAGTTCCTTCTTCAAGTTCAAACTCTATACCACCGTCACATTTCCAATGAATAGGCGTTGCACTCTCTTCATAGCTTAAACTTTCGATTTCAACAACATCTGCAACCATAAAAGATGAGTAGAACCCAAGTCCAAAATGACCAATAATATCTGTCATATCTTCCTTGTTTTCACCTTCTAAATTCAACTTATTTACAAAATCCGTTGCTCCTGAAAACGCAATATCATTTATATATTTTTTAACTTCTTCAGCCGTTAAACCAATTCCGTTATCTTCTACATATATTTTCTTGTTTTCTTTGTCAACTTTTACATCAATACGAAAGTCTTCATCACCTAAATTTACATCACCAAGTTGATTTAACTTTTTAAGTTTTGTAATAGCATCTGATGCATTTGATACAAGCTCACGCACAAAAATATCTGTATCAGAGTATAACCACTTCTTAATAATAGGTAAAATATTTTCACTATTAATCGACAAATTTCCTTTTTCCATAAGAAACCTCCAAATAAATTTTTAATAATTTTTATAATTTTTTTGCTTACAATAATATTTTAAACTAAAACATAGAAAAAGTCAACAAAAAATTAGCACTCATTTAAAATGAGTGCTAATAATTATGTTTTTATAGGTTTTACGATAGTCCAACAATCAAACCATTTTCATCTACATCAATTTTTTCAGCTGAAGGAACTTTAGGAAGCCCTGGCATACGCATAATATTCCCTGCACTACATACAATGAAACCTGCACCTGAATTTAACTCAACATTATTTATAGTTATATCAAAGTCTTCTGTTGCACCAAGTTTTTTAGGGTTGTCAGAAAAAGAGTATTGTGTTTTAGCTATACAAACAGGTAAATCGCCATATCCAAGTTTTTCAAAGGATTTCAGCTTAGTTATAGTACCGGCGGCAAACTTAACATTATTCGCTCTATATACACTAGATGCTACACTTTTGATTTTTTCTTTTAAAGGCATATCATCATCATAGCTAAATTTCATTAAAGGTGCTTTTTCAGCATTTACTGTTTCTACAACTTTTTTAGCAAGTTCCATACCGCCTACACTACCTTCACTAAAAACAGTTGATTTTACAACATCTACACCAATTTCGCTACAAACTTCCTCAATAACTTTAAACTCGTTATCCGTATCACTTAAAAAGCTATTAAGTGCAACAATAACAGGTAAATTGAAACCATTTTTAATGTTCTCTATATGACGGCATAAGTTTTTGCAACCATTTTTTAGAGCATCAAGGTTTTCTTGGTTAAGCTTGTCTAAGCTTTCTCCACCTTGGTATTTTAAAGCACGTATAGTTGCAACTAAAACAACTGCGTTTGGAGATAGACCTGATTTTCTGCATTTTATATTTATAAACTTTTCTGCTCCTAAATCAGCACCAAACCCTGCCTCTGTAACAACAATATCCGATAAGCCTCTAGCAAGTTTTGTCGCTATAAGTGAGTTGCAACCATGAGCAATGTTAGCAAATGGCCCACCATGTATAAATGTTGGTGTACCCTCTAAAGTTTGAACTAAATTAGGGTTGAAAGCGTCTTTTAGAAGTGTAACAACTGCACCTTGTGCCTTTATATCACTTACATAAACTGGTTTATTTTCATAAGTATAAGCTATAATAGTTTTACTAACTCTATCTTTAAGTTCCGTTAGATTATTAGATAAGCAAAAAATCGCCATAATTTCTGATGCAACAGCAATGTTAAAGCCATCTTCTCGTGGAACACCGTTAGTTCTTCCACTTAACCCTGAAACAATGTTTCTAAGTTGTCTATCATTCATATCAATTGAACGTTTCCACGTTATACGTCTTGGGTCAATATTTAAGTCATTACCTTGGTAAATATGATTATCAAGCATAGCAGCAATTAAATTGTTTGCAGCTGTTATAGCATGTATATCACCTGTAAAATGCAAATTTATTTCTTCCATAGGAACAACTTGAGCATATCCTCCACCTGCAGCTCCACCTTTAACGCCAAAAATTGGCCCAACAGACGGTTCACGCAAACAAATGGCAACTTTTTCACCAAGTTTATTAAGTGCATCACCTAGACCAACTGTTGTTGTAGTTTTTCCCTCACCTGCTGGAGTAGGTGAAATTGCAGTAACTAGAACTAATTTCTTTTCACTGTCATCTTTTAAGCTTTCCATTATCTTCAAATCAATTTTAGCCTTATGTTTACCATATGGCTCAACGTATTCTTCATTAATGTTTAGCTTTTCGGCAATCTTATAAATGTTCTCAAGTTCAGCTTCTCTTGCTATTTCAATATCCGACTTCATTTAAAATCCTCCTACGATTTCATCTATATCTCTTCTGTAACAATTGGTATACTGTACTTTTTGAAAAATTTGAGTAAAAACTCATTCCACTCATCTATATAATGTTTATTTAGGGAAAACTCTTTTAAAACTACATTACTTTGAAGTTGAACTCCCTCATTGTCATATTGCATATATAAAAGAAAGCTTTTCACTTCGTCATTTATTTTAACTAAATCATTACTCATGCAAAACTCTAGTTTAACAGATTTTGGTTTTAGATTTTTAAGTTTTAAAGCACTTAGTGCGAAAGGTAAAACCTCCTCCCATAAAATAAAATCTTCATCACTTTCTATATAATTTTTATCAAGATATCCATCAATTTTATATTTTATATATGTATCAACTTCAAAATATCTTACTGGCATTTTTGAAAAAGCTTCACCTCTATATATTTCATTCATAAAACTTTTTACATCTTCATCTAAAACTTTAAAGACAATCATTATTTTTACCTCTTTAATCGTCAAAACTTTTTTGACTTATACTATAATATATGATACAATAAATAGTGATTTAAGTCAATGTATTTAGGAGCTTTTTATGGATTTAATATATAATGTTAACAAACTATTTAGTAACAAACCAAATATTGTAAAAGTCTCAAATTTCTATTTTGAAAGACATTTATGTAGTGCTACAAAAGAAGAAATAAAAATTGATTTAAACTTTTCTATTCTAAATCAAAATACAAAAGAAATCTGTGTATATGGGTACTGCGAAAACTGTAACACAATTTTTTATAATAAAGATTATAAATAAAGGTAGGAATTATATGACTGAAGAAAAATTAGATAAAATGGAAGAAAAAGAAAGTATTAACTTTATTGAACAATTTGTTTTAGAGGATTTAAAAGATGATTTATGCAAAATCATTACACGTTTTCCTCCTGAACCAAGTGGATATTTACATTTAGGTCATGCAAAAAATATTCTTTTAAACTACAACCTTGCAAAAAAATATGGTGGGAAATTCAACCTGCGTTTTGATGATACAAACCCTGCAAAAGAGGAATCACGCTTTGTTGAATCTATTGAAAATGATTGTAGGTGGTTAGGTGCAGAATTTGGCACTTCCTTACACGCATCAAACTATTTTGAGCAAACTTACGAATGTGCAGTTACTCTTATAAAAAAAGGTCTTGCTTTTGTTTGTGAGCTTTCACCTGAAGAAATGCGTGAGTATCGTGGAACACTTACAGAAACAGGTAAAAATTCACCTTATAGAGATAGGAGTATTGAAGATAATTTAGCTATTTTTGAAGATATGAAAAACGATAAATACCCTGACGGTGCATATACACTACGTGCTAAAATAGATATGAGTAGCCCGAATATAAATATGCGTGACCCAATCATTTATAGAATTGCACACCTTGAACATCATAACACTGGTGATAAATGGTGTATTTATCCTATGTACGACTTTGCACACCCTATTCAAGATGCAATTGAGGGGGTAACTCACTCTATTTGTACATTAGAGTTCGAAGCACACAGACCACTTTATAACTGGGTTGTTGAAAACTGTTGTGAAAACTTCCCATCAAAGCCACGTCAAATCGAATCTGCTAAACTTAAACTTGCAAATTCAATAATGGGTAAACGTTATATTAAGGGACTTGTAGAAGAAGGCATTGTTGACGGTTGGGACGACCCTAGACTTGCAACAATTGCAGGAGCAAGAAGACGAGGTTACACGAAAGAATCACTTCATGACTTTTGTGAAAAAATTGGTGTCTCAAAGGCTAACAACTTAGTTGATTACGCACTTTTAGAGCATTGTGTAAGAGAAGATTTAAAAGAAAAATCCCTTTCTAAAATGGTTGTTTTAAACCCTTTGAAAGTTATAATTACTAATTATCCTGAAAATGAACTTGAATATGTAGACATACCAAACTCAGCCTTTGATGAAAGTCTTGGCAGTCGCAAAGTTCCCTTTGGGCGTGAAATTTATATAGAACAAGAAGATTTTATGTTAGATGCTCCATCTAAATTCCACCGTTTAACTTTAGGTAAAGAAGTTCGTCTTAAAGGTGCATATTTTATTTTATGCAATGATGTAGTTAAAGATGAACACGGTAATGTTATAGAAGTACATTGTACTTATGATGTTGAAACAAAATCGGGCTCAGGTTTCACAGGACGTAAAGTTAAAGGTACAATCCATTGGGTTGAGGCAACAACTTCAGTTTCAGCAAAAGCTCGTAAGTTTGATTTTTTAGTTTTTGATGATGAAAATGAAGAAAGTGGTTACCGTAAAAACGAAACGTCAATTTATGAATTTAACGCTAAATGTGAACCTAGTATTTTAGACTGTTCTTTAGAAGATAGATTTCAGTTTATTAGAAACGGCTACTATTGTCACGATTGTAAATTATCTACTAAAGATAACCTGGTTTTCAACGAGACAGTTTCTTTAAAAAGTTCTTTTAAAGTAAAAAAATAGTTATAAATTTTAAACACCTCCATACACTTATATTATAAGGTAGGAGGTGTTTTTTATTATTAGTTTTTGTGAACTTAGAGAAAAAGAAGTAATAAACATATGTGACGGTAGTCGTTATGGTAACGTTGCAGATATAATCTTTTGTAAAAATTCAGGTCAAATAGAATTTATTGTTATACCCATTGGTGGTAAGTTTTTCGGACTTGTTGGAAGTAGTCAAGAAATAAGAATACCCTTTTGCGATATTGAGCAAATTGGTGATGATTTAATTATAGTAAATATTGACCTAAAAAAATGTATGTTCAATTATTAAATGGCAGTTTACCAAATACATAAAAAACAGCTAATTAGCTGTTTTTTCGTTCTTTTATAATCTGATTTAATTCTTCTTGAAATTTCTCAATATCTTCAAATTGCTTACAAACCGAAGCAAATCTAACATATGCAACATCATCAATTTTCTTTAGCTCATTCATAATCAAAACGCCTATATCAATAGATGATATAACTTCCACACCTTTAACAAAAATGGCATTTTCAATATGATTAACAACGTATTCTATGTCTTCAGTGTCGATAGGTCTTTTGTTACAAGCCTTACTTATACCACTAAATAACTTATCTCTAGAATATTTTTCAGTTGTACCATCTCTTTTTACAACGAATAATTCTAAAAGTTCTACACGTTCAATAGTACTAAAACGTTTTTTACAATTATCACATTCTCGTCTACGTCTAATTTCTAAATCCTCGTTTACACTTCTTGAGTTTACAACTTTAACATCTGTACTACTACAAAATGGACACTTCATTTAATCACCCTTACATTTATTTTTAAATCTGGAAACGTTGCAAAATTGAAATAATGGCACATTGCAAAAGAAAAACAAGTTTTCATACTTTTTGCAAGGTCGCCATCTAATATTCACCTATCTCAATTCTGTTAACTTCATATTCTTCATCAAAAATCCTATCTAAAATTCCTTTAAACTGACATACTGAACCACTCGTATAAAAACTTATTTTACTACTATAGTTACTACCACTACAACTTCCAAGCATATTTTTCTTTTTTAAAATTTCATATAAGTTTGAAGCCGACTTTCTAGCAGGATTTATCAATTTCACATTTACTTTATAATCTTCTGTTAGCACATGAGTAATCAAATCTTGCATTATTGGAAAATGTGTACAGCCAAGTACAATTGTATCAACTTTTGCATTTATTAAATCTCTTAAATGATACTTTACAGCTTCATATGCTAAAGGTTTATCTATAATATCTTTTTCTACAATAGAAACAAAGATAGCTGCTGGTTTTGAAACAAGTTTAATTGTATTGTCATATTCTTTAAGTTTAGTTGCATATGTACCTAAATCAACAGTATTTTTAGTTGCAAGAAGTCCTACATTTTCACTTTTTTCTTCTATTATTTCTAAAACTCCTGCATCAATTACACCTTGAAAAATTATATCATATTCTTTATATATAATTTTCAAATCATCTAAAACTGCCGCACATAGTGTATTACAAGCAAGAACCACCGATTTAACATCACAACCAATAAAAAAATCTACCACTTCACAAGAATATTTAAGTAAAACTTCGCTATCAAGGCTACCATAGGGAGCTCTCAAAGAATCAGCAAAATAAATTAACTCCTCGCCCTTTAGAATTTTGAACAACTCATATGCGACAGTTAGACCGCCTACACCTGAATCAAATACACCAATCGGTCTATTATCGCTCAATATATCATCTCCTATCTACATGGTGACATTACAAAATATAGAAAAATACGTTCTCATAACAAAACAACGACCTTGTGGTATTTGTTAAAGTATGAAAATTTGTTTTTTCTTTGCAATGTCCCATTAGTTTAATTTTTCGGCATTGCTATATACATAATTACCTCTTGTATCAATGGACACTATAACAGGTAAATTTTCAACTTCCATTTTACGAAGAGCTTCAGTTCCCAAATCTTCAAAGGCAACTATCTCAACTTTTTTTATACATTTGCTCATAAGTGCTGCTGCACCACCTACTGCAACAAGATAAAGTCCCTCATTTTCTCTTACACTATCAATAACTTCTTCACTTCTAAAGCCTTTACCTATCATATTTTTAAGCCCCCATTTAATTAAATAAGGTGAATATGCGTCCATTCTTACAGAAGTTGTAGGGCCAATACTACCAATTACTTTATCTGGAGGGTTAGGGCATGGGCCTGCATAGTATATAGTCGCCCCTCTTAGGTCAACATCGAGATTTTCGCCCTTTTGAAGCATTTCAACAAGTCTTTTATGTCCTGCATCTCGCAAAGTGAAAATTGTACCTGTAATATAAACAACTTCACCTATTTCCAAAGTTCTTGCATCTTCTACGGATATAGGTGTATTTATAACTTTTTTCATTTTATACCTCCTATATTACAACTTGATTATGTCTTGTAACATGACAACCAATATTTACAGCAACAGGCAAACCTGCTATATGTGTAGGGTATGAGTTTATATGTACTGCAAGTGCCGTAGTTTTACCACCAAATCCACCAATACCTATTTCAAGGTTATTTACACGTTCAAGAAGTTCAACCTCAACATCACCCCATACTTCATCATGATTTTTAGAACCTACATCACGAAGTAAAGCCTCTTTAGCCATTATTGCACTTTTCTCAAAATTTCCACCTACACCAACACCAACAATCATAGGAGGACAGGCGTTAGGACCTGCAATTTTCACAGTTTCTATAACAAAATCTTTAACACCCTCTATACTTTCTGACGGTTTAAGCATTTTAGTTCTGGACATATTTTCAGAACCAAAACCTTTAGGAGATACAGTAATTTTAACTTTATCACCTTCAACAATTTTATAATGTATAATAGCAGGAGTATTATCTTTTGTATTAACACGATTTACAGGGTCTTTTACAACAGATTTTCTAAGATATCCTTTTTCATAACCTTGTCTTACACCTTGATTGATTGCATTTTCAAGGTTACCAACAAAATGCACGTCTTGGCCAATTTCTATAAAAATAATAGCCATACCTGTATCTTGACATATTGGTAAACTTTCCTCTGTTGCTATTTTAGAATTTTCAAGTAAAATTTCAAAAAGTTCTTTTGACAAAGGGTTTTCCTCTATTTCAAGAGCATTATTAAATGATTTTTCAATATCTTTACCTATATAATAATTACTATCTATGCACATTTTTTCAACATGTTCAGTAATTATACTAACATCTATATCTCTAATACTCAAAATCATACCTCCAATTTTTATATTATATATATTATAAATGATTTCATAAAAATATACAAGTCCATGACTAAATCATAGTATAAATGGCGACCTTGCAAAATATAGAAAAATCCATTTTCATAACAAAACAACAGCTTTGTGGCTTTTGCAATGTTCCATCATTTTAGTTTTACAACGTTGCAGAGTCTTTTAGCGTAAAAAAACGCACATATTTCAATCATAAATTTGTGCGTTTTATATATTTTACTTAACTTAAATATCATTGCCTTTTAAATATTTTATTATTTTATCTTTTCAAAGTAAATTTAAGATTATCCAAATCTATCTCAAAAACTTCATTATACGGCAATACCCATGTTGGATATGTATGACCAATTGGACAGTTTACAACCACAGGTAAATCTTCGTTGTACTCACTTATAATATCTTTTATATATTTATAAACTTGCTCTTTTTCTTCATCATTATAAAAGGCAAAGTTCCCAAAAATTACAGCTTTGTTTCTATTAAACAAACCTTGCATTGCATAATTTCTAACCCAGCGTTTAACTAGGTCTGGAGAAGGCTTATCTTCTGAAGTTTCAAAAAATATTATTTTATCTGTAAGATATTTTTCAGAGGGATAATACTTAATTTGTTTAAACTGTTCAATAGAATCCATACAACCACCCCAAAGTTTACCTGATACTTTACCTTGACCATTTAAAACGCGAGGACCTTCGGTATCTGTTTTTTCTAAAAGTTCACCTTTATTGTTTTTATCATTCCAATCTTTAAATCCATCTACATAGAAATCGTAAATAGGGTATACAACTTCTTTTTCTTTTTTTATAACAACATCATCAAAATGTTTTATAAACTTTTCACCTAAAAAATCCATTTCAGCCATACCTGCTAGGATACTCGCTCCATAATAGGCTGTTTTTCCATTTATAGCAAGATACGATAAATATGGCGTTGCATCAGAAAAACCGATAATAACTTTATCTGGAGCATCTAAATCTATAAAATCTAAAATTCTAACGGAATCATTTCCACCAATTAGAGAATGCACATAGTCTATACTTTCATCGTAAAAAGCTTTATTCATATCTTCTGCACGTTTTTTAGGATTATTCAGAACGTCTTCACAAGTCATCTTTATGGTTTCAAAAAGTTCAACATCAATGTTATAATATTTTTTGTACTTTTCCACTGCTAAATCTACCATATGAGGAAAAACTTGCCCAAGCCCTGCTGATGGTGCTATAACTGCTATTTTCATACATCCACCTCCAAAATTTTCCTAAGTATATCATATATAGTTTAGAAAGTCAATTTTAAACGTTGCAAAGTTGAAACAATGGCTAGTCTATCATATTTTCAATATAAATTCCATATCCCTTAGTTGGATCTTGTACAAAAACATGAGTAACAGCCCCTACAAATTTATTATTTTGAATTATTGGTGACCCACTCATACCTTGTACTATTCCACTTGTTTTAGAAAGTAGTTCATCATCGGTAATCTTAATAATAAAATTTTTATTGTTTTTATTTTTAAAGTCAATACTCATTATTTCAACTTCATATTCTTCAACTTCCCATTGATTAACACTACATAAAATGTATGCACTTCCTTCGGTTATTTCATCTTCTCTAGCTATCTCGATGGCTTCACGATTTTTTGTTATTAAGTCAATGCCATGAACTGTACCATATATACCAAAATCTTTGTTATTTTCAACATTTGCAACTTCATCATGAATAGTAATCTCCCCCACTAACTCACCAGGAGAGCCTTTTTCACCTTTTGTTACCGAAACGATTGAAGATAGGTACGCCTTACCTTCCTTAACATTCATAAGTTCCTTAGTATCCACATCAACAATACCATGACCAAGTGCAGCATATTGATTGTTTTCAGGGTCTATGTATGTCATTGTACCAATTCCTTGAGTACTATCTCTAACCCAAATGCCAATTTTATTAACATTATCCACTTGAGATTTAACAATAGGTACTTCCACTTCACTTACTTCGTTATTATGGCTTATGGTAAGTATGGCACTTTCTTTTTCACTTTTTTCAACATATTCCATAAGTTCTTCCTTTGATTTTAGTTCAACATCATCAATTTTATATATAATATCACCTGAAAAAACCTTATCTGACGCTGGATTAATAGTCTTACCCTCTAAATCTGTAACATTGCCTGTACCTAAAACTAAAACACCTTTAGTATTTATGCGTATTCCTAAAGTCACACCAACAGGTATTAATTTTTTCGGTTCCGTAACTTCCACATCTATTTTTTTCACAGGCACACCAAGAAGATTTAATTTTACACTACTTAAACCCAATTCCTTGCCTAAAATTTCTATATCTTCTTTTTTTATAACATCTATGCTTTGACCTATTGTTTCTACATCTACATTGTTGAAAGTTTCAACTACAACAGATTCGCCAATTGTTAATGAAATATTATCTTTATATATAATTGTACCTATACATAATATCATTAGTATTAAAAATAATACAAAAAATTTTTTACACAAAAAAAATCAATTCCTCTCTTTGTTTTTTAATATTAACCTCCTATAAAACCATATTTTATTTTATTTTGCGTAATTTTTATATTAATTATTCTATGAAAAAAATAGAAAAAATATTCTTTATTATTCTTTATATAGAAAGGTTGCAAATTGAAAAAATGTCACATTGCAAAAGAAAAAAATTTTTCACACTTTTTACAAAAGCCATAAATCGTTGTTTTATTATGAAAATGGATTTTTCTATATTTTGCAAGGTCGCCATACAACAAAATTGGACATAAAAGAAACAATTTTTAATTATGTTTCTTTCATGTCCACATACTTCACAACAGTTTTACTTGCATTATTTATCTATAATCATTTTAACAGCACCATACATACCTGCATCATTCCCAAGCTCAGCTATTTTAAACTTAGTTTCTTTTGAGGCATGAAAGCAATGTTCTGTATAACGTTCTTGAATTTTATCGGTTAGCATATCACCTGCTTTTGAAACTCCTCCACCAATAAGGAAAATTTCAGGGTCAATTGTACAAGATACATAGGATAATGCTAAAGCCAAATCTTCACATACTTCATCTACTATATCCATAGAAATTTCATCACCTTTTTTCGCAGCATCAAAGACAGATTTCGCTGATAAATAATGTTCTTGTCGCAATATTGATGGTGTATCCGTATTAACTAATTTTTCATTTATTTTTCTTACTATACCTGTTGCAGAAGCATACTGTTCAAGACAACCTTTTTTGCCACAACCACATTGTAAATCTTCTGTATGAGAAATCTTCATATGACCTATTTCGCCACTTGCACCAAAAGCACCTGAAACTATTTTACCATTTAAAACTACTCCTCCACCTACTCCTGTACCAAGAGTAATTAAAACTAAATCTCTAAATCCACGACCTGCACCAAGCCACATTTCTCCAAGACATGCAACACTAGCATCATTTGAAACTAAAATATTCTCTTTTGGTATTCCAAAAATTAAACTTGATTCCTCTGCTACATTAAAAACTCCCCAACCAAGATTAACACATTTATTTACAATTGATTCTTCTAAAACAGGTCCAGGAACACCAATACCTATCCCCTTAACTTCTTCAATGTTTATATTCTTTTCAGAAAGTTTATCATTTATTGTTTTAGCTACATCACTTAAAATATATTTCCCACCTTCATCTTTTCTTGTGGAAACTTCCCATTTATCGATTAATGTGCCGTCAACTTCAATATCAAAAAAACCAACTTTTACCGTTGTTCCACCAACATCTATACCAAATGCATATTTTTTCATAATATCCTCCAAAAATCATTTTAATCTTATGTATATTATATCAATAAATACACATAATTTCAATTACATATATTACACATCTGTATAGTACACAATTTAATTATTAAGAATTTTTATCAATAAGTAATTTTACTATTAAATTAATTGTTATTTTTTTATTATGCCATATTTTTTGTTTATTATTTTTAATTTTCTAACTAATTATTATAGTTGTACACTTATGTATATGTAAAATGTATATATTAATATATATTCATCAAAAATATTCACTTTTTTTCTACACGTCAATTCCCACCAAAACAATAAAGATTATTGACAAGTTACTAAAAAAATGTTAAACTATATTTGTAAAGTAGCAATCACTACAACTTAAATGTAGCACCCACTACATTTGTATTAAACTTAAAGGAGAGTTCAAATTATGTCGAACAAAACACTATTCTCAAATGAATGGAGAGGTTTTATCCCTGGACTTTGGTCAACAAATGCACCAAATGTGCGTGACTTTATCACTCTTAACTACACTCCATACGATGGAGATGACTCTTTCCTCGCTGATGCTTCAGAAAAAACAACTAAGCTTTGGGAAAAACTTTCAGAAATTACACAAGCTGAACGTGATGCTGGTGGTGTTTTAGATATGGATACCAAAACAGTTGCTACAATTACTTCTCATAAAGCTGGATATATTGATAAAGATTTAGAAACAATAGTAGGACTCCAAACTGATGCACCACTTAAAAGAGCGTTCCAACCCTTTGGTGGAATAAGAGTTGCTGAAACGGCTCTTTCCCAACATGGATATAACATAGATGAAGAAACTAAGGAAATTTTTACAAAATATAGAAAAACTCATAATGCTGGTGTTTTCGATGCCTACACTGACGAAATGAAGTTAGCTAGAAAAGCAGGTATAATATCAGGGTTACCTGATGCTTACGGTCGTGGTAGAATTATCGGCGATTATCGTAGAGTTGCCCTTTATGGTGTTGATATACTTATTGATGAGAAAAAGGAAGAACTTTCTGCAGCTCCAATTAGAATGACTGGAGAAAATATACGTTTAAGAGAAGAACTATCCGAACAAATCCGTTCTTTATATGAACTTATTGAACTTGGTAAAATATATGGTTTTGATATTTCTAAACCTGCTGTAAATGCAAAAGAAGCTATACAATGGACATACCTTGCATATCTTGCAGCAGTTAAAGAACAAAACGGTGCTGCCATGAGTTTAGGTAGAACTTCAACTTTTATCGATATTTATATTCAAAGAGATATTGAAGAAGGTACTTTGACAGAAGAACAAGCACAAGAATATATTGACCATTTCATTATGAAACTTCGTATTGTACGTTTTGCTCGTACAAGTGAATATGATGAACTCTTTTCAGGAGATCCAACATGGGTTACTGAGTGTATTGGTGGTATTAGCTTAACAGGTAAGCACCTTGTTACAAAAACTTCTTTTAGATACTTAAACACACTTAACACATTATCCCCTGCTCCTGAACCAAACTTGACTGTTTTATGGTCTACATCATTACCTGAAGAATTTAAAAAATTCTGTGCAAAAATGTCAATTATATCTTCATCAATTCAGTATGAGAATGATGATCTTATGAGAGGCTACCATGGTGATGACTACGCAATTGCTTGTTGTGTATCTAGTATGGTTTTAGGTAAAGAATTACAATTTTTTGGAGCAAGAGCAAATATTGCGAAATGCTTACTATACGCTATTAATGGTGGTATGGACGAAAAAATGAAAATCCAAGTTGGTCCTCGTTCAAGAGCCGTTGAAGGTGAATACCTTGACTTTGATGATGTTTTTACAAAATATGAGGACATGACTGAATGGTTAGCTAACTTATATGTAAATACTTTAAACGTTATCCATTACATGCATGATAAATATGCATATGAAAAAGTTCAAATGGCTTTACATGATAGAGAAGTTAAGCGATATTTTGCAACAGGTATAGCTGGACTTTCCGTTGTTGCTGACTCACTTTCTGCTATAAAATACGCAAAAGTTAAAGTTGTTCGTGATGACGATGGTATCATAACAGATTACGAAATCGAAGGAGATTACCCAAAATACGGTAATAACGATGACAGAGTTGATGATATAGCATCTATGCTTGTTAAAAACTTTATGGAAAAAATAGAAAAGCACCACACATATCGTCAAAGTATCCCGACGATGTCAATTCTTACAATTACATCTAATGTAGTTTACGGTAAAAAGACAGGCTCTACACCAGATGGTAGAAAAGTTGGAGTTCCTCTTGCTCCTGGTGCAAACCCTATGCATGGTCGTGACGAAAACGGTGCTGCTGCATCACTTTCATCAGTTGCAAAACTTCCTTTCAAATACTCACAAGATGGTATTTCAAATACTTTCACTATAATACCTGATGCTCTAGGTAAAGAAGATAAAATCATACTTGGTGATTTAGATATAGACCTTGATTTATTCAATGGCGATCCAAACTGTGATTTGTCAAAACCTTGTGCATTACCAAATGTTACAATAGAAGATTAATTTTATAAGGAGAAGTTTATTATGAATAAAGTACCAGAACAACAAATAGATAATTTAGTTTCAATTTTAGACGGATATGTTGAAAAAGGTGGACATCACCTAAATGTAAATGTACTAAACAAAGATACACTTCTTGACGCTCAAAAGCACCCTGAAAACTACCCTAATTTAACAATTAGAGTTTCAGGTTATGCTGTGAACTTCATTAAACTCACAAAGGAGCAACAAGACGACGTTATTTCAAGAACTTTCCACAATAATTTATAATTATGGATATACAAGGTAAAATCCATTCTATACAAACCTTAGGAACAGTTGACGGTCCTGGTATTAGATTTGTCCTGTTTCTCCAAGGGTGTCCTCTTAGATGTTTATACTGTCACAACCCTGATGCTCTTGATTTAAACAGTTATGCTTTTACTAAAACATCTAACGAGCTTTTAGAGGAATATGAAAAAAACAAGGAATTTTGCAAAGGTGGTATAACTGTAACAGGTGGTGAACCACTTATGCAAATTGATTTCCTTATAGATTTTTTCAAAAAGGCTAAAAAGAAAAATATTCATACTTGTATAGATACATCAGGTGCAACCTTTAGTCGAAACAATCTTGATAAATTTGATGAATTGTTAAAGTACACTGATATTGTTATACTAGATATTAAGCATATTGATAATGATGAACATATAAAGCTTACAGGCTCTTCTAATACAAATATTTTAGATTTTGCATTGTATCTTTCTGAAAAAAATATACCTTTATGGATACGGCATGTTGCTGTACCTGGTATTACATACAATGAAGATTATTTAATAAAATTAGGCGAATTTTTAGCAAAGCTTAAAAGCCTTAAATCCCTTGATGTTTTACCATATCATACAATGGGTGTAAGTAAATATAAAGAAATGGGACTTGAATATAAACTAAAAAATGTTCCTGCTCTGCCTAAGGAAAATGCAAAAAATGCAAAAAGTTTTATTTTATATGGTATGAAAAAAGCTTTATCTGAAAAAAACAAATAATTAATATAAAAAAAGTGTGAATTTTGAAAATTCACACTTTTTTTATATTTGGAAACATTGCAAAACTAAAATAATGACACATTGCAATAAATCCCATTTATTTTTACTTATATGCAATTTTAAAAATTTCTACAATATCATTTTTTGATAATTTTACAAACTCACCAATGTCACCGAACATAACAGCTTTTTCAGCCATTATCTCAAAGTCTGATTCTTTTACACCTAAGTCTTTTAGATTTGTTGAAAGTCCCATTCCTTCATAAAACTTCTCAAGCCTTGCAATACCTTCAAGCGCAATAGCTTCTTGATTACGCATATTTACATCTACACCAAAAACATTTACTGCAAATTGAACAAAAATATCAATATTTGATTTATATACATACTTCATCCAAGCCGGAAAAACAACGGCAAGACCTGCACCATGTGCTACTTCCGGATAAATTGCACTTATCTCATGTTCAATTCTATGAGAACCCCAACAACCTATTCTACCACAGTCAAGAAGTCTATTATGTGCAAGCGTTCCACCCCACATAACTTCAGCCCATGCATCATAATCTGTTTTATCTTTAAGTAAAATGTCAACTTCATTTATTAGAACTTTCATCCAACCCTCAGCCATTACATCAGTAATTTTTGTGTAATTAACATTTGTGAAATAGCGTTCAAATATATGTGCAATAATGTCTGTAACACCGTAAGCAATTTGATTTACAGGTAATGTATAGCAAGTTTCAGGATTTAAAATACTAAATATAGGTCGAATTTCAATATGATTTAAACCTCTTTTCATAGAAAGTTCTCTGTTGCTCAAAACTGTACTTGTACTGCTTTCGCTCCCTGTAGCTGGAATAGTTAAAATTGTTGCAACAGGTAAAAACTCTGTTGGAACGGCTTTGTTTACATAAAAATCCCATACATCGCCATCATATTTCGACCCCATAGAAATAGCCTTTGCACTATCTATAACAGAACCACCACCAACGGCTAAAACAAAATCTAAGCCATGTTCCTTTACAAGCCTAGAACCTTCTCTTGCAAGGTCAATGTCTGGGTTTGGCTCAACGCCACCAAGCTCAACATATTCTATGTTATGTTCATTTAAGGATTTTATAACATCGTCATAAACACCATTTCTTTTAATAGAGCCTCCTCCATAATGAAGTAAAACTTTTTTGCTACCTCTTTTTTGCAAATGCATTCCTACTTCTTTTTGGGTATCCTTACCAAAAATTATTTCTGTTCTGTTATTGTAAATAAAATTTTCCATAAACTTCTCCTTTATATTTTCTTAGTAGAATTTTTTATTATTAATTTAGGTTCAAATTTGTACGGACTATTGTTCCTACTATTGTTTTCCATCATATCAAGTAAAATTTCACCTGCTTTTATACCTAAATCTTCTTTCGGATGTTCAACAGATGTTATACCATCTTCCATGCCATTTATATAGCTCCATTTATTATCATAGCCTACGATTGAAACATCTTCAGGAACTTTTTTTTCAAGCTCCTTCAGTGCTAAAATAACTTGCATAGCTATCTTATCATTATAGCAAACTATACCTGTTAATTCTTTATTATTTTTAAGCAGATTTTTTACAAATGCATATGGGTAAAAATCCTCGTCACTACTTTTGTAGCTCCCTATTAAAGATTTATCAATGTTTATATTAAACTCCTCTAAAGCTTCTAAGTATCCATCTTTACGCATAACCCCTTGCATATCATCTTCTTTAAATATTCCTGCAACATTTTTATGTCCAAGTTCTAAA
This sequence comes from Lachnospirales bacterium, assembly GCA_047973385.1. Taxonomy (GTDB): domain Bacteria; phylum Bacillota; class Clostridia; order Lachnospirales; family CAMZNU01; genus JBKEBX01. The sequence continues at coordinate 84,033 of JBKEBX010000012.1, read as the reverse complement.
AGATGTTTTGTAGCTATATATCCACCTTTTTTGTCTTTCATAATTACATAGGGATTATTATAGTTTTCATAATAGGAATTTATAGTTACAAATGGAATATTTCTTTTAAAAAGTTCGTCATAATATTTTTTATTAATATTATCCTTTGCACTATTTGTCGGCTCAATAATTGCCCCTTTTATATTGTAACTAAGTAATTTTTCAAGTTGCATAGCCTCTTTATCTTTATCATTATTGGTACTAAGCAACATTATGTCGAAGCCATTTTTGCTAAGTACATCTTGTATGCCTCGTATAATATAAGGAAAAATATAATCCGAAACATGAGTTGTAATAACAACTACTATATTTTCTTGAAAACCCTCACTTTTTTTAACAAAACACCCCACACTTTTTTCTTTGTATATATAATTTTCTTTCTCTAGAACTTCTAAAGCACGTCTTACAGTATGTCTACTTACATCAAACTTACTTTGAAGTTCAGCCTCTGTTGCAATTTTATCCCCTTGTGAAATTTCGTTATTTTTAATTTTGTCTTTATAATAGTTAACAATCTGTCGGTATTTTAAATCTTTCATTCTATTTATTTCCTCCGAAATTTAATGCACCATAAGTTAAGCCTTTTCTCTTTGTTTCGTATTTTTCGTAGTTATCACCTAAAACATTTGCCTTTATAGTATTTTTATATATTTGTATAATATCCTTTAACTCATCATTATCATAAAATCTACCATCAATTCTAAAATGTTTTATATGCTCAAATTTTTGAAGCTCACCAAGTACATTTTGTAAACAAAATTCTTTTTGAGGTAATATATTGCTCATTGAATATCTATCTTCTATAACATCAAAATCAGTTTTATCAGATTTTAAAACTAACTTATTTGACTCTACATCTTTTGGGTCAAAGAAATCTAAAAGCCTTCTATGAGTGTACATTATTGGAAAAACACCATGTACAATGACTTCTATATCTTTATCATTAGCTTTTAAAAGGGAAGCAAGTTCATTTTGATTAAGCTCATAGCTAAGTGTAACTTCATCAGTATTTAAATTTTCTGTTATAAATTTAATTGCCTTATGATTATAAGTTAGCAAATTTGATTCAGCAACAAGTTTAACCTTGTAATCTTTAAACTTTTTTGTACAACCAAAAGTTGTATATAGAAGTCCATCAAACATTTTAGATTTAATCATATCTTCAACAAACTGAAATCTAGCTGGGGACATTGTTCTTGGAGTTGCAAAAAATATCTCAGTATCTTTTTTATCTATCTTTTCGATGTTATCAAGCATAATATTTTCAAACTCATCTGAAATATAAACACGACTAACCCCTTCGTTTATTGCAACTTCTAAAGCATCAATTCTACTTACATATATAGATAGATTTTTCGTTTTTGGAGCATCATTTATATTTAAAGATTCAATAATTTTCTCAGTAGTTTTCTCATCTATCTCTGAAATCTCAGCAGATGTACTAAACTTCTTTATATGACTTTCATTGTAAACATTTACATTGTTAAGTTTTGGGTCACCTTTTAAATATCCAACAGATAAATCACGAATTCTAGTATCATTCAAAAGAAATGATGATCTTGAATAACTACCCTGTTCAATTAACTCATCAATTGCATAACCAAAAGTATTTATAACAGGAACTAAAAAACTTGCATCTCTCATTCTGCCTTCAATATTAAACGTTGTAATTCCACATTCAAAAAGTTCTTTAATATACGGAAATATAGATAAATCCTTAGTTCCAAGTGGATAAAAAGGCTCAACTAATTTACCATCATGTTCTAAGTTATAGTTCCACCGACAGACTTTAAAACAACGTCCACGCCCTGTATTGTTCCCAAAAATAAAAGAACTTGCTCCACATTGTGCATTTTTCACTGTACACATTTCTCCATAACAAAAATACTCAAAATCCATATTCGTTTTTCTATACATTTCTCGTATTTCAAAAGCACTACATTCGTAACTAAGTACAATTTTACCTACACCAAGCTCTTTAAGTAATTTAACGCTTTCAACTTCATGAATATTCATTTGAATTGAAGAATGTATGTTTAGATTTTTAAGTCTCATAGATTTTATAATCTCAAATATAGCAAAATCTTGAACCATAATAGCATCAGGTTTCAAATTATCTAAAAAAACCAAATAATCTTTAAGTTCTTCAACTTCTTCACTTGCTATCAATACATTTAATGCAATATATATTTTTTTGTTATAAATCTTTGCAATTTTCATAACTTCTTGCAATTCATCATTTGTAAAGTTAAACCCATCTCTCATTCTTCGCATATTGAAATCAACACCGCCCAATAAAATAGCGTCACAGTTTGTCTCAACAATCTCTTTAAATATCTCTAAGTTTCCTGCTGGAGCTAATAACTCAATTATTCTACCATTATATAACCTCATAGATTTACACCCCTTTATATTAATAATATTATATCAAATATATGGTAAAAAGTAAAGAAATTGTATACTCTTTTAGCTAATACTGTTCACATTATTGTTTAAAAAAATGTGTTAATTTAAAAAAAATCTATTTTACCCCTTGACAAAATATTTAAATAGTGTATAATAATATTAGCACTCGAAGTCAGTGAGTGCTAATAGCTAAAAAATAAGTACCCAAAAAGTATATCTAAAGTTATTATGGATATAGTTATAAATATAGACTTTAGGAGGTGATTCAACTATGGACTTAAATGATAGAAAGAAAAGTATTTTAAAAGCAATTGTTACAGAGTATATTTCATCAAGTGAACCTATTGGATCACGAACTATTGCAAAAAAATATGATATAGGTTTATCATCGGCTACAATTAGAAACGAAATGAGCGACCTTGAGGAACTTGGGCTTATTGTACAACCTCATGCTTCAGCTGGTAGAATACCATCTGACAAAGGTTATAGAATGTACGTTGATGAAATCGTACCAAAGAAATCAACAAACCTTGATTATGAACTTATATCTCAAATGATTAATAAAAATCTTACTCATATAGATTTTTTAATGCGTGAAACAGCCAAAATGATTAGTTCTCTTACTAACTATGTTACCATTGTAAGTGAACCTAAACGTGATGAATTAGCTTTTAAACATATTCAAGTATCTCAAATAGATTTTGATACACTACTTTTAGTTATGGTTATGGAAGATACTATAATCAAAAATCAACTTGTAGATGTTTCTGGTTTTGACAGTGCTAACGAAGACATCGAAACTATCTCGAAAAGATTAAATCAAGTGTTTAAAGGTAAACTTGCATCTGAAGTTACAAACGAAGAAATAAACACAATAAAATCTAGTATTGAGGGTGATGAAACAATTCTTGTTCCGATTTTACAAGCAATTGTTTCAGAATTTAGTAAAAAACAAGATTATAAAGTATACACATCGGGTACTGATAAAATTCTTAACTACCCTGAATTTAGTGACGTAGGTAATGCTGTCGAATTATTTAAAGCCTTAGAAGAAAAACAACTTTTGCTTACAATGCTAGGCGATGATAGTTCTGACAGTTTACAAATTCTTATAGGTTCTGAAAACGAACAAGAACAACTGCAAAACTTTTCTATTGTAAAATCAAAATATAAAGTTAAAAATGCAAGTGGTTGTATAAGCGTTATTGGGCCTAAAAGAATGGAATATACAAACACAATTGACACAATCAATAGTGTAACAAAATTACTAGAACAAATTTTAGAAAAAGATAGGTGACGATAGTGGCAGAGGATATTATAAAGGAAGAAAACATCGAAGAAGAAACGGAAAAAGATGTTTTAAACGAGCAACTAGAAGAGGATAATACTTTAGATGAAGATATAGAAGAAGTTCTTCAAGGTGAAGTTGAAGATGTTGTTGAAGAAAGCGAAACAGAAAAGTTTAAAAATGAAAATTTACAATTGAAAGATAAATTACAACGTCAAATAGCTGAATTCGACAACTTTCGTAAACGTACTATAAAAGAAAAAGCTTCTATGTATAATGACGGAGTTGTTGATACAATAGAAAAACTACTACCAGTTGTTGACAACTTTGAAAGAGCTTTATCAACTGAAACAAACAAAGATGATACTTTTTATAAAGGTGTAGAGATGATATATAAACAACTTATCGAAAACTTTACATCACTTGGTGTTACACCTATTGCAACAGTTGGAGAAGCCTTTGACGCTAACCTACACTTTGCAGTGCAACATGAAGAAAACGAAGAATTTGATGAAAACACAATTTCCTTAGAAATGCAAAAAGGCTACATCTACAAAGAAAAAGTAATTAGACCTGCTATGGTTAAGGTCGCAAACTAGAAAATAGAAAAAATTCGATTAAAAAGGAGACTTATATTATGGGAAAAATTATTGGTATCGACTTAGGAACAACTAACTCTTGTGTTGCTGTTATGGAAGGTGGAGAGCCTACCGTAATCGCTAACACTGAAGGTATTAGAACTACACCTTCAATTGTAGGATTTACAAAGACTGGCGAAAGACTTGTTGGTGAAACAGCAAAACGTCAAGCAATCACTAACCCTGATAACACGATTATCTCTATTAAAAGAGAAATGGGTACTGACTTTAAAGTAAACATTGATGATAAAAAATATTCACCTCAAGAAATTTCTGCAATGATTTTAACAAAACTTAAAAATGACGCTGAAAGCTACTTAGGTGAAACAGTTACAGAGGCTGTTATAACTGTACCTGCATACTTTACAGATGCACAACGTCAAGCTACAAAAGACGCTGGTCGTATTGCAGGGCTTGATGTTAAACGTATAATCAATGAGCCTACTGCTGCAGCTTTATCTTATGGTCTTGATAATGAAAAAGAACAAAAGATTATGGTATACGACTTAGGTGGTGGTACATTTGACGTATCTATCATAGATATTGGTGACGGTGTTATCGAAGTTTTAGCTACAAATGGTGATAACCATTTAGGTGGCGATGACTTTGACAACAGAGTTATTGACTTTTTAGTAGATGAATTTAAAAAAGCCGAAGGTATTGATTTATCTAAAGACAAAATGGCTATGCAACGTTTAAAAGAAGCTGCTGAAAAAGCTAAAAAAGAGCTTTCAACAACTACTACATCAAACATTAACTTACCATTTATTACAGCTAACCAAGAAGGACCTAAACATTTAGATGTTACTTTATCTCGTGCAAAATTCGATGATATTACATCTGACTTAGTAGAAAAAACTATGGGACCTGTTAAAAAAGCAATTTCTGACTCTGGTATTGATGTATCAGAACTTAACAAGATTTTACTTGTTGGTGGTTCAACTCGTATCCCTGCAGTTCAAAACGCAGTTAAAAACTTAACTGGCAAAGACCCATTTAAAGGTATTAACCCTGATGAGTGTGTTGCACTTGGTGCAAGTATTCAAGGTGGTAAATTAGCTGGTGACGCTGGTGCTGGTGATATCTTACTTCTTGACGTTACTCCACTTTCACTTGGTATTGAAACTTTAGGTGGCGTTGCTACAAAACTTATCGAAAGAAACACAACTATACCTACAAATAAAAAACAAGTATTCTCAACTGCTGCTGATAACCAAACAGCTGTTGATATAGTTATAGTTCAAGGTGAACGTGAGTTTGCAAGAGATAATAAAATGCTTGGTCAATTTAGACTTGACGGTATTGCACCTGCTCCAAAGGGAATGCCTCAAATCGAAGTTATGTTTGACATAGATGCTAACGGTATTGTTAACGTTTCTGCTAAGGATTTAGGTACAGGTAAAGAGCAGAACATTACTATTACATCAAGTACTAACCTTTCAGACGAAGATATTGACAAAGCTGTTAAAGAAGCTGAAAGATTTGCTGAAGAAGACAAGCAACGTAAAGAAATCGTTGACGTTAAAAACGAAGCTGAATCTATGATTTTACAAACTGAAAAAACTTTAACTGACATCGAAGGTAAAATTGATGAAACAGAAATAGCAAAAGCTAGAACTGAACTTGATAACCTTAAAAATGTAAATGATAGTATGGTTATTGAAAATATGACTTCTGATGATGCTGCTAAACTTAAAGAAGCTACTGAAAGCTTAACTACTATCTTCCACGAAATTAGTCAAAAATTATATGCACAAGCTGGTGCTAATGCCCCTGAGGGAGCACCTGAAGGATTTACTTCAGAAGGTGGCGATGATGATGTAATTGATGGTAACTACGAAGAAGTATAATAAAAAATAATGTTTTAAAAATATCATAAGGGTGGAGAATCAACTTTCTTCACTCTTTATGTGATATTATCATACATATTAAATATTGGAGAGAAAAAATGTCAAAACGTGATTATTATGAAGTATTAGGCGTATCTAAAAATGCGACAGACGCTGAACTAAAAAAAGCATATAGAACAAAAGCTAAGAAGTATCACCCCGATGCTAACCCTGATAACAAAGAAGCAGAAGAAAAGTTTAAAGAGTTAAGTGAAGCTTATGACGTACTACAAGATTCACAAAAACGCCAAAAGTATGACCAATTTGGTCATTCAGCTTTTGAAAACGGAGCTGGTGGCGGATATGGTGGCTATGGTGGTAGTTACGGTTTTGATATGGGAGATATCTTCGGAGATATTTTCGGCGACTTCTTTGGTGGAGGTTCAAGAAGAAACAGCAACGGCCCAAGACGTGGTGCTGACCTTCAAACAAATATAAACATAACACTTGAAGAAAGTGTTTTTGGTGCATCAAAGGAGTTAACACTTCCTATTGATACAAAATGCGATAGCTGTAACGGAACAGGTTCTGAGGGTAAAAGCATACCTAAAACTTGTCCAAACTGTAAAGGTTCAGGTCAAGAACGTGTTCAACAACAAACTATGCTAGGTATTATGACATCTGTAAGAACTTGTTCAAAATGTTCTGGTAAAGGTAAAATTATTGAAAATCCATGTAAAAAGTGTAGTGGTAGTGGGCATTATCGTAAAAACACTGCTATTAAAATTGAAATACCAAAGGGTATAAATACAGGTCAAAGTATCCGTATTCGTGGAAAAGGTGCAATGGGTGAAAATGGCGGAACTCAAGGTGATTTACTTGTAGTTGTAAACTTAATGCCACATGAATATTATGTAAGAAAAGGTAATGATATTTTCTTAGACTTACCTATCACATTTGTACAAGCTACACTGGGTGCTGATGTTGAAATACCTACAATTTACGGCAATGATAGCTATTCTGTTCGTGCTGGTACACAAACAGACACAGTTGTAACTTTAAAGAGCAAAGGTGTGCCTGATGTACGAAACAATCGTTATGTTGGTGATATGTATGTTAAATTCAAAGTGCAAATACCAAAATCATTAAACGAAGAGCAGAAACAAAAACTAATGGACTTTGCCGAAGCTATGGGCGATGAGTACAAAGACCATAAACGTGGTTTTTTTGACAAATTATTCAATAAGTAAATAAAATGGCAATGTTCTTTTCACATAAAAAACGCATAAATTTTAATTGTTGAATTTGTGCGTTTTTTATATTATTTTTAATTTAACAACATTAAGTTTTCTCTATTACTATTCAATTGTTGTTTTGCATTTACTTATATTAATATTAATGATATACTTATCTATATGTAGCTATGTAAATATAGCTTTAACTTATGTTTATTATAATAAACATAGTAACTTGGAGGCTTTATGAAAAAAATTGATTTAACAGAGGGTAGTATTTTAAAGCTACTCCTATCTGTTGCCATTCCTTCTATTTTAGCAGGACTAATGCAATTTACATATAACATTGTAGATATGTTAGTTTTAGGTAGGGTTTTAGGTAAAAACGCCCTAGCTGGTGTAGGCACAGCATCTATTTTTATAAATTATGGTGTATCTCTTATTTTTCTTGTGGTAACTGGTGCTGGTGTTAAAATAGCCCATTCAATTGGTTCAAACAACAAAGAAGACTATAACCTATACCTTAACTCAGGATATTTTTTATATGGTATAATAACTATAATTTCCTTTGTTTTTTTTACAATTTTTCCAAGTTTTACTCTTAGTATTATGAAAATAAATGAAGCTGAAACATATACAGCTGCAATTACTTATTTACGTATATATGGCTTTGTAAATATTTTCGCATTTTTAAACACAATATATACAAGAGTCTTAACAAATCTTGGACTTACAAAAATATATATGAAAGTAAATACTATTGGAGTTATTACAAATTTGGTTTTAGATGTATTGTTTGTTTACTTTTTAGGTTTTGGTGTTTCAGGTGCAGTTGTTGCAACCTTAATCGCCCAAGGGCTTATGACTTTTATATTCCTATATAAACATTTTGAAAACTTAGCTTATAAGGTTAACACACCTTTAAATCATATGTATACTAAGGATATTTTTTCTCTTGGTATACCTTACACACTTCAAAGACTTTTTTTCACTTTCATAAGTATGTTAGTTGCAACAGCACTTTTCAAATTCGGAGATGAAGTTGTTGCTGCACAAAAGTTAGGTTTACAAATTGAATCGGCAACTTTGCTTGTATCAGCTGGTTTACTTTCAGCTACATCGGCATTTGTAGGACAAAATTTTGGAGCAAAAAACTATGATAGAATACACAAAGCTTTTAAAATATCTTTAACTATCGGTGAATGTTATGCATTTTTAACGAGTATTATATTTTTCTTTTTTGCAGAAAATATAGCTAAGTTGTTTATAGCAGACACTATGACAGTTACTTATACAGCAATGTACTTAAAGTTTATTGCACTAGGTCAATTTTTCAGTGTACTTGAAATGATTGGAAACGGTATGTATAGTGGTATTGGTAAACCTCAAATACCTGCCTATATATCCCTTATAATTACACCTCTAAGACTTATATTTGCTTTGTACTTAACTAATTATTTTGGACCAGAGGTAGTATTTTTAGGAATACTTGTGACAACTATTTTGAAAGGAGTTATCTCTTATGGATATTATTTATTCTTTGTTAAAAAACAAATCGGCGTTACTATCGTTCCTAAACGATAATAACCTTTTATATGATTTACTTGATACAGAACAAGGCTTAGAACGTGAAGCCCTTAGAGTTCACAAAGATTCAGGTGTTATATCAAGAACCCCTCACCCAAAGGTTTTTGAACCTAAAGAACTACACCCTTTTATAAAGACTGATTATAGTGAGGCACAACTTGAGTTTGTATCCCCTGTTTTCAAAAATAATCTAGAGTTATACAACTTTATGAATTTAAGTTATGATATTTTTTCAGAAGCAATAGCTGAAGATGAGATTATATACCCATACTCATGGTTTCCTAAAATTACTGATATAGATACCATTGAAATCGCAAAGTTTGATGAAACAGAATTTGGCATCTCTAGTACAAGATACCGTGAATATCTTACAGAAAAATACGGAAAAGATAAACAACTTATTTCTGGTATACACTATAACTTTTCTCTTTCAGAAACTTTTTTAAAGAAATTTTACACTCTTTCAAAAACAGAAATAACTTATAAACGTTTTAGAACGGAAGTTTATTTTAAAATAATGCGTAACTATAATAGATATAAGTTTTTTATAACTTATATGCAAGGTGCTACGCCTTTTGGATATGATAAAAACGGAGATAAAATATCCGGCTACTCTCTTAGAAATTCTAAATATGGATATAAAAATACAGAACCAATCGACCTAGATTATGATAATGTTGATATATTTCTTGAATCTGTAAAAAATGCAATTAAAAACAAAAAGATTTATGACGAACGAGAAATTTATACAGCAATTAGACTAAAGGGTAAAAACAAAACAAGCTTACAGGAAATTGTTGAAAAAGGGGTTAAATATGTTGAAATCCGTAATATTGATGTTAACCCTCTTGAAAAAAGTGGTATATCTTTAGCAGAACTTGACTTACTTAAAATATTTATACTTTTTTGTTTCCTATATGATGACTGTGATTGCGATACTATGAATGTTGAAGGCGAAAACAACTTAGAAACAGTCGCCCTTAGTTCATCAAGAGATATTTTTTTAGAGTTCTGTGACGGTAGTTTTACAGTAGATACATATATAAATACTATATTTAGACGTATACGAGAAGTTTTCATAACTATTCCAACTTCCCTTAGTATTGTTAATGATTTTGAGCAAAACTACATTAACAATCAGTTGCTATATTCAAAACTTCAAAAAATGATTAACATAAATAATTTTGACGAATATTTCGTTAAGCTTGGTAACCAATATAAAAAAGAGGCTTTAAAAACACCTTTTAGATATTTTGGCTGTGAAAACATGGAGTTATCAACACAAATACTTATGCGTGAGGCTATAAAAAAAGGAATATATGTTGATATTTTAGATGAAAATGATAATTTTATAAAGTTATCAAAAGATGGACATACTGAATATGTAAAACAGTGTACAAAAACAAGTAAAGATAGCTATATATCTATGCTTATTATGGAAAACAAAGTTGTTACAAAAAAGATTTTAGAAGAGCAAAATATCCCTGTTCCAAAGGGTAAAAGCTTTAATAATAGAGAAGATGCTCTTTTATATGCACTATCTTTAGATAGCAAGTTTGTCATAAAACCAAACTCAACAAACTTCGGCATAGGCGTGTTTATATTTGAAGAAAAAGCACGTAAAGAAGATATAGAACAAGCTATTGATGTCGGCTTTAAAAACGATACCACTGTAATTGTTGAGCAGTTTATAAAAGGCATAGAATACAGGTTTTTAATTGTAGGTGACGAAGTTGCTGGAGTTTTAGAGCGTGTACCCGCTAACGTAGTTGGTGACGGTAAATCTACTATATCTAAACTTGTTGAAGAAAAAAATAAAAATATACTTCGTGGAGTTGGTTATAAAACACCTTTAGAGAAAATTAAAATTGATACTAACGTGGAGATGTTTTTAAAAAGTAAAGGACTTGATAAAAACTATATCCCACAAAATAATGAACAAGTTTTTTTACGCAAGAATTCTAATATCTCAACAGGTGGTGACAGTATAGACCATACAGACAACATACATGCCTTTTTTAAAGAAGTAGCTATAAACTCATCAAAAAGTGTTGATGCAAAATTTAATGGAGTAGATATGATTATAGAAGACTACACAAACCCTAATTCAGATTATGGAATTATAGAACTTAACTTTAATCCTGCCATACATATACATTCTTTCCCATTCAAAGGTAAAAATAGAAAAGTAGCAGAAAAAGTTCTAACTGTATTAGGATTTTAACCTTAGATTTTAAAATTTATGAAACTATTTTACTAAAGAATGCGTATAATAAATATAAGCTTAAAAATTTAAACTTAATTTAAGCTCAACTCGTTATAATATGTATAACTTTTATAAATAGGGTTATACTTATCAAAAATACAATAGAAAATTATATTATTTAAAGGAATGGTGATACTTATGAAAAAATTAGTTTTTCTTACACTTGCAACAACACTTGCTCTGTCAACAGTTGTTTTAGCAGATACAGAAACTCCCGTAGTTACAAGTAGCACAGTTACAACAACAAGTAACGGAACAGCTACTGCCGTTAACCCAATCGCTGTTATTGACCGTGATACAATGGAAATCTTAGACCCTGCAAGAACTTCAGCTGAGGCTCTTGGATATGATGTTTCTTGGATAGCTGAAACTAAAACAGTCATTTTCACAAAAGGCGAAGATGTTTTTGAAGCTACAATCGGCGATAGAAACTATGTGTACAACGGTGAAGTTTTCCTTGAGGCTTCTGCTCCTAAAATCGCAAAGGATACAGCCTATGTTTCTCCACGTTTTATAAACGCAATTACTCCATATGATAACAGCCCACAAATTCAAGACCCTACTGGCTCTGAAAATTCAAATATCGACCCTAATTATGATGTTGACGTAGATATCGACCCTAATTATGACGTTGACGTAAATATTGACCCTAATTATGATGTTGATGTTATAGATAATGGTCAACAAATCGAAGATAAAATTGCTGCTGCTGGTCTTTCTCCACAAGCAGAAGAAGTATTGTTTTCAACAGTAAATGAAGATATGAATACTTTTAAAATTAGCAACGAAACTATTTTAGCTGAATATAGAGATGCTTATTTGGAAACTGGTGGAAGTCTTGAAGACTATGTACAGCCAAGTACTGAAGTTGGCTACAACATCGTTGGTATTTCCGATAATTATGTATCTTTCCAAGTATATTCTTTCGTAGCAGTTGGTTCATCAAATCAAACTGATAAATACTACACTATCGATAAAGAAACAGGCGATTTTTTAACTCTTGAAGATGTTTACGGTGATGATTATAATACATTTGTAAAAAATTCAATAAAGTCACAAATAAGCGTACAACAAGCACAAGACCCTGAAGAATATAGTTTTTATTTCCAAGATTCCATTGATGATTTAGTTATTGATGAAGATACAAACTTTTATATAAACGATAATTCACAGTTAGTTGTTGTTTTACCAAAATATGCAATTGCTCCTGGCGTTTATGGTGCATTAGAGTTTACAATTACCAACTATACAGCACTTAACTAGTCTAAATAAACAATAACAATGCAAAAAGGGATATAAATAAATTCGCATTTCGAATACTTTTATATCCCTTTTAATATAGCTTTGATGTGTATAAATAAATACGTAAACGTTACAAAATTGAAATGATGGCACATCATAGTAATTTCCATAGGAAATTACTATATTCTTAAGTTGTAGCCCTGTTTACGTGGCTAGGACTTTAGTATAATATATTATTGCAGAAAAAACAGAATTTTCATACTTTTGACAAACGCAAGAAGTGGCGACGATATGCCATTTTCTAATAAAAAAAAGAAACATACATTTTAGAAACTTAAAACAAAAATTTTGTTAAAAGAATCTATAAAGTATGTTTCTTAATATCTCATACAAATCCAGAAGTAGTTAAAGGGTGTGTGTAGTTTAACTACTTCTATTCTTTGTATATTGTACCTGTATATTTTACCACATATTTCATGGTTTTACAACTATTTTAAACAATATCTAAAAAAGTTTTTCGACTTGGTGCCGGAAACTCACTTTCTAATATATCCAAATCTTCCTTTGAAATTACTACATCCTTAATATACCAATTTTCCTTTATATGATTAGAATTACCACTTCTTGGTATAGCTATAACGTTATCTTGTTCCAAAACAAATTTTAACAATAATTGTTGTGTAGATATATCATACTTTTGGGCTACACTTTTAAGTATTTTACTTTGTAATAAATTTCTGTTTAAATCTCCACCTTGAGCCATAGGACAATAAGCCATAAGAGGCACATTATGCTCTTTAAGCCAAGGCATAAGGCTATATTCCACACCTCGTGAGCCTAAATGGTATAAAACTTGATTTAAGGCACATTTCTCCCCATTTGGCACATTAAAAAGCTCTATCATATCATCAGTATCAAAGTTTGAAACTCCCCAATTTTTAATAAGACCTTCGGCTTTAAGTTCTTCCATACACATAACTGTTTCAGATAGTGGAACTTGTCCTCTCCAATGCAATAAATACATATCTAAGTAATCAACGCCCATGTTATCCATAGAAGTTAAAAGGCTTTTTCTTATATTGTTTTTTCCTGCATTATGAGGATAAACCTTTGAAACTAAATATAGTTTACTACGGTCAACATCTTTTATAGCCTCACCTATCAACTTTTCAGCCTTTCCACTACCATACATTTCAGCAGTATCGATTAAAGTTACGCCTATATCAAGTGCTGTTTTTAAAGCCTCTAAGTCTTTTTTATATCTACTTTCCCCTAAATACCATGAACCTATACCAAGTTTTGGTATAGTACTTCCATCTTTAAGTTTTATATCAACCATATTACTCTCCAATCTAAAACTTTCCTTCTTCAAACAGCTTCATTCTGTCTTCAAAGCTAACTTCTCTATGTACTTGGTGTAACATCCATATATAGCCAAAATTATCGGCAAACATACAATTCGAAACACCAAAATCAGTCATTTCAGTAACTTCTTGTAATTGTGTATAGCCTTCTGCTAAAGCTTTTTTATGCGTTTCTTTAATATCTTCGACTAAAACATTAAACCAAACAGATTGTGGAACATCTTTTATAGGTGCAATAAGCTGATATTCATGGTTTTCATCAAGCATATGAAATCTAGTACCATAAATAGAGAAAATAACCTCATTTTGCCCCCTTTGCAACTTAGTTTCTTCAATTGTTTCTACATCAAAAACTTTTCTATAAGATTCTATCGCTTTAAGAGTGTCTTTTACAACAAAATCAATCTCTACTCCAACCATTAGTCAAACTCTCCTTTAATATATGTTTTTTAACCACTATAAACAATTTTTAGTAGCATTAAAATATCTCTTTTTGTTATATTTTTATTATATATTTTAGATTCTCTTATTCCAGTTTCCGGTAAACTTCTTTGTAAAATTTCAATGGTATCACCAAAACCACTACCACCTGATGTTCCAAAAACAACTATGTTTTTACCTAGAAGATTGTAACTTTCCAAAAAAGAATGTATGATGTTTGGTGCTTTACACCACCATATTGGAAAGCCTATCAAAATATTCTGATACAAATCTATATCAACATTCTTTTTTACAAATTTAGGACGGAAATCTGGATTTTTCTCCTCAATAGAAGTTCTTGAGTTTGGGTTCATCCAATTCAAATCATCTTTTACATATAAATCAACAGGCTGTATTTCATATAAATCTGCACGTATATTTCTCGCAAAATCTTCAGCTACTTTTTTTGTTGCTCCATTACATGAAAAATATACTATTAAAATTCTATTTGTCATCTTAGCCCCCTTTACTTCAGTTCAAATCCATATCAAATCAATAGGAATTTAATAAATACTTCTATACTCAAAATAATACTATGTTTTTCATACTTTGTCAACAGTATAACTCACATAATAACAATCATTATGGATTTTTTAAATTTTGTCACAATAAAAAAGGCTAAATGCCTTTTTTCATATTTATTGTAATTCTACAAACTAGTTACCCTTCTAATAACTGTCTACAATAACGCCATCATGAGAAACATATCCCATATATCTTATATTAATTCTTTTTTTACTTCTCAACACATTATCCTCATCATATACATCTTCTGGTACAATACACACTGCATAAAGATTTTCTTTTAAATAATCGTCACCTATATTAATTGTGCCATCCTTTAACACAACATCACTTGAAACTAAATCTGCTATTTTACTCGATAACTCTGTTGTAAGAACTTTATTAGGAACGATATCAGGAACTTCATTATTTTCAACATAAAAATATGTTCCATTAGGACCAGTTATCTTATTCCCTTCTGCTAGAAATTCTGTATAAGCGTAACTTGCATTTCTATACATAAGTGCATGATTGTGAGCTATTTTTGCATATTTTGCATCATCAACATATTTTGTTACACGAGGCACTGCAAGTGCAGCCAAAATAATAATTATAGCGATAACAACAATTAACTCAACAAGTGTAAATCCTTTTTTCTTTCCCTTTTAAATTTCCCAAAATTCCATTAAAATCATACTCCTTTTTTAATAATAATTAGTTTCCCTGACAAGTAGTATATCATGTTAAACAAGTTTTTTCAACATTTTTTATACAGTGTTCTCATTTGCTAAATATAAATATGACTACTCCAGAAAATTAATGGCACATTGCAATACAAAAACTCTTTAGTAATAATTACCAAAGAGTTTCTGTATTTATGTTATATTATTTGGAGTTTACTATACAACACCTACTGTTCCAAGAATTACTGCAAGAACTGTTGCAACTAATGGAATAGCAACTGTAACTATAAAAATATCAAAGTATGACTTTTTATGGTTCATACCAGTAATTGCAAGAAGTGTTAAAACTGCACCACAGTGTGGTAAACTATCTAAACCACCACAAGCAATTGAAGCAACTCTATGAAGAACTTGAGGGTCAATACCAGCTGCTTGACCTAAAGCAAGATACTGCTCACCTAGTGCTGATAAAGCTATACCAAGACCACCTGAAGCCGAACCTGTTGCTCCTGCAAGAGTTGTAACAGCTATGGCTTCTGAAGCTAAAACTGCACCATCAAGACCTAAAATCATATCTTTAAGTACTGTAAATCCTGGAACTGCTTTAACCATACTACCAAAACCAACTGCTGCTGCTGTGTTACCAAGTGCCATTATAGAACCTGCAGCACCAGAGTTCATAGTTTCAATGATTTTACCTTGAATTCTACTATAAAATACTACTAAAATAAATACTATACCAATTAATAAAGCTATTTCAACAGTAATATTAATACTAGGTATAAAGTTACCAATATTAAGTGTTACTAAAACAAGTAAAAGTGGAACAAGAGATAACCATGGATTTGGAACATCATCGTCACCTTCTTCAGCTGCTGCTTTACCTGTTGGTTCATCAAAAACTTCACCATTAGCTCTATATTTTCTTTCCTTTGAGTTAAGATAGAAAATTGCACCGAACATCATTACCATACCACAAACAATACCAATAACTGGTGCTGCCATAGCAGTAGTTCCAAAATACTCCATAGGGATAATATTTTGAATTTGTGGAGTACCTGGTAGTGCTGTCATAGAGAATGTAAAAGCACCTGCAGCAATACTTGCCGGAATAAGACGTCTTGTTATGTTTGCTTCTCTAAATAAAGATAAAGCAAGTGGATAGATTGCAAAAACAACAACGAATAAACTTACACCACCGTAACATAAAACACCAGCACTTATTATAACTGCTGCAATTGCGTTTTTAGCACCTAGCTTCTCAACGATTAGCTTACCTACTGCCTTAGCAGCTCCTGAAACTTCCATAAGTTTACCGAAAATTGCACCTGTTAAGAAAATTAACATATAACTTCCAGCAAATCCACCAAAACCTTCTCCAAAAATTGTTAATATACCTTTAACATCACCTGATGATGTAATAGGTAAACCACTTAATATACCTAATATACCGGCACATAAAATAGAAATCCATAAAATAGACATTCCTCTATATGCTAAGTACATAAGTAGCCCCAAACTTAATACGATTAGTAACACTCCTAACATTACTAAACCTCCTTAATAACTTAATTCCTTTGGTTTCGTGCCAAAGGAATTTAACAACTGAAACATTTGATTATATTTTTTTGAACATCATTATTTAACTTTATGTAAATTTATACATTTTATATCTTTGTTACTTTTTAAATAAACAAGCATAACTATTTACAGCACTACCACCAAGATTTAGGGTTACACCAAGTTTTGCATTATCTATTTTTTCTCCTAGAGGATTGCCTTGCAACTGTCTTGTTGCTACAACAGCCATTGAAACTCCCGTTGCTCCAACGGGATGACCTTTCGCCTTTAAGCCACCTGACGCATTAACAGGTAATATACCACTTGGGTATACAACTCCCTCATCTAAAACACTAAAAGCTTTTCCATCTTCAGCTATTTGAAGTGCCTCATATGCAAGAAGTTCAGCTATTGTAAAGCAATCATGTACTTCAGCAAAATCTAAGTCGTAAGCAGTTATATTATTTCGTTCATACAACTGTTTAACTGCCACTTTTGCACCTGTAAACTCATAGTTTTTACGTTTGCTTATTTCTAAGTAATCAGTCACATGGCAAATATCAACAAGTTCAACAAAGTCATTTGGATTTTCAAGTAAATCTTCTTTTGTCAAAATTATACAAGCAACACCATCAGAAACTAAAGAGCAATCATGAAGTTTAAGAGGATATGCAATCATAGGATTTTTCTTATCTGGAAGATTTGCAATATCTTCCTCGCTCCAATCCCTTGGCATATGTGCTTTATCATTTTTTAATGCATTTTTGTAATTTTTACTTGCTATTTTTCGTAAATAACTTTGCATAGTTTCTTCATCTACATCATATTTTTCCATATAACCCTTAGCAAATTCTGCAAAGAGTCCAGGAAAAGTAAAACCTTTTTCAGCTTCTGTAACGGCATGTGAAGCCATTGCTAGAACATTTGTTACACCCTTTGTATCAAGAGATGTCATCTTTTCAACGCCTATAACAAGTGCTGAACTGCACATACCTGATAATATAGCATTTCTAGCACCAAGAAGTGCCGAAGAACCTGACGCACAAGCATTTTCTACTCTTACACAAGGTATATGCGTTTTACCAAGTTTATCAAGGGCAAGTGCTGACATATGTTCTTGTTTATTAAAACCACCACCACTATAATTTCCTATCCAAACTCCATCAATTTGGCTATTTTTTATAGGACTGTTTTCAAAAACTCCCAAAACGGCTTCATCAACCAAGTCATATAAACTTTTTTCTGTTGCTCCAAATTTAGAATGATATGTACTTGCAACTTTTACTTTCATTATACTGCTCCCTATCTTATAACACTAAGTTCATTTTACCTTCAGTAAAAATACGCTTATCCATAATTTTTAAATCTTCTGCAATTTGTGGTTTAAATTCCATATGTGCAAGAATGTCTTTCTCTAAGTCTATACCTGGGGCAATTTCTGTTAAAGTAAGCCCTTTATCACGTACTTCAAAAACAGCACGTTCAGTTATGATTGTAGTTTTCTTGCCCTTACTATACTCATATTTACCATTATATGTTATCTGCTCTAAATCATTAATGAACTTTTTAACTTTACCTTCTTGTAAAATTTTAACTTCACCATTTGCGATTTCAATTTTAAGCCCTCCTGCTGTAAAGTTACCACAGAAAACCATATTTTTTGTACTTTGAGATATATTTATAAAACCACCACAACCTGGGATTTTAGGGCCAAATTTTGATACATTTATGTTCCCTTCAGCATTAACTTGAGCCATACCTAAAAATGATATATCAATTCCTCCTGAATCATATACATCAAATTGTTGTGGATGAGTGATTATACCTTGTGGGTTTATAGCACTACCAAAGTCAAGACCACCTTGAGCATTGCCACCTACAACACCAGGCTCAACACTTGCAGAGAATGCGTTTTTATAGCCTTCAATAGCAACAATTTCTGCAACTTTTTCAGGCATACCGATACCATAGTTTACAACCATCATATCTTTGTTAATTTCAAGAACTGCTCGTCTTGCAACGATTTGTTTCATATCAAGAGGTACTGGAGCAAACTCTTCTTCAATTACGGCACTTGATGCAGAAATAAATTCTTTATTAAATGCTGAAGCACCTGTTTGTTTATGATTGTTTTCATCATCTACTACAACTACGTAATCAACAAGTGTATGAGGAATTGAAACTAAACGAGGAGGTATATCACCATTTTTAACTTTACGCTTAACTTGAACAATTACTTTACCACCATTACCTTTACAAGCAGTAGCAACAGCTAAGTTTTCAAGCATAAGAGCTTCTTCACTATATCCTATGTTACCCATATCATCAGCTTCAGTACCACGAAGAAGTGCTACATCTAGCTTTTGTGATTTATAAAATAAATAGTCTTCATTTTCAATATTAACTTTTATAACTAAATCTTCTTTAGTAACATCGTTAAGTTTACCACCTGATTGGTCAGGGTCAATATATGTATGCATACCAACACTACTTATTAGACCAGGACGATTTCCTGCCATTTCACGAAAAAGTGAAGTTAAAACACCTTGTGGAAAATTATACGCTTCAATCTTATTTTCATTTACTAGAGGTGAAATCTTTGGAATAAGACCATAGTGACCACAAATTATTCTTTTAAGTAGCCCTTCATGACACAAATGATTTATACCAAATCTATCTGTCCCATCACCTATACCTGAAGCAAACATCATAGTAATATTTTTTGGAGCTTTTTCTTTTAAAAATCTTTCTTCTATTCTAATAAAAAGTTCCTCAGGTGTTCCTGTCAACATAAATCCAACTGTTCCCACAACTGCATTATCAGGAATTTTCGCAACAGCCTGTTCGCCTGTTAAAAAACTAACCTCTCTCATTAAGTTAAAACCTCCTTAGGTAAAACGATTTTGATAAAAAAATCAAAATCACCTTTTAACATTGTAACATTTAAACTAAACTAAACTAAACGACTGTGTTCATTGACTTAATTCATTGACTTAATTCACTGACCACGTTCATATTTTAAATTTTAGCATAACTACCTATCCTAGTCAATAAAAAAAACTCACAAATATTGATTTTGTAAGAAATACTCAAATATATATATTTTTTTTTGTTGAAGTTCAACAATTTTGATTATTAAACTTGCACATTTTATCGATTTAATATATACTTATAATATAATTTAAAAAAAATTTAAATAAATTTATAAAAATTAACTTACTTTTAAATTATAAAAATTCAAAAGAGGTAAAATGTGAAAACAATAACTCAAAGAAAGCTACAAAAGAAAACTACTCACGAAAAAATATATCAAACTTCAATAAAGTTGTTTAAAAAACACGGTTTTGACAATGTTACAATAGAAAAAATATGTAAAAATTGTGACATTGCCAAAGGCACATTTTATGTTCATTATCAAACAAAATCAGATATATTAGTGGAAAAATTATGGGAACTTGATGGTCTTTATCTAGTAAAGTATAATGAGCTAATTGATGCCAATAAACCTATCTTAGATAAATTAAAAGAATATACTAGAGAAATTTTAATAATTCTTGTAGATGATTTTGGAGTAGATATGCTACAAACCCTATATATACACCATTTACAACAGCATGACTATGAGATTTTATTGAACGAAGAAAGAGTTTTCTACACGAGTATGAACTCCATGTTTATAGAACTTATTTCAGAAAACAATTTAGAATTATCCTTTACTTATCTTGAAATAACAAGAATGTATCTTTCTATGCTTAGAGGTATAATTTATGATTGGGGTATAAGTAATGGCAATATTGATATGGTTGAAGTTGGTAGCACCCGTGCTAACTTTTTCCTTGATAACTTAGTAAATGCATAAAAAAAGTGCCTATTGGCACTTTTTTACTACTTATTTAGTCATTTCCCAAATGGAACAACCTTATTTTAAACCATTAAATTTCAGTTTCCAAAACCTTCACTGTTAAGTCTATACAATCTTTTATATCTGCAAGGGAAGCCATTTCATTCATAGAGTGAATATATCTTGTAGCAATAGATATTGCACCTGTTGTTACGCCACCTCTTGTTCTTTGAATAGCACCAGAGTCTGTCCCACCTGCATTTAAAATCTCAAGTTGATGTTTAATATTATGTTTTTCTGCAACTTGCTTCATATGTTTAACCATTTCAGGACTACAAATAAGTGAAGCATCTCTTACTTTTATACATGCTCCATCACCCATTTTTTGTGGGAATTTATCGCTATCAGGCATACCATAACCAAGAGTTACATCAAAAGCAATACCATAATCAGGGTTCACTGTATAAGCTGCCGCTGTTGCACCACGAAGCCCTACTTCTTCTTGAGTTGTAAATACTAAATATAAATCATATTTTAAGTCTTTAAGCTCTTTTAAAGCCTCAATCATAAAATAACAACCAATTCTATCATCTAAATATGGTGTTGTAATTTTAACATCATCAACAATAGGTTCTTCATAATAAACGGCTATATCACCAACATTAACGTGTTTTTCAGCTTCCTCTTTAGACGAAGCACCAATGTCAATAAACAAATCTTTAAGTGTAAGTTTGTTAAGTAGTGCTTTACCATTTTTACCAACAACACCAACAGTTCCATCATCAAAAACAACTCTACAATTTAAGATTACATAAGGGTTTAATCCACCAACATTAGTAAAGTAAATAAAACCTTTTTCATCAATATGAGTTACCATCATACCGATTTGGTCCATATGTCCTGCTAACATCATCTTTTTACCGTTACCCTTTTTGTGTGCAATTAAATTTCCCATTGAATCAATTTCATAATCATCTATATAATCTTTAATTTCTTCTAAAATAAAGTTTGCTATATTATGTTCTTCACTTGATGCACCTTTTACTGTGCATATGTTTTTTAAAAGTTCTAAATTCATTTTAAACCTCCAAGTTATATTCTTCAATAAATTTTTCTACAAGTAGTACCATGTTTTCAACATCTGTTATATCAGCAACAGAAACTGGAGAATGTATATATCTACAACCAACACAAATGTTCATAACAGGAGTTCCACCATGTGCCATTTGATAATTCCCAGTGTCCGTTCCACCCATGTTAGATTTTCTAAACTGGTATGGAATATCATACTTTTCTGCTACTTTTATTACTTCATCACGATATTTTTTATGATACAATGTTGATCTATCCATAAGAGATAAAACCACACCACTACCAAGAGTAGTTATGTAATCTTTTTCTTTTTCAGCTATTGTATCAGCTGAAATAGTCCCTTCTAAATTTAACAAAAAGTCCACATTAATTCTATTTGCAGTAATTATAGAACCACGTAATCCACCTTCTTCTTGAACAACAAAACAAGCCGTAATTTTATGTTTTGTGTCACTTTGAAGTGCTTTTATAATAGCGTAACAACCTACTCTATCATCAAACGCTTTACTTTTAGCCTTATTTTCTCCAAACTCTTTATATTCACTGTCAAAGGCAACAACATCACCTATTTGAACGTGTTTAAGTGCATCTTCCTTAGAGGTTGCACCAATATCAATATATAAACTTTCCAAAGGTATATTTGTAAGTCTTTCCTCTGGTTTTTGTAAATGTATTGGTTTTCCACCTATAACGCCCTTTAGCTTTTTTTCACCTATAACAACGGGCTTTGATAAAAGCACATTATCGTTTATACCCCAAGCTTTAAACTTTAACAAACCTTCGCTGTCAACATCATGTATAATAAGCCCAACTTCGTCCATATGTGCCGATAAACCTATATGTTTACCTTTTGCTTCACTGTTTTTTACGGCAATTATATTTCCCATAGAGTCTACTTTTACGCTATCCACATGGTCTTTTATTTCTTCAATTATAATTTTACGAACTTCATCTTCATAAGTTACAACACCATTTGCATTAACTAATTTTTCTAGTAACATAAAAACTCCTCCAAATCTGAAACTTTATTAAAACTTTGAACGAATGACGCCATAAGTCTTGATGTTTCTGAAATATCATTTATATCCATAACTTCAACAGATGTATGCATATATCGAAGTGGAATAACTAAATCTGCCGTCGGTATTCCATAATTTGAAACTTGAAGTATTGCCGAATCTGTACCACCATAACTTTTATCTACAACTATTTGATATGGTATGTTACAGGCATTAGCAACTTCCTTATGTGCTTTAAAAATCTTTCTATGATTTGTTGGTTTTATAACAAGAACAGGTCCTTTTGAAAGCTTAACATCAATATTAGAAAGTTCTGGAGTTTTCGCAAATTCTACATCTAAAGAAATAGCTATATCTGGTTTTACTCCATAAGCTGCAAGTCCTGCCCCTGGTCCACCAATTTCTTCATTTGTTGAAGCAACAAAATAAACATCGAAATCATGTTTGATTTCAGTAAGTCTTTCCATAGTTGCATACATAGCTGCAACACCAGATAAATCATCTAATGCATTAACTGATATTCTACCGTTCAAAAGTTCAATTGGAGTTCTCTTTACCACAGCGATATCGCCTATTGAAACAAGTTCACGAACTTTTTCAGCAGAATATCCTGTATCTATTTTCATATCTTTCATAAGTATCGCTTTTTTAGCATCTGCCACAGGCGTAATATGTGGTGGTGCAATCCCGATTACTCCAAAAACTTCTTCCTTACCAAAAATTCTTACTTCTTGAGATACTAAAGTTCTTTGGTCAACTCCTCCAACACTAATAAAGGAAATCATACCTTTATCATCTATATCCGTAACCATAAGTCCAATCTCGTCCATATGTGCAACATACATAAATTTTCCCTTGCCATTACCTTTTTTCACAGCAATTACATTACCAATTGTATCTATACTAACTTCGTCACAAAATTCCTCAAACTTACCTTTAAGAAAATTTGCTCTATTACTTTCAAATCCTGATACACCAGTATTTGAAACTGTTTCAAAGATAAAATTCTTTATGTCCATTTTATTCTCCTTTTTTCTAAATTCACTCTATCACTATTATAGACCTCTATATATCCATTGTCAATGTTTGAAGTTAAAATGACTTTTTCTTATACTTTGAATAATTTTTAAACAACGGAGTTTTTATAAGTGAGCTTATACTAATTCTTATTTTCAAGTTCTTCTATTACTTCATTAAACAACGGTATTGATGTTGTTGCACCATGTCTTGAAACAGCTATTGAAGAAGCACATGCGGCAATTTTCATTGTTTTATCTATTTTATAATCTTCAATTAACCCTTTCACAAAATAACCTGTAAAAGTATCTCCTGCTGCCGTTGTGTCAACTGCTTTAGCCTCAAAAATTGGTTGAAAATACTTTTCATCGTTAAAACTAAAAAAAGAACCTTCTGTACCTAGAGTTAAAACAACTTTAGACTTCGGGTATTTTTCTCTCATAAATTTTAAAATTTCCTCTGGGTTTGCTTCGCTACCGTATATTTGTGCACCCTCGATTTCATTCATTATAAAAATTGAAACTTTTGATAAGTCACATTTAAATAAATCTTTATTAAAAGGTGATGGATTTAAAATTATAGTCATAGATTTTTCATAAGCTTTATCAATTATATAGTCAATTAAGTTGATTTCATTTTGTAAAACAATAACATCGCCTTTTTCAAAGCTAGACAAAACAAAATCTACAAAAGCTTTATCAACTCTACCATTTGTCCCCTTATACAACAAAATGCAATTTTGAGCATTTTTATCTACCTGTATAATTGCATGACCGTTTTTCTCTGGAACTTGCTTTAAAAAAGTTGTGCTAATTCCATTTTCTTTACATGTATCAAACAAAAAAGTTCCATCTTCACCAATTATACCTGCATGAAACACTTCTATACCAGCACGAGTAAGTGCAATTGATTGGTTTAGTCCTTTTCCTCCTGGGAAAGTTTCAAGCTTATACGATTGTTGCGTTTCGCCGCCCTTTGTTATATGGTCAACATTATAAACATAATCAATATTTAAAGAACCAAAATTCAAAACTTTCATATTTACTCCCTCTCATTCAATAAAGCTATATGGCTTAAATGCAAAATATAGAAAAATCCATTTTCATAGCAAAACTACAGCTGCTTTTGACAAAACCCAAGTAAATGGCATCTCAATGCCATTTACTGCGTTTGTATAAAGTATGAAAATTTGCTTTTACTTTTGCAATGTGCCATAATTTCAATTTTGTAGCATTTCTATATTACTACCTAGCACACTCTTTCGCATCACCTTTTAAAATATCAATACCATGTTCAAGTGGTTCAATTATATATTCTAAAATCTCGGATACAGCTTTAGGGCTACCAGGTAAATTTACAATTAAAGTATTTTCGCAAATGCCACTTGTTGCACGGGATAGCATCGCCTTTTTAGTTATACCAAGACTATAAATTCGCATGGCTTCGCTTATGCCAGGAGTTTCTCTCTCTATAACATCTTTTGTTGCTTCAACTGTAACGTCACGTTTCGAAAAACCTGTACCACCTGACGTTAAAACTAAATCTACTTTAAGTTCCTTAGAAAGTCTGAGCATTTCAGTACTTAAAAGCTCTCTTTCATCAGGTAGAACTATATGGCTTATCAACTCAAATTTTTCATTATCGACAATGTTTTTTATTGTATCAACACATAAATCTTTACGACTACCCTCATAACCCTTATCACTTGCAATAATTATTCCATAGGTATATTTACTCATCTAAAACCTCGATTTCATCACCATCTTTAACGATACCACCTTTTAAAACCTTTGTAAAAATACCTTGTGTTGGCATAATACAACTGCCTACCTTATGATAAATCTCACAACCCTGATGACATTTTTTACCGATTTGAGTTACCTCTTGCATAGTTTCACCTATTTTAAGTTTTGTACCAACAGGTAAAGTATAAAGTTCAATACCCTCTGTCGTAATATTTTCTGCAAAAATACCCACACACAAATCTTTTGCACCTTTTGCTGTCATTATATCAACACTTTCTTGAGCAAGTAGACTTACTTGTCTATGCCAGTTACCAGCATGAGCGTCATCTTTTAAACCATGATTTTCTATAAATTCACCTTCACCAATAGGTTGTTTAACTACGCCTTTTTCCTTTGAAATATTTATAGCTTTAACTTTTCCTTTCAAAGTCAACACCTCCAAGTTTTTTGTTCTTATTTAATATTAATTATTTTCGATTTCTTCTATTAAAAAGTGACCTGATTTTCCACCTTTTTTTTCTATTAAATATATATTAGAAATTTTCATCATTTTATCAACAGCTTTACACATATCATAAATAGTTGTAAGTGCCACGCTAACCCCAAGTATAGCTTCCATTTCTACACCTGTTTTATAGCTACAAGTCACCTCACAGTAACATTTTATAAAGGTATCATAAATTTTGAACTTTATATCAGCACCCTCAAGGTTAATGCTATGACACATAGGAATAAGATTTGCTGTATTTTTAGTAGCCATAATCCCTGCAACTTGTGCAACAGCTAAAACATCGCCTTTTTTTATAGCATTTTCAGTAATGAGCTTTATTGTGTCACTTTTCATGTGTATTTCACCAACAGCTTTAGCAAATCTTGATGTTTCATTTTTCCCTGACACATTAACCATTTTTGCATAACCGTCTTCATTGATGTGAGTGAGTTTATCCATTTTATCCTCCAATGCTAACCATACTTGTTTTTACAAATTCATCTTCATTTATCAAATGTTTTTCAGGTTTACTAATTATGTTTAAAGCAATCGCATTATACATAGCCTTTGCATCTCCTTTATATTGCAATAAATCTATTTCATTATCTGAATGTAAGCATAAACGAAGATTACCCCTTGATGTTATTCGTATTCTATTGCATCGTTCACAAAAATGGTCAGATATAGGCGTAATAATACCAAAATCATATTTATCATCATATCTGTAATATGTGGCAACTTCATTATTTTCATTTGGCACTTTTTTACAATTCAGCATATTTATAAGCACCTCAGAACTTAAGTAATTATCTCGATAGTAATCCATATTATCTCCAAAAGGCATAAGTTCAATAAACCTAATTGGCACATTATTTTTGTATCCAAAATCTAAAAATTCTTCTAAATTCTCAAGGGTAACGCTTTTTAAAAGTACTGCATTAACCTTAACTTTCAAGCCATATTCTTTAGCTTTATTTATGTTTTCTAAAACTCCATCTAACTTATCCGAGCCTGTTAAACTTGCATAGGTTTTTCTATCAATACTATCCAAACTAAAATTTATACGAGTTAAGCCACTTTCAACTAACTCATCAAGTTGTCTATCTAGCAAAACCCCATTTGTTGTTATTGCTATATCTTTTATATTTTCGAAGGAATTTGTATATTTAACAAGTTTTATGATATTCTCATAAAGTAATGGCTCTCCCCCGGTAAAACGTATTTTTCTAATACCTAGTTTATCTAAAGCATCAATTAAGGTTTCATAAAATTCTACTGATATTTTTTGGCTTTTACCATCATCTTGACCACAATATGCACAACGTAAATTACATAAACTTGTTAAAGAAATTCTAGCATAATTAATTTCTCTGTTATATTTATCTATCAAAAAAACACCTCCAAAGTAACAATATTTATTTATGGCTTCATTGCAAAATATCCCTTTTCATTAGAAAACAACCTCAGCTTTTGCAATGTGCCATACTTTTAGTTTTAAGGCATAACCTTACTCATTATCATTTAACATCTCGCTTAAAAGAGAAAAGTCAGTTATAGTTATTTTATCACTTTCAATGGTTATTAAACCATCTTTCTTTAACCGATTTATACACCTCGAAACAGTTTCACGTTTCGCTCCAACCATTCTTGATAAAGTTACACTTGTAAGTGCAACATCTATATAAATTTCACCTTTTTTCTCAATACCAAAATCCATAGCAAGTCTAAAGAGCTTTGACAATATCTTCTTGTCAATAGTTAAACCTGTACCACTATTTTTCAGTTGTCTATATGTTCTTCTAAGCTTTATGCTAGAGTTTAAAAAAACATATTGCATTACCCTAACATCTTCTTGTATTTCTCTTAAAAGTGATACTTTGCTTACAGATAAAATCTCAGAATCCTCAAAGGCACGGCAACAAGTTGACGCTTTTGAGTTTTCACTAAACAATATTTCTTCGTTTAAAATCGACTTATCATTCAAAATGAAAATTACTCTTTCTTCCCAATTTATAGTATGTTTAAAAACTTCAACTTTACCATAATTCAAAATATATATTTGGTCTAAAATCTCACCTTCATTAAAAATAAGCTCATTTTTTCGATATCTTCTTGTAACTGCTTTTTTTTCTACTTTTGATAAAAAGTGTTCATAAGAACCTGTTTCTGCCATATTATGTTATCCTTTAATTTATTAGAGTATATTTGTAAAGTGGAACATTTTCATCATAATCAATCTTTAAAGTTTCAGCAATTTTAACATTAAAGATATTTTCAACACTACCTATAACTTCATTTGGTCTACCATAATCGGCGATTTCACCATTATGTACAACAACAATTTTATCAGCAATTTCAATTGCTTGTATTATGTCATGTAAAACAATTATAACTGTTTTACCCTGTTCTTTCATTTCTTTAATCACTCTAAGTAAAAACAACTGATGAGAAATATCTAAAAAAGTATTTGGCTCATCAAGTAATACAACATCTGAATTTTGTGCTATAACCATAGTTAGATATGCCAGTTGTCGTTCTCCACCTGAAATTTCCGTAACTTTCTTATGTAAAATATTTTCTATTTTTGTAATGCTTATTGCATTTTCTATTGCCTCAAAATCTGATTTTTTTAACTCCTCACCAAATTTTAAATATGGAAATCTACTATGTTTCACTAAAGTTGAAACCATTATGTTTGTTCTTACACAGTTTTGAGGTAAGTAGGAAACGATTTTTGCTCTATCTATATGTTTAAGTTTTTTCATATGGTTATTATTAATGAAAATATCCCCTTGATATTTAATCAAAGAAGCAATGCTTTTTAAAAGTGTAGTTTTACCACTTCCATTTTCTCCAACGATTACCACTATATCATTTTTATCTATTTTTAGATTTATATTAGATAAAATATCTAATCTCCCTATATTATAGTTTAAGTTTCTAACTTCTATCATACAAACCTACCCTTCTTTTTACCATTGAATAGTAAAAACAAGAAAAACGGTGCTCCAAGAAAAGACAACAACACACCGACTGGAATTTCATAGGGTGCAAACAAAACCCTCGCAAACAAGTCTGCTAAAACTACAAAACTACCACCTAATATAGAGGTTTTTGGTATCAAAGTTTTACTTTCGTTATCAAACAACATTTTAGCTATATGAGGTATAATAAGCCCTACAAACCCCAAAAGTCCTGCAACTGCAACTGCTGCTCCTGAAATCATAGAAGAACACAGAATAATAATAAATCGTATTTTATTTACATTCACACCTAAACTATTTGAAACTTCATCACCTAAAATCAATATATCAAGTTGCTTATGGATAAGCATTACAACAAAAAATCCAACTAATATAAATATACTAGAAAAAGTAAGTTGGGTATATGTTACGCTACTTAAACCACCTATATAAAATGCCGTTTTATCATATACGCTATCAGGAAAAACAATAATTATACTATCTATAATTGCGTTACACATTGTTGTTATAGCAACACCTGCAAGTATAATTGTCATTCTTGAACGACCCGTTCCAATAGATACAAAATATATAATCAAAGATATTGTTATTGCTCCTAAAAACGCCGCCAATGTCTTAGCAAAAAAATTAAGTGGAAAAATCAATGTACTTACTAATACAAAAAGTCCTGAACCTGAGTTCACACCTATGGTGCTTGGGCTTACAAGAGCATTGTTTAAAACTCTTTGAAGTAAAAGTCCACTAAGGGACAAAGCAAAACCACACAAAAATCCGCCTAAGGCTCTAGGTACTCTAACAAGAGTTATAATATTTTTTACAAAATCATCAACTTGCTGACCGCTTGCAAATCGCCAAAAGTCCTCTAAAGAGATAGTTGAAGCACCAATTACAATACTCAAAACAATGGATAAGACACCAATAAATATAAGAATAGTAAAATCTCTGATATTATTGCTCTTGTGCTTTTCTAATATCGAATACATACTCATATGCTTCTCCCCATCTAGCATTTGGTTTATTGTGGAATAGCTCTTTAGGTAGCTCAATAAATCTACCTTCTTGTACAGCCGTCAAAGTTTCCCAAGCTGGATTTTGTAATATATAAGTATCAAGTTCTGCTCTACTTTTTGCATCATCTCGACCCATAACTACATAAAAAATATAATATGGATCTTTTGCAATAATTGATTCTATACTTAAGTTACTTAAAATCGCACTATCGTCATCAGATATATTATTTAGTCCCATATCTTCTACAATTTTAACTGCAAAATTATCAACTGGTATCGCCTTTGTTCCTGTTGTATTTGCTCTTATCATAAGTACGTCTTTATTATCAAAACTTGCACTTGCTTCAGCCTTAACATCTTCTACAACTTTTTGTAGATCTTCACCATTTTTAGTATACATTTCACTATGTCCTGTTAAATCTGTAAAATCTTTTAAAATCTCCAAATAAACTTCAAAAGAATTCATATCAGCGTTATAAACATTTATATCTGCTTTTTCAAGTACTGTTGCAAGTTCTGCTTGTGCAGAAATAAGAGGAGATAAAATAACAAGGTCTGGTTCAAGTTTAAAAACTTCTTCAACATTTGGTTCATGTAATGCACCAAGATTAACAACCACATCTTCATCAAATCCCATTTCTTTACTAAATGAATCAGTAGTTGTACCAACTATTTCTCCACCTGCAAGTTGCCATAAGTCAACAAGCGATGACCCAATCGCAACCACTTTCTCTGGCTTTTTCTCAAAAATCAATTCTCTATCTAAACTGTCTGTTACTTTAATATATTCTACGGTTTCAGCGTCATCATTATTATCTTCACTTTCCTCATCTAAAGACTTTTCACTTTCAACTTCCACAGCTACATCATTATCTAAAACCTCATTTTCAGAATTATTATCAGTCTTCGAACATCCCACTAAAAACACAGATAAAATTAATAATAAATACACAAATTTTTTCATGGTAACCCTTTCTAACTTTTCTACATAAAAAACAACGACAAACTGCATTATAATATACTCTAGTTTTAGCAAAATATTTTTTTTACTATCTATTTCATTATAACACAATTTGTCGAAAAATGATATTATTTTTATAAATTATTATGTCAACATTTGCCTTAGTATCTAACATTTTACATAGTTGTTACGCTATTTTTATGTAAAATTTTACATAATATATGAAATTTCCGTAAACATTCTATTGATAGTTACTATATCCTGTTAATCTATTTTGATTATAATGCACACCACTCCAGTATATATAATCTTTAACTATCGCATCTTCAGGTAATTCAACACCATCTAAAGCCCATTTCTTAAACTCCATGAAACCTGTTCTATCAACTATATAGCCGATATGTTCTTTTCCACCTGGAGAATTAGAATCTATGTGTTCTTTAACATACTTGTATGTATTTAAGATTATCTTTATAATACTTTCTTCGTCAGCCCAAATAATAAAATCCTCTGCAAGACGTGGATTTTTCTTACCAGTTCTGCCCATGATTGCAAGTCTAAAGTACTTCTTACTATCACGAGTCCAAGCCGATGTAGGACAGTTAAGCACACATTCTCCACAACCGATACATTTTGTTGCATCACGTTTAACCTTGCCATTTACAATAGACAATGCATCTGTTGATTTACGTCTACAAACATTTACACAAGCCTTACATGTTACACATCTATTCATTTCATATAAAGGCTTTGTCATACCAATTATACCAAAATCGTGCATTCTAGCTTTTATACAGTCGTTAGGACAACCCGTAAGTGCAATCTTAAAGTGGAAGTCATGAGGAAAAACAGCTTTTTCAATCTTTTGTGCAAACTCAGTTGTATGGAAGTTTGCAAATGGACAGGCTTTGTTACCTATACAAGCGGCAACATTTCTTGTACCTGATGACGTATATCCCTCATCTTTTTTATCTTGATTTATATGTAACTTGTCAATAAGAGGTTGAAGTGCTTTGTTTACTTCATCAACTCTATCCATAGGTATACCTAAAATCTCAAAACCTTGACGAGTAGTTATATGTATATTTCCATCACCATACTCCGTTGCAATTCTTTGTATTTCAGATAAAAGGTCTGCCGTCATAAAACCACCTGGAACTCTAATTCTTGAAGATGTTTCATAACGTGTTTTCGTAACTCTATAAGCATTTTTCTTTAATTTTTTAGTGTTAATATCATTGTTATATTTTTTAGTATTTTCCATAAAGCACCTCCTATCCTAGTCAATTAATGACTTATTATCAACATAGTTAAATACTGGACCGTTTAGACAGACATATTTATCATTTATTTTACAATGTCCACATTTACCAACACCACAACACATTTTACGCTCTTGAGATACCCATATTTTCTTTTCAGGAAGTCCTCTATCAAGCAATGCTTTTGTTGCAAATTTCATCATAATCGGAGGTCCAACAACAATAGCCTCTACATTGTTCATACTAACAATAGTAAGGTCTGGAATATAGTTTGTAACAAGTCCCACAGGTCCCGTATAACCTTCTTCTTCTTTATCAATTGTTTTTATAATTTTTGCACCTGTTGAATACCAATATTCAAAATCATCTTTAAAAAGAACATCTTTTGTAGACTTAAAACCTGCTATTACAGTTAAGCTTTTTACTTGATCAATATTTCTTGCAAAATAATCAATGACACCACGCACAGGAGAAACACCTGTACCACCTGCAACAATAATCAGTTCTTTTCCTTTATATATGTTAACATCAAATCCGTTACCATATGGTCCACGCATGAATAAAGTTTGTCCTTCACCACTTTCAAAGATTTCTCGTGTTACGTGACCAACTTTTCTGATTGTAAGATCAACTGTACCCTCGCCAATACCACTTACCGATATAGGAGCTTCGCCGAACTTAGGAAGTGAAACTTCAAAAAACTGACCTGGTTTAACATTACCTTCAAAAGCCATTCTAAATGTAAATTCAATTTCTGTATGTTTAATAATTTCTTTTATTTCTGATTTAAAAGGAATATACTCATTGTTAGTCATTTTTTACCTCCTTGTTGGCATTCGTTAACTTATTTATACTATTAGAGAAAGAAATGTATTCAGGACAGGCATCATCACAGCGACCACAACCAACGCACATATGATAGCCAAAACGTTTGTTAAAGTCATATACTTTATGTAAAACCTTAAAACGCATACGTTCAGACTTTTTATTTCTAAAAGCGTGACCTCCAGCCATGTCAGTATAACCATCTACATGACAAGACGCCCAAACTCTACGTCTTTCACCAACTTTTCCATTATCTTCATAAAAAATATCTTGCATAGTATAACAAGTGCAAGTAGGACAGACAAAGTTACATCTACCACAAGAAATACACCTTTTGTTATATTCTTCCCATATATCTGAACTAAACAAAGACAAATCCACTTCCCCAGGCAGTTCAACACTAACTTTGTTACTTTCAACAAAACTTGGAGTAACCTCTACTTCTTCGCCTTTAAACAAATCTATGAAATCAACACATTTATTATTTACATAAACATAATCATCTTTAAAATCAACGCTAAAATCATATTCCGAAGTAGTATTTGAACCCATATCTACACAAAAACAGTTGTCAAAAGTATTTTCACAACCCATTAAAACAAACTTTACATTTTGACGTATTCTGTCATAATAAAAGTCTGGAAAACCGTTCTCAAGATATATTTCATCAAGTCTTTTAACAGCGTGCAAATCACAACTTCTAAGAAATATTATTGCACCTTTTTTAGGTCCTTCTGGAACAGTTGTGTTATCCTCTGTATAGTAGAACAATGTTTCTGTTATAGGGTTTAACACTTCTTTAAAAGAAAATTTTGATTTAATGTTAAACTCAACTTCTTCAATTTTAGAGATTTTCTCATACTTTACTAAATCAGTATCAGAAAAATGACCTTTATGCTCTAAAAGTTTTGGAGCATAAATAATATAGTCTTCTTTTAGTGTGTCTAAAACACTATTAAATTCTTTTGTGCTAAGTTTATAGCCCATCTTTACACCTCTCCTATTCTAAAATTCTGTCGACAATAATATCTGCCAACCTTTCATCTATACCAAGCGATTCTTTATAAACAGCCGTCACATCAGGATAGGCTTGTAAAATCTTCTCAACTTTAAATGGTATAGTATTTTTTACATGGTTTCCAGAGAAAAGAAAGTAAGGAACTATGGTTATTTCCTTCGCACCTTTTTGTATCAACTCTTCTAGTTTAAATTCAATATTCATTTCATTAAAACTCATAA
Source organism: Lachnospirales bacterium (assembly GCA_047973385.1). Classification (GTDB taxonomy): domain Bacteria; phylum Bacillota; class Clostridia; order Lachnospirales; family CAMZNU01; genus JBKEBX01. The sequence continues at coordinate 49,427 of JBKEBX010000012.1, read as the reverse complement.
ATGCACCATCAACTATTGTTCCTGGCATACGTTTTCTGATTAATTCTAAAATACCAAAGAAAACATCATTTGTTTGAGTTTTTCTACTACCGTGTGCGACTAATAATACAGCTTTCATAATTTCACCCTCTGATTGTTTATTTATTAACTACTTATATTATACATTATTTCGTGATTTTTTGCGTGATAAATATCACATTTTTTTTAACAATCTTTATGTGATTTATAAAAAATCGTACTTTACTGCGATTTTTACACAATAAATGTATATAAAGTATAAAAAGTACACATTTTAAAATTAAAACTTTGTTAACTTTTTCTCGCTTAAAAATAAAAAAAAATACAAAAAGCCTAAAAATCTTCTTGTATTTTTTAATCATATTTGTTTACTTATTTTTAACTTACTTATTTTTTTATAGCAACAATAATATCTCTTTTTATAGATTTATCAACTTTATGTTCAAAGTTTCTATACATTTCGTTATCTAAAACTTCAAAGCCATTATTTTCTATTATCTCTTTAAACTCATCATAGGAGAACACAAAGGCATTCCACGATAAAACTAGAACTCCACCTCTTTTAATAATAAACTCCCACGCTGAAATAGCACTTGCCACAAAATCTTTAGGATTTCTCGAAAGATTGCTTCTCGAACTTGTTGAAACATTACCATGTTGCACACCATAAGGTAAATCACCAACTATAACATCAAAATAGTTACGCTTAAAAAACTTATTAGAATAAAGGGAATTTCCTGAAATAATTTTGCAAATTTTACTGTTGTTTTTCACATCTTCCTTATCTTTACCCATGTTAAAAGTATATGTCTTTGCCGTAAAGCTTTTATTCGCACCACTAACACGTTCAAACTTTATACTATGTTTAATTTTTTTTGTTTCAAGATATTTTTTCAAAAACAAATAGGAATCATGAGCAACTTTCTCAACTATTTCAACACCTGCAACTTCATATCCCATAGTCAACCCATCAAACAAAGTTGTACCTTTACCTGCAATCGGGTCTAGCAACTTTATCGGTTCGTTATCTTCTTTTAAATATGTATTTACAGCTATATTAATAAGTAACCTAGTAAATATCTCATTTGTCTTTCCTGAGTATTTTAAAATTGTTGTAATATCACTTTCTAAAAATCTATAACTTTTGTTAAGTTTTATAGGTTTCAAATAAATTTCATCATTCATTTCTACAACTTGAAACAAACAGCTAATAAAGGACATTTTAGTAATAATTTGGTTTTGTTCCTCTGTAAGTTCCTTTTCACATTCAAAGGTAATGTAAAAAACATCTTCTATATATTCCGGAACAATAGTTTCCACATCAATTTGATAATGTTTAAGTGCTATTTTAAGTTCATAAATAGACATCTTTTTTGAAGCCTCAAAATAAACTCTATTATGACCAACACTTGCTAAAATTGCATATTTAATCATATAAAACCACTCCTATACTAAATCTTCTTTTGAGAATTCTTCATAAAAACCTCTTGACACAAGACCAATAATTCGTCTTGCAATAATAGTATTTTTCATATTTCTAGCCACAACTATTATCATATATTCTTCATGACCGACATTTACAACGCCCATAGCACTTGCCGAATCGCTTTTATCTCCTGAAATTTGGCTAACAACAACATTATCAATTATTTGTCTTGTTAGGTTTGTACTATCTTTTGCTCTCTCCATATATTTTATACCGAAATCGCATAATCTAGGCGTTAAATCACGTTTTTTATATATAGTTTCAAAAACTCTACCAAGATTTTCTATTGATTCATCAAATCTTGTTCCATTTATCTTGTTTAGACCAAACTTATCCAGAAAATTATTTATATTTTTTTCACCATAATGTTTCATAATCAGATTTCTAGCATTTATATCATTAGTAATTATCATAGCACCAAGTAGTTCCTCATAAGTGTATTCATATTCTCTACGTTCAACAATATACGAAACTACCATATTAGGTTCAATATCAAATGGCACAACATCTTTTAGTTTAACATTTTTATCTAAAATTCCGTTTAAAACACCGAATAAAACAGGGAAAGAAATAAGATTACTACAATCTATATAATCACTAGCATTTCTATTGTAGACCACTTTATTTCTGCGTAAATCTTTAACATAAACATTAAACTTTCCATCAAGTTTATCTAAAATGCCATTAATATATTCAATTACTTCACTGTCATTTCTTGTTTTAACTTTAGCTTCTTCAATGGCTTTTTCTAGCATATACAACTCCTATTTATTTATTTTATTAATGGCAAATTCTAAAAACTCCATTTATTAGAAAATTCAAACAAGCTAGTTTTTAGAAGTCACCTAATGATTTTTAATCAATTTTTTTTAAATTTTCTATAATATACTTCTCATCAGGTTTGATAAAGGCAGTTTTATTAGTGAGATAAATAACCATACCCGCTTTAGAACCATTTGGTTTTTTAACATTTTTAACTTCTGTATAGTCAACCTCAACACCTGAATGGTCTTTCGCTTTTGAAAAATGTGCCGCTAAGTAACATGCATCTTCAATAGCCTTATCGCTGACATCTTTACCATCACATCTTATTATAACATGAGAACCAGGTATGTTTTTAGTATGGCACCAAATATCTTTTTTATCTGCAAACTTCATAGTTAAATAATCATTTTGCATATTATTCTTCCCTACATAGATTTCAAATCCATCTGAAGAAACATATTTAAGTGGCTTAGATTTTTTTTGTTTTTTGTTTTTACTTGAACTTTTCTTTACAAATCCATATATTGCAAGTTCTTCACGTATATCTAAAACATCTTCTTCCGTTTGCACAGTTGTAAGTGAAGTTAAAACACTTTCAATATACTCTATTTCTTTTTCTATTTCAGCAATTTGAGTAACTGCCATTTCTTCACTTCTTTTTTGTTTATTATATTTTTTATAATAGTTTTGAGCATTTTCTTGAGGCGATTTATTTTCATTTAACTTTATGGAGATATTTTCATTTTCTTCACTATAATAATTCACAGCTTCTAAAATTTTATCACCTTTTTGAATTTGATAAAGATTTGCAATTATCAGTTCACCATAAAGCTTATTTTTTTCTTTTTTCTCACTGTCTTTTAAAATATTTTTGTGTAAGTCAAGTTTTTTAACATTTCTTTCCAAATTGTTTTGTAACAGCTTTCTAATATCTGCAGTTTTTTGACTCACTTTATTTATTATGTCTTTTTTATTATAAAAAGCTTCAAGCATTTCACTAATGGAATTTATTTTTTCTTTTTCATACATTGAATACAAAGCTAAATCATATGCATAAAAGTCCTTTGGTTTCTCATTTTCATAAAAAATTAAAGGTGTAACATCATTATCTATATTGTCGAAAAACTTAGAAAAGGCTAAGTAAACTTTTTCATTAAGTTCAGGATTTTCCTTATAATGAGCTATATTGTCTTCCAAACCACTCGAAAACAGTATTTCTGATGCAAGTGAAGGAGAAACACCCGTATAGTTTTGATAAATAATCTTTTGCATTGATGTAAGTGTTGATTTCTCTATAATTTTTATAAAATCACCCTTAGTTACATTTAAAGGATTTTCCTTAGTGTTTGGAGGAAGAACATACTGTTTACCTGGCAACACTTCACGAACACTAGACTTTTCAAAATTAACTCGTTTTATACAATCAAGAATTTTATCATTTTCATCAACTAAAATAATATTTGAGTGTTTACCCATTATCTCAATAATTAAAAATTTTGTAGTCATATCACCAAAATCATTTAAACTTTGTATTTCAACCTTCAAAATACGTTCAAAGTTTGGCTGTGAAATAGATAAAATTTTGCCCCCTTGTAAATGTTTACGAAGCATCATGCAAAACATAGGTGGTTGACTAGGGTTTTGACGTTGTTCAGTTGTTATACACATTCTTGGACTTTGTGCATTTGCTGTTAACAAAAGTTTATAATTTTCGCCAAATCCTCTTATACTAATAACTATTTCATCTTTTTCTGATTGATAAATTTTATCAACCCTACTACCTATAAGTTTGCTTGCAAGCTCATTTTTTATGTTGTATATAACAACACCATCTAAAGCCATATTGTTCTCCGTTCTATTTTTCTAATTTAAAGTACACTTCTGCAATAAGTTCATCTTCTTTGTGAAATTTACTTATAATCTCTTTTTCACTATCATTATAATGTGTAATAACATTTAAAATATCACCACAAAAACTTTCTTTTCTAAAAGAAACAAAGGCATCTGTAACACAATAGTCATTATACACATCTGTTGGTATATTATCCCAAGCACATTCTATGTATGTAAGGTTATTGGTATGTCCATTTAAGTCTGTATTATGGCGATATATCTCCACATCATTTTCCTTAACTACTTTAAAATCTTCAGTAATCTTAGGCGACTTTTTTATACTAACATCTAACTTATCCATTGTTGGTTTATATTCATCTAAAATTTCTACATCAGGTTTTATAAGTGTTTTATTTACCAAATCCATAAGACCAAGTTTTAAAACTGCCTCAAAAAGAACTTCACCTTTTTCGTTTTTACAAACAAAACCTCTATCACCAAAATATCCTTTAAACTCAATTGGAGCAGTTGTGCAAGTCACTTTATCATAAGTTTTGGGCAACTTATGTATTTTAGCACTATAATTAAAAAATACCCAACCAAGTCCTTTTTCATGAAAAAAACTCACATCACGAGTTCTAGAATTTGTATCGGCAATACTTGTTTCTTGAGCATAATAAAAAAACTTGTGTTCAAGTAATAAACCTTTATAATCTGTTGCAATGAAATCCACTTCAAAATCTTTACTAAACATATAATCTCCATTTCAAAAATACAACTTATCTAAGCATTTCTATATACTTTATCAATAACAATCTTTTAATATCGTGGCTAGTACTTTAGTTTATTATAACATAGAGTAATTTCCGAGGAAATTACAATGAACTTAACGAAAAGATTTTCTTTCCAATCTTTGAGTTCTAGTTTATTATACCATATAAAAAAAGCTATATCAACCAGTATATCTATACAATAGTTTTTAAAATACTTTACATAGGCTAATATAACTTTTAATTTGTACTTTGAAATTTATTCTACTGTACTGTAAATAATTGGCGTTTTTTTGACTTTCTCGTCAACTATTTTATAGGAATCAAGTATTTCTGAATACTCAGCTGATACATCTTCTCTATTACTATGAATTACGGCAAGAACTTCGCCTTTTTCCACTTTATCAGCTTGTTTTTTATAGAGAACTGTACCTACTGCCATATCTATAACAGAGTCTTTCGTTGCACGTCCTGCACCAAGTTGCATACAAGCTATACCTACTTGATAAGCATCTATTTTACTAATGTATCCTGATTTTGTAGCTTTTACTTCTACAAGGTACTTAGCTTTCTCAAATAGTTCAGTATCTTCGATGTATTTTTCATCACCATGTTGCATTTTTATGAATTTTTTAAGTTGCTCTAAGCCTTTGCCATTCTCAATGTTTGCCATTAGCATTGTTTTAGCCTCGTCATAAGTCTTTGCCTTTCCTCCGTTAACTACCATATGAGAACCAAGCTCTAGTACAACTTCAAGTAAATCAGAAGGAGCATTACCCTTTAGCGTATTTATAGCCTCTATAACTTCTAAAGTGTTACCGACAGCTAATCCAAGTGGCTCGTCCATGGAAGTTATACAAGCAGTAGTCTTTCTACCTGCACCATTCCCTATATCAACCATAGCTTGAGCGAGTTCTTCTGCTCTTTCAATAGTTTTCATGAATGCACCTGTACCAACTTTTACATCAAGCACAATTGCATCAGCCCCTGAAGCAAGTTTTTTGCTCATTATAGAAGAAGCTATAAGAGGTATACTCTCAACAGTTCCTGTGACATCACGAAGTGCATACAACTTTTTATCAGCTGGAGCAAGTTCCCCAGTCTGTCCTATAACAGCTATACCTATTTCATTTACCTGTTTAATAAAATCATTTATTTCTATATCAACTGACGCACCTGGTATTGCCTCTATTTTATCAAGTGTCCCACCTGTATGACCAAGTCCACGACCGGACATTTTTGCAACAGGCACACCACAAGAAGAAACAAGAGGAGCTAAAACTAGCGTAGTCTTATCCCCAACACCACCTGTTGAATGTTTATCAACTTTTATACCTTTAATACCTGTCAAATCCGTTACCACACCACTATTTACAATTGCATTTGTAAGATACAATCTTTCATTTTTAGTCATATCATTAAAAACAATTGCCATAAGTAAGCTTGACATTTGATAGTCAGGAATTTCTCCATTTGTATAATTTTCAATTACCCAATTTATTTCTTCTTCACTTAATTCAATATTATCTTTTTTCTTAATAATTACATCAATCATTCTCATAAAAAATACCTTCTTTCTTCTTAAAGTACTTATAAAGTATTTTTCTATTTTATCATAAAGGTAAAATATATGCAATTTATTTTAAATTTTTCATAAACTATAATAAAGATTTTTTAGGAGGTTATAAAATGGCAAGAGGAAGCTTAATAGTTGAGGTTTATACAGCAGAAAGTGCAGAACCTTTACCAAACAGTGTGGTGGAAGTATTTGACCAAAATGGAACACTTATCGAAACAACAGGAACAGACGAAAATGGTAAAACACCAGAAATACCTTTAGTTGCACCTGAGAAAGCTCTGTCAGAACAACCAAGTAGTGAGCGACCTTACTCTGAATATAATATTATAGTAAGAAATGACTCTTTTCCAACAATTACAGTTCAAAACGCTCAAGTTCTACCTGACGAAGTTTCTTTACAAAATATAGATATGTCAACTCTATCGGCACACCATGGCTCTAATGAAATTATTGTAAACGAAAATACTTTATATGGTGACTATCCACCGAAAATACCTGAATCAGAAATCAAAGACTTAAACACTGAAAGTGGCTATGTAGTTTTAGATAAACCTATTATACCTGAATATGTAGTTGTTCACGATGGTTCACCTGACTCAAGCGCAACAGACTATTGGATACCATATAGTACTTATATAAAAAATGTAGCAAGTTCAGAAATATATTCAACATGGCCAAGAGAAACTATAAAGGCTAATGTAATTGCAATTATATCTTTTACTTTAAACAGAGTTTATACAGAATGGTATCGCTCAAAAGGTAAATATTTTACTATAACAAGTTCAACAGCATATGACCAATGTTTTAGATATGGACGCACAATTTATAAAGAGATTTCGCAAATTGTCGATGAAGTTTTTAGCACATATCTTACAAAAACAGGTGTAAGACAACCGATTTTAACACAATATTGTGACGGTGTTCATACAAGTTGTTCAAACGGTATGTCCCAATGGGGTTCAAAATACTTAGGTGATAGAGGATACACTGCTATCGAAATTTTAAGAAACTATTATGGTAGTAGCACGTATTTAGTTACAGCTGAACAAGTCAACGGAGTTGTTATGAGTTGGCCAGGACGTGTTTTACAACAAGGCTCAAGAGGTAACGATGTAAAAACTATACAAACTCAACTTACTGCTATAAACAAAAATTTTCCTGGAATTCCAGCATTAAATGCTGATGGCATATATGGACCTTTAACAAGAAATTCCGTAGAGGCTTTCCAGCGTGCCTTTAACCTTTCCCCAACAGGAACAGTAAATTACTCTACATGGTATAAAATCAACCAAATTTATGTTGCAGTTAAAAAGCTTGGTCCACAATAATCTAATTTATTTTTAATATTAATATGTATCAACATTTCAAAATTCTTTTTTGTTTTTGGAAACATTGCAAAATTGAAATAATGGCACATCGAAAAAAATCAAATTTTTGAAACGTCTTGAATTTGCTTTGCAAATTGTGGCATAACTGCATTTTGTGGGTGATTCTATATAATTAAAAAGGGACTATAAAAGATTTTTTTGCTAATCTTTTTATAGTCCCTCTTTTTTGCACAAAAAAACCATATAGTTAAAATAACTACATGGTGTTGCATTCGTTACACTAAAGTTAACTTTAGTGTATCTTGTAACAATTTGTCTTGTATTGGTACTTTTTATAATTTCATTTATATTATAAAATAATTTTTTGAGTATTCTTTGTGTAAAGTGTGATGAAATTGTGAACTTTTTGTGGCAAAATTATTATGTTGTAAAATTTCTCACTGAAATATGATAATAATTCTACAATTTTATGTAGTTATTATAAAAAAATTTGACAAAGACAGAAAATTTAAATAAGACATATCACAAAAGAAAATCAAATTTTCATACTTTTGATAAATGCCACAAAACTATTGTTTCATTATAGAAAAGGGTTTTTCTATATTTTACTATTACAATTTTTATGTAAAAAAAGAAACCAAAACTAAAAAAGTTTGGTTTCAAAACAATAATAAAAAATAAAATCAAGTAAACTTTAAAAGTTACTTGAACAAATATAAAAATAGAAGTATATTGCTTAATGCTTTTTTATTATATAAAAAACTTATGTAGAACCTATGATATATTTATGATAATTTGCAAAAGATTTTGTGAAGATTACTTCACATTTACGATAAAAATTATTTATATAATGTAATAATAATTCCGATTGAAAATAATATTAAACAATTTATAAAAAAAATCCTAAAATCTCTTGTTATATCTATTTATTTGTGTTATAATTATAAAAATTTCTACCCAAAGGAGGTAAATTATGGAACTTTATAAAACTATTTCTCTTTTGCCTTCAGGGCTACGGTGTTTCATATTTTAATTTATGGTAAATCTCAATAAATGTATAGAATAACTTTATTAAGATTTTTTTTGGTATAAAAAATTATTGTATTAACTTAAAATATGGAGGACAAAATTATGAAAAAAACATTATCGACAGTATTATTATCAGCACTTTTAGTAGGTACACTTACATCTTGTGGAGGTTCAACTGAATCTTCAGCTAACGAGCTTGGTCTTATAGAAGATGGCAAATTGTATGTTGCAACAAACCCAACTTATGCACCTTTTGAATACATGGAGGGTACTGAAATGGTTGGTTTCGATATTGATTTATTAAATGAGATTGCAGCTCTTTCTGGTCTTGAAGTTGAATATACAGCTCTTGACTTTGACACAATTATTCCTGCTGTACAATCGGGACAATATGATCTTGGTATGAGTGGATTTTCTGTTACCGAAGAAAGAAAAGAGCAAATTTTGTTTAGCGATACATATTATAGTAGCTCCCAAGTTGCTTTGTTACCAGGAGATAGTGCTTTTACTTCTGTTGATGAGCTTGAAGGGCTTAAACTTGGTGCAGGACTTGGTACAACAGGCGAAGGTGTAGCTACAGATTTAAGCGACGATACAACTTTTGTAGATACTGATGTTGCTCTACCAATGCTTTTAACAGGTCAACTTGACGCATATATATGCGATTTTGGTGTTGCACAAAACGCAGTTGCTACTGGCAACTATTCTATGATAGAAGAACCAATTCAATCAGAAGAAATGGCAATGACTTTAAAGAAAGGTAACGATGCTTTAGCTAATGAACTTAACAAATCTCTTGCAGAATTTATGGCAACAGATGCATACCAAGAATTATTAGATAAGTACGGTTTATAAAATGAGTGTATTTACCCTTGAAAATTTACAATTTTTACTTGTTGGAACTTTTTACTCCCTAGTAGTAGCCTTTGGTTCACTTACTATAGGTATTATTCTAGGAATTATTTTCGCTGCTATGCGTATTAGTAAAAACAAGGTATTAAATGTAATATCTACTCTTTACATACAAATTATACGTGGAACGCCTATGCTTTTACAAATATTATTTTTGTTTTTAGGTTTTCCTGCAATATACACTGCAATAACTGGAGGTAGAATTTCTATGGATCCAGTTGTTGTTGGTGTTGTAGCTATCGGTATCAACTCAGGTGCATATTCAGCAGAGTTGATACGTTCAGGTATAGAGAGCATTGACAAAGGTCAGTGGGAAGCTGCAAAATCTTTAGGTCTTAGTTACAAGCAAACTATGCAATATATTATATTGCCTCTTGCCTTTAGACGTCTTATTCCCCCATTTGTGTCAGAATTTATTATTCTTATAAAAGATTCTTCTTTAATTTTTGCAATTGGTGGTTTAGAATTGCTTGGTCGTGCTAAAGTTATAATGTCTAGAACTTACAACTTTATTACGCCTCTTATTTTTGCTGCTATGATTTATCTTATTCTGACAAGTATTGTAGCTTACTACGCTAATAAACTTGAAAGGAAATATGCAGAAAATGATTAGAATAGAAAATCTTACAAAAAGTTTCGGTAAACTAGAAGTACTTAAAGACGTTAGCCTTGAAGTTAAGCTAGGAGATATAATGTGTATAATCGGACCCTCTGGTTCAGGTAAATCTACACTTCTTAGATGTATTAAGGGACTTGAAGAAAAAGATAGTGGAAAAATTTTCTACAATGGGGAAGAAATATCACATGAACGTTTAGTTTCCGATGAGTTTGGGGCAAAGATGGGCTTTGTTTTTCAATCTTTTAACTTATTCCCTCACCTAACTATTTTAGAAAACCTAACTTTAGGACCAATTAAGGTTTTAGGGAAGGACGAAGTAGAAGCAAAACAAACTGCTATGGAATATCTTGAAAGAGTAGGACTTGTTGATAAGGAAAACGCTTTCCCTAGACAATTATCAGGTGGACAGCAACAAAGAGTTGCAATAGCTAGATCACTTTGTATGCACCCTGAATTTATTTTATTTGATGAGCCTACATCAGCTCTTGACCCAGAAGTTATCAAAGAAGTTTTAGAAGTTATAAAATCACTTAGGGCTTTAGATATAAGTATGATAATTGTAACTCACGAACTTGGTTTTGCTCGTGAAGTTTCGAATAAAGTTGTTTTCATGTCTGAAGGTTATATAGTTGAACAAGGAACACCTGATGAAGTTTTATTAAACCCGAAGCAAAAGCGTACACAACAATTTATATCACAAGTATTGTAACCTAATAGATTATATAAATAATCTTAGTATAATTCATTTTCTATTAGATACAAATGTTCAAGATTATGCAAGGAGGCACTTTATGAAAAAACAAAAAATAACCTGCATTGCAACTATCATAGTTTCAATTTTATCCTTAACTGCTTGTAGTTTCCTAAACAATTCTAACAAAGAACTTGGACTTATAAAAAAAAATACTCTTACAGTAGCTATAAATCCCACATATGAACCGTTTGAGTATATTGAAGATGGTAAAACTGTGGGCTTTGATATTGACCTTATGAATGAAATTGCTAAAATCTCTGATTTAAAAGTTGAATATCAATCAATGAATTTTGATGCACTTATACCTACTATCGAAAAAAAGAAATGTGATTTAGCTATTAGTGGTATATCTATAAATGAAGAAAGAGAAACTTTAGTTTTGTTCAGTAAGCCTTATTATACAAGTTTTCAAGTTATTTTACTTCCAAAAAGTTCTACGATTACATCTATAGAAGAACTTAAGGATAAACCTGTTGGTGCAGGACTTGGTACAACAGGAGTGCCTATTGCTAAAGAAATAAGCAGTTCAAATTTCTACGTAGATACTGATGTTGCATTACCTATGTTAACATCAGGACAACTAGACGGTTATGTATGTGATATAGATGTAGCCAAAAAAGCTCTTGAAAGTGGAAATTTCAAAATCAACGATGACCTTCAAATTAGCGAAGAGTTTGCTATTGTTTTTAATAAGGAAAACACTGCTTTAGCTGATGAAATAAATAACTCTCTAGTTGAGTTTATGGCAACAGAGGAATATATAAATTTACTTAATAAATATGGATTATAAAGGTTGTTCTTTACAGCCTTTTTTTTGTTTGTTAAGTACAATTTAGTGCCTCTTGTAAATTTTCCATAAAAAAAAGCATACTTTAGTGTATAATATACTTAGGAGGTGGCATTTTGAAAATCTTACTTCATGACAATGATAACGATGATATAGAAATAATTCTAAAAGGTAGAATCACAAGTAAAAAAGTGCAAGATATATTCAATAAGCTTAAAGAAATTGAAATGGAAAGCACAATTACTTATAGAGTAAACGATAAAACTTACTATGAAGATTTAAATTTAGTTGAGTTTTTCATTTATGAAGACTCTTATGTTTATGCATTTATCAACGGTGAAAAACAGAAAATAACTCACAGCCTATACCAATTAGAAAATATAGAAAATTTCATAAGGATTTCTAAACAAACAATCGTTAACAAGAAATATGTAAAGTATATTGAAATTGAATTTAACGGCAACTACTATTTATATATGAAGAATAACAAGAAATTCATATTGACAAGAAACTATGTAAAAAAATTCAAAGAAAGTATGAGGTAACTTATGAATGATGACAAAAATATAATAAACTTGTTAATAAAAAATATTACTTTAGATGTAGCACTTGGCTATTTAATTTTAGTAATTATGACTCCAACGATTCCATTTAATTCGCCAGAAAATGTTATTGTATATTATAGAATTTGGTTTATAGCTTGTGCAATAATGGGTATGACAAATATAATTTATGAAAACAAAAAACTATCCGTTTTAGCTTCTTCAATTATCCATATACTTCTAACAATATCTATTATAGTAATTACATTGCATAAAACCTTAACTCTTATAGATTATAATATAGTAAATACATTTTACTTTACTATTATAGGGATTGCTTTAGCACTTTTAATATTTGCAATTTGTTGGATTTTATCATATTTAAAAGAAGTTAGAAATTTAAAAAATATTAATAACAAACTAAAGGAATAAAGTTAAACAGCCCTCATTTCATCAAATCCAACTTTTGAAGATTTGGTCAAAAGCTTTATTTTCTGCTCGATTATAAGACATAATTAAGCTTTCCACCTACTTTACACTTTGTAGAGGCTAATCTATATGATAAACAGTTTATATAAAACACACTGCCAAATACGATAGATTAGCCTAGAAATAGAGATTTTAAGCCTATTAAAATCAACACTAAACCACCCAAAAACTCACCTCTTGAAGCAATGATTTCAAGTTTACTACCAAGATGTGAACCTATATATGATAGTGCAAAGGTAACAAGTCCTATAACAATTGCTGATGATATTAAATCAACTTGAGTTATTGCAAAGGTTAAACCCACTGCATAAGCATCTATACTTGTTATTATGGCTAACACAAACAAATTCGTATTATCCATTGTTTTAGAACTAGAATCATCTGATGACATGCATTCATATATCATCTTACCACCTAAAACAAAAAGTATTAAAGACGATAATAAAACGCCATATCTAATAAAATATTCATTAAAATAACTACCAAACATAAAACCTAAAATTACCATAATCGACTGTGCAAAGCCAAAGTACAAACCAAAATGAAATGGTTTATATTTACTATTTTGGTATACAACCGATACACCAAAGGCATCCATTGCAACACTTAACGCAATTAACATTACCATAAAACAACCTCTATTATGTACTTGAACTCAAAAAGAGTTCATATTAACTAAATCAGTTTCTCAAAAATTTCAGAATATATTTCTAAAACTTTTTTATTTGTATCTTTTATTTCATCGGAACTATATGCAACTACACCACCTACAACATCTCCTAAATTCTCAATAGGTATAATAATTTGATTTAAGTTTTTAGTATCAAAATATTTATCTACACCTAAAACACTTTCACCTTCAAAAACCGTTACTTTTCTTGTTTTGAAAATTTCCTTAATTTTATTATCATAACTATTTACATCTTTTATATTATTTTTTTCATCAAAATATAAAATCTTATCCATATCCATTAAAAAAATATTCATGTTTAAAGCATTACCGATAATCATAAAATTAGTCTTTGCACTATGTGATATACCTTCAAGTGCAGAATACTTTTTTAAAACAATTCTTTCACCAATAGTATTTATTTCAAGGGAATCACCTTCTGCAATTTTAAGACTTCGTCTAATTTCCATAGGAATAACAATTCTTCCCAAATTGTCAATTCTCCTTACAACTCCAACACTTTTATTATCTAACAATTTATCCATAAGTCCTCCACTATTTTATACACATATTTAGCTAAAAGCTACTTTATATGTATATCATATCCAAAAAACAGTGAACTTAAACTATTACAAGAAATTTATAGGACATCACCCACAAAATATAATTATGTCAAGATTTATGTACAAATCTAAGACGCCAACAAAATGTGACAATTTCTATGAATGTCTTAAAATACAGCTTTGACTCGTACTTAAAGTAATCTAAAAGATGAACTTTTTTGACAATGACGAAGAAAATGCTGTATTTTGTTGGCGTTGACATAGGACAATTATTAAGTATTTTTAATGTTTGCTATATAGGTATAAACATAGGTATAACACTCTAACCAATTTTCAACATCTACTTCATATGGCAAAGTATCATTAACTCGTACTATATCATTATTTTTAACTACATCTAAATCATGCCACCATAAATTTTCTTTAGCGAATTGTGTCAAAACTTCATCAAAATAGTTCTTATCTTCGTCACTAACAACTATAAAAAGATGTTCAGGATTATTCGCTTTAAGCTCAGCAACTGTTCTTGTAACATTTATATTATGGTTTGTATCAAAATCTTTAAGAACTCCAACGAAATAATTATCCGTATAAATCAATTCATTATCTGATATTTCAAGTATTGCAATATTATGACTGTTAATTTTATTTGTTTTTGTAATCATTTTATCTATTTTTTGCTTAACAGACAAAACATTTTCAATATAACTAACTTCATCTTGAGTCAAAAAAGTCAAGTCATTTGTAGTGTCAATATAGTTTTTAAAATCTTCTAAATTAATACATATAAGACTAATTCCTATTTCTTCTAAAGTTTCATACAAACTTAAATCTTTTAAATTACTGCTATTTATAATAGCATATGCCAAGTCCATCTCTTTCATTACAGATATTTCATAATCTAAATCAAAGTCACTTTTACATTCATAAATAAGCTCTCCACCTACAACTCGCCAAGCCTTTGATGATTCTTCATCTAAAGCTACAACTTGCATATTATTCACATCAACAGAAATCACATAATCATTATAATCAGTAAACTCCACCATATTTGAGCTACCGCCATGAACTTCTCCATCATCAGAATATAAGTCACCGTCAGTAACTTCATCATCTAAAACATCTGATGACTCCATTTCTTCTTTGATAATTACAACATCACTATCTGAATTTTTATCATATAACGTGAATATACTTCCTAAACACAACAACACAACAACTACGATACTAACTAATTTCATAAACTCATCCTTACATTAATCCATAGATAAAAATTATCTTTTTTCACATCTTTTATTCGTTAAAAATCTATTTTTTACTTAAACTACAAAAAAAGGTTGGAGTATTTACAACCTTTTATGTAAAACTATCTTATTTATCCTTTTTGTTTAGAGCCTCTAAATTACTACCGATTTTAGCAAGACCATCTCGCATAGTAGTATCAGCCTTTTTATTATCAAAATTAAGAACATCATAATAACCTATATTGCCACTTTCTAAGGCATTAGCCATAGCAAGTGGGATTTTTGCTTGAGCTTCAACAACTTTAGCTTGCATTTCTTGAACTCTCGCAATCATCTCTTGTTCTTGAGCAATGGCAATCGCACGTCTTTCCTCAGCCTTAGCCTGTGCAATTTCCTTATCTGCAACAGCTTGTTCAATTTGAAGTGATGCACCAATGTTTCTACCTATATCAATATCAGCTATATCAATAGATAAAATTTCGAATGCCGTACCACTATCCAAGCCTTTTTCAAGTACAAGTTTAGATATATTATCAGGGTTTTCAAGTACATTTTTATGTGAAGCACTTGAACCAACTGTTGTTACGATACCTTCACCAACACGAGCGAGAATTGTTTCTTCACCTGCACCACCTACAAGTCTATCTATATTTGCTCGAACTGTAACCCTAGCAATAACCTTAACTTCTATACCGTTAACTGCAACAGCCGAAACCCATGGCGTTTCTATAATCTTAGGTGTAACACTCATTGCAACAGCTTTAAAAACATCACGACCTGCAAGGTCAATGGCTGCAGCTCTCTCAAATGTAAGCTCTAAATTTGCTCTATGTGCCGCTATAAGTGCCGAAACAACATTGTTAACATTTCCCCCAGCTAAAAAATGGCTCTCTAGCTGATTGAGGTTAAGCGGTATTCCCGCCTTGGTACCTTTAATCATTGGCATAATTATATAACTTGGTTTAACTCGTCTAAGTCGCATACCAATAAGCGAAACAAGACTTACCTTTACACCAGCTGCAAGAGCCGAAACCCATAATCCTACTGGAACAAATGATAATACTACTGATAAAATCAAAATCAGTGCAACTATTATAACAATAATAATAATAATACCTTCCATAAATCCTCCTACGTTTTAATTATAATATGTCAAAATCTATACTTTTTCAACAAAAATCTTTCGTTCAATTACTTTTGTAACTTTAACTTCATTTCCTTTATCAATATAGCCAAGACTAGATATTGCCTCATATTGTTCATTAGCAATTACTATAAACCCAACAGGACGCATAGCAGACTTCACAACACCTACACTATTTAACAAATGACTATAATCAACCCTTATTTCCTCGTCGATTTTATCATCGTTTACAAGTCTATTCATTACATTTAGCTTCTTCATTAAGTAAAAACTTACTACAAAAAAAGTAACTAAGATTGCAACTTCTATTAGAAAGTACATCAAAGCATTTTCCAATGTAAAAGTTAAGCATATTGCTCCTATGAAAGCAAAAATCCCAAGACCTCCAAAAATGCCAAACCCTGGTACAACAATCTCAATAACAAGTAGCACCATACCTATAATCAAAAGTGCAATTACAAAACCTTCCATAGCCCCTACCTCTCATATAAGAAATCTAAACAGAATATATGGCATTCAAAAAAAGCCACAAAATACTACCCTAAATTATATCATACTATATCTTTATCGTCAACCATTCTCATCTTAGCTTAAAATATTTTTTGCATAAATACTATTAACATTATACAACCTTCTGTATTCATCGGTTGTTCTCTTTTCATACATCATGAAAATTGACCTGAAGTGCATAACGCTTTCAAATCCAGTTTGTGCGGCAATATAAATATCATCAACCGTTTCTTCTCTTAAAATCTTTTTAGCTCTAAATAACCTTTTCTTTTGTACATAATCATATGCTGATTCACCAGAATATTGCTTGAAAATAGAGTTTAAATAATCAACAGAAACATTTAACCCAATCGCAACTTTACTTAAGTTGAAATTTTCAAAATAAAAGTTATCAAAAAAATCTTTAACTTTAACATATACACTTTGAGCAAGTTCATCTCTATTATCTCTAACAACTTCTGAAAAATCATTTATAAAATCTGTTAAATACTTCTTACCACTATCAACATCAACTACTTTTTCTATGTTATTATTTTCAAAATAGTTATCTACAAAATCTCCGAAAGGTACATTTTTTGCAGATACATTGAAATCAACACAAGCAACAATACCTTTAACAAATTTTTTTACAAAGTTCTTAGGTATACGTTCTATTGAGTACATATCCATAAATATCTTCTCAACTTGGTTTATGGCATGTTCACTTTCTCCCATAACAATGGTTTGAATCAATTTACTAGAATTAGATAAAGGTATACGATTTGTTAAAAAATTGTTAGGCTCGGCGTATTCAATTGGGATAATGGAGTTATAACCAAGATAAAAACGATAATTTGTAGCTGAAACTGCTTCATTATATGAAACACTAACTTCTCCAACATCCATATAATATCTACCTATTCCAATTGTAGTTTTTAGATTAAGCTCTTTTTCCACAGTTTTCATGATAACTTCAGCCATAGCAACAGATCTATTCAATTCTTGAAAATCATTTGAAATAACAATTACTTGATTTAATTGAGAAAAAAATGATTTATGCTTTACTTCATAAAATATTTCATCAATCTTATGTTTTAACTTTGCCGTTAAAATATGTTTCTCATCATCATCAATTGTCAAAATAATCTTTTGAAAATAATCTATTTTAATAACAAAAACTCTATATCCCTCGTCTAAAGCTATACCAAAATACTTCATAGAAGTTAAAATCTCGCCCTTGTTTACAAGAAGTCCATCGACTAAATTATTTAAGAATTTTTCTTCATACAAGTCTTTTTTATTTTGTATTTCTTCGTAAATTGTTTCAACAACTATTTCTTGCTTTTGTTCTTTTTTCAAATACTTATAAAATAACTCAACACCTTTTAAAATATTATATTCTCTGTTAGGTTTTGCATAAGTATATATACCCGAAATACTAGAAAACTGTTTTATATAAGCACTATCTTGTACATTACCAAAATAAATAAATCTAAGTCTTGGAAAAGATTCAGCCACTTTTTTAATTAAACTAAAAGTTTGAATTCCATAAAATCGCACGTCTAAATATATTAAATTTATTTCGTTTTTAGCTATCGTTGAAATTATATCTTCATTTTTATCTAATACTGCATAAATAAAAGTCACACTATAGGGAGATTTTTTTATGGAATTTTTAATATATTTTATACTTTCAACATCTTTATCAATTATCAACGCCCTAATCATAACTACTCCTTCCTAACATTTTATATCATCATTTCATTTTTCTAAAATACCCTTTTATATTATATCGACAAGATATACTATTTATGATATACTAAAAATAAAAAAAGAGGAAAAACATGTCAACTTTAAAAAACAAATTAGAACTTGCTATTGAAAATTTAAACTTAGTTAATCTTTTATTAATCAGCGATTACCTAACTAATCCTGAAATCACTTTAAGCATCGATGAGGCAATAACTTTACCTGAAATTTTTAAAGAGATAAATAACGTAGTTAATATCCACGCAATAGATATAGATACTCTGTTAAAACTAGATGAGAAACATAAAACAGAAATTATTAGTAAACTAAATATGTTAAAAACAGCCTTTACTAGCGAAATGTTTAAAGTTCATTTGTATAACAACAAATTAGATAGTATATTTTACAAGTATAGTGAACTTCATAATAATCCAACTGTTCCAAATACAATTTTTGAAAAAAGCAAAATCGAGTCAGCTCTAAAAAAATACTTTGATAATATAGATTTATACGAAGATAATATTTTAGTGTACTTCCCTAATGTTATACCCCTTTTGCACAAAGTTGAAAACAGAGAGTTTATAGACATAACTATTCGTAGTTACATAAAAGAAAGTTTTAAGAACCTAGAGGACGCCGAAACTTCTATAACATATTTGATTTTAAAATCTCTTGTTATTCCTACAACTTTTGATGAATACGGTGACTTTTTTCCTGAAATAAAAAAAGAAATTTCCGTGATAGACAAGGAACTTGTTGTTGATAAAACCCAAAAAGAACTTGATAAAATAGGTGAAAGAATATCGGCTTTAAAATCAAAGGTTTTACACACGTTTTCAGACATTAACACAATTTTAGAGAATTTAAACTCTATCATCTCTATACTTATGGTTAATGATAACTTAGATGATTTAGATGATAAAGATTACTTAGTTAAAGATTTATTCTACACAAGCTTAAATATAGCAAAGGATATAGAAAAATCAGAAGTTATTATAGAAAAATTTAACAATTCTTTAGTTGAACAACTTGAAACAAGAATTGATTTGTTTAATAATTTAGATAAGGAAATAGAAGAACTTGATTTAAATACAAAAAAACTCACAGAAAACGAAAGTACTCTTTACAAAGCTTATATTATTTTAAAAGACCTATATTTATCAGACATTGAAAAATATTTTATGCATTCGAAAATTTTACTTTATAATTATAATGCAAAGTATTGTCAGAACAAAGACAAGGAGCTATGGGATTTATTTATAGATGACGCTTTAACCATATATGACAACTTAGATATAATAAGTCAAAAAACCTTAACAGCTTCACTTTTAAATATTATTAAATACTCGTTTAACCAAGAAGAAATTTTACAAGTATTTTTAGATTATTTCAATGAAGATAATTTATCAAAGGTTTATGAATATGAAAAGCTAATTTTGTTTTGCAATAAATAAGCAACCCTATCGAAGATGTTGATAAAGTCTAAAAGAAAAAAACTATGGTAGTAAAAAGTATACAAAAATAATATGATTGCATAAAATACAGTGAAGTAAGTACGCTTATTTTATGATACATGATTATTTTTGTGAGTTACAATTTTTCTAACCTTTTTCACCACTTTCACCCTACCTGTTTATTAAAAAGGGGCTGTAAGAAATCTCACATTATGCGAGTTTCCTTACAGCCCCTTTAATATTATAATTTAAACATATTTCTATGCGTTTTGATTTTTTTCTTTTCTTTTTGCTGCATATTCTGCTGCTGCTGTAAACACAACATCTGTTGATGAGTTAAGTGCTGTTTCGCAAGAATCTTGTAAAACACCTACTACAAAACCAACACCTACAACTTGCATTGCAACATCATTTGGTATATTAAACAAACTACACGCAAGAGGTATCAAAAGAAGTGAACCACCTGCAACACCTGACGCACCACAAGCACTAAGTGCGGCAACAAAACTAAGTACAATCGCCATAGGGATACTTATTTCAGCCCCTAAAGTATTCGCAGCTGCAAGAGTAAGTACATTTATTGTAATCGCTGCACCTGCCATATTTATAGTTGCACCAAGAGGTATCGAAACTGAATATGTATCTTTATCAAGTCCAAGTTCCTCACATAAACGCATATTTACAGGTATATTCGCCGCTGAACTTCTTGTGAAAAATGCCGTTATACCACTATCTTTCAAACACTTAAATACAAGTGGATATGGATTTATTTTTGCACAAAAATACACAATCAAAGGATTTACTACGAGAGCAACAAAGAACATTGAGCCTAGTAAAACTGCAAGTAATTTACCATAAGCTGCAAAAGCACTAATACCACTTGTTGAAATAGCATCAAATACTAAACCACAAATACCAAAAGGAGCAAAACTTATAACCCATCTTACAGCTTGTGATAATGCATCAGCAACATTGGAAATAACGGTTTTAGTGGTGTCGGAAGCAGTTTTTAAAGCAAGCCCAAATACAACAGCCCATAACAATACACCAATAAAGTTGGCAGAAGCTATAGCTGAAACTGGGTTGTCAACAGCATTCATAAGTAAGGTTCTTAAAACTTCTAATACACCTGATGGAGGTGTAAGTCCTTCAGCTGACGATTGTAAAACCAACGTAACTGGGAACATAAAACTTGCTGCAACTGCAACAACAGCTGCTAAAAAAGTACCTAACAAATATAAACCTACAATAGATTTCATGTTTGTCTTTTGTCCAGGTTTATGGCTAGATATAGCAGACATAACAAGAAAAAACACAAGTATTGGAGCAAGAGCTTTTAATGCACCAACAAATAAACTTCCTAGAATCGATATTGAACTAGCATACTCTGGTACGGTCAATGCTAAAATTACCCCTATAACAAGACCAACAATAATACGCTTAATCAAACTAATCTGATTCCACTTTTCAAAAATTTCCATTAAGTAACCACCTTCCGTTATTTTATTTAACATTTCCAATTTCCTTCAAAACTAAATTAAGTGCTTTTTAATTCAACTTCAAAAGTCTTAAAAAATAAAGTAAAGTCTACATTTCATAGTTTAAGATATGTAGCTAATACTTTAACCTATTATATCACATAGTTTTGAAAAATGCTATTATATATACAGTAAAATTTTATAGTGTTTTTTTGTGCAAATTATACTTATTAAACATAATTTTATTAAATAATACAAAACATTCCTTTTTTTTTCGTTGATAATAACAATGTGCAACCAAAACGCATCAATAAAAAATACAAATTGCATAAATCCAATCAAAATATGTAAGTCAAATAAATTTTAGTCATGTATTGAAATTTATGTTAGGTTTATTGCAAATACTTTATCATGATAATATTTTTTAACATCTGATTCTTGCTAAAATTTATTAAAAATAAACTAAACAGAAATTTACAAACATCATACAACGGCTTAAAATTACCATTAAATTATATAAAATACAAAAAATTTACATAAAACTATTTTATTATTGCAGATTTAAAATTTAAAAATTTGCAAAACTCTCTTTATTATCTATCAAAAATATTGTATAATATAAGTATATAAATTTTGAGGTGATATTCTATGGAAATAGACATTAAAATCTCTAAAGATATGTATAGAGATTTTTTAATTTACGAAAAGACAAAGAAAAACAATATGTTATCAAGTGCAATTGAAATAACAGTTATTTTGATGTTTTTTACCTTAATTGTTTATGTTATTTCAAAAAACACTTCTCACTCATACATTATATCAATAATTTTATTCTTTTTATGTATAAGTTACTTTATTTATAAACTATTTAAGATTAGAGTAGTTTTAAACGATAAGTTAAATAAAATGAACCTAAATAAAGGTGTATTATCCTATACAATGATAATAGATGATAAAGGTTTCACTGTTAATCACAGTCAAAAAAATACTGAACATTATTTTTTTGTAAGTATTTATGGTGTATATAAATACAAAAATTATTTTTATATTTATATTAATGAAGATAAATCTTATATTCTACCGATTGAATATTTAAAAAATTCTGAAAATAGTAATAATATATACAAAACTCTAAAAGATATAGCAAAATACACATAAAAAAAGTTTAACGAACCTATATAAGGCTGATTAAACTTTTTTTATTTACTTATTTTCCTACTTAGTAAAACTCGAATTTTCCACTTTATCGCTATTAATCAATGTATAATAATATAATTTATAGTTGTATAAAAATTAGTCTAATATATAGATTTCAAACCATACATACCCATTCTCCATATTTATAAATTAAATTTCACCCTATCATAGTAATATATAAACGGATATTATAATAAATAAAAATGATAATTAGACCGCTATCAATATACTATAATAAATTAAAAAAGCAATAGCAGAAAACACGCTAAATGATAAAAATCTTTTAAACATAATTTTCACCCCTTTTTAACAATTGTATACTATTATCCAACGTTATTATATCACAATAATTATTACATGTCAACTATTATTTTTACTTGTAGGGATAGTTTTTTCAACCATCAGTAATAGCTATACATTAGTTGAAAAGTTTTCTCTAAATTCTTCTATACTTTCATTAGAAAAACCTATTTCTTTGTAGTAGTTTTCAAAAGAACCATAATCATTTATAATCATATCGTAAACAATTTCAATAGTTTCTGGTTTTGTTTCTTTAAATTGCATTAAGATTTCTTTATCAATTTTATGTAACTCATTATCCGTCTTAAATTTGTTATTTACATTATACTTAAGATTTGTACTTGATTGCATATAATTTGTAGCTATCTCTTTTTTAGAAACTCCACAAATACCAAGCAACAACATTGACACTATTCCCGTTCTATCTTTGCCTTCTGTACAGTTAAAAAGTACAGTACCATCCTTTACAGATAAAATTTCATCTAATACATTTTTAACATTTGTCTGGCTTTTTTTAAGTATTTCAATATAAAAACTACTAACAAAGTTATGTTCACTTGACGCATTATCATTTTCTGTAAACACGCTTATTAAGTTATTTTTCAAATCAAAAGGTATATTGATATATTCTACTCTGCTATCATTTTTAAAACCACAAGGCGATTCATTGCCCTCAAAGTCTTCTCTCAAGTCAATTATTTTTTTCAAATTATATTTTTCAACTAAAAAATTCTTATCGTTTTCAGTTGCGAAACTTAGTCTATCACTTCTTAAACATTTTCCCCATTTCATCATTTTATTATGGGAACAAGGGTATCCTCCTAAATCTCTTGTGTTAAAAGTTGATTCAAGGGGTAAAATAACATAATTCATAAGACCTCCAATACTAAATTAAACTACCAAAAAGAAATACAACCATACTAATAGCAAAAGAAATACTACCTGTTTTCATTGTTTTTTTTAAAACTTCTTCATCAGTAAGTTTTTTTCCTAAAATGTTTCTCATCATACTTATCATAATCGGTGTCCGACTCATATATACATATAAACAAACAACACTGTACAAAATCAAAAAAAGACCAACAATTATTATCATACAAATACCCTTTCTTAAAAATCACATAAAAAGAGGTTATCAAACAATTCTCTAAAGGAAAAATTCTATACCCTCTTTGCAGACTCTTATAATCTAAGATAAAATTTCTTCTGCTTTTCTTTGTTTATTAACTCTAATTCCTCTAATTAATATTATAAGAAAGATAATAAAAAAACCTAAATAAAAAATATATCTCGCTTCATAAAAGAAAATCCTTCTGTTATAGTCAAATATATCTTTTTCCTCAACAATCTTCATTGTATCATTTTTAACATCATAGGTTAAAAGCACATCGTTTTTAACATCATAAAAAATATACTCTCCATTTATCTTATTATCAAATGTATAAAAATAATCTAGAAATTTATCATAATAGTATATTCTGTCATCATCAGAATAAAAATAAAAAAGTTCGTAAAAAACATCATAAAACACTTTTTTCTCTAAATCATCATTAACCTTATAATAAGCTTTTTCTTCATAATCATAGCTATAATTTCTATTTAGCATAAAAGTTTGATAGTCCACAAAGTCCTTTCTTACTTCATCATAAAAACTAAATTCAGAAGTTTTAGCATCAAATTTATAATCAGCTTCTAACATCCAATCATAAAAAATATAACTTCCATCATTTTCATCTATCTTATATGTTTTTGCTTGGTCTTGAGAAACAAAATATCTATCGCCCTTTATTTCAATATAGTACTCTCCATTTTCATCACTATTAAGATACTTTTCTAAATATTCATTCAGATCAATATACTCCAAAGTTTCTTTATCATAGCATTTAAAAACATCTTCATTTTCTGTATAAACAAAGGTTTCTAATGGCCATGAATAGTATACCGAATTAACAGTAAATTCTTTCATATACTCTTCTACAATTGAACTTGCACTTATATTTCTATGAGAAAATCCCAAAGACATAAAAAGAACAGATACCATCACAAAAACATATATATATATTTTTTTCATAGAAATATCTCCATTTCCTATATACTTATATATATTCTAATAGTAAAAAATAGCCAAAAAACTATAATTTACTTTTACAACCTAACAAATTTATTCTAAATTTTCAACTTCCTCATCAATAGTCATTTCGTCTGATAATTCTTCAAGGTTTTCTTCATCATCTACTTCTGTTTCATTACCTATTGTATCAGATAATACAATTATATCCTCATTTTCAATAAATGAAAATTCTAATCTTGAGTAATTATAAATCATATTTGTATTTGTATCTATATCATAATAAATATATGATTCATAGTTTTCATCATAATAAAAATACATATCTAAATATTTATCATAGGTATACTTATTACCACTTTCACTATAAAAATAAAATTCTCTATTATTTATATTATAGAAAACTTTAAGTCCACTGTTTTCATCAATGTAAAAGTATGTATCTTCTGCATCATCATAATCGAAACCGTTTTCACGCATATAGTAATCATATATAACGTATTCACCTGATTCCTTATCCAAAAGATAAATTTTATCATCAATTAAATAGTAATATGTACTAAGTTCCCAACTATAAAATACATCACGTTCTATCTTTTCATCATATTTATACGCAAATTCCATATCTAGTGGCGATTCAGCTCCCATAACATTATCAGAACTTTGTGTATATCCAGGTATTAAACATAATATATCACCATCAACTTCAATATAATATTTTTCTGCATCTTTATCGAAGTTTACATATTTTTTGTAAAATTCCTCTTCTTCAATTAATGTACCTTCATTATGGTCATAATAAGTCAATTTATAGTCATCTTCAAGTCTTACAACTGTGTCAACAGTCCAAAAATAATCAACATTACCTACACTTACAGATCTATTATATATATACAATTCTCTAAAGTAATCAATTTTATAAAAGTCAACTTTATAATCATCATACTTATAATCATTACTAACTTCGCTCAACGCCCCACTAGCTACGTCTTTTTCAGAATTACCAATACTAGAAATATTATCACAAGATGTCAAAAACATAGATATTACAAAAACAATAACCCAAGTACAACAATAAGTTTTCCTCATTGACAAACCTCATTTCCATTATGTATTTAGAATTATTTTATCACATAATCCTATAAAAATCAATGTCAAAAAAAATAAAAAATTTATGCAAGGTGTTTGAACCTTGCAAAATTGAAATGATGACACATTGTAAAAGAAAAAGCAAACTTTTATACTTTAATAAACTCAGGAAATGGCGACGATATAGCAGTTTTACAATTTTTGTCAAAAGCAGCCGTTGTTTTGCTATGAAAATGGATTTTCTATATTATGCAAGGTAGTGATTTAAAATATATTACGTACAAATTGACAAAAAAAGAGACTACAAAAAATGTAGTCACCCCTTTATCTTTACATATTCATATGGTAATTTTAAGTTATCTGTATCCTTATAATATAAAATATTACAACATTATACAATACCAATAAGTAAAAACACACCACAAATAATAATTCCTGATACAATTAAATCTATTATACAATATCCCATTATATCTCTTGCACCAAGTCCTGCAATACCTAAAGCCGGTAACGCCCAAAATGGTTGTAGCATATTTGTCCACGCATCACCCCACGCAATAGACATAGCCGTAATATTTTCTGGTACTCCAAGAGCTGCACCCGCTGGCATCATTATAGGTGCTTGAACTGCCCATTGTCCACCACCTGATGGAACAAAAAAGTTTACAATACCTGCACTTAAAAACGAAAATAATGGAAAAGTTACTTGGTTGGCAACTGATATAAATCCTGAGCTTATAAATCCTGCAAGGGACACACCTGTTTCAGGATTTGCACCTGTCATCATCCCCATAATTCCTGCATAAAAAGGAAATTGTAATAATATACCTCCCGCACCCTTTGACGCTTTTGTTATTGCATTTACATAATTTATTGGAGTTCCATGGAACAAAATACCTAAAACTAAGAAAATCAAGTTAACTATATTCAAGTCAAGTTTGAAACCATTTGTTATAAAATAATTTCCCAAATATATAATGCCAAATAAAGCAATAATTATTGAAATTATTTTACTGCTTTCTACCTTTTCAGCAGGTGTAGACGGTATCTTTTCTTCTTCCTCTTCCTCGTGTAATAAAGATGGGTCTATCGTTATAACTTTATCATCACTAGGATGCATTTTTGCATTTACAATAGGAATTATAACTAGTAACATACCACATATAGCTATATTGAAAAGAGAAAAAATAGTTTGAGATGTTGGGATTGCCTCTGTTAAAACTCCACCAGTAGCCGTTGTTAGAGATTCTGAATAAGTAGCAACCGTAAGTGGTATAGAGCCTGAAAACCCACCATGCCAAATCAGAAAACCAGAATATGCTGATGCAACAAGTAAAGGATAATCAACTTTATCACCTTTTTTAGCAATTTCTTTTGCGAAAATTGCACCAACTACAAGACCAAAGCCCCAGTTAATCCAACAAGCTACTAAAGAAACAAAAGAAACAAACAAAATTGACTGAGTTGCAGTTTTAGGAATTTCAGCTAATTTTTTTAATACTTTTTGCATAGGTGGTGAATTTGCCATAGCTGTACCTAAAACAAGCACCAAAGCCATTTGCATAGCGAAAGCTAAAAGACTCCAAAATCCGCTACCCCAATGATTAATCATTTGTAATGGTGATTGTGATGTAAGTGGTATCGCGAATGCAAAAACTATAACTGTAAGAAAAATACAGAATAGAAATGGATCAGGTAAATATTTTTGTACCAGAGTTACACATCCATTGGTAAATTTTTTAAACATAATATCCTCCTTTATAAATATTATAGATTGGCTTAGAACTTTCCTAAATTATCACTTATAATAAGTTTAGCTTCCGTTAACTTAACAACCTCTTCCACAGTTGTTTCTTTTGCTATTTCTTTTAAAAGTAATCCATCTTTTGTAACTTCAATAACTGCAAGTTCCGTAACTATAAGATTTACTTTTTCAACGGCTGTTGCAGGTAAAGTAATTTCTTTTAAAATTTTTGGCTTACATCCTTTTGCAACATGACTCATAGCTATAATAACTTTTTTAGAACCTGTTACAAGGTCCATTGCTCCACCCATACCACTTACCATTTTACCAGGTATAATATGGCTTGCAAGAGTACCTTTTTCATCAACTTGTAAAGCACCAAGCACCGTTAAGTCTACATGCCCACCTCGTATAATTGTAAAAGATAAACTACTATCAAAAAAAGATGCAAAGTCTGTTACTGTTACGTTCTTACCACCTGCATTTACGATGTTTTTATCAAAGTTGCTTTCATTTGGAGCATCACTCATACCTATTATACCGTTTTCAGACTGTAAAAATATATCAACCCCATCAGGTATAAAGTTTGCAACTAAAGTTGGAACACCTATACCAAGATTTACAACCATACCATTTACTAGCTCTTTTGCTACTCTTTGTGCGATTTTTTCTTTTATATCCATTATTCTTAGCCCTCCACAACATAGTCAACAAAAATGCAAGGTGTTACTATTGCTTCTTTTTCTATCTCACCAATTTCAACTAACTCCTCGCAACCAGCTATAACAACTTTACAAGCCGTAGCCATAAGAGGGTTAAAGTTTCTTGTTGTACCTTTGTAAAATACATTTCCAGCTTTATCTATTTTTGAACCGAAAATAAAAGCAACATCAGCAGACAATGGTTTTTCAAGTAAAAACTCTTTACCATCAATATTTATAATTTCTTTACCTTTTGCTACATCAGTGCCTAAACCTGTTGGCGTTAAAACTCCACCAAGACCCGCACCATACGCTCGTATTTGTTCAGCCAGTGTACCTTGAGGCACAAGTTCAACTTCTAAAGTTCCCTCATTCATTTGCTTACCTGCTAGAGGATTTAAGCCAATATGTGACGTAACAAGCTTTTTAACAAGCCCTTTAGCAATCAGTCTACCAACTCCAGCATCTTCATAACCAGCATCATTACATATTATAGTTAAGTCCTTACAACCCTTTTCTATTACAGCATCAATTAACACTTTGGCAGTTCCATTTGTCATAAAGCCACCAACCATAATAGACATACCATCTTCTAAAAGACTACTAACAAATTTTTTCTCTACAATTTTCATTTTTTACCTTTCTTCCTATTATTAGGACACTACTAAAAATTGACATATCACCAAATTTCTTCGTAATTTTAAGATATTTTACTTTATTTTATTATTTTACTCCCATACTTATCAATTGTCAATATGTAGAATCAAATATAGTTTTTTACTATTTCAGGCATAGACACATGGAAACGTTGCAAAACTAAAATAATGGCACATCAAGTAATTTCCGTAGGAAATTACTTGATTCTTAAGCCATAGCCCTGTTTACGTGGCTAGGACTTTAGTACATTATATCATTGCAAAAGAAAAACCCAATTTTCATACTTTTTACAAAAGCAGCCGTTGTTTTGCTATGAAAATGGATTTTCTATATTATGCAAGGTAGCCACATAAAAAAAGAGTTACAGAAATCTTTTAAATTTCTTATAACTCTTTATGTTTTATCCTTTTATAAGTAAAATTTTATTTTTTATGTGGACCTGAAAAAACTCGCTTTTCAAAAAAATTTTATGAAATATTCAAAAGGACAAGGAAGCCTCGACAACGCCTAACCAAGTGTCTAAGCTAGGAGAGGCTGACGCCGTAATTTTGATAAATTTACAAAAATTTTTAAAAATGGCGTTTTTAGAGATTCCCTTATATACTATTTATACTTCTTTATCTTCAACCTTTTCAACTACATCTTCTAAATCTTCAGCAGTTTCTACAGGATTTCCTTGATCTTTTTCAACAATGTTATCTATTTTTTCCTTAAGATTTTCTTTTGTTTCTTCAAGATTTTCTTTTACATCATCAAAAACATCTTTTGCTTCTTCTTTCGTTGTTTCAACAGTATCTTTTACTTTATCAGAAAAATCGTCAGCACTCTCGTTTATAGAATTTACATATCTGTTTTCAATTTCTTTCATTTCTTTTGACGAGTTAAAAAATGCAACAAGGCTACCACCTAGAGCAAGACCAAGTGCTAAAAACAACCATTTGTTATCAGCTAAACTACTACCTGTTCCATCTTCTACAATTGTACACGTTCCCAAAGTCGTATCATATGCGTATAAATCACCTGATTTATCATAAACAGCAGGAAGTCCCGTATTTGATTCTTCAAGTGTAAAACCAAAATCAATTGCCTTTACGTAATAATACAAATCACCATAATCATTATAAAAGTATGACATACAATAATAAACATTATAATATATGTCTTTATCATATTCATCATTGTGGATATAATATGCATCTTCCACAGCATCATATGTATACCCTTTTGCTATCATGTAGTCTTCATATATTAAATATTCACCAGTATCATTGTCTTTCATAAAAATATTACTTTCATCATCAACATAATAATATGTCGAAAGAACTGGGTCATAATATACCTCAACTCCAAGTGCTTCATCATTTTGATATCCAACAGGGCTAATTTCATTTATATACATTTTTTCCCCATCCATATCCTTATAGTACGCCAAAGCTTCATCATCATACTCTAAGAATTTTTCTAAATAGTCTGCATATGGAATATATGCGCCTGTGCTACCATCCTCATTTGTCGCATCATAATCATATAACAAATAACTTGTGCCATCTTCTGAATATGTAAGCAAAGTTTCAAGCATCGGTACATAGTATGCATTGTTTTTCAAAATTTCTTCTTGATTAAAATCAAGGGTATAAGTCTTACTACCTTGCATACCTGATATTGTAAATCCACCTATTGCAACTAAAGTTATTAAAATAATTGCTAAAAATATTTTCTTCAAAATTTATTCTCCTTTTTTACATCAAAGCCTTCTGTTTTGACTTACTAAATTTAATTATATACTATTTTAATAAATTAGTCTATAATTAACCTGAAAAAAGACTGTTATTTTATAAACAGTCTTTTTACTATGAGGTTAATTATGAAAAATCAAATTATTAAATTAGGCAAAAAATAATTTTTCATATAGAATAATTGCATTTTGAAACGTTGCCACAAAAGAAATGACAAACTAATCTCTTGTTACTGTTGCATTTGCAAGTTTTTCATAGTATTTTACTAAACTACCATGATCTTCACTTCCACCACCGTCAAGACGTAAAATCTTCATCATTTCAAGTGTTTGTGATGCAAGTGGAAGCGGTGAGTTTGTAGCTTGACCTGTTTCCATAGCATTGTTAAGGTCTTTGATGTGTAAATCAATTCTAAAACCTGGGTCAAACTTTCTATCCATCATAAGTGGAGCTTTTGCGTCCATAACTGTACTTCCTGCTAAGCCTCCACGAATTGCTTGGTAAACTAAATCTGGGCTTACACCTGCCATTTTAGCAAGAGTTAAAGCTTCACCAACAGCAGCTATATTTACAGCAACAACTACTTGGTTACAAAGTTTAGCTATGTTACCTGCACCGATTTCACCAACATATGTTACACTACCAGCCATAGTCATCATAAGATCATAGAATTTATCAAAAGTTTCTTTCTTACCACCAACCATAACAGCAATTGTACCGTCAATAGCTTTTGGTTCGCCACCTGAAACAGGTGCATCTAACATATCGATACCTTTTTCAGCAAGTTTTTCAGCAACTTCTCTGCTTACTGTTGGTGCAATAGAACTCATATCTATAAGTGTAGTTCCACTTTTAGCACCATCTAAAATACCGCCTTCGCCAAGAGCAACAGCCTTAACATGAGGAGAATTTGGAAGCATAGTGATTATAACATCTGAAGTAGATGCAACATCAGCTGTACTTGTTCCTGCTGTTGCACCACAAGAAACTAAATCATCTACTGCAGATTGATTAAAGTCAAATACTTTAACACTATATCCACCTTTTAAAACATTTTTCGCCATTGGGCGACCCATAATACCTAATCCAACAAAACCTACTTGCATTGTCATCTCTCCTTTTTTAATATAAAATTCAACTTTTGTAACTTTTAAAACTTTTATTTAAACTCAATAGTAGGTAAAACTTTCAACATACTTTCAAGTTCTTTTCTAACTTCTTCAGAGCAATTTCTAACAGGCTTAATAGGTTGCCCTACTTCAACACCTAAGATATTTAAACACTCTTTCATAACAACTGGGAAAGTACCCTTTCCATATGCATCACGAAGTGGCATAAGGTCATATTGAGCCTTTATTGAGCCCTCCATATCACCAGCTACAAACTTATCGTATATATCACTTACAAGTCTTGGTGCAACATTTGCAGTACCTGCTACTGCACCAACTCCACCATGTGATAAAGTTGCATTTATGTAAAAGTCAGTTCCACATAATAAAACAAATTCTTCGTCTTTTGTAGCTTCAATCATCTTCATGTTCTGAGCAAAATCCATTGATGTATTTTTGATACCAACTATATTTTTAATCTTGGATAATCTTTTTACTAAACCAACAGATAAATTGTTAGTGGTTCTACCAGGATTATTATAAAGAAGTATCGGTAAACTTGTAGATTTTGCTATTTCTTCAAAATGCAAATACATTTCTTCTTCATTTGGTTGAATGAACATTGGTGTTAAAACAGATAAAGCATCTGCTCCAAGTTTTTCAGCTTCTTTAGCAAGCTTTATACACTCACTTGTACTTATTTCACCAACACCCACATAATATGGTACACGTCCATTCACAGCTTTTGCTCCAATTTCAATAGCTCGTAGTTTTTCTTCGAAACTAATTGAGAAAAATTCACCATTACTACCTAGTATAAAAACTCCATGAACTCCACCATCTATTACATAATTAATAAGATTTATTAAACCTTTTTCATCGATTTTTTCATCACTTGTAACAGGTGTAACAATCGGTGGTATTATCCCTTTAATATCCTTAATTTCCATAAGTTCCTCCTAAAATTTCTTTTTTAAACTCACTCAACAATATACTTAAACATTTTTGAGGGCTTTCGATAGATTCTTTACTTGTTGCATAATTTGGAACTATTGAATAAACTTTTTTAAATCCTGCATTTTCTAAAATCTTTTCGTCTTGTTTCAATGCACAAACACCTATAACATCGATACCTAAACTTGTTGCGATTTTCAAAACACCATGAGGTGCTTTTCCATGAACAGATTGTGAATCCATCTTACCCTCACCCGTTATAACCATGTCATAGTTTGCAACTATTTCTTTAAAGTTGATTGTTTCTAAGACTAGGTCAATCCCTGAGATTAGTTCAGCATTAAAAAACGAATATGCTGCAGCTCCAACTCCTCCAGCTGCTCCACCACCAGAAATTTCTGTTATAACTTTTCCAAAATCACGTTCAACTATTTTAGCATATTTAACCATACTTTGTTCAAGTCTGTCTAATTGTGCTTTACTTCCGCCTTTTTGAGGCCCAAAGATATATGTAGCACCTTTTTCGCCAATTAAAGGGTTTGTAACATCACAAGCTATACGTATTTCTACATCTTTAAGCCTTTCATCTAGTTTACTAACATCAATTTTATCGACTTTTTCTAATAAACCACCTGTCATATACTGAGAAATTTTTTCTCCCTCATTGTAAAACTCTACACCAAGTGCTTGTAACATACCAGTACCAGCGTCATTTGTTGCACTTCCACCTATACCCATAATTATTTTCTTAACACCTTTATCTAAAGCATATACAACAAGCTGACCCAGTCCATAAGTTGTTGTAACTTCAGGATTTAACTTACTTTTTTCTACTAATGTAATACCTGATGCTTCTGCCATTTCTATAACAGCAATCTCATTGTTTTTAGAAAAGCCAATTTTAGCATTTACCTTGTGGTCTTCACCAAGAGGAGCAATAACTTCTACTTCCTCAACATTTCCATTAAAATTAGAAACTATTGAAGGAATCAACCCTTCTCCACCGTCAGATATTTGGACATAATCAACGGAATAATTTTTACAATCAGAAAAAGCATTTTGAACAATTTCACCTATTTCTTTAGATGTCAACGTACCCTTAAACGAGTCTGATGCAACTAAAATCTTCATACTATCACCCCACAATACTTTATCTAACTAGACAAGGTTTTTTATTATCAAATTTCCAATCTTTAATGTAGTATTGCATACCAATACTATCATCTCTGTTACCTAAATTCTCTTTGTTAAATAAGTCATGAGCCTTTTTAACTTGCTCCATATCTATATCAATTCCAAGACCTGGCTTTTTAGGTACAGCTACATATCCATCAACAATTTTAAGTGGCTCTTTTGTTAATCTCTCTATACCCTCTTGCCATATCCAATGTGTATCAATAGCTGTGATTTTACCTGGAACTGCTGCACCTGTATGTGTAAACATTGCAAGAGAAATATCAAAATGGTTATTTGAGTGTGAACCCCATGTTAAACCAAACTCATTACACATTTGCCCTACACGAACAGAACCGGACATTGTCCAAAAATGTGGGTCAGCAAGTGGGATATCAACAGAATCAAGCTTAACTGTATGAGCCATTTGACGCCAATCAGTTGCAATCATGTTTGTAGCTGTTGGAAGTCCACTTCTCTTTTTAAATTCTGCCATAACTTCACGACCACTAAAGCCATTTTCAGCACCACATGGGTCTTCACAATATGTAAGTACATCTTTAAGTTCTTCTGCAACTTCAAGTGCTTGTTCTAAAGACCAACAACCATTTGGATCAAGTGTAATTCTTGCGTCTGGGAATTCTTCTTTTAATGCTTTTATAGCTTTTGCTTCTTCCATATGGTGTAAAACTCCACCTTTAAGTTTAAAGTCTTTAAAACCATAATTAGCTTGTGAAGCTTTTGCAAGTTCTACAATACTTTCAGGCGTCAAAGCTTCCTCATGACGAAGTCTATACCAATCATTAGTATTTTTCTCATCTCTATAATATGGAAGTTTAGTTTTACCTGGGTCACCTACATAAAACAAGTAACCAAGCATAAGCACTTTATCTCTTTGCATACCGTCGCCTAAAAGTTCGGCAACTGGCACATTTAAATATTTACCCAACAAATCTAAAAAAGCAGATTCTATGGCTGCAACAACGTGTATAGTTGTTCTTGTATCAAAAGTTTGAAGTCCACGACCACCTTTATCCCTATCAGCAAAAACCATTCTAAGTTTATTTAAAATACTTTTATAACTTCCGATCGGTGAACCTACAACATATTTTATACTTTCCTTTAAAGTTTCAGAAACAGCACCAACACCAGGAACTTCTCCAAGCCCTATGTTACCCGCATCATCTTTTAAAATGACTATATTTCTTGTAAAATAAGGACTATGAGCCCCACTTAAATTCATAAGCATAGCGTCACGACCGGCAACTTCATATACTTCCATATCAACTATAATAGGTGTGTTTTTCATAAGAAATCTCCTTTAAATTTTTTAAGTAATTGGTGCTGGATTAAATAAGCAAATTGCATTTTCAATACCATACTTATCAGCACATGTTTTAACTTCCCCACTTGCAACTTTAATTATATATTCAAAAAGTTCTAAACCAACTTCTTCAATTGTAGAAGCACCAGTTAAAATTTTACCGGCATCAATATCAATTAAATCATCCCATTTACTTTTTAAGTCGCTGTTTGTAGAAACTTTTATAACCGGAGCAAGTTTAAGACCATAAGGCGTTCCACGTCCTGTTGTGAACACTTGTGTTGTTATACCACTTGCCAGTTGCAATGTTCCACAAACAAAATCACTTGCTGGTGTTGCAGCATATATTAAGCCACGTCTTGTTATTTTTTCCCCTGGCTCTAAAACATCAACAATATTTGAAGTTCCTGATTTAGCAACTGAGCCAAGTGCCTTTTCAACAATATTTGCAAGTCCACCTTTTTTATTACCTGGTGTAGGGTTTGCATCCCTGTCCGTTCCACCTGTTGCTAAATAATCATCAAACCACAACATTTGTGTAATAAATTTTCTTGCAACTTTATCGTTTACACAACGTGGGATAAGTAAATGTGCTCCGTCACGAACTTCTGAAACTTCAGAAAATAAAACTGTTGCACCTGCTTTAACAAGTATATCAGCTGCATAACCTAAAGATGGGTTTGCCGAAACTCCAGAAAAGCTATCACTTCCACCACATTGCAATCCAACCACTAAACTAGATATAGGACACTTTTCACGTTGTCTTTTATTTAAAGCTACAAGCTTTTCTTCAATCATTTCAAGTAAAGCATTCATCATCGGATTAAAGCCTTCTTCATCTTGTAATATAATCAAATTACTTTCATCTGCTTCACTATATAAATCATGAGGCATAAACTTTTCACAGCCTAGCCCAACTATAATAGGGTTACCTGAAAAGTTAGGGTTTTGGGCTATATTTCTTAGAGTGCGTTTTGGTATTTCTGAGTTGTTAGCATTTATTGCAACACCACAACCATAGTTATGGTTTAAAGCCATAATCCCATCAACATTAGGATATTTTGATAGAAGTGTTTCATTCGCTTTTTTAACAGCAAGATTTACCACACCTTCAACACATTGAACAGTTGTTATAATTCCTAACAAGTTTTTTGTACCAACTGAACCGTCATCATTTTTATATCCCATAAAAGTTCGTTCAGATTCAGCGACTTCAACAGCTTTCTCCTCTATAAAAGGAAAGTTAGCTATATCAGTTAACTGTGGTAAAATAACCATATGCTCATTTATATGTGTACCAACTTGAATAACATCTTTTGCATAACCTATTATTTCACCATATCTAATGATAGGGTCATTAATTTCAAATGTTTTAAGTGCAACCTTATGACCTTGAGGAACTTTCGTTTTTGTAACTATACCTTTATCAACTTCAACACCTATATCAAGACCACCTGATTTTACAACTACTGCTACATTATCAATAGCATTAACCATTATAACATCTTTCATTTATGCCTCCCTCGCCATAGCTTCTGCTTTTTCTCGTCTCGCAGTAACAATTGCATATGCGAAAGACACAATAATAAGTATCCATAAAACAACAGCCATTGGGCTCTTTGTAAAGAAAATTGTATATGTCCCAAAAGACTCTAAACTTTTAATAAAATATTGTTCTGCTTGTTTACCTAGTATAAAACCAATTAAAAACGGTGGTATTTGTAAGCCTAGTTTTTTACCAATATATCCAACTAGTCCAAATATAAATATTGACCAAACATCAAACATAACACCATAGTTAACTGCATAAGCACCTATTGTACACATTACTGCAATAATAGGGAATAAAATATATTTTGGTATAAACACAACTTTAGAAATAGGTTTAATAGCTAAAAACATTACTGCAAACATAGCAATATTTGCCATTAACATAATTACTAACATATTTGACCAAGTTTCTGGGTTGTTAGAAATGAATAATGGTCCCACACCAATACCTTGTAGAGTAAATGCCCCTATAAGTACTGCTGTTGTACTATCTCCTGGTATACCAAGGGATAGAAGTGGGATTAACGCACCACCTGTTAAAGCATTATTCGCTGTTTCTGATGCTACAAGTCCTGATGTTGCACCTTTTCCAAACTCAGTTTTGTTCTTAGAAAAGTTTTTAGCTTGAGAATAAGATAGTATAGATGCTGCACTACCACCAACACCTGGCAACATACCCACAAAAGTTCCTATAAATGATGAACGTATTAAATTAACCCCTTGACCTTTAAAATCTTTTAAAGTAAACTTTTCTGAATCATCAATTTTTATCTCGCCAAGTTTGTTTTCTTTCATACCTTTTTCAGCTTCTTCAAAAATTATGGCCACAGCAAACAAACCAATAAGCACAGGCAAAGTACCAAAACCTGAATATAAAGTGTCTTCTAAAAAAGATGGTACAAGGCGAACTTTACCGTTACCACCTACACCAATACTATATGCTCCAATAAGACTTATTAATATACCAAGTCCACCACTAAACAAACCACCTACAAGGCTACCTTGGGATAAAGAACCGATTACACTAAGTGCAAACAAGATTATAAGAAATTTCTCAACATATGAAAATTTCATTGCAAGTTCCGATAACATAGGTGTAAATAATGCAAGTAGAACTAAACTTACAAGACCACCAAATAATGATGCTGTAACAGCAATTCTAAGTGCCTTTTTCCCTTGTCCATTTCTTGCCATGGGATAACCATCAAAGGTCGTTGTTATAGATGACGGTGTACCTGGAATGTTTAAAAGAATTGCTGGTACAAAACCACCTGAGATACCACCAACATATAAGCCTAATAACAAAGTTAAAGCCTCTGAAATGTCAAGAGCATATGTTAAGGGTAAAAAAATTGCAAGTGCCATTGTTGCTGTCATACCAGGTATAGCTCCAAAAATTATACCCGCGATTACACCAAGAAATAGTAACATAATTACCATAGGTGTAATAAAACTAAGTGCTTCCATATAAACCTCCTCTACGGTAATGTAATGCCTAACGTGTAACTAAATATATACCATGTTATACACGGTGTTAAAATAGAACATATTACTGAACTAATTAGTTTCTTTTTATTAAATTTTTCGTTTCTCTCCCATATAAATACAAGAGATAAAGCCAACATAAACAGAATTGAGGCACCTAAAAAACCATACCCCATATTCGGATAAAATCCTCCTAAAAACTTCATAACATTAATATAGATCGGAAATAAAATTATTGATAAACCTAATTTTACTAAATCAGCATTTTCTTGAAAAAATTTTTTACTCGGTTTTAAGTTTCCAGATTTAACTTTTTGTACTATCATAATAGCACCTAATATACATAAAAAAATTATAATTTTGTTAACAAAGAAATAATGAGAAGTATCAAAATTTACAATTTGTGTTACACCATCTGCTCCCACTTTCATTCACCCCTAACTTACTTAATTAAGGAGCTAATATTAATTAGCCCCTTATTATATTAAACATTACTTCATTGAGTTAATTAACTCTCCATATTGTGTATTTAAGTCTTCTAAAATAACTTCTGCTTCACTAGATGGATTGTAGTATGGTACAAAGAACTGATTTTTTAAATCTTCAATAAATGCTTCATTAGCAAAAACTTCAGCCATTGCATCGTCGTATAAATCTACAATTTCTTGTGACATATCACCATTATACATTGTAAAGAATGTTTTAGAGTATGTAAAGTCTTCACCTGATGGAGTCTTTAACACTACATTTGGATATGCATACTCAAGCATGTCATCTCTTGTAACACCTTCATAACCTTCTTCATTTGTTTCACTTAAAATTTCACTATCAGCAGTAATCCACAAGAACTTTTGTGCTTGTTGGTCATCTTCTTCTAAAGCTGTAAATTGTGCTGCTGCTTGAACAGATGAATGAATTATATCAGCAAGATCTTGGAATAATTTCTCATTTTTATCAGATTGTGCACCTGATGGTACAGCAACAAGTAATTCAGGGTCGCCACCAGCTTCTTTAATATTGTATCTCATAGCATGATATCCTATTTCAGATGCTGAACCTGGTTGAATTGCAAAACGAACTGTTTCACCACCTACAACTGCATCAATAACTTCTTGAACAGAATTGTATTTATAATCTTTTGAAACTGTATATGCGTTACCTGGGTTAAATCCAAGAGTCGGTCCTATTGTAATTT
Source organism: Lachnospirales bacterium (assembly GCA_047973385.1). Classification (GTDB taxonomy): domain Bacteria; phylum Bacillota; class Clostridia; order Lachnospirales; family CAMZNU01; genus JBKEBX01. Next base: position 9,442 of record JBKEBX010000012.1, on the reverse strand, counting down.
CATCAGTAAATATATCTGGATAACCGTCTACTTCAAAAAGCTTACCAAAATATGCACCGTCATGGAAAATCATAATTGTTGAACCGTCAGAAGATTGACTTATAGCCTCATAAGCACCTGCTGTACCTGTTGGGTCAACTTTAACATTTTTACCTAACACGTTTTCAAGTTCTTTTGCAACTGCCGCAGACATTGCGTATGTATCTCCACCTGTTGAAGTAGAACCTATAACTACACGAATATTACGAGTTTTAATAAGTTCTGCTGCTCTATCGGCAATAGAAGCCCCTTCTTCAGCTGGTTCTTCTGTTTCAGCTGTATCAGTCGTTTCAGTTGTTTCTGAGCTACTATCATCTGTTGCACTAGTATCAGCACTATCCCCCGAGCTTGAACATCCTACTAGTAGCAATGACATAGTTGTTAAAAGTATAACTGCTTTTTTCATAATTTTAATTTCCTCCTAATTAATAAGTTTCGACAACTTTACTAAAAAATAAATATTTAAAACTTTTTAAAGTTTATGTTTATATTATAGCAAATAGAGAATTTTAATCAATGTCTTGTACAACTAATATATTTATCAAAATACAACTTTTTTTGTTGTGTAAAACATTTTATCATTCTCACTTTTAAAAACAACTAAAAAAAGCACTAACTCACTGTGCTTTTTTCATATATTTTTATAGTAACCTAGATTTTATTTTTTTGCATCAACTATATTTTTTAATCGTAATGCTAGTTTTAATGTGAAATCATCTTTACTATTTTTAGGATTTAAACCTGTGTACTCACCAATCTTATTTATTTTGTATTGTACAGTATTTTCATGTAAAAAAAGTTCCTCTGCCGTTTTCTTTATAGAATTATTATTTTTATAATAAGCTCTCAAACAATTTATATAATCTTGACGTTTTTTTTCAGGTATGTTTCCAAGTATAATATCTATAAAAGACAAGCTTTTCTCAACAGGAATTTCATTTAGTAAAACACTAGGACTTTTTATATCATATTCTAAAAAATCAATGTCCTCATCACTTGCATCAATTAAACTTTGTAAGGTTTTAGCTTCTTTATAGGATTTTTTTAATAATCCTATATTGCTCTTTTTTGAACCAACAGTAAAAAATAGTCGAATATTTGTGTTGTTTGCATAATTACTTGAAATATTCTTTTTTATACCATGAATAACCCCATCTCTATCTTTATGACCGAAAAAACAGATTATCTCGCCATTTAAAAGAAATGAAAAAGTACTATCATATATTGTTATACTATGTGCAACACTTGCACGTATTTTATCATAGATTTTTTGACGTGTTTCTTCATCTAAATCTAAATCAAAAATATTTATCTTTAAAACACCAACTGTATCAAACTTTTTATAATCAACCTTTAGCATACCAGCCCAAACATCTATATCACTAAAATTTATACTTGGTGAAAACAAAATCTCATGTGCAAAATGACGTTTAGTTTCAAGATAAAAACTGTTCTGCTTTTCTATATAATTTTGGTATAAAAGGATTTCTGTAAACTCTTTTATGATTTCACCGTAAACAAGAACCTCAGACTTTGCTCCCGTTATACCTATAACGCCAACTACATTACCTTCAAAAAACAATGGCAAGTTTATACCTTGTTTACTACCTTCGTATTCTCCGTCATAATCTATAGTTACATTTTTGTTTGATGCAATAGTAAGTTCAGCACCTTGATGATAACTACCAATTCTCTTAGGGTCTGTACTTGCTATAATAACAGCATTCTTGTTCATAAAGTTTAAATCTTGCTTTACAATGCTCTTAAGCTTTTCAATAATTTCCTGTGCCACACTTGGATTTATTTCCATTTACAAAACCCCTCTACATACCTTTACTACCCTTTATACCTTTGTATATTTTTTCTGGTGTAAGTGGTAGTTCTCTAAAATTATAGCCTACTGCGTTAGAAATTGCACTTGAGATAGATGTTACAGTAGCGTTTAAAACCACTTCCCCTATGGACTTCGCACCAAAGGGACCACTTGGTTCATAACTATTAGCAAACTCAACTATAATTTTCACATCTTCTTCCCTAACTGGTATTTTATAGCTTAAAAGACTATCATATACCTCTCTACCATTTCTATTTGTTTTAGACTCTTCATATAAAACATGTCCAACTGCTTGTAACATACCACCATGGGCTTGGACTCTTGCAAGAGTTGGATTAATAACAGTTCCACAATCTATTACACCAACAATTTTTATAATTCTAACTTTACCAGTTTCAAGGTCAACTTCCACTTCAGCAAATGAAGCTTTATATGGTGGAGCTTCCTTATCACAAACATTTTTTTCTAAACAAGAAACTTCCTCACCTAATTTATCAGAAAATTCTTTAAGTGTTATAGCAAAATTCTCTCCTTTTATAGCACCATCAGTATAAACTAAATCCTCTCTAGTATAGAGTATTTTTGCTTTTTGCACAATTTCATCTATAAGTTTTATAGATGCTTTTTTAACAGCATTTCCTGTTACATAAGTTGTACTTGATGCATAAGCACCATCATCATAAGGCGTTTTGTCAGTATCAGCAGACAAAACACTTATGCTTTCAGGCTTAACACCTAAAACTTCAGCCATAATTTGTGGTAAAATCGTATCAGAACCAGTTCCAATATCTGACGCACCAACACGAAGTTCTAAAGTTCCATTTTTACTAAGTAAAGCTATTGCCCCACCTGAATCAATGTCTAAAACACCTGAACCTTGTATAGTTAAACCCATACCTACACCACGTACAACCGTATCTGAAACTTTATACTTAGGATATTTTTTATCCCATTTTATAAGTTCCATACCACGTTTTATACAGTACTCAAGTTCACAACTATCTTGAACAATCTTATAATCTTCAAGTTCTTTATTGTAACAAAGCATAAGCTTTTCACCTTTGCTTATTATATTTTTAAGTCTTAGCTCTGTTGGATCCATGTTAATCTTTTTAGCAAGTTCATTTACAATACTCTCAACTGCAAATCCACCTTGTGTTTTACCAAAGCCACGAAATGCACCCGATGCCAATTTGTTTGTATAAACAACCTGACCTTCAAATCTAGCACCTACAACTTTGTTGTAATATGACATTATTTTGTCACCACAAGCACTTAAAGTTGTATATGCATGTTCTCCATAAGCACCTGTATCAGAAAGTGCTTTCACATCAAAAGCCTTTATAATTCCGTCTTTTGTAGCACCAATTGTTATATCAAACTTCATAGGATGTCGTCTTGTAGAAACTGCAAAAACTTCTTTTCTAGTATAGATAAGCATTGCAGGTTTTCCTGTTATATGCGTTACAATAGCAGGGTAAAACTCCGATGATGAGCTTTGTTTTTGACCAAATCCACCACCAATTCTAGGCTTTATAACTCTAACTTCATCATAGCCTATCTCAAGAGCGTCTGAAATCATTCGCTTAATATGAAATGGTATTTGTGTTGAAGAAACAACAACCAATCGATTATCATCGTCTTTATAAGTAAAGGTTTTTTGAGGTTCAAGCGGCATTTGATTAACACCTTGCGAAAAATAAGTTTTCTTTAAAATTACATCGCTTTCTTCAAGACCTTTTTTTACATCACCAACTTCTGCATTATATTCGCCAACTATATTTTTATCTGGATTATATCCAAAATCAAAATATGTTTTTGCATTAGTATTACCATGAACTTTAACATGGCTAGTTGTAGCCTTTTCAAAATCTAGTAATGGTTCTAAAACTTCATACTCGACTTTGATACTTTTCAAAGCTTTATCAACAGCTGTAACCGTCGCACCTGCAATAATCGCAACTTCATCACCAACATACCTTACATACTTATCTAAAATTCTAAAATCTAAAGGAGCAGGTTCTGGATAAGTGGCACCTGCACGAGTAACCAAAGTTTTCGGAACGTCTTTATATGTAAGAATACACTCTATACCTTTAATCTTCAACGCCAATTCCTTATTAATGCTTTTTATTTTTGCAAAAGGATGTGGACTTCTTAAGATTTTTACAACTAAACAATCTTTTGGAGCTATGTCATCAGTATATACTGGTTTACCTAAAACTAAATCAAGTCCATCACGTTTATTATAGGCTTTGTTAACAACATTTGTATTCATCTTAATTATTCTCCTACATATTCTAAAATAGCTTCAAGTTGCGATATATAACCAGAACATCTACATAAATTGCCGTTTATATAATGTATAATCTCATCACGAGTTGCATTTTTACCAAATTCACGCTTTAGTGCAATTGCTGTCACAATAAGTGCTGGGTTGCAATAACCACATTGGTCACCACCCTTATCAACGATTTTTCTTCCTAGAATCTCTGCTTCTTCTTGTAAACCTTCGATTGTTTCAACTTTTTTACCGTCAATTCGTGCTGATAAAAATGTACAAGATAAAACAATTTTACCGTCAACTATAACAGAACAAGCTCCACAAGTACTTTTATCACATCCACGCTTTACACTTTTATAGCCATTATCTCTAAGAGTATCTACTAAGTATTCCCCCGGGGAAATTGTAAGGGTTTTATTTTCATTATTTATAACAGTATTGATTATCATTAATTTAGCTCCTTTATACATCTTTTAACAAGAACCTTAGCAATGTCCTCTCTATATTCCTTTGAGGCCCTAAGATTTGAGCCAAAATGCAAATCTTCAAGTAAAAAATTATAGTTATCTTCATTTTCCATATTATTATTTAACGCTTCACTTGTTTTTTTTACAAATCTTTGCAACTCCTGGCGTAGAACCAACTACAACGGTATAACCTCTATCATCAAAACATACACAAGCATTTAAAATAGAAAAATCACTATCAGAATTTCTCATCATTTGAAAAGAAGCTTTTTTATCTTTTTTTATAACAATTTTTTCTAAAATATCACGTTGAAAATTCTCAAAATTAAGATAATTTTCTAAAGAAATCTCACCTTGTTTGTAAAAAATCAAAGTTGCATCTAGAGCTAACAAAACAGGCAAAATATCGCTAAAACCATACTTCCCAACAACACTCCCACCAATTGTGGCAATGTTTCTTAGCTGTACACCTACAATATTTTTAACGCATTTTGATAAAGCACCAGAAAAATTATCTTTTAAAATAGGACTTGTTTCCACGTCATAAAGTGTTGTCATAGCACCAATTTCTATTTTATCTTCATATTGATTTATATAATCAAGGGCTAACTTAGATAAATCAACTCCCTTTAAAATCGTTGCATTGCCAAGTCTTAAAAATGCACCTCCGCCAATAATTCTACTACTTCTTTTTGCAATAAAAAGTTCATATGCTTCATCTAAACTTTCAGGCATTACAAGTTCCTTAATTTTTACCATAAATATCTCCTATATAATCAATATCCTTAAACTGCGAAATGTTCTCAAACTCTAGTTCAATATATTTATCCATATTCTCTAGCACAATCATTTTACCACCTACATCACCCTTTAAATTCAATAATTCTTCCTTAAAATCCCTACTAAAAATCTTTGGGCTATTTTTCTTAGGTGAAACGATTTTGTCTATGTTTCCAGAAAATTTATCCACTATTTCACAAATTGTTTCAAGCTCTAAAAAAGGCATATCTCCTTGAAAAAACATATATCCTAAACTATCCTTTGAAGAATTTTCAACACCAAGTTTAATACTTTGTGATATACCAAGATGACTATTACTATTCATTACTATTTTTATATCTGAATGACTTTTAAAAATTCTCTTTACATCTTCAAAAGATGTCACTATTATTATATCAGAAAAAACATTGCTTTGCACAACTTTTTCTACAATATATTGTATAATCTTCTTACCATCTATCTCATGTAATAACTTATTTTCTTTACCAAACCTTTTAGACTCGCCACTTGCAACTATAATTGCACTTAAACATATTTCTCTTTTCATTCATAATACCTTTCAAAAAATTCTAACATATCAACGTCACAAAATAAAAATAATGGTACCTTGCAAAACAAAAAATGTTTTTCACTATTATTATAGTAGAAAAACATCTTCTTTTCAATAACTATCTGGCATCACCCACAAAATGCAATTATGCCAAGATTTATGTATAAACCTAAGACGCCAACAAAATGTTATTTTTTTGGCGTTGCCATCTAACTTTACAGGTGACATTTAAACAAAAAAAACAAAACAATTTACAATGAAAGCTGCCACAAAGGTAGTTATAGCATATAATTTATTTGCATCTTGAAAATAAATTATCAACTCATATTTCTCATACAAGCTATAAACTAAATATGTAGCTATTGTTATTTTAATTATTGCATATACTATTATATTGAAAAACTGGAAATCATGATGAAAATCAAGCAAAACAGGTCCGATACCAAAACTAAAGAGTAAATACTGAACAACTCTAAAACTTATAACCAACACTGTAACTAAAGAACTTATCTCAATAAAACTTAACACTTTACCATTATAAAAATACATAACTATAGAAAAACAAACACCTTGAATAACTATAGACAAAACGGAGTTAAGCAACGCTACCACCGACGGCGACGGCATTGTATGGATTGTTCCAAGAATCATAAAAGCTACTAAAACTAAAAACTTAACTAAAATAGCAGTAATACAAGCTATATATACAGTTTTTTTATTTTTATTCTTATCATAGGCAAAAATCATAAGTAACCCTGCAATAGGTATAATCACCATACCTACATTTACAAAGTTAAAAGGTAACATAGCAATTATATATCTAAAAGTTGACTCTAAAAAAACCCATAAACTCCCTACTAAAATTCCATTATAATAAATTTTTCTATTTTCCACAAAACCACTCCTAAATCTTTAAATGCTTAGACTCGCCCTTGTTTTTTATCATTAAAATCTCAGCCATTATCGCAAAAGCTATCTCACCTACATCGCTCGTTGCAATCTTTAGCCCAACAGGTGCATACAAATTTATCAAATCATTATCTTTAAATCCATACTCTTTAAGATTTGCTATAACTTCAATAGATTTTTTACGGCTACCAAGCAAACCCACATATTTAGGTTTGTTAGGCAAAACAGATTTTATTGCTTTTGTATCTGTTTCATGTCCTCTTGTAACTATCGCCACATATGTATCATCTTTTATTCTTACATGCTGTGTTATCTCATCAAAACCACAACAAACAACTCTAGCATTTTCAAAGCGTTTATCTTTTGTGTATGTTTCTCTATCATCAACTATAGTAATATTAAAATTCAGCAAAGAAGCTGATTTATATAACATTTCACCAATATGTCCTGAACCTACAATAACTAAATGGGAACGCACTTCATCTACTTGTATAAATGCAGAAACTTCGCCCCCACATGTCATACCGACATCTTGTAAAGAACTTTCAAACTCTAAGCACTTACCAGTTGCGATACACTCAACGGATTTTTGTATCAAAGTATGCTCTATGCTTCCACCACCACAAGTACCAAATATATTACCATTTTCATCAACAATCATATTTTGTCCAACTCTGCTTGGACTTGAACCTTTAACTCCAGTAATCGATACAAGTGCATACTTTATATCATTTTCTTTAAATTCTAAAATCTTTTCTAACAATTCTCTTTTCAAACTCATTATAACACCTTCTTTAAATTCAATATTGCTTCAAGAACTCCCCCTGCTATACATCTTGCTTTATCTGACACGCAATAAACTTCTTCATAAGATAAATCTCTTGGGTCAACATCAGCAATTTTAAGACCTTTCTTTACATAGCCATCTCTTATAAGTCCACGGACTATGCCATTTATTTGTGTTTTCACTTCTACATCATCAATTTTTAATATAGTATCTCCTTTTTCAACATAGTCTCCCAGTTTTTTAATAGCCAAAAGTTCACCTGACACATCTGAGTATATAACTCGTTCTTTGTCGTAACCCATAACTATGGACGGTAAACCTGTATTTTCTTGAGCTTTTCCTTTATAAATAATTTTACCAAGACTATGTCCACGATTACTTTCTACAACAGCATGACAATGCACACCTACTTCAAAAGGTGGCCCTACACCGATTACAACTTCGGCTAAATCAAGGGTTAAACCTAAATCTTTTTTTGCAATTGTTGCATCAACAAAAGCAAGTGCATTTAATTTTTTTGTACATTCAGCGTTTTCATCAACTAAAACTGCTATCCCTTCTACATTTTCAAGTTCTGATACATCTTTTATAAGTGTTGCTTTTACACCTTCAACTTCACATTCCCCATCATAAACAGCCTCGCAAAAAGAAACAGTTCGCCTAACAGCCATAGGCTTTGGTATTTCAAGAGCTAGTACTTTAAACCCACAATTATGCAATTTTATGATTACACCTGTCGCAATATCCCCTGCACCTTTAACAATTACTAAGTTTTTCATTATTTTACAACCTCAAATTCCTCTAGATAAAGTGACCCATAAACTATCTCATCAACATAATCGTATACTAATCCACTAAGTTCAATCGCTTTATTTCTATTATATTCATCTTCAACCTTATTTATAAACAAAAACTTTTTACCTTCTGAATATTTAAACATTCCATCTTTATGAGTAATTACATCAAAAAGATTTTTTATATTTATCTTTTCTTCAACTTTTGTTATTTTTTCAAACTCTTCCATTCTAAAAACTGTGCTTTTAGTTGGCTTTCCAATAGTGCTGATATCTATAACTCCAATGGTTATGTTACTTTCATCTATAACAACAGGTTCAAAATCCTTCCAACCTTTAAGGGACATCTCCTTTGAGCCATCAGCCTCAATCAAAATATAGTCATAATTTGATTTTAGAGCATTAAAATTAAACCCTACAATCTTACCATTAACAATATCTTTCCCCGTTATTATTCTAGAATTCTTTTCAAAGGATATTTTTGTATTAATTTGACATTCAAAGGAATTTTCTAGAAAAATTTTGGTAGAGGTCGAAACAACAACATTACCCTTTAGTTTTTTAGCTAAATATAACATAAGAGTTGTTTTCCCACCTGCACCAACTATTGACACAATATCTTTTTTTTGAAAATTAAACATAAAAATAAATTACCTTACCAAATACTTTCGTAACTATTATATTATATTTAATTTTACTATAAATTGACATATAAATCAATAGATAATTTACTATTTATATAACACTCACATCTGTGGTAATACTATATATCATCGTTAGTACATGTATAAAAAAGGACTGTAAGAAAACTCACAAGCTGTGAGATTTCTTACAGTCCTTTAAACTCTAAAAATACACTATTTATATACTACAACCATTTCTTCAAAAACAATTAGGCTATTTTCATCAAAATTATAATTATAATTTTTTGCATCTTCTATAAACTGTTTTTCATACAATCTTTTCCATTCTTCAACGGAATTTGAAAGTTCTCCTGT